>DAOUBK010000077.1:0-31175 GCA_034432635.1 Roseiflexus sp.
GACGTCTTCGAGGGTGAGGGGCACCGGTTCGAGGTGCTGGGGATGATCGGGAGTGGGGCGCGGCACGAGGCGCCAGCCGTAGCGGAACGGGTCGGCGGCGGCAGCGGCAGAAGCAGACGGTCTGATCGTTGCAGTCGTCATGGCTTCATTATAGCAAAAAACAAGAAGCGTATCTGGTCATGGATATGAAACATTCAATACGGCTGGGGCGTGCTCGCGCGACTCGCTGACCAGGAAGAGCCTGTTATAATGGTGCAGGAACCGTTCTGCCACCCCGATCATACGAGGTTGCAATGATACGAACACCCCGCTCAGGTTACCGCTGGTTCGTGATCGCGGTCTTTTTCTGCTTTATGCTGCTCCATCAGTCGGACAAACTTCTGATTGGTCCGCTCACCCCGGCTATCATGGACGAGTTCGGTATCAGCATGACCCAGATGGGGGCAGTGACAACCGGTGCGCTGGTGGTGGCATCGATCCTCTATCCGATCTGGGGGTATCTGTACGACCGGTTTTCCCGCGCCCGTTTGCTGTCACTAGCGTCGTTCATCTGGGGTATGACCACCTGGTTGAGCGCGGTGGCGCGCACCTATCCGACCTTTTTGATGGCACGCGCCTCGACCGGCATCGATGACTCGTCGTACCCTGGTATGTATGCTCTGGTTGCCGACTATTTCGGTCCAAACCTGCGTGGCAAAGTCTACGGTCTGCTGCAACTGGCTCAACCCATCGGCTATCTCGTCGGTATGGTACTGGCGCTAATGCTGGCGCCACAGATTGGCTGGCGCACGATCTTTTTCCTGACCGGCGGACTGGGCATTGTGGTTGCCGCTGTTATTCTGTTCGGTGTTCGTGAAATGCCGCGCGGCAAGGCGGAGCCGGAGTTTGAAGGCATGACCGACATGGCGCGATTTCGCTTTTCGTGGTCGGAAATGCGCGCTGTGCTGGCGAAGCGCACCATGTGGTTCGTCTTCCTGCAAGGGTTTGCTGGTGTCTTTCCGTGGAATGTCATTACCTACTGGTTCTTCACCTATCTGGCGCGTGAGCGCGGTTACGACGAGGAAAGCATCCTGCTAACGGTTGCGCCGGTTATTCTGATCCTGGCAAGCGGCAGTTTTATCGGCGGCGTTTTAGGCGATTGGGCGTTCAAACGCACGACTCGTGGGCGTATTCTGGTCTCCAGCACAGGAGTGTTGCTGGGAGCGATCTTTCTCTATCTGGCAATGCAAACGCCGATCGAGGAGCGTACCGCCTTCTTTGTACTTATGTGTCTGACCGCACTCTTTATGCCACTGTCGTCACCAAATGTTATCGCAACGGTGTACGATGTAACCGTGCCGGAAGTGCGCAGCACGGCACAGGCAGTCGAATACTTTATCGAAAACAGCGGTGCGGCGCTCGCGCCTCTCCTCGCTGGCATCATCGCCGACATGTACGACCTGCAAACCGCGATTACCTGGATCTGCGTCACTGCCTGGATGCTGTGCTTTGTGTTCTACCTGGGTGCGTTGCGCTACATCGAACGCGACCACCATGCCTTGCGTGAAGAGATGGCACGCCGCGCAGCATCCTTCCGTCGGGCGGCAGCGTAGGGGTTGGAGTTTGGATGTTCAACGTTCCAATGTTCAACGTTGTAACGTTCAACGCTTAACGTTTGATATTGTTCGATGTTCCAATGTTCAACGTTTAACGTTCAACGTTAGACATCTATGGAGAAATGTGTGACCGTTCCTGACATCGTTCCATCAACTACCGAAGCGATCGCGCCCGCTGTCTCGTCGGAAAGCGCCACGCGCCCTTCATCGTCGTTGCGGCGCCGGGTGATGGGTCTGGCGCTGCCCGCCATTGGTGAGAATCTTCTTCACACGGCGCTTGGCATTGCCGATACCATTCTGGTGGCAGGCATCGGCATCGTCGCGCTGGCAGGCGTCGGCGCGGCGCTGAATGTGCTGTTCATCGTGATGGCGGCGCTGAGTTCGTTATCAGTTGGTGCATCAGTGCTGGTTGCTCAGGCGATCGGTGCAGGCAATACCGCGCGGGCGCGTCATATCGCCGGTCAGTCGTTGCTGTGGGGTGCTGCGCTCTCGCTGCCGGTGACGTTCGCTGGATTACTCTGGGCAGCGCCGGTTGTGGCATTGTACGGTATGGCGCCGGATGCGACCATAGTGGCGGTAGAATATCTGACGATAAGTTCGACGAGTATTCCAGCACTGGCGCTCATGTTGATCGGCGGGAGCGTGTTACGTGGCGCGGGTGACAGCCGCACCCCCATGCTGGTGACAGCACTGGCAAATGTGCTAAACCTGATCGCATCGTGGGCATTGATCTACGGGCATCTCGGCATGCCGGCGCTCGGTGTGGCTGGCAGTGCCTGGGGGACCCTGATCGCCCGCGTTGCCGGCGCAGCACTGTTTCTGTTCATTCTGCTGCGGGTCAGCACACGGGTACGGGTTGGCGCTCCTGGAACGTGGCGACCGCGCTGGCGCACTGCGCGTGAGGTCGTATGGCTTGGCGCACCGGCTGCCCTTGAGGAAATCATCATCATTACATCGTTTGCTGCCCTGACACCGATTGTCGTTGGGTTGGGTACTGTGGCGCTTGCCGCACATCGCGTGGCGCTGAATGTCCTCTCACTGTCGTTCATGCCGGGGATCGGGTTTAGCCTGGCGACGACTGCGCTTGTCGGTCAGGCGATCGGCGCCGGGCGGATCGACGAAGCGCGTGCGGTGACGAATGTGGCGATGCGCTGGGCAATCATCTGGATGGGCGGTCTGGGGGCGCTGTTCATCATGTTCGCGCCGCAGATGGTCGGCATATTCAGTGGCGATCCACAGTTGATCGCCATTGGCGCAACGGCAGTGCAGGTTGTCGCACTGGCGCAACCACTCTGGGCGGGCACATTCGTCATCGGTGGCGCCCTGCGCGGTATCGGCGACACACGCACGCCAATGGTCGTCTCCGGTATTCTGGGATGGGCAGCGGTTGGTATTGCATTCCTGCTGGTGTCCATCTGGCCCGCGCTCTGGGCAGTCTGGCTGGCATACATCTTTACCGGTCCGCCGGAGGTCGGAGCATTGTGGTGTGTATGGCGGCGTAAAGTGCGAGGGGGAATGGATGTTGAGCGTTGAGCGTTGAACGTTGAATGTTGAATGAATGTGGAACGTTGAACGTTCAACGTTGAACGTTATCTATATCGAGTTCTGCCTTTCTGGTGATACACAAAAACATATGCCATCATTTCCTCCATACGTTCGTAGCGTGGTTGCGACTGCCGATCCTGCCGGTTGGCCCGTTAGCGGGCAGAGATTGAACGAGTGTAGTTTCGCCTCGCTTGCCAATGCACTCAATCTATTGCACGGCGAGCCACGGTTCACGAAGGAAGAATTCATTCGTGAGGCCGGTCTGCTGTTTCAGCCAAAATTCGGTGGAACCCTGCCACCCCTCAAGGCATTGCAGTTACGACGACGAGGCTATGGTGCGCATTTCGGCAACCTTTCGCATACCGATGGCGAGCGCGTGTTGCGCGATCTGATCGATCGGGGCGTGCCGGTGATCGTCGATATCTACCCGGCGATTCAGATTGGAAGGTTACGTCTGTGGGGACAGCATGCGACGGTGCTGGTGGGGTACAGCCTGCCATACCGGGATGCGTCCGGTGTGTTGCGCGAGGAGTACTATCTGGTGGATGCGCAGTGGCCCGATCTGGGACGCTTCGATCTGATGACGAACGATGTTGATCGCGATGGAGATGGCATCCCTGAACGCTATCCGGGCAACCGTACCCTTGAGCGGTACGAATTCCTGCGATTGTGGAGTTCGCGCAACTACTGCCCAGTCTTCCGCACTCCTGCCGAACACGATGCCTGGTACCGCGCAACGATACGTCGTGCATCGGGGTTGCCGGTCATCGGTTGGGTTGGTCAGCGCCTGTTGTTCGGCAGCGACGACCGCCTGAAAGAAGCGGTGTAACGGGGTCTGTCGGCGAAAGTATGACCCGCAGATCATTCCATTGCATGGTATGATAAATAAGAGGACAGACGGTATCATCGGATGTCGTAGGTTGACCGGCGATAGAAGCGTGCGAGTGGCAACGCAAATGCCTGCAGAAGTCTCGGTTCCGCTCACAACCACTATCCCAACAACTGAATACGTCGTTGTTACCGAAGAAGAACTTGAGCGCCCGTACCGCATCATTATCGAGAACGACGATGTGACGCCGATGGACTTTGTGGTGCTGATATTGCTGACCATCTTCGAGCTGAGCTTTGAGCAATCAGTTGCCATTATGCTCGAAGCGCACCACAACGGTCGGGCGCATGTTGTGACGTTGCCCTACGAAGAAGCGCAGCGTCGCGTCTACGAGGCGCATCACGCCGCGCGCAAAGCCGGTTATCCGCTAAGTTTCTACCTGGAGCCGGATGTGTGACGTCACTTCAGCGCTGCGCCGCATTCGATGCAGAACTTTGCTCCTGGCGTCACAGTGTGACCGCACTGCGGGCATACATCAGGACGCAGCGCTGCACCGCATTCACTGCAAAATTTGGCGTTCTCTGGCACGCTGACGCCGCAACGTGGACAGGCTTTCTCCCTGCAACGTTCAACGTTCAACGTTCAACGTTCAACGTCCAACGTCCAACCTGCGACGTTCACATTCAACATTCAACGTCCACTCTTCAACCCCTTACAATCACCGTCCCCTCGACTGTGTCGTTGCCAAGCAACGCTCGCTTCAGCAACCCCGGCTTTGGACCGATTAGGTAGACGTGAAGTGCAGGAACGGTTTGCACCAGTTGCCACATGAGTTCGACCTTACTGCGCATGCCACCGGTGACATCCACGCCATGCGATCCGCCAGCGCCCGCCAGCACATCATCAATGTTGTACTGATCGATCCGCGCAATCCGTTCCGCCTGCGGATGGACGCGCGGGTCGGCAGTATAAACCCCTGCCTCACCGACCAGGGTGATGCGCGCAGGGCGCAGGGTGGGGAGTGTCGCCAGATGCGCCAGCAGTTGCTCGGTGGAAATAATCGCGCTCCCCTGAACGTCGTCGAATGCAACATCACCGTGAACGACGGGAACCAGCCGACGCTCCAGCGCACGTTCCAGTGAACCGGTTTCCCAGTGAACCAGTTGCCCGCCACGCGCCAGTAGCGTTGTCGAGGGTTGCAGCGCCAGCGCCGGGATGCCCGCTGCAAGCAGTTCATCGACCACGATCCGGTTCAGGCGCAGCGCTGCGCCAGCGGTCAGCGCAAATCCCATCCAGTCGTCATCGGCTGCAAGACCGCGATGGATGCCGTATTTTTGGGCGTAGACGTGACCAAATGAGCCGCTTCCGTGCCCCACGATAACGCGCAGATCAGGCGCTGCGTCCAGAGCCTGCCGCAGTTCCTCCGCCAGACGACGAATCGTGTCGGTAGCAGCGTGTTCCTGCTGTTGCTTGTCGGTGATGACCGAGCCGCCAAATTTGATGAAGACGATCATAGAACTGAGAACCGAGAACGGGGCGCCGGAGACTGCCCTATAAGGGCAACCACACGGATTACTCTCATGCATCAGCGCCCGTTTGTCGCGTGCTGCTGTTTTTCCGGGAACCGTTACCGCTACGCTTTGTGCGACCTTCGGCAACTTCTCTCTGTCGTGCTAATCTTATAGATGCCTTCAACCACACTGATGCACAATTACAATGCAAATATTGCCAGGATCGCAACTGACGTCAGCCCCCACAGCACAATGCACAACGCCAGCGGCGTATCTTTCAACACCAGATCGGCAGGACTACCGCCGCCATCCTGCTTGTAGATCAGATAGAGGTAGCGGAAAATGGCATAGACCACAAATGGAACCGTCATCATCATCACCGGGAATGGTTCGTGCGGCAGGGTTTCGGCAGTCGCTGTGAAGAGGGTATAGGCGATGATCGTTGCCGAAGTTACAATCGACATCATCTGGTCGAGGAGTGGCAATGAATATTCATCGAGGATTTTCCGGTGAGCGCCGGCGCCATTTTCCAGCAGCACGATCTCGGCGCGACGTTTTGCTAGCCCCAGGAAGAGCGCCAGCAGCCCCATACAGATCAGCAACCACGGCGTAATATTAATGTCGAGCACCATTGCGCCTGCCACAGCACGCAGCACGAAGCCAGCGGCGATGGTGAAGATGTCCATGATCACGACGTGCTTGAAATAAAAAGAATACGCCACGCCCTGCACCAGCGCATAGACCAGCAGCGCCACCGGAAAGTCATAGTTGTGACCAAACCACGCGACACTCCCGCCCGGCGATGTGTAGATCAGATCGAGCCACACGCTGAGCGGTGCTGCCGCGATCACCAGCGCTGCTGCCGTAACCGCCGCTATCTGCGGACTCAGCCGTCCCGATGCAAGTGGCCGGTTGCGCTTCTTTGGATGCGCTCTATCTTTCTCGATGTCAACCAGATCATTGAGCAGGTAAACGGCGCTGGCGACCATACAAAACAGGATGAACGCTGCGGTGACCGTCAGCACTGCATCGAGTTGCTTCCACAGTCGCTGTTGTGAAAAGACAATCGCTGCAAAGACGAATGTGTTCTTGATCCATTCCTTGGGGCGCATCGCGCGCAGCAACTCGATCAACATAGAGAAGCCGCGCGCCTGTACTATCTCGACGTCAACCGTGCGTGACATGAAGCATGTTCCCTGTCTCTACGAACACCCGTGACTATTCTAGTTGAGAGCGCATTCTGCGTCAAACCCTTGACAGATCGCTCGTGTGCGGCTACGCTGCAACCAGAGCAATCAGAGATCAGAAATGGCTATGCCTCGTCTGTTGATAGCAACAACCAATCCGGGAAAACGCCGGGAATACGCAGCAATCTTCGCTGATCTGCCGCTTGATCTGTACACGCTGTCGGACCTCCACATTGAGGACGATGTAGAGGAGACAGGTGTAACCTTCGCCGAAAATGCGCGCATCAAAGCCGAATACTATGCGCGTCGCAGTGGAATGCCGACCCTCGCAGACGATTCGGGGCTGGAAGTGGCAGCCCTCGGTGGCGAACCCGGTGTGTATTCGGCGCGCTACGCTGGTCCTGAAGCGACCGATGCCGAGCGTAACGCATTCCTGCTGCGCAAACTTGAAGGAGTGCCGTTTCATGCGCGCTTGGCGCGTTTCGTGTGTGTCATCGTGCTGGCACTACCCGATGGTTCGGTCGAATTTGTTGAGGGCGTGCTCTCCGGCGTTATTGAATTCGAGCCGAAAGGACATTTCGGCTTCGGGTACGATCCGATCTTCTACGTCCTTGATGAAGATGCAACCCTGGCAGAACTTCCACCCGAACGGAAGAATCAGATCAGTCATCGCGCCCGTGCTGCCCGTGCTGCCCGTGACGTGTTGCAGCGCTGGCTCACCGAGGGTAAGCTCGATACGTGACATCACCAGTTCATAGTGACCGCAGAGAGCGAAACGTGAAGGTTTTGCCTTTACGCCCGCCTGGATGCTGAACCGTGACATCGTTCATTGAAATTGACCTCTCGTCGGAAATAGAAGGCGATCTGCCCCTCCTGACCGAACATCAGGCGGTTGAGTTTGTCTGCCTTCCAGACAATGCCGCAGTGCTGGAACTGTCCATCGATGGCGTTGTTCTGTCGCCGTTTCTCCGTCCAGGCGATCCGCGCTGGCACTGGATGTGGAATTCAGGCGCGGCTGTCGGCGCCCATACGCTGCGTCTGACCACCTGCCAGAGCATGTCTGTTGAACGGGTGTGGCGGTTGAGTGTCGCACCGCGCAAGATCGACGCCGCGCGCTATCTCGCCCTGATCAAGGATGTCGAGCATGTCGCTGCCGGTCTGGTGCGCTCGTTGGCAGGCGCCGTTACGGGCGCCCATCTGGCGCCAGGTGATGGCGTCCCCCGTTCATGGCTCGAAGATGCCGATATTCTGTTTGGATCATTGTTCGACCGATTCGAGCAGGCAGCGCATCGTATCCTGAAGCAGCCCCGTAGCACGCTGCAGCGCAGTGAGCGTCGGATGCCATTGGGACAGGCGACGGATGTTTCGGTTACGACGTTGCAACGCGCTATTCAGGGTGACCTGGAGGTTGCGCCTCCCGACGTGGCGACGCACGTGCAGCAGGCATTGCGCCCTGAAGGTGGATTTCTGCCACACACCGCAGTGCAGGATCACAGCAACGTCACCTTCGATACGGCTGAACATCGCCTGCTGAAACACACGCTGGAAACCCTGCACCGGTGCGCGCGGCGGTGTGCCGATCGGGCACGGCGCGAAGTTGCTCGCCTCGATGCAGTGGCGCCGGGTTCTTCCCGCGCCGCGCGCGCCCGCGCTGTCGCCTCGCGCTGTACACAGTGCCTCAACCGGATCGCTGCATTGCTTGCCGTCCCATGGTTCGATCAGGTGACCGCATTCCATCGCGCGCCGGTCGCAACGCCGCGCATACAACGTGACCCCTCATACCGTCAGGTCTATCGTATGTGGCGTGCGCTGTACCAGCGTATGGTCATCGATCCAGGCTCGTCGTTCGATCTTACCATCATCGATCTGCCGCTCCTGCACGAACGCTGGTGCGCCTTGCGTGTCGCTCGGTCACTCCTCGACCTGGGCGTGACCGTATATGCCTGTCATCTCCTGACGGCGCCGGTTGATGAGACCGAAGCCTGGACGCTCGATCTGCGCCGGGATCTTCCGCTCCTGGTTGCCGGGCTGAACGGATGGACACTGACGTTGCGCTATCAACCGCGCTATCCTCCGACAGGCAATACTCGCAGTGATGACACATTCGCGTCACTGGATCGCCACACCCGCATCCCCGACCTTGCGATCGAAGTCACGCGACCTGGGTATTCACCGCGTGTTATTGTGCTGGATGCCAAGTATCGTCTGGATGCCGATGGATGCACTGTGCCCGTTGACGCACTGGCGGAGGCGTATGCATATGCTGGCGCAATTGGAGTAGCAGGCGCTCCGTCAGTGGCGGTGGCACTGATCCTCTATCCGGGGACGGGAGAAGTCGAACGCTATCCTGGCGGCGTCGGCGCCATCCCGCTTCTCCCCGGCGGCGCCGATGCGCTGGATGTGACCCTTGCAGCGGAGCTGGCTGCACTTGGTACGTTTCGGTGAGTGCTAGCATCACCTCCTGGACACAGACGCTTGATACTAATAAAGTACAAAAAGCTGTGCATCGATGAGGATATATGAACCGTCCTAAACCCATTCATCCTTTTCCCGCACGTATGGCTCCAGATCTGGCTTTGAGAGCAATAGAAGAATTGGGGCCACGATCCACCGTTCTTGATCCGATGATGGGGTCTGGTACTGTCGTGCGAATGGCGGCTGAGTCTGATCATCGCGCCTTTGGTCGAGACATCGACCCACTAGCAGTGTTGATGACGAGAGTATGGACAGCGCCGATAAATCCGCAGCAATTGCGCATTACAGCGCGTGAACTGGTCAATCAAGCGCGTGAATGGTCCCCTGCACAGATCGAGCTTCCCTGGATCGATAATGATGCGGAAATAGCAGCATTCAGCGTCTATTGGTTCGCAGAAGAGCAACGACAGCATCTGCGTCAATTGAGCTACTGTCTTCACCAGCGCAGTGACGTCATTAGTGGTTCATCCGGCAAGTTGATGTACAATGGGTGGCACAAGACGAGTGAGGTGCCACATGCGAACCAAGGTCCAACTGCGTGAACTCACGGCGGACGAACGAACCGCACTTGCGAAACTGGCGCGCTCGCGAACGGCCGAGACGCGGCTTGTCGAGCGTGCGCAGATCATTCTGGCGGTAGCTGATGGTGAACGACCAAGCCATACTGCCCAACGCCTACAGATGACGCGCGTGACCGTCTACACTTGGATCAAGCGCCTCAATGCTGGCGGGATCAATGGCTTGCACGACCAGCCCCGCACTGGACGCCCAGCCACATACCAGCCCGAGGCTATCGCACAGGTGATCGCTACTGCCTGAACTAAGCCCCAAGATTTGCAGCTTGAGTTCGGCAGCTGGACACTCGACCGGCTCGAAACATACCTGAACGAGCACAAAGGCATCCCGATCAAGCGCTCAAGGATAGCTGAAATCTTGATTGCCGAAGGTCGGCGCTGGCGGACCCAGGAACCCTGGTTTGGCGAGAAGGTCGATCCAGACTTCGCTGAAAAAAGGGGCGCATCGACACGCTCGACACCGCGCCGCCACAAGACAGCATCGGAATTTGTCTGGATGAAATGGGACCGGAGACGGCCAAACGCTTTCCAGGTCAGGAAGTGGTGCGGATCAGCCCCGAGGAAGCGGTTGATGGGACACAGCACGGCGCGGGACGCGCCAAACTGGAAGTCGACCACGGACGGCGGGGCAAAGGCGACATCTTCGGCGCTTTCCGACCGGCGACTGGCGATGCCTTTACGCATGCCTATGCTGGACGCACGAGCGCCAATGGGGTGGACTTCCTCGAACGGGTCGAGGGCTGGCTGCCGACAGATGCCGACCAGGTCTATGCGATTGTCGATAACTTGAGCAGCCATCGCACCACCGACGTGTTGTTGTTCTCGCTCCATCATCCGCGCTGGGAGGTTGTATTTCAGCCGAAGTACGCGGCCTATCTGAACCTGATCGAACCGTGGTGGAAAATGCTACGCTCGTTGGCCTTGAAAGGTCGACGCTTCGAGACCTGGGACGAGATATGCGAAGCGGTCAAACAGGCGACCACGTACTGGAACAAGCACAAGCATCCGTTTCATTGGGGCCGGCGGCGACGCCATCGTCCCCGCCGACCATCAGGTATTGCACTCATGCCAAGTGTTTAGGCACTTGCCGGATGAATCACTAGGGGAGCGATATTGCCTTGCTAGAGAACCTTCTCCAGGTACTCTCGTCTGCCCGGCAAGGCATTCCGACGACTTGATCTGAGACGAGGAACAATTGTTGCACACCGCTGATACGGGACTCCGCTGGCATCGAGTCGAATCAGAAAAGGACGTCATCACCTCCATCTTCCTCATCCTCTTGCCTTCGCCACACCGGCGGTTGCAGCGGCGCGAGGAAAGGGGACGGCGTCGCGCGTGAGCCACAGACTAGCAATGCCCGCATGGCGCGTGAGCATCCAACAAAGAAGAGACGGCGCTGCTCGTCTTCCTGCACTGGCGCCTCTTCAACCGGCAGGCTGGCATCGATACGTGGCAGGCGTCCTTCGTCCAGTCCAACAATGGCCACGAAGGGAAATTCCAGCCCCTTGGCAGAGTGCAGCGTTAGCACTTTGACTCTGGGGACAGTAATGTCAAGCTCTTTACTGGATTGGAATACTGCAGGCATGCCCAATGCGCTGAGACGTTCGGCAAGTTCCCTGCCTTCCCGGTTGCTGGTGCAACACACAGCGCCGCTATGGGTCGGCAGGCGATAGCGACGTGCTGCTTCGAGGAAAAAATCACGAATGGCTTCGGCAGCGCGCGTATCGCTGCTGACCAGCCGGATGAGCGGCGGATCCCCATGATGCGTCGATGGGAGTTGCTGGATGCTCTCTTCCTCACCCGCCTGGCTTCCAGCCATAATGCTGGCGCAGGCTGCCAGAATCTGCGCCGTGTTGCGAAAGTTCTGCTTCAGCAGTATCGTCCGACCGGTGAAGGCAAGGTCGTGATGAACCTGCTTCCAGCTAAAGCCGCGCTGGTAGAGCGACTGTGACGCGTCGGCGGTCAGGTACACGTGTTCTGGCGTCTCCACCAGGTTCAACAGCAACCGTAGCGCCACCGGCGAAAGATCCTGCGCCTCGTCGACGACGAGCGCCTGATACGGTTTTGGGTCGATGCCCGCTGCATATTCCATTGCGCCGCGTCGCACCTGCTCGTGCAGAACGACGCCACTGGTGCGCATCAGATCACGCCAGTGTATATAAACTGACCAGAGCGCTGCGCGGATCGCCGGCTTGAGCGGTGTGCGTCGTCCGTGACGCTCGATAGCGAGGTATTCTTCCTGACTGCTGATATTCCGCGCTTCGATGATGTGCAGAAACTCCTGGAGCAGGTATTCCTGTCCCAGGCGCTCCAGCGCCGCACGACGCGCCTGACGGTCTGCATCGTCTGCTGCGGGTATCTCTGCCTCGCGCAGCGATGTAGCAAGCAGGTCGAGAGCCTGTCCTTCAGTTGCGAATATGGGTTTTCCCCAACCTCTGGCAAAATAGTGGTATGCCAGACTGTCAACCGTGGTCACCTTGACGCCTCGTGTATCCGGTGGTGCGCCGAGCAGTCTGGCTAGCAGTTGCTCCGAATAGGCGACTAGTGCATTGGTATAGGTGGTGAAAAGCACCGACGTGACGCCCTGTTCCAGCAGGCGCTGCACCCGATAGAGCGCCAGCGTGGATTTGCCGGTTCCCGGACCTCCCCGCACCAGGATCGGACCGCGGCGATCCTGGTTGACCAGGCGCTCCTGTTCTGGTGTCAGACGCAGTAGGAAACTGCTCAGGTCTTCTTCGGCAAAACGCTCGATATCCGCCGGCGTCGCAAGGACGAATTCGGGCTGCGCTGCAATTGCATCGAGCGAACGGGGAAACAGATTATCGAGTATGCGACTGAGATCGCGTTCCGTGATCGGCAGGTTGAGCAGATCGTCCTCGGTGCGCGCGGCAAGTATGATGGCGTGGTGCTGTGGGGATATGTGCCAGCGCTTCAGCAAGTCCCTTGTGAGCACAAACGGCAGCGGGCGTCCTGGTGGTAAGGTGCGTGACGGCGGCGTAGCATCGAGGGTTGGTGCGCTGAGTGTGAATTCAACATCAAGGAGTGGCGCGGATGGCGCGCTGAGTGTGAATTCTTCTTCAACGGCGCCACGCGCTTTTGGTGTGAGCGTGGACGGATCGGGCGACGACGCCGGCGGAACAATATCGGGCAGATCGTCTTCATACGTGCGCTCATCGCGCTTGCGCACGCTCAGAAGTTTGATCCATCCCTTGCCGATGCAGTAGCAAATACGATAGTCGCCAACCCGCACTCGATAAACATTGTCGTACCCCTTGAGTTTCTTCGCGTCGCCACGGGCCGAATACGGATCAGAGGTGAGGATCTCCAGCTTTCTGGTGATTGCCTTGCTCACGTGGCGCGGAAGGTTGAGCGATTCGTAGTAAAACGTGGGGGTGAAGGAAAGTTCAAATGCGGGCATAATCGCTTCTCCACAGCCTTCTGTCTGATGGGCACGATAGTACGCGTGGCATCGTCGCCGTTCTCTCACTATTTTATCACCAAATGCGTACAAATGGACGCCTGTACGCGATGGCGACACTGGCGTATGTGCTATAGATGCTCAACATAAGCCCATTCTGGTTTTCGGAGTGTGCCTGACATGCCCGATTCACGGTATAATGCCCGGCAGAAGCTTCAGGCTGCGGAGGGTATGGTATGCTCCCTGAGAACGCTACGGTCGCGCTGCTGCTGGTCGACCACGCTGTGCCGGGACCGCCCCAGGGTCGCTGGACGGTTGCGGCGTGGGAAGGTCTGCCGGACGATGGCAACCGCTATGAAATCCTCGAAGGGGTTCTCTGGATGACGACCGCGCCCAGTGCTTTTCATCAGTGGATCGTCGGCAGGTGCATACGACCGATCGGCATCCCCGCCGAAGATCGCGGTCTCGGTGCGTGGTTCACGGCGCCGATAGGGGTCATTCTGTCGCTGCACGATGCGGTGCAACCCGATTTTCTCTTCATCCGCGCCGAACGGGTTGCCGCGCTAGTGTGCGAGCGGCGCATTCACGGCGTGCCCGATCTGATCATCGAAGTGCTCTCGCCGAGCAACAGCACCGAAGCGATGGCGCAGAAGCGGGCATTGTACGCCCACTGCGACGTGCCCGAATATGTGGAGATCGACCCGGCGCAGCGCTGTGCGCGGGTGTACCGGCTGGAAGGTGACGCCTATCGGGCGCCGGTCACCTGCGATGCCACGCAAACCCTGCACCTGACCTGCCTGCCCGACCTGCCGGTGGCGGTTGCCGCGTTGTTCGCCGATGCGCCAGATACGACGCTGTAACGTTTTCTTGCAATCGCCTCGCGGTCGTGATACACTATATATGGTTTGGTTCCACGTGGTGCCCTGGATTCCTGCCTCTGCGGTCAGATCCCATAGCCCATTGTCTGCCAGACCCCGGTTATTAACCCAAGGAATGGGCTTACGCGCAAGCCCAAAGGAGCGAAGCGAGCGATGAGCTACGCCGACAAAACATTGACGTGTCGCGACTGCGGCGCACAGTTCGTGTTTACTGCAGGAGAGCAGGAGTTCTACGCGCAGAAAGGGTTTACCAACGAACCATCGCGTTGTCCGAGTTGCCGACAGGCGCGCAAAGCGTCGGGCAGCGGCGGGTACAGCAGTCGCAGCAGCGGGTACGGTGAACGGAGCGGCGGCTACACTGATCGTGCTGGGTACAGTGATCGTGGCGGCGGGATGCGTTCATCAGGTGCGCGCGAGATGTACACCGCCGTTTGTGCAAATTGCGGGCGTGAGGCAAAGGTGCCATTCGTTCCAAGCGGTCGCAAGCCGGTTCTGTGTGATGATTGCTTCCAGGAGCAGCGTCGCAATCGGATGTAGTGCGGAGTAACCACAGCCTATCCTGTTTTTGATGGGTGAGTCTCAGACTCACCCTTTTTGTTTAATAATGGCAACAGGGGCGACCCGACCGGATCGCCCCTGTCCGGCGTTCCCGTCGTACACTACACACCCTTGGCAGTCGTTGCCGGCGCTGTCGTTTCAGCCGTCATCGACGGCGCTTCGCGCTTGCTCTGCCAGATTGCCCACACCAGTGCAGCCGCGCAGAGCACCATCGCAAAAATGACCCCCAGACTGCCACTGGGGATTGTCACCACAATCGGCGCAATAATCAGCGCCACCAGGTTGATCACCTTGATCATCGGGTTCAGCGCCGGTCCTGCCGTATCCTTCAGCGGGTCGCCGACCGTATCGCCAACCACGGCGGCTTTGTGCGGCTCTGAGTGCTTCCCGCCGAAGTTCCCCTCTTCGATGTATTTCTTTGCATTATCCCACGCACCGCCGGCATTCGCCTGGAACACCGCCAGCAACTGACCGGAGAGGATGATACCCGCCAGGAAACCGCCCAGCGCCTCGACACCGAGTAGGAACCCGACCAGGATCGGCACCATAACGGCAATCAGACCCAAGCTGATCAATTCCTTCTGCGCAGCCACAGTGGAGATACTCACCGCCCGCGCATAGTCAGGTGTTACCGTACCCTCCATAATGCCTGGGATCTTGAACTGACGGCGCACTTCATTCACGATCTGCGACGCGGCGCGCTGTACTGCGCGGATCGTCAGCGATGAGAACAGGAACGGCACCGCACCGCCGATCAGCAACCCGATGAAAACCGTCGGCATCGCGACATTGATACCAATGGTGCGCAACTGCTCTTCCAGGGGAACGCCGATCTGCTCCTGCACCTTCGACACGTCTGCCAGGTACGAACCGTACAGCGCTACTGCCGCGATCACTGCCGAGCCGATCGCAATGCCTTTGGTGACCGCCTTGGTCGTGTTGCCAACGGCATCCAGATCATCCATCACATTGCGTGCATTCTTGTCCAGCCCGGCCATCTCGCCGATGCCGTTCGCATTGTCCGAGATCGGACCGAACGAGTCCATTGAGATTGTATTTCCGGTCAGCGTCAGCATCCCGATACCGGTGAGCGACACGCCATACAGCACTGCAGTGAGCGTCACCGTCGGATCGGTCGAGTACCCGGCAAAGATAGCGATTGAGGTCAGGATCGAGGCACAGATCACCAGGATTGCCCAGACGCTCGACTCCATACCGAGCGCCAGACCGGCAAGGATGTTGGTGGCTGCACCGGTCTTCGACGCCTTGCTCGTTTCCTTAACCGGATTGAAGTGCGTCGACGTGAAGTATTCCGTCAGTTTATCGAGTGCCACTGCCAGTGCCAGACCGGCGATCGTTGCCAGGAACGGGCGCCAGTCGATAGCGCCGGTTGCCGGATCGACCATATAGACGGCGGTGAAAGCCGCAAACCCGATAAGACAGAGAAGAGCAGCAACGTAGAACCCGCGATTCATTGCTGCCATCGCATTGCGGCGCTGCTCATCGGTTCTGACCACCGAGTTGCCGACGACTGACGCGATCACGCCAATTGCGCGCAGCACCAGCGGGAAAACGATGAATCGCAGATCATACTGCCCATCTCCCAGCGTGCCGACCACTGCATCACCCAGCACCAGACCGAGGATCAACGCCGACACCAGTGTCACCTCGAAACTTTCGAACACGTCGGCAGCCATACCGGCGCAGTCGCCGACATTGTCACCCACCAGGTCGGCAATCACCGCTGCATTGCGCGGATCGTCTTCGGGAATGCCGGCTTCCACCTTCCCCACCAGGTCGGCGCCGACATCGGCAGCCTTGGTGTAGATACCGCCGCCGACGCGCATGAAGAGCGCGATCAGCGAGCCGCCGAACCCGAAGCCGAGCAGTGCATCCGGTGCAGCAATGCCATAGACCATAAAGATCAATGTACCGCCCAGCAGGCCAAGCCCGACGGTCAGCATCCCGGTGACCGACCCGGACTTGTAGGCGACCTGCAGCGCCGGGTTGTATCCCTTGCGCGATGCTGCGGCCACACGAACGTTGCCTTCAACCGCAACATTCATCCCAACGAAGCCGACCGCATACGAGAACAACGATCCCATCAGGAACGCAACTGCGCGACCAATTGCCACCCACAGCGTCGCTGCTTCCTCGCTGCCAAAGTGCTCGACGGCTTCACGCGTTGGCGGGATGATGAACACACTGGCAGCGAGAACGAACGTCAGAACAGCGATCAGAATGGCAATCGTGCGGAATTGACGGCTGAGATAGGCATTGGCGCCGTCTTTGATGAATCCCCAAACCTCCTGCATGCGGGCGGTGCCTTTATCCTGCGCCAGGATCTGTGCGCGCAGCACGAATGCATATGCGATGCCGAAAATCGCAACGCCGAGCACTGCCCATACGGCTGCCTGTTCAAAACTGCTGAGTTCTTGCATCGGCTCTCTCCTTGGTAGCGTGCGGATAGCACCATTGCTTTGAATGCGTGGAAAAGGAAGAACTACTCTGCTTCGCCTGTTGCGTGCTGGCTCCCTCGTCGGTGCCAGTCGGACGACGCACAGGAAAGAGTATGCCGACCTGCCAGGCTTCTGGTGCAACTCCTTTCGATCCAGATTGAATCACACGGGGAAGTGACGCTCGATTGTAGCATAGCCCGGCGCGTCATGCAAAATGAGGATTACACGCAACAGGTTAAGACATGACAACATCCGGCGATATTATCATATGATTCAAACTGCGCAGCGCACCTCGTCAAAAGAAGAGGTTCTGCATCCCGGCGCCCGTTCAAAAGAAGGATGATAACAGTGGATTGACACTCTCCAACTTTCGGGTATAATAGCCATCAAAACATCGTGCAACTTTTCACGTATTATCCGGGCAGGCACTCAGGTACGAAGCACCAATCAACTGAACATAACGTCGGGCGGCGTGACGATGTTATCTTCTAACGCCTGTAGACGGGCGCAGCCCCCTGGAGAGGAACCTTGCTATGCGGCTATATCCTCGAACGGTACTCAAAGCCATCTTCCTGATAGTACTCGTGGTTGTTCTCACTGCGTGCAGCGCCGGCCCAGGCGATACCTACGATCCCTACGGCGATAACGCGCGTCGCATTTATGAACTGCTCATCCCGATCTGGTGGATGGCGCTCGGCGTGTTTGTAGTCGTTGAAGGGTTGCTCATCTATGCTATCTGGCGTTTTCGTCGTCGCCCCGGCAGCACGGCGATGCCAGCGCAGGTTCACGGGAATACGCAGGTCGAAATTCTGTGGACGATAGCCCCTGCTATCATTGTGCTGGTCATCGCCGTGTTGACGTTCCGCACACAGGCTGCGAACGCGGTGATGCCCGAAGATGCGCTGCGGATCAAGGCAATCGGGCATCAGTGGTGGTTCGAGTTCCAGTATCCCGACCTTGGCGCTGAAGGCAAGCCATTGGTGACGGCTTCCGATATGTATATTCCGGTTGGTCGCCCGGTGACGGTGGTGCTGGAGTCGCAGGATGTCATTCATAATTTCTGGGTGCCGAAGCTTGCCGGGAAAACGTATATGATCCCCGGCAAGACGAATTTCCTGACGTTTACCGCCGACCAGCCCGGTATTTACCGTGCAGTCTGCGCCGAATTCTGCGGCGAGGCGCACGCCTTGATGCGTTTCCGCGTCATCGCCGTTGATGAAGCCGAATTCGAGCGCTGGATCGATCAGAAGAGGACGCCGCCGGCTGCCCCTGCCGGAACGTTGACAGTCAACGGTCTGACCGGTGATGCGGCGCGTGGTCAGGCGATCTTCCTCGATGCGCGAAAACAGTGCATCGCCTGTCACGCGGTCGAAGGTACGAATGCGCGTGGTTTGATAGGACCGAACCTGACCTACTATGGCAGTCGCCAGACGATTGCGGCCGGTATTCTTCCCTACTCACCGGAAAACCTTGCGCGCTGGCTGCGCGAAGCGCCGAAGTTGAAACCTGGTAATTTGATGAGCCGGGCATTGACGCCGCAGTGGATCAGTGCCAATCTCAGCGATCAGGAGATCGCCGATCTGGTAGTATATCTCGATAGTATGAAGGTGTCGGTCGCACTGCCGCCAGAACGCTAGATTCGGAGGTTTCGATCTATGGCTATCGCCGAACATCCCGCTGGAATCAGTATACCCGCCGTCCATGTGCGCCCCGGTTGGGCCGGGTGGCTCAGTACGACCGATCATAAGCGCATCGGCATCATGTATCTGGTCAGCGCGTTCGTCTTTTTCCTGATCGGAGGGGTCGAGGCGCTGCTCATGCGCATCCAACTCGGTGTGCCGAATAACACGTTTCTCTCGCCTGATGTCTATAACCAGATGTTTACTATGCACGGCACGACCATGATCTTCCTCGGTCTGATGCCGCTGAACGTTGGGCTGGGCAACTATATGGTGCCGTTGATGATCGGTGCGCGTGATATGGCGTTTCCACGTCTCAATGCGCTCAGTATCTGGTTGTTCATCTTCGGCGGCTTGATGCTGTACGTCAGTTTCTTTGTCGGAGGTGCGCCCAACGTCGGCTGGTTCGCCTATGCGCCACTGACTCAAAAACAGTTCGCGCCAACCGCCGGCGTCGATTACTGGATAATCGGTATCGGTCTGACCGGTGTGGCGTCGATTGCCGGCGCGTTGAACTTTATCGTTACTATCCTCAACATGCGCGCGCCAGGTATGAGCCTCAACCGGATGCCGCTGTTCGTCTGGATGCAGCTGGTAGTTGCGTTTATTCTGATCTTCGCGTTCCCCGTGCTTACGGTGGCGACTATCCAGTTGCTGTTCGACCGGCATTTTGGTACACGCTTCTTCCTGCCGAACCTAGGTGGTGATGCTGTGCTCTGGCAGCACCTCTTCTGGTTCTTCGGTCACCCTGAAGTCTACATCCTCATCCTGCCGACGATGGGCATCATTTCAGAGGTGTTGCCGACCTTTTCGCGCAAGCCGATCTTTGGGTATGCGTTTGTAGCGTACTCCGGGGTGGCGATTGGTTTCCTTGGCTTCCTGGTCTGGGCGCATCATATGTTCGCGGTTGGTCTCGGTCCGCTGGCGAATGCGTTCTTTGGCGCTGCCAGTTTCCTGATTGCAGTCCCGACCGGTGTGAAAATCTTCAACTGGCTGGCGACCATGTGGCAGGGTTCGCTGAATCTGACCACAGCAATGCACTATGCCATCGGCTTTATCAGTATGTTCATTATCGGCGGTATCAGTGGCATTACCCTGGCTTCGCCGCCGATCAATGTGCAGCAGACCGACTCCTACTATGTCGTCGCCCATATGCACTACGTGCTGTTTGGCGGTGCGATCCAGGGCATTTTCGCGGGGATCTTCTACTGGTTCCCAAAGATGACGGGGCGGATGCTGGACGAACGGCTCGGCAAGTGGCAGTTCTGGTTGATGCTGATCAGTTTCAACCTGACCTTCTTCCCCATGCACCTGAGCGGTAATGCCGGTATGCCGCGGCGTATCTATACCTATGAAGCAGAGATGGGTTGGAATCTCTGGAACCTGATCTCCACCATTGGTGCATTGCTGCTGGCGGTCGCTTTTCTGCTGTTCCTCTGGAATGTGGTGACGAGTATACGACGTGGTCCTGTCGCGCCCGCCGATCCGTGGGACGGTGCGACGCTGGAGTGGGTGGTCAGTTCGCCGCCGCCGGTCTATAATTTCGCCGTAACGCCGCGCGTGCGCAGCCGTCGTCCGTTGTGGGATCAGAAGTATCCCTATCTGCACGAGGTCAACGGCGGTCACGGAGCATCTGGCGCACACCATGATGCCGAGAAACACGATGGATTTGCGCACGCGACGCCAGCCGCCATGGAACCAATCCATCTGCCTTCGCCAACCTATGCGCCGCTCATTGTGTCGGTCGGCATTATGATCCTGGGCTTCGGCATCATTTATCTAGGTGACTTTGGGCTCATCGCAGCGTCGGCAATGCTCGTCGGTCTGCTGATTATGGCGTTCGGCATTCTTAGCTGGGTGCGTATCTCGCATATGGACTCGCCGCACCATGCGCACTAGATCAGAAGCGTGAGGGAATGGGTTATGAGTGAATTGACGACCAGAACGCACGGGGCAGTCGCGCACCATACGTCGCTCGGCGTTGACAACCGGAAGTTGGGGGTCTGGGCGTTCATTGGATCCGAGACACTGTTCTTTGCAACTCTGATCACCACCTACTTCGTGTTTGCGCCGGTCAATCGCGCGCGCCCCGATTTTCAGGATCCGCGCGAGTTCCTCGATATCGAGTTGACGACGGTCCTGGCGAGTATTCTGCTGGCTTCTAGTCTCACGATGGTACTGGCGCTGTCGGCAAGCCGGCGCGGTGATCGGCGCAGTTTCACCACATGGTTGCTCGCAACCGTTGGGCTTGGTCTGGCATTCATTGGCGGTCAGGTGTATGAGTTCAATCACCTGTACCACGAAGGATTGACGCTGAGCAGCAGTCTGTTCGGCACGACGTTCTTCGTCTTGACCGGCTTTCACGGTACGCACGTGGCGATTGGGGTTATCTGGCTGCTATCGGTCTTCTTCAAGGTGCGCGCATATCCCGATTCGCCGGAGAATGCGATGGATGTCGAAATAGCCGGCCTCTACTGGCACTTTGTTGATCTGGTGTGGGTGGCAATCTTTGTGCTCGTCTATCTGATCTGAAGAGGAGAGATCATCGTGGCAGGTCATAGCGAAGAACATGACACGCATGCGCACCCTTCCGACCGCTTCTACTGGATCGTTGCCGGGGTACTGGCAGTGGTGACGGCGCTGGAGGTTGGACTGTTCATCGTGAATGAGCAGCACCTGATCGCCAAGTGGCTCGAGGTGACATTGCTGTTGATCCTTTCGACAATCAAAGGCGCCGCAGTGGTGATGTTCTTTATGCACCTCAAGGGCGATGCAGGGATCTTCAAGTTTGTGTTCCTTGTGCCGCTTGCGTTTGCAACCACGCTCCTGCTATCATTCATGGTGCTTTTCTCAGGGCATGTCGGTATTGCCGGGTGAAGCGGGATAGTGATGTACGAGTGGAACTTCGAACCGGGTTTGATGGTCAACCTGGCGCTGATTGCGGCCGGGTATGCGCTCTGCATCACCGGTCCGCTGCGCCGTTTCTTTCCGGGGAATGAACCACCCACACCGGTGCAGGTGCGCCTCTTCTTCGTTGGGTGGGTGGTGTTGTTCATTGCGCTCGCTTCACCCATCGACTCGCTAGCGAGTTATTTGCTGACGATGCATATGCTCCAGCACCTGCTGCTGGCAATGATCGCTCCTCCGTTCCTGCTGCTGGGTCTGCCGCGCTGGGTTTTGCGTCCGCTCATGCGCATTCCCAGCGCGTACCCTGTTGGGTCGTTCATCACCAATCCCGTGTTCGTATTCTTCGCGTTCAATGCGGTTTTCGCGCTCTGGCACGTGCCCTTCTACTACGAGCTGGCATTGCGGGATGAGCGTTTCCACATCCTCGAACACGTGATGTTTTTTGCCGTTGGCGTGCTCTCGTGGTGGCCCGTCTGCAGTCCGATGGACGAGTTGCCGCCTGCACATCCGTTGCTGCAAACGGCGTATCTCTTCTTCATGTCGTTGCCGTCCACCATTATTGGCGCGCTGATTGCGTTTGCCGAGGCGCCGCTCTATCCATACTACGCACTGCGCCCGCGTCTCTGGGGCATTTCGCTGGGTGATGACCAGCAACTGGCGGGTCTGATCATGTGGGTGCCCGGTAGCCTGATCTACTTCGCGGTCCTGACTGTGGTGTTTATTCGCTGGTTGAACCGCGAGGAGTCTGACGAGCAGCGTCCCCTTGCCAACACGGGGTAAGGATGGGTACATTGGCGAGGTTTCTTACCCGTTACCCGCCCGTATGCTTACCCGCCTGCATCCTGCGCCAGCAAATCTTCGCGTGGCGGGCTGAATGTATCGATCGCCTGCGACGCTTCGATTACTTCGACTGCGTGTGGCACGTTCCCCGCTAGTGCAACAGTCTCACCCGGAGCAATCTCCCGCGCGACACCGTCGATAATGAAACGGAGTCTACCGGAGATGAGATAGGTGATCTGCTCATGGGGGTGACGATGCTCCGGCAAACGCGCACCCTGATCCAGTTCGACTGCGATCTGCTGCATGCGTTCCGTTACGGCGATGGTGCGGCGGCGAATGCCAGGTGCAACATCAAACCAACCCGTTTCGCTGGATCTGCTCATGCCTCTGCTCCTTTGATCACGCGATTTCTGCACACGATGAATACTGCACTATGGTATCATAAATGCTACGGTAATTGCGGCGGAGCAATGCTGATCGCCGCGTATGGCGTCGAACCATTGCCCAACCGGTTACAGCAGGAAGAACAATGAACGGGTTGCTCAGCATCCTGTCGGCGTTTGGTCTTTCCACCGCTGCGGGTCTCAATGCGTATATTCCACTGCTGACCATCGGCCTGCTGGCACGCTACACCGATCTGGTCAGTCTCAATGAGCCCTACAATGTCGTAGCGCATCCGATCTTCCTGCTGGTCGTTGCTGTTCTGACACTGCTCGACCTGATCGGCGACAAGATTTCGGCTGTGGATCACGCGCTCCATCTGGCTGGTCTGTTCATCAGCCCGGCTGCCGGTGCGATTGTCTTTCTGGCGGCGAACAGTTCGACCGGCGCCGTCGATCCGGGGCTGGCAGCGGTGTGTGGCGTTCTGGCTGCTGGCGCGACCCATCTGGGACGCAGCGCTGTGCGCCCTGTGGCGACGGCGACGACCGGCGGCGTTGCCAATCCGATTGTGAGCACCGCTGAGGACGTGGCATCGCTGCTGGTGTCGTTGTTGGCAATTGTAGCGCCGCTTCTTGCGGCGATTGCACTGATCCTGTTCGCCCTCGTTGTCGGGCGCTTCATCAGGCGCGTCCGATCCCGGCAGCCGGCGCCGTCGTCGTCCTGTCGGTGACGCCACAAACCGCAGCGTCGTGAGCATTGTCGCCGGTTCCTGTCAGAACGTCTGCGTCCGGTCGCCGAACTCCCGTTTCCCCCAGCGTGATCTCACATATTGGACGCCGTCTCTTCCCACGGCTTATAGTCGAGCGACTGATGGCGGAAGTAGGTGTTGTACAGTTCAGCATAGTGCCCACCAGCAGTCAGCAACTGGTCATGGGTTCCTTCCTCGATGATACGACCCTGCTTCAGCACGATGATCCGATCGGCAGTGCGCACCGTCGAAAGGCGGTGCGCAATAATGATGCTCGTCCGCCCCTGCATCCCAACGTCCAGCCCTTCCTGCACCTGCGTCTCGGTGAATGGATCGATGCTTGCCGTGGCTTCATCGAGGATGAAGATCGAAGGGTTTTGCAAGATCACACGCGCCAGCGCCACCAGTTGCCGCTGACCGAGAGACAGACGCGCACCGCGCTCGCCGACATCCGTCTCCAGTCCGTCGGGCAGGTCGGCAACCCATTCGCCGCCGCCGATCTGGTCGGCAGCGGCGCGCACATCATCAATTGTGGCATCTGGTCGTCCGTAGTGAATGTTATCCGCCACTGTACCGGAGAACAGAAACGGTAACTGTGGCACCAGACCAATCTGGCGACGGTACTGCGCCAGATCGAGCGTGCGAATATCCCGTTCGTCGATGAGTAACTGTCCTGCCTGAAATTCGTAAAAGCGGGTGATCAGTTTAATCAGGCTCGATTTACCAGCGCCGGTGTGCCCCACAATTGCCAGTTTCTGTCCGGCGGGAATGGTCAGCGAAAATCCCGCCAGCACCCATTGCGTCGACGGGTGTGATGCCGGCGAAACCATGCTCCGATCCTGTCCGGCATCATAGGTGAACCACACATTACGAAACTCGATGCACCCTGCGAGCTGCTGCACCGGTTCTTTGCCGGTCTGCACCACTTTTGGCTCAGCATCGATCAGCGCAAAGACCCGTTCGCTCGCCGATAAGCCCTGCTGAAACTGGCTCCAAAAGGAAGCGATACTGGTCAATGGAAAGAAAAAGATTGCCAGACTCTGCACGAACAGATACCATTCCCCAACCGATACCACGCCGCCAATTGCCAGCCGTCCGCCAAAGTATACGATAGTGGCAATTGCAATGCCCGAGAGCAAGTTCAACAGTGGAAAGATGCTGCTGAAGACCAGGCCCTGACGCAGGCGAACCTGGAATGCCAGTTCATTCGTCTGCCGAAACTGCTGGTAGATAGCCGCTTCCTGACGAAAACTCTTGGCAACGGCAATACCGCTGACCGTCTCCTGAATCGAGGCGTTCACATTTGCCAGCGCCCGTTGCGCCTGGCGTGTCGTGAGACGCGCAACGTGACGGAAGGTCAGCGCCACCGCGATCACGATCGGACCGATCGCCAGGGTGATCAACGCCAGTTGCCAGTTGATGGTCAACATCACCATGGCGACGATGACAATCAACAACAACTGGCTGAGCAGATCAATAGTAAGCGTAACCACCGTTGCGAAATCCTGCGTGTCCGACGTGACCCGACTGACGATGCGCCCTGAAGCATACTGATCGTAGAATGACATGTCGCGTTGCAGCACGGCGCGGAATGCATCTTCACGCAGCGCCAGCACAACATCGCCAACCGCGCGCGCGGAGAAGGTGAGACGCACGAAGTTAAAGAACCATCCCAGCGCGCCCATCAGCGCCACCACTGCGGCAAGCCCGATCAGCGTTTGCGTGGCAGGGTCGCCTGCCAGCAGTTCGATACTGCGCGAGATGGTGATCGGAATGACGGTTGCAACCAGCGAACCCAGGACGACCATCAGCGCTACCAGTGCGACTCGTCCGCTGTGAGGTCGGAAGTAGCGCCAGATTCGTCGGATCAGGTCGCGATCGCTGTAGGTGCGATCATACGCTTCGGCCGCCAGGCCGTCCATGATGAAACCCATCGATTTCTCCAGAAACTGAGCATCACGTTGTCATCATTCCAGTAGCAGGCGGCGCAATCCGGTGCATTGCGCATCCGTCAACCCGATCGATGTGAGATACGTTTCGACTCCGCCGTAGCGCTCGTCCAGATACGCCATCGTTTCGATCATCGCCTCGCGTGGCGCCGGCGAGAGGCGATCAAAACGTGTGACATCGTACCCCAGACGCAGCAGCATTGCGCGGATTTCCGCCAGCAGCGCAGTGGTGAGCGCCTCGCTCAGGGCGTAATCATCGGCAATCGTCTCCACCGGCACGCCGGACGCTCTCAGCACCAGTGCGGTGATCAGTCCGGTGCGATCTTTGCCAACGAAGCAATGCACCAACACTGGCGCATCCGCCTCGGCAATGGTCGCCAGTATCTGGCGGATCGGTTCCTGACACTCATCCAGCATCAGGCGGTACAACTCGCTGACCGAACCTGCGCGCGATTCGATACTGGTTTCACTACGCTCAGTGATCAGCGGAAGGTTGGTGTAGCGAACATCACGCGCATTGGCGAACACATTCGGATTGTGCACGACCTCGAAGGGCAACCGCAGGTCGATGATCGTGCGCACACCATAGGTACGCAACCGCTGTTGATCCTCGATCGTCAGGTGGTGCAGACTATCGGCGCGCAACAGGCGCCGCCAGCGCGTGATACGCCCGTCCACAGTCATATAGCCGCCAACATCGCGCACATTGTCCGCACCTTCCAGCGGAATATGTCGTTGATCCAGAATCATGTCTCTTCCCAACGTCTGTCGCGGCGCGCGACAGGAACGGTATGTCCGGCGTCGTAGCGCAGAAAAATGCGACGGTACGCCTCACTCGTCTCTAGCAGTTCGTCATGGGTTCCCTGGGCAACCAGTTCGCCGTTTTTCAACACCAGAATCCGGTCTGCCCAACGGATCTGCGAAAGGCGATGCGTGATCAGCAGCGTCGTCCTTCCGGTCAGCACACGTCGCATAGCGCGCTGGATCTGATCCTCGGTCGCACTGTCGATAGCACTAGTCGAATCGTCGAGGATCAGGATGCGGGGATTGGTGAGGAATGCACGTGCGATGGCGATCCGCTGACGCTGACCACCGGAAAGCGTCATGCCACGCTCACCGATCACAGTTTCATACCCATCCGGGAACGACATAATAAAATCGTGCGCCTGCGCCTGACGCGCCGCCCATTCGATCTCCTCACGGGTTGCGTTGCCGGCTGCGCCAAACGCAATATTCTCGGCAATGGTGCGTGAAAACAGGAAGATATCCTGCTCGATCGTCGAAATCTGAGAACGCAGCGCATCGAGATTCCACGCACGGACATCGACCCCATCGATCAGGATGCGTCCTTCGGTAGCATCGTAGATCCGATTGACCAGTCGAGTCAGGGTGGTTTTCCCTGCACCTGTCTGTCCGACGATGGCGATCGTTTCGCCAGGGCGCGCCGTAAACGTGATATTGCGCAGAACCAGCGAGGAAGAAAGGGAGTTGTTGGAAGTGGTGCGCCCGTGGTGCGATCTGGACGCAGGAGCCGCTCGATATCCGAAACTGACCTGCTCGAAGCGGATCTCACCCCGGATGGGAGCGCTGTACCCGCCAGCATTCTCATCGAGTTCTGTGGTTGCCGTGATGGTGGCAAGCATGCGTTCAGCGCCTGCGATTCCCAGTTGCACCAGCGAGAATGTGAAAAGTGAAATGAACGTCGGGAAGCGGAGCACTTCCAGTAGCCCCATATAGCCGATGATCTGTCCGACGGAAATGTCACCGGCGCGCCATAGCAACAGCGCATGCCCCAGGGCAAGTCCCAGCATCAGGCCGTAGAGTAACAGCGGAAGGTACCGCGCCTGGACACCGCCTTCGCGTACAAACAGATCGCGGTAGGAACGCGCGTGGGTCATGAATTTTCGCTCTGCAGCCGGTTCTTGGGCATATCCTTTCACCACCTCGATGCCGCTCACCGTCTCTGTCAGCCCGGCATTCAGTACGCCGAACTGCTGTCGCAATGCCCCTGCGACCGGTTTGAGCTGGTTGTTGTAGTGCCGCAGTGCCCACGCAAAACTAACCAGAAATACCGCAGGCACGAGCAAGAGTTGCGGATGGATAGTTGTGATCGCAATCAGCGGAACCGACAGACTGACCAGCGACTCAAGGATCAGGCTTATTCCCGGATTGATCATCGAATTGATCTGCTGCACATCGTTCGTCGCCCGCGCCATGATGTCGCCGGTGCGCTGGCGATTGTGGAAGGTCAGGCTTTTACCCAGCAAACTAACGTACAACTCTTCGCGGGTATTCCGCTCTGTCAGTTGTGCCAGCAGTTGCACCACAAAACTGTTAGCGAGGTCGATCAATCCGAACGCAACCCGCACTCCCAGAATAACCAGCGCCAGTGTTGTCAGTTGCTCCAGTGTCACGCCGCCAACAACCGCGTCGAACGCTGAGCCGACCAGTACTGCACTCCAGCTCTGCAACGTCGCCATACCAATGACCGTAACGATAAAGGCTATCGGCAGCCACGGGTAGCGCATCACATGTGACCACACCCAGCGCACTGGTGACCGGTGATCATATTGGTAAGCGTCGGTAACTGTAAATTCTTTCCCAGACAAACGGAGTCTCCTTGCACACATCTTCGCGGTGCATCGTCAGTCGAACGTAACCAGGAGAGAGATGCATACCACAATGGACGTGGATACTGCTTAGGTGCACCGGATGGTATTGCTACACCGGCGACGCTTCAGAACAGTCTTCGGCTGGCGGTCCTGCCGTAACAATAACGTAATCATCGGTGGCAAGATACCGGCGTGCAACTTCAACGACCTGGTCCCGATCGATGCTGTAAATGATAGCCGGATAGCGTTCGACATAGTCGAGACCAAGCTGATACTGTTCGATGCCAAGCAGAGTGCTTGCGATACTGTCGTTGGTTTCCAGACCGATCGCCAGTCTGCCGGTCATAAAATCACGGGCATCGGCGAGTTCCTGTTCGGTCGGTCCTTCTGTAGCAAACTGTCTTATCTCGTGAACAATCGCATCAATTGCGTGTTCGACGTGCGCAGGATTGACGCCAGCCATCGCTGTCCACGGACCCGCGCCGAGATCTGCGTCGAGGCTGCTGCCGCAGTAGTATGCAAGCCCCCGTTCTTCACGCACCCGCTCGCCAAGGCGCCCGCTAATACCGAGGCGCCCAAGGATCATATTTGCCACACTGGCGGCGTAATAATCCGGTGACCTGCGATCAAGCCCGTGCACTGCCCAGATGATATCGGTCTGGCTCTTGCCGTCGAGTGCAATATGGACCCGCCGCTGATCCGGCAGGGAATGCAGATTGGGCAGTGTCACGTGTGGTGGCGCGCCGGGTGCGTGCCAGTCACCAAAGAATCGCTCGATGAGTGTGATCACCGCTGCGGGGTCGATATCGCCGACCACAGCGATAGTCGTCGCTGCCGGATGGTACAGTGTGTGAAACTGGAGCAAATCTGCGCGGGTGAGGGTCGAGATGGTCTCGATCGTACCGCTGCTGAGACGACTGTAGGGATGCGTCGGCGGGAACATAATCGACCGCAACGCGCGGGAAGCGCGGACGGACGTATCCTGCTCATCTTCGCGCAGAGCCATTAAGAATTGACTGCGCAACCGCTCGATCTCATCATCGGGAAATACCGGCGCACGTACCATATCGCTCAGGATTTCGAGGATCAGAGCCACATCTTCGTTCAGCGACCGACCGGCAAAGACGGTCGAATGCATTCCTCCGCCGGCGTTGACGCTTGCTCCCACTGCCTCAGTTGTTGCAACAATCTCCTGAAATGTGCGATGCCCCGCGCCGCGGATGAGCGCTGCCCCGGTAAACGCAGATAAGCCGTTCTTTTCAGACGGCTCATTGGCAGCGCCGACGCGCACCTCGCCATACACACTGACCGTTGGTGCTATCGCATTACGCTGTACCAGCGCCACCATCCCATTGGGCAATTCATAGCGCAGTGCAGTGGCAATGGTACTAGCGCGGTTGGAAGGAAACGGATTCATAGAGTCACCACAAGTGTTCGCTCGTGTTAGAGCGGAAGAAAGTGTCCAACCGTTCGTCGTCGTTCTATCAGATACGTTTGCGCGACACGTTGTACATCGTCGCCCCGAACAGTTGCAATCTCATCGAGCAATGCATCGGCGCGATCATATCGATCCAGCACTTCCCACATGCCGAGCATCAATGCCTGGTTGGTTACACTCTCGCGCGCATAAGCAATTTGTGCTCGCATCTGCTTGATGACTTTCGCCATCTCATCGGGACGAGGTCCACGCTCCTGCAGTGCAGCCACCTCAGCCAGCAGCGCCTGTTCGACCTCTTCGGCTGTATGCCCTTCCTGCACCATTGCGTGAAACTCGAACAGATGCGGATCGCGGGTAGGGCGAAATGTGCTGGAAGCATACGCTGCAAGGCGAGTCTCCACCAGTGCGCGATACAGACGGGCGCTTCGGTTGGTCTGAGCGCCGCCGCTCATTGCTGGTGACTTTGCACCGGAGAGGATTGCATCGAGCACCAGAAGTGGCGCAAAATCAGGGCTGCGACAATCGACGGCGTGATACACAATCTGCACGTACTGTGCCGGTCCCGGTCGGCGCACCACAACGCGACGTTCTTCCTGCTGATCCGGTTCGCTCCAATGGGTCGGTGGCGGAGGCGGTCCAGCCGGAAGATCACCGAAGTGGTGTTCGATCCGGCTCATCAATCGATGTGCATCGAAATCGCCTGCCAGCACCAGCACCGCATTGTTGGGGCGATAAAACGTCTGATAATGCGCTATGAGATGGTCGCGTGTCAACGCCAGCAGATCATCCCGTGAACCGATCACCTCGTGGCGATATGGATGGACCTGAAAAGCAGTTCTCATGACTGCTTCGTTGAGCCACCATTCTGGATCATTCTCGTGACCCTCGCGTTCCGCCAGAATAACCGTGCGTTCATGCTCGACCCCTTCCTCCTCGAAGAGAGCATTCATCATCCGATCTGCCTCGATATGCAGAGCGAGATCGATTCGATCGGCGGGGAGCGTCTCGAAATATGCAGTGAAGTCGTGCGCGGTGAACCCATTGAACGTCCCGCCGTTGCGTGCAATCAGGCGATCAAGATCATGTCCAGGAATCTGCGGCGTGCCCTTGAACAGCATATGCTCGACCCAATGTGAAATGCCAGTTATCCCCGGCGCCTCGTAGCGTGCACCGACACGATACCAGATCCAGTTGGTTGCAAGGGGGGCATTGTGCACTTCGCGCAGCAGGACCAGCATGCCATTACGAAGCGTATGCGAGAGCGTTTCAATCATCGTGCGTTCTGTGTCCTTTGTCGTGCTACGTGAATGACCAGCTTCAAGATGAAGACCCGTCAGCGGAATTGCGGGTGACATATGCCATTATAGCCGATATCCGGCATGGACGGATGATACGTGGAGTGGAGTGCAGTGTGAGAGCGACTTGACATGATCTGAATGTCGTGCTACAGTATCGCTTGCCGTGAGAAACGCCACATAGTGGCGGTGCTCGAGAAAAACAGAAAAGAAGAACCGGGCTTGACAGGTTCAAGTCTGTGTAGTATACTTTTCTGCACGAAAGCAATACGTCTCACCCAAAGGAGAGACGAAAACTGTGAGCGGCTAGCGACAAGCGAAGATGCGACAGGGGAGCCCACCACTGTCGCCAGGTC
>DAOUBK010000078.1:0-65680 GCA_034432635.1 Roseiflexus sp.
CATCGCTCAGGTCTGTGGGATAGGATTTTCGCTTGTTCTGTTCGGCCATAGTCGAAAATTTACTCGAAAGACCGCCGTTTAGCAATTTTTAGACACACTCTTAGACCGCTTCCGTCTAACATCCCCTACCAGGCTGCTTAGCCGGATCCCTCCTAAACACCCATACGGTTACGTTTTGCGGAATGGTTCCGTATAATGACTATAGGGGAAGCGAAGTGGGGAATGCCAGCCCCGACCGCACCCTCTGTGATACCCGAATCTATCACGTCGCTGCTCTCATCGTCAACAGGTGATCGCGTATGCATCCTCCTCAACCCCTCGACCAGATGCGCGCCGTCATCTGCCTGAAACCCGCTTCCACCCGTACCGAAGCAGCGTATGCGTAGTGAGTCAAACGCTTCATCCTCTTCTATAACACACTTCGTAGCAACTCTTGCTCAAAGATGGGCATCGCTCAGGAGTCATCTGCATGCTGCGTGCGACCAGGCGTCCCATCGGCGCGCCGCCGGCGGGTTATCGCAATGCGGGAGGCCCCCACCTCAATTCGGGGGCGGGAAAGCCCCCACCCTAACCCGCCCCCGCTGGAGGCGAGAATCGTCCGGTCTGCGTGTGGTGGCAGGGCGTGCGGTTCCGTGTGGGCGCCCCAAGGCGCGCGCTCCCAGTGCTCCCAGGGGGCATACCGGCTCCTGCGCACAGCGGTGCGGCGCCTGGGTCGGCGCCAGGGCGATGATGCGAGAGCGTGCCATGACGTCTATGACACCAGATTTGATATCACATCAGGCTGGCACGGCGTGTGAGCCTCCACGGGCGGTCGTGGCGACGCCGATGAACGCGGCGAGCGTTACGGAGACATCGGCAGGTGACAATGCCGAAGTGCCGCGTCAGTTCGGTCTATCAGGCGTCGCGCCATGAGAATGTTCGCCCTACGGTTCATGCGTATTGACTGACACTGACGCAGTACACACGCCTCGCTGTGTTGCGGTACAGCAGAGGTGAGGAACCACAGGTGACCGACATAAAGTTCGGTGGATGAGCAGGAAGCAATGCCTTGTCTCTGCGTTCCACACCCCCTACATCCCGGCGTTTGCCAGCGCCTCGCGCACCAGATCGGGCGTGACCTCCTTGAACGCACGTTCGCGCGCCAGCGTCTCGACCTGCATCTGCATCTGGCGACTTGCCGAAATGCGCGGAATGTAGGGCAACTTCTCCAGCGCCTCATCAAGTACCGCTTTCGCTTCGAGCGACCAGGGCAGGTTCCCCGGCGCCGACTCGATCTTCGGCGGACCGCCGCGCATCATGCTGTATGCCTGATCGACCGGCAGGAAGTTGAATAACGTGTCGTACAACCCGTTGACGATCTCCTGCACCACGTATACTGCGCCGCGGTACCCCATGAACGGCGTCCCGACAGCGCGTCGCACTGTTGGACCGGGAAACGCTGCCATGAAGAAGCGCGCAAATTTCGCCCCAGCCTCGGAGAGGTAGATTTTTTCGTTAATCGAACCGAAGACAAACGCCGGCGCACGCTGGTGTAACATCTGCCGGATCTGATCGTTGTCCGGGTCATCAGGTCGGCGCGGACGGGCAGACACAAATGCAATTTTCATGCCCAGTTCATCACCCAGATAGCGCGCCAGACCTTCAGCATACGACCGCCCCGCAACGATACCGACATCGGTGGTGCCAAACCAGTCCCCCTGCGGTCCGCGCCACAGGTCCCAAACGGCACGCAACGTGGTTCGTTTTTCGGCGGTGATGAATGCCTCTGCCTGATCGGTTGTGCCGAGCAGACGCCCCAACTCACGCACAAAGCTGGTCGTTTCACGTAAGCCGAAAGGCGCGTAGAGCGTCGGTTGACCGAGCATGCCTGCCAGCCCGGCGCCGAACTCTCGATACATGACCACATTCACCTGTGCAGCCGCCAGGCGCGGCGTGTCTGCCAGCGTCGCCTCTATCGGGTAGACCAGATTGATCCGCCCGCCGGCGCCAGCGATCAGACGTTTGACTTCTTCCAGGTCTGATGGCGAGTTGAAGCAACCATAGGTAGGACCGATGATATTGACCGTTCCCGGCGCCGGTTGGACATCGGCGGCACGTGGTGCACCAAACTGCTCCCACAACCAGCGCAGCACCCGGTCGCGCCCTGCCCATTCATCCTCCGAGAGCGAATTACTCCAGTAAAAGCGCGTTTCTTCGCCGAGCGTCGTCACCACTGATGACAGGTCGGCGCCAATCATCTCGCTTTCGGCAGTCGAGATGACAATCACCTGTTTTCCAGCGAGCGCACCGCTGGCGAGCAGATTTTCATACGTCCAGCGAACCTTATCGCTGGTGCCCTTCCCCCCCACTTCCTGCTCAGTGATCGTTGCCGGGGTCATATTCTCGATATGCGGAACCGCATCGGTATAGTCGGGCACGGCAGTCGCCACCAGATTGAAGCATCCAACCGGTGCATCGGCGATCACGTGGACATCCGGCATGGCGCACATCGTCCACACCGCCGCCCAATACCCTGATGTGTCGGACAGATCGCGAATTAGTGAAGGGGGCATATGAGTCACTCCGCAAAAAAGGCTTGCAGATCACGATAGCGACTGCTGCGCTCCAGCGTTTCCACCACGAAACCGATGGTTGCCGCCGTGCCGCCGCTAAGGAAGAAGGGGCGCGACGCAAGCTGATTGGTGAAATACATTGCCGGAATACCACGCTCTTTGGCTGCGGCTGCAAACGGCGTCGTGCCGAGCACGAAGTCGGGAGCATAGCGGTCGAGCGCCGACATATCCTCTTCCAGCGCTTTCCGATAGACAACCTCCCGCGTTCCGCGTGCTTTCAGCCACAACTCATCGGGCAGTGCCAGCGGGTCAGCGCCGATCGAGGTCGAGACATACGGTACCTCGGCGCCTGCCTCGACCAGCAGACGCGCATATGCCAGTTCGGTACCCTCGTAGCCGGTCACCAGCACCCGCGCTCCTGTGAGTGACTTCGCCGCCAGAACGGCTTCGGCTTTGGCGCGCTCCTCCTGCGCCACCTGCTCAACCAGCGCCGGATCGAGATCGAGCAATGCTCCGATCGACTTCAGCCAGGCATAGGTTCCGCTGATGCCCACCGGCGCGCCGCCCGCTACCGATGCGCCCCATTCGCGATAGAGGCGCGTCACTCCTTTGTAGAACGGGTGCAGCGGCGCCAGCGCCGTAGCACGACCGGCACGCCGCAGATCGTCTATCGAGCGCCCCGGCAGCGCAACCGTCGCCTCAACCCCCATTCGCCGCAGGATCGCGTCAATTGCCAGTTGATCGGCAGGGAACACTTCACCAACCACGACCACCGTGCGTTCCTCACGCGGACCTTCGCGGTCGCCCAACCGACGCAGCAGCGCTTCCAGCGCCACATCTTTTGCTTCTGGGTGCGAATGAATCGCATAAGCGGGAACCCGTACCAGCACCACCTCAGCCTCGCCAACCCTGCGCGGCAGTAATTCCTCCGGCATACCTGCCGTTTCCGCAACACACAACGACACAACCGGCACAAGACGACACCCCGGCTCCCGTGCCGCCGCTTCGATGGCCGCACGTGTGCCTTCGACGATCTCGCCAGAGTACAACTCAGCACTTCCCAGCGTCGGCGCCAGGATCGACTTGCGTGCTCCGTAGAAATGGGTAACGAAGGTCAAACCGTACAGACATCCGGTATCAGTCGCCATCACCGGGTGTGACCCCTCGATCCGGCTTAGGATGCGCAACGATCCAAACGCTGGGCACATCGACTGCGGGTGCAGTTTGCACGTGTGTCCCTGCGGCTGCTCAGCGCTCAGCGCGATTGGCTCCATGGAACATACCTTTCAGATAGCAGATGGGACAACAGAACAGGCGAGGTGACATCCATCACAAAGATGACGACATACTCTTTACTACAAGATTGAGGGAAAAAGGCACGCTGACGCATGCCTTTCCGTGAGAACCATCGAACCGCGTTACCTGAACCCTGCCGAGAACGTTCCTCCTGTCCCCGGCAGAGTGGCCAAATACAGTGGCAGGGTTGCACGTTTCGCTTTTCGCTCTTGAACCTCGAACCCGATGACCGTCTCCAAACGATCGACTCCCGGTTCCTGGTTCTCGGGTTTCAGTTTCCGGTTCCCGGCTCTCGGTTCCTGGTTCTCAACTCGACTGCTGCTCCGGCTCATTCGCTTTTGCCGGATCGAGCCGCAGGTATGCTGAAGTCGCCTGCTTGTCGGTGAAGCGCGCCGCGATGATAAACCCAAGAATCACCGCCACCAGCGGACCGAAGCAGATCAGATACCCCGTCCATTCGGGCCAGGGCGACGGCGCCGCTTGAAGAAGAATCAGGAAATCCATACCACCTCTCCTTGCCTGTCAGATGAAGACCTGGACACAACGAACGATTGTCACACCAGCATCGTGCCGGTATCACAACCCCCGGTTTCCTTTCTGTGCATACGACGGCATGATCAACTGTCGCATTTCGTCGGGATCGATCCTGAAGTTCTCGATCAACTCGACGATGTACCTGAAATGCTCACGTGGCACCGCAATGAACATCTCACCCGGCGCCACTCGATTGTGCATCCGCCCGCCGCCGTCGCCAGTGGTGAAGACACTGTTGCGTTTAAGGCGCGGCGTTGCGAAGATCGACGCACATGCCGACGGTCCCAACTCACCGATAGGAAACGTTCCCTCTCGTACCGACGCCGCACCCGCGATCTGCATCGCGTGCATCGGGTCGGTAATGCAGACCAGCAGATCGACCGGCACGCCGTCCGGCACATCATCGAGCGGCGCGGCGGCCAGTGCGACAATCGAACCTGCCGGTAACGCCGAACTCTGCGCTTTGTTGCGCCGTGCGCCCTCTTCGGTAAAGAAGCCCTGCGCCATCGTCAGATACTGCCCCTCGGTGATCAGACACCCGGCGTCCGGCAACCAGCCCAAGTGATACTGCCCCACCCAGCAGTCGTGGTGGTGCGCATCGACATACACCCGCCGTCCCGCTTCCGCTTCACGGATGATAGCACAGGCAACAACATTCGCCGGCTCGTAGCCTGGAGGTGGTCGATCTTCGCAGTACGTCACCGCAACCGGTCGCCGTTTGACCTTCATTCGCTCGACCAGCAGCGTATGCAGGTATTTGAGATCGACAGCAGTTTGTTCCGCTGACATATACCTTTCTCGCCCTCATACCGCTCGCCGGCGGCGAATAACAGCCATCAGCACAGCCACGCATCAGATCAACGCGAGTGCGTCAATTCCGGGTTCGACACGCCACCTTTTCGCCTCACCAATCAGCATGGTGTACTAACGATATGTTGGTGCATCGGCGTAGCGCAGATCGACGAAACTGAACGACTGCCCTGATCGGCGCAACGCCGACAAAAACGCTACTTTGTGTTCAAGGTCTTTTGGCTCTCCCAATCGAATTTCGATCGATCCGGATGTGACGGTAATGCCATCACGATCACTGCGCACCATATCGGTGACATACATACCGATCGCCTCGATCATCTGCTGAACCTTGCGCTGCACGGGATCGGTCACCTGCACCTGGGGAATGACCGGTTTGAGCGACAGGATCGGAACAGTAAAGGCAGGCGCCTTGTCACCAAACAGGTCCTGCTCACGCGCCGCCGCCGGACGACCGGGCGGCTCCTCGGCGCCAAACACGCGCAGGAACTCCTCATAACTCAGCGGCGTGTAGTTCTCGACCGGTTGCAACTCCTGACGCACAATACGTCCTGCCAGATCGCCAAAAATCTCATTGAACTGCGCATCTTCAAGCGCCAGGCGGCAGGCATCGGCAAGTTCGCGCACCGTGCGGCTTAACGGAATGCGCGCCACGATGGGCAACCCGACCGCCCTGGCATATCGGTCGGCAGTATCACTGCCATCATCACGGTTTACCACCAACCCCAAAATCTGGGTCGTGCCACCCATCGAGCGGAAGTACTGCGCCGCACGCGCGATATTGTTAGCCGCGTAGAGCGATTGCCGGTCATGTCCGACAAGAATGATCACCTGTTCCGCCAGGGAACGTGCAAGTGGCGTGGCAAACCCGCCACACACCACATCGCCAAGGAAATCCATGACGATGAAGTCGAGGTTCCAGCGACTCATGCCCAGATTTTCCAGCACCTTGAAGCCGGTCGAAATGCCCTGACCGCCGCAACCACGCCCGACTTCCGGACCGCCGAGTTCACACCCGAAGATTACAACACCAGGGCGCAGTTCATTGCGAAAGATAACATCCCCGATCGACAACTGATCTTCCCTGCCGGATTCCTTGAACAGACGCCACTGATCGCCGAGCGTCGGCAACGAATGCCCACCAAAAATCGTGTTGCATGAGTCGTGCTTCGGGTCGCAGCCAAGTTGCAGCACGCGATAGCCGTCAAAAGCCAGGCGCGCCGTCAGGTTGGAGGTGAAGAAACTCTTCCCCATCCCGCCTTTACCGTAGATTGCGATCATGCGTGGCGCCATCGCGTCCTCCTGATCTCAAAGACGTTCAACGTTCAACCTTCAACATTCCAAACATCCCAACGTTCCAACCTTCAACATTCTAAACATCCCAACGTTCCAACCTTCAACGCCCGACATCCCACTCAATCACCAGTTTCAAACACTCCGGGTCATTCAAGGCAGTCGCATACGCTTCCTCGAACCGGGTGATCGGCAGGCGATGAGTGATCAGCGCGGTTGCATCGAGCGCTCCCGTCGCCAGCATTGCACACGTGCGTTGCAGATCGCCGTCGCCCCACTCCTTCGCCGTCAGTAACCGCGCCTGCTTGAGGAACAGTGGCATGTACGGCAGACGCAATTCATCGTAGTATCCTAGCAGAAGGATGACCCCGTTCTGCGCCAGAAGCGGCAGCGCATCACTCAGCGCCGGCATCGTTCCGGTCGCTTCGATGATCGTATCGACCGGTTGCTGTACTGCCGCAGCAAGCGACTCGGACGTTATATCAACGCGCAAGTCCGCGACGCTACGTTCCAGTCGAATCGCGACCCGATCACTGACCGCAACCCAGGCGCCCTGCGCCCGCGCAATCCGCGCAGCAAACTGCCCTACCGGACCCTGCCCCAGCACCAGCACCCGCCGACCGGTCAGACTCTGACCTGTACCGGTGATCAGATCAACACCGTGCAACGCTGTCGCTGCCAGCGCCAGCAGGACGCCGTACTCTGGCTGCACCCCGTCGAGCGGCACCACGCGACGGTAATCGACCAGCAGGGTCGCCGCCTGCCCGCCCCACGCCGGGTTGACATCACGGAAGCAGCGCGCGCCGCCAATGTATACCCAGCGCCCGTCGTATTCCGCCGGAACCGCTGCACCACGCGCGACAATCCGACCGACCGTTTCGTACCCTGGCACCACCGGAAACTGCAACATCGGATGCGGCATCCGTCCTGCCAGCAACATCCGTTCCGTTCCGGCGCTGATCGAGGTAAATGCCGTCTGCACCACAACATCATCGGGTCTCGCGTCTGTCAGAGCCACGTCGCGCAGTTCAAGACGCTGCGGTTCCGTGATAACAATTGCGCGTGTCGTGATCATGGATGGCCCCATCAATGCGCAACAGCGCCGGTTTGCCCGCTGCCGCTACGCATCATCCGCCGCTGCCGTCCTGCCTGAATGCCGCGATAGACGAACTGAGCGCAGTTGATCAGATAGGTGCAGTACGCCACCAGCATCAGCGTCATGATCGCATCGGGCGACCAGTGCAGCCAGACCGCAAGAAAATACAGGTTGTGCATGACCATCGCCAGCGCATTGCCAGCGTCTTCCCAGAAGAACTCCGGCGCCATGAACCAGCGCCCGAAGATCTCCTTTTCCCAGATCATGCCGGTGAGCGTGATTGCCCACAACAGTGCGATCTTGATCCACACGCTGACAGTGGCGATCATGTACCCTTCGCCCGTCACCAGGTAACGGATCACCAGCCCAAAACTGATTAGAAACGCGAGGAACTGGATCGGTGCGAGCACTGCCTGCACCTTCGTCCAGATACTCGCATCGCGGCGGGCCAGCTGTTCCGGTGTGTACATCGACATCGCAGTCCCCCAATATGTCAATACATTTTGACTTGTAAGCAGCGTGCGCTTAGATTATAATACATTCACCTCTCAAGAAAACGTCTACAACCACTACACAATTGCTCTCAGTTTGACGCACACCGGTTCGACTTCTCGGCGAAATGTATCAAACCTACCGATCGGTGTGAAAGGTGCGGTACAATGCGCGTCGGACGCATCGTGACATCCAGAAGCCGACAATTGTGCGTATCTACTGCACTACCGGGATGAGCAAGAGCCAGCAAAACCTCTACATGATCAGCAGGAGTGACGCTATGCGCATTAATAATGTCCCCCTCGTGTTTACCACGACTGCCATTGACCGAAGCTTTGCGCTGTTGCCAAACATCGCTGCGTTCGCATCCTCCCTCGGTAGAAGCTTGCATATTGTCCACGTGCTTGGACGACGCTACCGCAGTTACGCCGAGCGACAGATGGCGGCAGCGATTGAAGCATTGCCATCAGGCAACGGGCTGGTCTTTGAACTGCTCAAAATCGAAAGTAAACAGCGCCAGGCCATCCTCCATGAGATCGCCAGCACCACCGGCGGCATTCTGGCAATGCTACCTACTCGCCACAATTTCATCGGTCGGTTACTGGCAATGATGAGCGACTACGAAAAGTTTCTGATCGAAGGTCCACTGCCGATCCTTGCCCTTCCACGCAATGGTGCACTTCCGACCTCGATTGAACGCATTCTCTTCCCCCTCGACCTTTCGCCGCGCTCCGACGACCCGCTTGACCAGGCTACCGAGTTTGCGAAATCGGTTGGCGCCGAACTGCACCTGCTCTATGCCTTCGGCGACGACCGGTTGCTTCCTTCCGAAATGGACATGGCTACGCGCATGGCAGCACGCTCCCCGCGCGAACTGTATCAGATCGACAAGGATCGCATCAATGCGCTTGCCGAACGTGCCCGTTCGCACGGTGTTCCGGTGGTTGTTTCCACGACCGAAGGGCGCGCGCATACTGCGATCCTGAACTATTGCAACGCCGAAAAGATCGATCTGGCTATTATGGCGAGTCACGGACCGCGATCGAGTGAAGACATCTGGCATGGCACCACCACCGCGCGGGTCATCAGACAGGCCAGTATTCCCGTCATTGCGATGCGCTGCTGAGGATGCGGCGTTCGTTCCTCCCGCAGGTTGCCCTGTCTGCGGGAGGAACTCAGACATCGTGCAACGGATGCGGTGCTGGCGAGACAGACGCTCCACGCCACATCTGCGTCAACCGCCAGACCCATGCATTCGCCGGCAGAACATCGAGCCAGAGCGCAATACACGCAACTGCCGACTGAGCGGCGAGCAACATTGCACCGACACCCGCGCTCGTGTCCAGACCATACGTCAGTGCATCCGCAGTAAACCATACACATGCCGCTGTCAGAGCAGTAACGCTGAGTGGGAAGATCGAACTCAACACCTGCGCCGGCGGCAATCCGACTGCAAACCAGGGAGGCCAGAGTAAAGGACCGCCGTCACGGGCATGAGCAGCGGCATACGCCGTCAGGCGCATACCGAGATGCCCGCACCACGCAAGAAAGAATGCCCAAACCCCCCACTGATTGGCGCCCTTCCACGTCAGAGCAACGACTCCGGCGGCAGGGAAGACCCACATCATTTCCTGCCACAGCGCACTCCGGCGTGCGAACCCCAGACGGCGTCTCCCCACTCTGGTGTTCATGCGGCATCCAATCTCCAGCCACATCCATACCACCATCGCGCAGAGATGCGCCACATACACCCCACGCAGCGACCGGTCATTGCAGGTCAACGCCAGAACCACCAGCGCCCCAACCACCGCAACTGTCGCCAGTCCGTACAACCACGAAAAAGCGCCAGACGACAGCCGGTCGGCGATGGTGGGTAGAACAACCGCGACGCTCAAAGCCAGTGCAGCATACACCAGCGGTGCAAACGAAAGTGGCATAAGCATCATCTCTGCCGACTGCGAAGAACGAAACCTCAAGCGACAGCCGGTTGACCGGTCCGACGACGCGGCAGATAGTGGCGTATCTGAGCAGCGATAATATCCGCCGTCATCCGCAACTGCGCCAGCCACGGTACCGGCGCCATGGTTTTGTGCATATACGACTCGAATGTCAGCCGTTGCACATCGAGATTGCGGCACATGTCGGTGAATACTTCCATCTGTCGCGTACTGCCGTACCCCCACTTCTGCAGGAAGACCAGGAAGCGATACATTGTGCCATAGGTCTTCCACCACCGACGCTCATAACGTCGCAGCGCAGCGAGCGATGCGTCCGGCAGAGTGTCGATCAGGGTCTCAGCCGCCATTTTGCCGCTCTTCATCGCCCAGTAGATACCTTCACCGGAGGTGTGCACCACCAGACCCGCCGCATCACCGATGAGCACTGCACGCTCGAACGCCATATGTTCACGCGGTTCCATCGGCAGGGCGTGCGCCTCTTCGAGAATAATCTCGCCCCCTTCCAGGTCTTTATGAATGCGATGCTTCAGGTTTGCAAGCAATTCACGCGCGCGCCTGCTATGGGCAGGTCCTGTTCCAATACCGACGGCCACGTGATCGCTCTTGGGAAACGCCCAGGCATACAGGTCGGGGCTGACGTCAGGACCCAGGTACAGATCAGCGGTATTCTCCCAGCGCGCCATCTTGCCTGCCGGAAGACGGATGCGCTGCTGAATGGCGATACATCGCGGCAGATTGGGCAAACCCAGGAGTTTCGCCGTTGTCGAGTACGCTCCATCCGCTCCGATCACCGCCGTGACACGCAACTGTTGACGGGCGCCGCTCGACCGTTCGCGATAGGTTACAGTCACGCCCTCCCTGTCGAACGCCAAATCGACCAGTTGACCCTCGATCAACGTTGCGCCCCGTTGGATGGCGCGCTGACGGATATACCGGTCGAACTCCTCGCGGCAGCACATGGCGATATAATCCTGATCGCTGTGATTAACGCCGGCAACCTCAATTTCGACGAGCCGTTCGCTCGGAGAATGCACCAGGGCGCGGTGCACCTTACGCGAGATCAGGGTTTCCGGCAGGTCGAACTCGGTGAACGCCACCGGCGGCACGGCACCACCGCACGGTTTGACATACGACGTATCACGCTCAAGCATCACAACCGGCACACCCGCGCGCGCCAGCGTATCGGCAGCCGTCGCGCCGCCAACCGATGCGCCTACCACGAGGACTGGATCCATGCGTCTCTCCGTTTCTAGCGTCTCACGTCGATTGTTGCCCGAAGGATGCTTCTTTGACTTCCAGGTACGACATCACGAAAACGCACCTGCGGCTGCGCTGTTATCCTCTCAATCCAATCGCCGCTGCCATCATTCCCCACACGAACATTGCAATACCGCTGGCATTATAGAAAATGGCGCGTTTGCGCGGATCGGCAATCGAAAAGAACTTCCACTGCGTTGGGATCTGCATCAGCACCAGCGCCCCGATAATGCCGGCAATGATCCAGTTGCGAGTGTGGAGAAAATACATCACCACCAGAATCTGGGCAACATTGATCGTCACAAAAGCAGTCCAGGCTGCTGCGATCTCGCCATACAGCACCGGGATGGAGTGAATGCCGCTGATGCGGTCACCTTCGATGCTCTTGAAATCATTGATGGTCATGATACCGTGAGCGCCGAGCGAGAAGAGCGCCGCCATCAGTACGCTGCCGAACGTCAACGGCGCAAACGCCAGATGACCGGCGATCCACGGCAACCCTTCGTAGGAAACAGCGACAATGGTATTCCCGATCCAGCCATTGCGTTTTGCGCGGATCGGACCCGCACTGTAGATCACCGCCAGCACCATGCCGATTGCCGTCATCAGGGCAACGTACTGTCCAAGAAACAGGGCAATGCCCAGACCAAGCACAACCAGCACGCCAACGGTAATGAACACCTGCCGCGTCGACACCAGACCCGACGGAATCAGGCGCTGTGGCTCGTTGATCGCGTCCACATCGCGATCGCAGTAATCATTGACGACCTGCGACATGCCGCAGAGGATCGGACCGGCGAGCAGCGTTCCCAGCGCAATACGCCCCACATCGGTAATCGTCCACTGACTGGCGCCGCTGGCGATCGAGCCGCACAGAAACGCCCACGATGGCGCGAACCATGTCACCGGTTTCATCAGTTCGATGGAGCGCCGCAGCACCAACATCGGGCTGGTCGAAACCCGAGATGATGCGGTTGGAGCGGTTGACTCCGGCATTGGCTTACTCTCCTGCGAGTCAAAGAAGAACATTGCCACGGCAGGCATGCGATAGCCACGACAAACAAGAAATGCTGTGTGATGCGCGATGATCCTCACCCATCACACAGCACGCATCACACGACCGTGGCGCCAGGGCTACGGTGTACTCGAAAGCACTGCCGGCACCTGACCTGGCTTGGCTGCACCCGGCGGAATACGGGCGCCCTGATGGCACAACCAGCACGAAGGACTCTTGCCAGCCATAATACCATCGGCAATCCGCCCACCCGGTGCAACATACGTTTCCTGAATATGCTTCGTCATCTGGAGCATGATAATGGAATGGTTCTTCTGCTCGATTTCGTAGCTTGGGAAGTAGCGCGCATTGTGGCAGAAGGTGCATCCCTGCCCCATACTGACGTTCATATGATACATGGCGAACTGGTTCTGCTCCACCTCCGCGTTCGACACGTCCTTCCGACCGGTGACGACCAGACCGCCGGGGTAGTCCAGATCGAGCGGCAAACGCCAGTCGTTTGGCAGGGTATTCATGATCTCGATCGGATACGGCTCCAGACCCGCTGCCTTGCCGTTATGGCAGGTTGCACACGTAATCTGGTAGCCACCAACCGACGCCGGCAGTTTCGCGGTATAGTTCTGGTTCAGATCGGCGGACATCAGCATCATCTTGCGCGCAGTCACCTTCTTTACCGCATTCGGATACCCGTCCTGCTGGGCGAAGTTGGCAATATTGTGGCAGTAACTGCAATCGACCTTCAAGCCGCCGGAAACCTGCGCCACCATGTATGCCGAGATCTGCGCCGTTGTCATTCCTTTCAGCACCTGCACTGCCTGCGGCTGCGGATTCGCCTGGATATAGGCACTCATGGCCGCGAGCGACTCGGCACTGATATAATCCGTTGGCTCCTGCGTGTAATTGACATAGATCGGGTTCTGGAGCGGCGGCGCAGGCGCTGGCGTGATCGTGTAGAAGATCCACCAGAAAATCACGATACTTGCCACGGCCATAACGGCCGAGATGAGTCCGGCCACGATGTAGAACCTGCCGCGGACGGTATTCGTGATTTCCGGAAAGAGCGTTGGAGGCTGCTGGATCATCGCTTCTATTCCTCTCTAGCATTGCTGCGGACGAGGCATAAATGCCGGCCCGCCGCGTGGGCAGACGAATGCGTGCATTCGTCTGCCAACACGCGCTTACCGGAAGACAAACTGCGCCCAATCGGGTGATGGCCAGGGCGCCACAATCTTGATCGACTCACCCCACATATACCAGTCGGGTACAACCGTGCCGCTCAGGAACAGACCTATCGCGCCGGTAATTGCGGTAAACGCCGCAAACCACCATGCCCAGATGTGGATGTTGTACGAGTTGGCGTTCCAGCCCATCACCCAGCGCCAGAAGAGTTGCGCACGATGGGTTCCGGGACCTTCGGCCGTCATCTCGGTAAACTCCATCTCCGACTTCCACTTTGAGGTCGCCACAATCGTCGCCCCGTGCATCGCCAGCAACAGCGTCGATCCCAGCAGGAAGAAGATCGAGAGCATATGGAACGGGTTATAGTAGAAGTTGCCCCAGTGGATGCTCACATAATTCGTCCAGTCCAGGATCGCACGGAAACCGTGGCCTGGTGCGGCGCTCCAGTTCCCAAGCGCCAGCGGATGGAACAGATAGATCACGAAGTAGAGCGACAACGCTGAGGCAAACCCCCACGCCAGTTGCGTCCCGACGCCGGTTGCCTTTGCACGGGTGTAGAGGCGCGCCCACCAGGTCAACACCGAGATGTGCAGGAAGAATGTCGCAGCCAGCCAGGCGCCGCCCTTGTCCCAGGGCACATTCCAGCTCAAGCCGTACTCGGTGGTTGGTGGATAGACCGCCAGGTTCCAGAACTCGCGCAGGTAGATAATCGGATTCCACCCAACCTGGCGACCGTAATCCACCAGGATGATGAATGCACTGGCGAAGAAGGTGATGAACGAGATCACGCCCCACAATCCGACATAGATCGGACCGACCTGCCCCTCGCCGAGCAGTCGTTGCATCCAGTTGACGTGCCCTGGCGGTTTTGCGATGGTTCCCTCCAGACCATCGCGGTACTCCTCATCATGGAGGTCGATCGGACCCGGCGTTTCACGGCCGCGCCCCAGCACCAGCCCAACACCTATCAATGCCAGACCTGCCACCAGCGCACCCTGACCAATACCATTCCAGATCGGCATCCTGTCCCAGAAGCCCCAGAAAGCATTCCAGTCCTTGACAAACGTGCCGGACAGGAAGATGCACAGGTTCGAGAACAGCACCGACGCAGCGCCCGTCCAGAACGCAACGCGGTGAATACCGATCTCGCCGATGCTATAGCCGAGGATATTGCGCCAGAAGACGTGGATGTTCTGATCCGAGATATTGCGCTTCGCCTCGCTCAGCACTGCTGAACCGTGCATATGGAGGAACAGTGTCGAAGCGAAGAGCAGCGTAATGCCGATGGCATGGAACGGGTTGTAGAAGAAATTGTAGTACTGATAGCCGATGTTCGAGACCCAGTCCAGGTGATGGGTAATACCGAGCGGAAAACCGTGCCCCCAGGCGCCCATCGCAATCGGGCGCAAAAACTGAAGGGTGATCCACGACGACACCACCGCGCCGAACGCAATCGGCACCTCCATACCCATATCCAGCTTCAGGCTAATATCGATCTGGCGCAGTAACCAGCCAACAAAGGCAATTGTCGACGCAATGACGGTCAGGAACCAGAAGAAGCCAGGTTTAGCCGGATCTACATTCAACCCTTGCGATACCGGCGGCGGCTCAATGCGCATTGCCAGGATGTTCAGCGTTCCCTCGTTGACCACTCCTTCATAGAGATAGAACGCCACTCCCAGAATGATGCCGACTATCGAGATCGCACCGAACAGCCCGACGTAGAAGCGACCGATCCAGAAGTCGAACGGATCGACCCCAAACAGGCGTGCGGCAAGAGTCTTGCCAGGACGCTTGTAGAACTCCTCAATGATCGAGAATGGAATAACCTCTGCGAATGCTGCCTGCGAGCCTGTGGAGGAAATCGCCTCAGCGGGGAGAGTCTCTCCACTCGGCAGCGGCAGCGCGCGTGGCACAGCGGACATCGTGTGCTCTCGCTTTCTAGCATATCGATTGGCTTACGCGAAGATTGTACGTCTCCACAGGCAAAGCCAGCACCTGGATACTTCTATAGCGTAAAGACAGGACAGGGGCTGATGCGCTGCCACGTGTCAGCCCGCTGTCCTCATCCTTTACGAGCGCCAGGCAGAATACCAACGTTCAGGCCCGAAGCCAGTTGAACGCACCCGAGCTGAGCACCACGAAGTGGATAAGCAGCGCCATCACGAGGCCAAGCAGGGTGGAGACCACCACCACTGTCCGGAACTCGAACGGTCGATCTTTCATAATAGTTCCTCCAAAATCTTACCTGATCCAGGGAGTCCATGCCCAGCACAGGATATGGGCAATCACTGCGATAACCATGCCGCCGTAGATCGTCTTCACAACGATATCGTGCACCAACCACTCTGCGTTGTTGAAGAGCGGTTTCCACTGATCGGGCACCAGGTCGTTCTGTGGCTTGTCGGACATGTGGGTCACCCCCTTTCTTCATCTGCCTGACTTCCGCAGCAACGCGCTGCGTTATAGATTTCTGCCCGCGAGTGACTCCTCATGCTTGCCCTTGCGGCGAGTACATCAGATCGAGTGTCAAGAGTATGCGCGGGTTTCACCAGGATTATACTGCTGAAAAAGCCAGCGCGTCAATCAAAACTCTCATACATCTACTATGCAACGCTTATGCAGACTATGTGCAAAAGCCTGAGTTATGAAGTTGCAACTCTACGTCAGATTCTGCACTACAGCGTTTGACAATCCCTCTGCGTATACTATAATAAAGCCCTACAATCCTAGCCAAAAGGAGGGGAAGAAGCGAGCAACCTTGCTTCACCCTGCTGCCGGAACTGCCACGTTGCAGGGTGAATACGCGGCGCCGACCGTGTGCGTGGCATTCCCCCGGGTTTGCCGCCGGGCAAACCGTATGGTGCGCATGCCGACGCTTGACCGTTCTAGAGATGGAGAACCCCAATGCTGGAGCAGGTCCATCACCTGCTGACGCTGTCTGACGTGCCACGCTACAATATCAAGGCAGTCGTTCAGCAGACCCAGGTCAATGTTTCGACACTACGCGCATGGGAGCAACGCTACGGCGTTCCGCGCCCGACTCGCTCCGATCACGGGCATCGGCTCTACTCGCAGCGTGATATCGAGATCATCAAGTGGCTGAAGCAGTGCACCGAGGAAGGACTGGCCATCAGCCAGGCAGTCGCGCTGTTGCGCGACATCAGCGACTCAGGTCATGCCACGCCTCGCGCACCGCAATCGCAGCCACCCGCGCCAACGCTGGCGGACGCCGGATGGCCTGACCTGCGCACGCAACTGACTGAGGCGCTCCTCAGTACTAACCTGCGTCAGGCGCATTTGCTCGTTAATACCGCCGTGGCCCTCTTCCCTATCGAGACGCTGGTACTCGATCTTTTCTATCCCATGCTGGTCGATATTGGCGAGCGCTGGGCGCAGGGGGATGTGTGCGTGGCAGAGGAGCGGGTGGTTACCAACTTTGTGCGTCAGCGTCTGCTTGGATTGTTGCAGATCCACGCGCCATTCGCCGTCGGTCCACGCCTAGTTGCCGGTTGCGCACCGGAAGAGCAACACGAGATCGGGTTGATCATGTTCTCGCTGTTGATGGAACAACGCGGCTGGGAACTGATCTACCTGGGGCAAACCGTGTCGGCGGAAGGAATCGATAGTTTCCTGATGCGTATGGCGCCGGCGCTGGTGTGTATGTCGGTGTCGATGGCAGAGCATGTGCCCGGTTTGCTCGAAATTGCCCGGATCGTCGAAGGCCGCCGCCGCCATCGCCTGGTGTTCGCCTACAGTGGTCAGGTGTTTGATCGCCATCCCGAGCTTCGTGGTCGCATTCCCGGCATCTTCCTCGGCAATGACCTACGCGAAGCGGTTGTCCGGGCGGATGATCTCGGCGAAGAGATCGATCCAGAACGCTGGATGCGACAGTCGCACTACCTCCGCCACTGACCCGGAACGTCGGTTTGGTCGGCAGGCGGGAATAAGACCGACATGCTGATGTGCCGGCAAGGCTTTCCGGCACACACGCAAGAACGGCGCTAGAAAGTGCGGGTATGCGCTCATTGACGACGTGGCTGAGTAGTCGCGGACCGGAGATTGCCCAGGCGCTCGATCAACGCCAGGAAGCAATCTGTTCTGCGGTTCATCATCGCCTTACGTCAACGTTCGCAGGATTGCTGGCAGATATCGAATCGCGCCACGGCGGGCAGTATCATCAGGTAACATTCAGTCGCACTCCCCGGCGGCTCCATCAACTCTTACTGGTAGCGCTCGCGCTTCAGGCGCCATCGGTGCTGCAACGCGAGATCGAGTGGAGTGTGCGCCTGCTGCTGCGCCACGGCGTCACGCAGCATCACATTCAGTCCATGGTGCGCTGGTACTTCGAAGCAGTGCGCCGCGAAGTGGCGCTCGATGAGCACGACCGCGACAATCTGGCGGCGCTTGAAGAGGCGATCCTGGCAACTGTCTATGCGATTGGGGAAGAACCTGAGCCGTAACCTGACGCATGGGTGTGAACACTGGAGACGCTCTGGTACTGTCCGGGGATGGTCAATTTGGTGGTGCATCTAAAGAGGGGCGTCCTACTGTTGCGCCTGGATGTGCTGTGCCTCCGCCTCAGCGATGAACAAACGCTCGACCGCTCGCCACTCGGGCGTTGTGTCGTCGGTGGTCTCCGCAGGAGTTGCAACCAGGGTGACACGCACTGCCACATCGAGATCGCTCGCCGCCTGACCTTTGTATACTCCGCGTGACGGCGGCACATCGGCATAATCGCGCCCGACAGCCACGCGAATGTGGCGTGAACCGGCAATCAGGTTGTTCGTTGGGTCGAACCCCACCCAACCCACACCGGGGAGCAAGGCTTCTACCCAGGCATGGGTCGCGTCCGCCTCAGAGCGATCATGGTCTTCGGCGCGGTGAAAAAGATAGCCGCTGACGTAACGACACGGAATGCCCAGCATTCGCGTTAGTGCTATCATGATATGGGCAAAATCCTGACAAACACCACGCCGGGTGCGCAGGGCATCGTCGACCGGTGAATGCACATGGGTGCTGCCCGGCGCGTATTCGAAGGCATGGTAGATGCGGTCGGCAAGCCAGCACAGGGTTGTCAGTGGATCACTACCACGCTCTATCTTCAATTCCTCCGCAAATGAGCGCAGCAGATCGCTTGCATGCGCAAAACGGCTGGGCTGGAGCATCTCCCACTGTTCGCCGCTGGCGGCAAGGGCATCAATGGCGTGCCAAGCATGACTGTTGAGTGAGGGCAGCGGCGGCGGTTCGAGAACTTCCACCAGCGCATCAGCAATGATTGTCAGCAACTTGTGGCGTCCGGGCACATCGAAGTGATGCACGACATTCCCGAGCATGTCACGATAACTGAACAGCGTCGTGCGCGGTATCGTCGTCATTTGAAAGGTGTGGAGACGCTGGAAACCGTCGCTGCGCGGTTGCATGCGCACTTCCATCACGCTTTCGCTGACGGGTGCGCTGTAACGGAACCGGGTCAGATGGCGAATGTGATAGTACATTAGAGAACCGAGAACCAGGAACTGAGAACCGAGAACTAAGAACCGGGAACTTTTGGTTTACTCTTGAGCACGTTTCTTCCTGATGGATGCGGCGCCTGCCAATCACGATCACGCCGCATCGGGCATCCCAGGCGCGGCCGCCTGTCCCCTCCCCCACCGTGACGCGCTTTGCTGCCGCGAAGCGCGGTGCCACTGGATGTCTGGGGAGCGAGGAAGGATGCTGCGTGCGGCGCACCTGCCGATGCGCACTAGGGCGATCCCACGCACTCTCGACCCACAGCGCGCGAGGCATGGCGTCCGCGCACCAGTGGATGCGACCTGCTCAGATTGTCTCACACATGCAACCGCGTTATGGCGTCCGCACGCCGGCGGATGCGACGTGGAATTGTGATCACTATCTACTCCTGCATTCATGGCGTCCGCACGCCGGCCGATGCGACCCGTGCATTCCTGCGGACGTGATCCTCGTGAACAGGCAGAGGCGCTGCCTTCACCGACCCCGCCCTTTACCTCCTCTGCCCAGCATGATGGTTTCGATCACGCTCCAACGTGCATCACAGCCTCTAGAGCGCGCCTGTGCCGTGCGTGCCCAAACAGGTGATTGCGGGGTAGATGACGCCCCCTTCTGGATGCACAACCGGCGTTGTCTGGCGGGAGAGATAGACTCAGGAGACACCTTCACCCTTCAACGCATCATCCGCTGGATAACTGATGCAGGCACGATAGATCTCATCGTGCACCTGAACGCACATACGACGAATGGACATCAGAAACATGTGCATATCGGTCATAATCTCATCGACCTGACCATAATCGAGCACCGCCCGCAGACGACCGGCAAGACGTTCGACCCGCGCAGTAGCGCGGTGGGCGCTGGAGCGACCGATTGCCTGCGCCGCATCCTGGATCATATTGGCGGCAAAGCGGATCGAACGTGGGAATTCGGCGTTCAGCAACAAGAATTCGGCAACATCCTCAGGTCGAATACTGGCTGTGTATACTTTACAGTACGCCTCGAACGCCGTGCAACTCTTCAACAGAGCAACCCACTCGAAGTAATCGAGCGTCTCGGCGTCCGATCCTTCGGGCAAACAGAAATGAACATCGAGCAACGCAGCAGTTGCCATTGCACGCTCAAGATACCGCCCAATCTGAATGAACCACCATCCCTCGTCATGTCTCAGGGTTGCATCGGTGATGCCCTGGAACAGATGAACTCCTTCTTTGACCGACCGAAAAAAGAGGTGCGGTTCACCCGACCACATCTCCTCCATCGAGGTATGACGAACCTGGAGATAGAGACGGTTGACCTGTTCCCACATTTCGGAACTGATGCGCTCACGCACCTGACGGGCATTGTCACGCGCTGCCGTAATACACGCAGCGATTGAGTCGCTGTTGGACGTATCGAAGGTCAGTGCCTGGGTGATCGCATACGGAGTGACGCCAGCGGCAGGCGGCTGGGTGTGCAACGCCAGCAGCAGGCGCCGCCAGCGCCGCTCGGCGGCGGTTGGCGTCAGATCGAGCGCGCTGTGCAGATGCACGTCGAGCAAACGCGCCGTGTGTTCAGCGCGTTCCAGATAGCGCGCCATCCAGAAGAGACTGTCGGCAACCCGACTGAGCATTGGCGTTTTAGTCATTGAGCACCCAGGTATCTTTGCTTCCGCCACCCTGCGATGAATTGACGACCAGTGATCCGCGCCGCAACGCTACCCGCGTCAGCCCGCCCGGCACAATGACAATCTTCGCGCCATACAGGATGTAGGGGCGCAGATCGATATGGCGCGGCTCCACCCGCCCGTCAACAAAACAGGCGGCACGGGACAGCATGATTGTCGGTTGTGCGATGTAGTTGCGCGGCGCTGCCAGGATTCGTTGCCGAAATTCCTCACGCTGTTCGCGGGTGCTGTGCGGACCTATCAGCATCCCATAGCCGCCCGACTCACCGACCGCTTTGATAACAAGTTTGTCCAGGTTATCGAGTATATAGCGCCGCTCAGATTCATTGCACGCCAGATACGTCTCGACATTCGGCAGGATCGGCTCTTCACCAAGGTAATAGCGAATGATGCGCGGCACATACGCATAGATCGCCTTGTCATCGGCAATGCCGGTGCCAATGGCGTTCGCCAGCCCGACATTCCCGGCACGATAGGCATTGAACAGCCCGGCCACACCGAGCGCCGAGTCTGGGCGAAACGCCAACGGATCGAGAAAATCATCGTCGAGACGACGGTAAATCACATCGACACGTTGCAACCCCGCTGTAGTGCGCATATACACACGGTTATCATGAACGAGCAGGTCGCGTCCTTCGACTAGTTGCACTCCCATCTGACGCGCCAGGAACGTGTGCTCGAAATACGCTGAATTGTAGACGCCGGGTGTCAGCAGTACGATTGTAGGATCCGGTCTCTGGAGCGGATCGAGTGCGCGCAGCGTTTCCAGCAACGCCTGACCGTAATGCTCGGTTGGACGAACATTGTAGTGCTCGAACAATCCCGGAAAGGTACGCTTTATGACCTGGCGATTGACTAGCATATACGACACGCCGCTGGGCACGCGCAGATTGTCTTCGAGCACCAGAAAACGCCCATCAGCATCACGCACGAGATCGGTTCCGACAATCGCAATATAGACATCGCGTGGAACCCGCACGCCGCGCATCTCACGCCGATAGTAGGCGCAACTGTAGACGAGTTCACGCGGAACGACATTATCGGCGAGGATGCGCCCTTCGTGGTATACGTCGCGCAGAAACATGTTCAACGCGGTGATACGCTGCGTCAGACCACGCTCGATAATCGACCACTCTGCCGCAGGAATGATGCGCGGGATGAGATCGTAAGGAAAAATTTTTTCTGCGCCATCGCCATGACCGTATACCGCAAACGTGATACCTTGATTGAGAAATGCAGCATCAGCCGCTTTCTGCCGCCGATATAACTCCTCGGCGGAGAGGTTCGTCAGGCGCTCGTACAAGAGGAGGTAATGCGGACGCGGCTGCCGGTCGGCAGTGAACATTTCGTCCCAGGCAATGTCAATGTCGTATGTGGCAAACATCTTGTGCACTATATACAAAAAGCGCCCTGCAAGAGGATTGCAAGGAGCCACATTGCCGATCAGTATACGCTGGAGTTGAGCAGGTATATAGTACGTCTTTGTGCATATTTCGTCAAGCCCTGTTAACCCGACTGTTGTTCCACATTTCACACAGCGTGCTATACTGTTAGGAGTAGCAGAGCAAACCGACATACATGGTTCGCCACCCCTTGGTGGCATACGGCGGAAGCACACCATTGAGTCTCGAAAGACGTGGAACAGCGGCATGGACACGACGCTTGCGCTGGCAGATGCCTATCAGCGCCTGCTGGGTGAACTGAGCCGTCGTCTGGGCGCAGCCCGGGCGGAACTTTTGCTGCGAATCGATCCGCGCCTGCCGGCTCAGATCGTTGCGCGGTGCGAGAATGCCAGCATCCCTGCTGGTGCAGCCCAAACGCTGGAAATACCGATCAGCGAAGGCGCCATCGAAGTCGGGCGTCTACGGATCGAGCTCACTCCCGAAGCGCCGCTACCGCAACCGTCAGAACTGAGTATGGCGCAGGCGCTGGTCGAACTGGCCGCCCTGCTGGTCGAGAATCGTCACCAGCACACGTGGGGTCCGCAACTGCAAGCCGGACGACGGATGCTTGCAGTGACAGAGGAAGAACTCCAGCGCATTATTCTCGACATCCACGACGGTCCGGTGCAGAAACTCTTCGCCGTCTCATCCCATCTGGCGCTGGTTCAGTCGCGCCTGGAAGAGTACGGCGACACAGCGCTACGCCGGGAGATCGAACCGATCATCGAGCGTATGAACGGCTTGATGGAGAGCGCACTGCAGGAGATCCGGGCAACGTTGAGCAGTTTTCGCCTGGCAGAATTCGAGATGCGACCGCTGCCATCGGTGCTGCGTGGTCTTGCGATGCAGCACGAGGCGCTGACCGGCAATCAGGTGGCGCTGGAGATCGAAAATGAACTGCCAGCGGTGGAACTGCCGGTCAAGATCGCCCTGTACCGCGTGCTCCAGGAGGCGCTATCGAACAGTTACCGGCACGCTGGCGTTGATCGGCACGAGGTGCGCGTTCGGGCGCACGAAGGCTGGATCGAACTGATCGTCGTCGATGAAGGGCGCGGATTCGATCCGCCGCCACTGGAAGGACCCGGCGCAACCGAACGGCAGGAACATATCGGACTGCGCGGTATGCGCGAGCGCGTCCATCTGGTTGGTGGACAATTGCAGGTCCTGAGTCGGCCAGGGCACGGTACGCGCGTGATTGTGCGGGTGCCGGCGAAGGAGGCAGTATGACCGATCTCAATCGTCCGATCCGCGTCGTCCTTGCTGATGACCATGAACTGGTACTCGAAGGATTGCGCGGTCTGCTCGAACGTGAAAGTGATATGACGGTGGTCGCCACAGCCACCGATGGCGAGTCGCTCCTCGCGCTTATCGAAAGTGAACGACCGGACGTGGTTGTCATGGATCTGGCAATGCCCACCCGTGATGGACTGTCGTGCCTGCGCGAAATCCGTCGGCGCGGCATGCCAGTCAAAGTCGTGATTCTGACCGCGTTTGGCGATGGAGGAGCGTTGCAGTCGGCATGGGAATTACAGGCGGATGGATTTGCATTGAAGACCGATCCGCCCCGCCAGACCATTGCAACTGTCCGCAATGTGGCGCATGGGCAGATTGTGTTTCCGCGCGTTGTGCGCCAGGCTGCCGATCCGTCGCATGCGCAGCATACCAGTCTGCTCTCGCGGCTTACTCAACGAGAGCGCGATGTCTTGCGCCTGCTCGCAGAAGGCATGCCGAACGCTCAGATTGCCGAACGACTGGTGGTGCAGGAGAGTACGGTAAAATATCATTTGCAGAATATCTTCCAGAAACTGGGAGTTACCAATCGCACAGAGGCGGCGCAGGTGTACTATCGCGAGGGCGGGGAGCGTTGAGCGTTGAATGTTGAGCGTTGGATGTTGAAAGATGTTGAATGTTGAACATTGAATGATGAATGCCGTTCTGACCATAACCTGGTTAACCTTTCATGAGGCGCGACGGCGGCGCATGGTGCTGGCAGCGCTGATCATTGGCGCCCTGTTTGTGGCGTTGTTTGGCATTGGCGTGTGGCTGATCGCACGTGAAATGGAACGAAACGCACCGCTGGCGATCCAGCGTCAGGCGCAGAGTTTCCTGCTGATCGCCGGTCTCTATGTCGTCCACTTCCTAACAGTTATGCTGGCAATTTTTGCCTCGGTCGATACGGTTGCCGGAGAAATTTCAACGCATACCATCCAGGCGCTGGTGACACGCCCGATTCGCCGCTGGCAAGCGCTGCTCGGCAAGTGGATCGGCTTTGCCTTTATGCTGATCGGGTACCTTGGGCTGTTGAGCCTTGGCGTCGTTGTTGCTATGTGGCTGATCGTCGGGTACTGGCCCCCCAATGTGGCCGTCGGGCTGCCGTTGCTAGCGCTCGAAGCCCTGACCCTCCTGTCACTCTCACTGCTGGGCGGAACGCGCCTCTCGACGCTGACGAATGGCGTGGCGCTCTTTTTGCTCTATGGGCTGGCGTTCATTGGCTCGTGGGTCGAACAGATCGGCGCGCTGCTGCAATCGAGCGATGCAGTGCGGATCGGCATTATTACTAGTCTGCTCCTGCCGGTCGAGGCGTTGTGGCGACGCGTTGCTTATCTGATGCAACCGCCACTGGCGAATACTCTCCCCGGACCATTTTCAACCACCTCCGTTCCCAGTGAGGCGATGGTCATCTACGCTGGAGTGTACGCCACCATTGCGCTGCTGCTGGCGATGCATTCGTTTGGACGGCGCGACCTCTGATTGCACCCGATCTGGCCGGTCCCCCGTACATTGCGCACCACCCTCTTCACGTAGACCGCGTGTAATGTGCGCCAGAGACCCGGCCGTTTGTACGAGGAGCGTGCGCATGGCAATTGTCGTCTTCGGTAGCATCAACATGGACCTGGTAGTGCGTACACCACGCTTCCCCGTGCCTGGCGAGACGCTGACCGGTCATACGTTCTTCACCGCACCTGGCGGCAAAGGCGCCAATCAGGCAGTGGCATGCGCCCGGCTCGGTGCGCCAACCAGAATGGTTGGTCGCGTCGGCGATGACCTGTTCGGTGAGCAGTTGCGCGCGAACCTGCGTGCATGCGGCGTACAGACCGACGGCGTTCTGACGACGCCTGGACCATCAGGCGTGGCGCTGATCGCCATCGATGACCTGGCTGAAAACACGATCGTGATCGTGCCAGGGGCAAATGGATCGATGAGCACTGCGGACATTCCACGCCTCGAAGCGGCGCTCGATGGGGCGCGCACCCTGCTCGTCCAACTCGAAGTGCCGATTGAAGCGGTCGTTGCAGCGGCTCACGCTGCACATACACGTGGAGTGACGGTCATCCTCGATCCGGCGCCAGCACTGCCGCTGCCCGACGAACTGTATGCACTGGCAGACATTATCACCCCCAATGAACATGAAGCGACCACTCTCACCGGTATCGCCGTTCACGATGATCAGGGGGCAATCGCAGCAGCGCGCCTGTTAATTGCGCGTGGCGCCCGTCGCGTGGCGCTCAAACTTGGTGCACGTGGCGCACTGACTGCCGATGCCGAAGGTGAGCAGTTCTGGTCACCCTTCACTGTCACACCGGTTGATACGGTTGCAGCCGGTGATGCGTTCAACGGCGGGCTGGCAGTAGCGTTGAGCGAGGGACGTTCCTTCGATGAAGCCATCCGCTGGGGGCTGGCAGCAGGAGCGCTGTCGGTTACCAGACACGGCGCACAACCGTCGATGCCAGAACGGAGCGAGGTACTGACACTGCTTGCACGGGAGCATTTGTGACACTCAAAGCATTGATTTTCGACTTCGATGGTCTGATCCTTGATATCGAGACCCCGGATTTCATCGTCCTGAGTGAACAGTACCGCCGGTATGGCGTGGATCTTCGTCCCGAACGATGGATGCACGGGCTTGGCACAACCGGCAGATACGATCCCTACGCTGAACTCGAATCGTTGACGGGTGTCATCCTTGATCACGAGGCATTGCGACGTGAACATCGTGAACGTTATGTCGCGTTATGCGCACAGCGCTTGCTTCAACCCGGCGTACACGAGTTGATCGTGGCAGCCCGAGAACGCGGTATCTGCCTGGCAGTCGCATCGAGCGCGTCGCGTGAGTGGGTCGAGGGATGGCTCGCTCATCACGGAATACGGGATCATTTCCACTGTGTGCGCATCCGAAGCGACGGATTGCCAGTCAAACCGGCGCCTGATCTGTTCTTGAGCGCTGCTGTATGTCTCGACGCTGCACCGGAACACTGCGCTGGAGGACTCGCTCAACGGTATGCGTGCTGCAGAAGCGGCAGGTATGCATTGTTTCGCAGTTCCGGTCGTGCTGCTCGACTCGCTCCCGTTGCCGCCCAATACCCTGTGCCTGCGTTCACTGGCAGATCTGCCGCCGACACAATTGCTCGATCTGCTGGCGCGTGAGAACTGAACTGGAAGCAGCATATGCTCCTGCGCCCTAGAATAAGGCACCACAGCAAACGAAACACGTGCTGCCTGCCGATCTCGCGCTAGACGACCAACGTTACAGGCTGCGGATCGGTCTGCCGCGCCGCAGCGATAAACCAGTATCTGTACACGTGTGGGAGTGAAACACTATGGTACGAGGAATGACCGTTCTCCTCGTCTGTCAACTGGCAGGCGAGGTTATCGCGCGGGCACTCAACCTGCCAGCGCCTGGACCGGTAATCGGAATGTTGCTCCTGTTCGGCATTCTGTTGTGGCGCGGCGCTCCCGACTGGCTCGATCAGGTCGGGCAGGGGTTGCTGCGTTTGCTGCCGCTCTTCTTTGTACCGGCCGGGGTTGGCGTTATGAACCACATCCCACTGATGCAAACCGAATGGATGGCACTTCTGGTCATCCTGCTGGTCAGCACAGTCGTCACTATGACAACGACGGCCGGCGCTCTGCTTTTCTTCTTGCGACTGACCAGAAGCAGAAAGGACTCCAAAGGTGCAGCCGAACGTTACTGACATCTGGGTCTACCTGGCACAGACCCCGCTCCTCTGGCTGACCGCCACACTGGTGATCTACCACCTGGCAGATGTTGTGTACCAGCGTATCGGACAGTGGCCCCCGGCGAATCCCGTGCTTATCTCCGTTGTAATCCTGATCTCCTTCCTCATGCTCACCGACACACCGTACCAGCGGTACTTCGACGGAGCGCAGTTCGTCCATTTCCTGCTCGGGCCGACGACTGTAGCGCTCGCGCTGCCGCTCTGGCGCTATGCCGGGCGATTGCGCCACATGCTGGCGCCCCTCTGTGGCGCATTGCTGATCGGTTCGCTTACCTCGATCTTCATAGTGATCATTCTGAGCCGACTGCTCGGCATATCGGATACGACTCTGCGCTCCCTCATCCCCCGTTCGGTCACTACGCCAATCGCAATGGGGATCGCGGAGCAGATCGGCGGACTGCCGTCGCTCACTGCGGCGCTGGTGATCACCACCGGCATCATCGGCGCAGTGATTGCCCGTGATCTGTGCGAGCGCCTGCGGATCGATGATCAGGCGGCGCGTGGCCTGGCAATCGGGGTTGCATCGCACGGGATCGGGACGGCGCGAGCATTCCAGATGCACCCGGAAGCCGGCGCATTCGCCGGGCTGGCGATAGGACTGAACGGCACACTGACCACGTTACTGGCGCCGCTGCTGGTGAGGCTGTTGGGGTTGTAAATGCCGGAGCCGTGTGGCTTGCATGACCATGGTATTATACACTGTCACAGCGATACCGATGCAGCGTCCTGACACACCGGAAGAAGTTGCGGAAGCCGTGATCCGGCTGACATCACCGGCTGTACTGTTCATCACCGGTCAGGCGCCGGAGAGTCGATGGTGGATACCTGGCATCACAATACTAAGGAGACAACACAATGCACGTATGCGTCTATTGTGCTTCGAGCGACCATGTACCGGCGCTCTACCTGGATGCGGCTCACACCTTTGGCGAGGGAATGGCGCGGCGTGGATGGACGCTGGTCTATGGCGGCGGCAGCATTGGACTGATGGGCGCAGTTGCAAGCGCCGTTCATGGCACCGGTGGTCGGGTGATCGGGGTTATTCCGCAGACGCTGCTCGAACGTGAAGTTGGATACCGTGAAGCGGACGAGTTGATCGTTACCGCTACCCTGCGCGAACGCAAGCAGATCATGGATGACCGTGCCAATGCGTTTGTTGCTCTGCCAGGCGGCTTTGGCACCCTCGAAGAGTTGCTTGAGATTATGACCCTGCGTATGCTTGGCTATCACAACAAGCCGATCGTCATTGTCAACATCGGCGGGTATTTCGATCCTTTGCTGACCCAGTTCGAGTACATTTTTACCCAGAATTTTGCACATGAGCGCTATCGTCGGTTGTACACCGTAAAAGCCGATAGTGAGGCGGCGCTGACCTACTTGGAACATATGGTCCCCGGATCGAGTCCTGGACGGTGATACGTGACACGCAGCGCGCTCGATGGCTGGTGCCGGATATGGCACTGGTTGACACGTGGTGGAAACCTTCGAGTACGGCGACCGCTAGTGCTTTTTGTCGGTCCACTGTTGCTGCTCCTTGCGCTTGTCGCCCCTTACCGCTGGTTGTTCTTCCTGGCGTATAGTTGCCTGATCCTCACGCTGGCATCATACTGGTGGATCCGCCATATCGGGCCCCGGCTCCGTCTTGATCGTCGCCTGAGTCAGAAGTGGGCGCAGGTGGGCGATGTGCTGGAAGAAACATGGAACCTGGACAATCGCGCGTACTTACCGGTGCTCTGGCTGGAGATCGATGATATCTCAACCATCCCCGGCTATAGCGCCCGGCGCATCGTTTCAGTCAATCGTAACGATCACCATACCTGGACAACCCGTGCAGTGTGTGTGCAGCGCGGTATCTACACGCTCGGTCCATTACGGGCGCGCACCGCCGATCCTTTTGGCATCTTCGAGTACGAATGGCGTGAGGAACGCACGCGACAGATTGTCATCTATCCGCCGCTGGCGCATATGAGAGGACTGACATTGCCGCTGGGACGATCCGGCAATGTCGCCCGCGCCGACAACCTCCGTCGCCACACGACGCCAGGCGCCAGTAGTGTGCGTGAATACGCACCGGGTGACATGCTCAACCACATTCACTGGCTCACCGTTGCGCGCACCAACCGGTTGATGGTCAAAGAGTTCGACCAGGAGCGCGCCGGTACGCTCTGGATCGCTCTCGATCTTTGTTCGGAAGCATATCGGGAACCTGCACACATCAGCGGCGCCAGCGCTCCACCGGTTGCACTACAATCGTCGGCGTTGCCCGCAGCGCCCAACTTCTGGGAAACACCGCTCGAACTGGCAGTTGTCGCAGCGGCCTCGCTTGCGGCACAGGCGCTGAATGAAGAACGGCTGGTCGGTTTCCTGGCAGACGATGGACGTCCACGACTGGTGCAACCGGGGCGTGGACCGCGACAGTTGTGGCGCATCCTGGAAGAACTGGCGGATGTCCGTGCCACCGGGATGCTGTCGATCGGCGAAGTCGTGCGACGGGAACGCGGGTCGGGTGCAGCGCTGGCAGTTATCACGCCTGCACTCGACGGAGCGTGGCTGCCTGCACTCGCCGAATGGCAGCGTGGACGACCCGGCGCAGCGCTGGTAGTACTGATTGTCCCCACGCCCTTACAATCATCTGCTCTTGAAGAGCGTCTGGCGGTCCTTGGCGCACTCATGTACATATGCGTGGTTGGTCAACCATTGCCACTGTTGAACCCGTCGCGGCCGCAGACGACGCTGCGCATCTCGCCGTTGGGAAAGGTTGTCGGCGACGGGCGCGGGCAACCATAGCGTTATGTCAACTTTTACTCAAAGATGGGCATCGTTCAGGTGGCATCCGCGTGCTGCGTGCGACCAGGCGCACCACCGGCGCGCCGCCGGCGGATTGTCGCAGGCGCCCCAGCCCGCCCCTGCTGCCAGCTGGAGTCCCCTGGTCTGCGGGTGGCAGCCGTGTTGTTCCCCATTGACCGAAATTTATTTCAGCCACCCACGGACCTCATCCCCCCTTTTGTGGATGGGTTTTCACGTATAGGCATAGGATAAGGCTTTCTGATGCGGTATCAGTGTTTTGTCAGATGGTGGAAGATCGGGCCAGGGTTCGGGTACCAGGCAGTGGAGCGTCGGCAACGGGCGTTCCTGGATCTGTTGCACCAACAGCTACAGCCACCCCAAGCGAACCAACCGGATGGCACAGGGGCGTTGGCATGTGCAGACACCCAGGATCGCGCGCAGGTCGGGTAGATCAGGCGTGTCGGCGGTTGGCGCGACCTCCCGATCGCTGCCGATCATCACCATCCACCGTGTTGCGACGGCCAGCGCCACCCCCACGCGCCTCGCCCGCACCCGATCCGTCATCTGGATCTGTTGTCACTGCCAACCACCGCGTTTGGTACAGTTGAAGCGCTGTTCGCGCCAGCCACGCAGGGCGCACCACTGCACATCGCAACCGTTGGCTTCCAGGTCGATCCACACGAACCACGGCGCAGCATGCCCGGCGCCCCACCACGCCACCAGCGTGCAGTCCCGGCGACCGTCGGACGAGGCGCAGACGGTGCCGCGCCCACGCCAGCGTTGTCCCACCGCCCCGACCAGCGCGGACACCCAGACAACCTGCGCCTGACCGGCAGGCCGACATTTGCAGCCCTGATTGATGCGCAAAAAGGGATGCCAGCCCAGACGCGCAATCCGGCGGAACAGCCAGCGGGCGGACACGCCGCGGTCGGCCAACACCAGGACGGTCCACGGGGCGGAAATGGCCGGGCGCCGCCGCCGCAGCATGCGCAACCACTCGCGCGGCTATGCCCGCTTCTGGTTCGCCAGCAGGATCGTCTATGCCACGGGTATGGCGCACCCACGATACACGCCGCAGATTGCCAAGACGACAAAGCGGTCGCCCAGACCGGTCGCATCGCGGGTGAGCGCCAGCTGGTCGCCGGTCCACCGACGCACGATCCCGGCGAGCAGCGCAACCCAACATGGCGGCACATCCAGGGCGGTGCGTTTGCGACCGGCTTTGTCGGGTGCATCCAGACACCACTCGGACAACCGTTGTTCGATGTGGTCGACCTGCTGTTCCAACAGCAGGACCAAAAAGGTGGCGACTGTGCGTTGGCCACACGTGCGCGTGATGGCGATGCCAAAACTCCACAGCGCCAGCAGCGTAGCTTGTGGCTTGGTGAGGTGTGGCATGTTGGTTGACACACAGGTGATCCGTGTCGATTATCCGTTGTGGTAGGTCATCGTGCTCCTGCCGTTCGTATGGTTGTTAGAAGCTTCCATACTAGCAGCAGTGGCCGTGGCTCGCCACACTCTATCCAAAGAACCTACCCCCAAAAGACCCCAGCCTGCCCCTAGCGGGGGCAAGAGTCGCCTGGTCAGCGTGTAGCGGCAGGGCGTGCGGTTCCATAGTGTGGGCGAGCCGGCGGCGCGCGTTCCCAGGAGGCATACCCGCTCCTGAGCACAGCGGTGCGTCGCTTGGGTGCGGCGCCGGGGTGATGATGAGAGTGAGCGAGGCAGTGCTCCACCATGCCAACGCCTTTGGGCGTCACCCAGGTGCAGCGCCGGGGTGATGATGAGAGAGCGTGCTATGACGTCTATTCCACCAGATTTTGACATTACTCATGATCCGGATTGTGCGGCGGACGGCGGGCGGGCAGGAGACGACTCGAACTGTCTGTCAGGCGGCGGGCACGGCGACGCACCAGAGCGCCAGTGGAACGCTCCCGGCGCGCCATGCGACGTCCGCGCTCCACCATCACGTGCCAGGCCTCCTCTTCGGTGACCGGCATCGCTAGTTCTTCATCGCTGTAACGGTGCGCCTGACGTTCATTCAATGCCGCGATACGCTCCTCAAAGCGCTCTTCATCGGGAGAAAGCGAGGTGAGCGTCGCCCAATAGCGCCACAACAGGTATACAGCGAGGATCAGGAGCGTTGCGAAGAGAACGAACAAAAAGAAGAAATCGTCCATCAGCACTCATATAGCGATCACGCCATTGCGGCAGTAAAGCCCCGGATCGCCTCGTCTTCATCCTGATAGATATCGACATACTGCGCCAGACCGACCATGCGAAAGATCTTCTGGAAGTGCGGCGAGAGACCACTCATCGCCAGGCGTTGATTATTGCGATTGACCTCGGTCACAATCCCAATCAGGATAGCAATGCCAGCACTGTTGATATAATCGTTCTGGCGAAAGTTCAGCAGGATATTGCGCATACCTTTGCGCGAAACTTCGTTGTAGGCATTCGTAATCTTTTCTTCGGCGAAGGTTGTCACATCACCGATCAGATCAATGATCGCCACACCCTCGCGCTCGCGGATGTGTACGTCCAGGTCGTCGTCCAGCATACTGATCACTCCTGCCATCTGTACTCGATCTCACCGAGACGTCGTGCCAGCATGACGAATCATGCTCTTGGACAGCGGCGCATACACATATACAACACATTGCCACCGTCAGGCGAAGGCTCAAAACCATACGCATCGACCAGTTGTGTGATCAGATACAGACCGAGACCGCGTGGCGGCGCATCACCGGGCAGTCGCTGCTCGATACCCGGCATTGTATGACCAGAATACAGCCTCAACCCCTGATCCTGCACACAGACCGTCAACCTGGAACCATCCCAGACACACCTCACATCGACGCGCAAATCCAGCGTCTGTGCATTGCCATGCTCAATTGCATTGAGACACGCCTCGCTGACTGCGGTCTTCAAATCCTCAACTCGTGCGGTTGCGAAGCCAAGACGATGCGCAAATGAAGCAACTGCTTCGCGCACAACCTGCTCATAGCCCAGTTCACTCGGTATCGACAGGTCGATCGAGGATGAGATGGAAGGATTGTCCATGCTTATGACCGTTTCTCCAGATGAATGACCATGCGCACCTGATTGCCACCGGATGGGGCAGTCGTAAACTCCACCTCATCCATCAACTCACGGATCAGCCAGATACCCCAACCACCTTTGTCTCCGCGTGCAAACGACTCTTCAATCGTAGGCGGAGGTGAGAGGTACGCCGGCTCAAGCGGCTTGAACCCCTGATCGGCCACGCTGACGACCAGTTCGGACGGACGAACCGTAAGCATCACCAGCACGCGCGTCTGTGCATCATGCGCATTCCCATGCTCAATCGCATTCGTGATCGCTTCAGCCAGCGCAGTACGCAATGCATCGACTCGATCGGCACTGAACCCCATGCGTCGGGCCAGCGACGCCGCTGCATCCATTGCAACTTTTTCATAGCCAAGTCGGCTGGGCAAATGTAACTCAACGACACGCTCGACCGACCCGGCGTTGTGATTCACATCCGCCATAGCACTTTGCCCACCTGTAGCATACGCCGACCGCAGAACTTGCATGACGTATCAGGCACATTTCCCATCTTAGCACGACTCCCCAACCGGAAGCAATAGGGAATTTATGCATCCATGTCGCAGGTGGTTCATTTCCCCCTCCAGCAATTGCGGATCTGCACCGGTACGCCACAGTACACTGTTCATAGTGTAGTGTAGCACGCAGGCATATCGAATACGTTACTGTATTAGGTAGAGCAAGGAGTCGGACGCAATGTGAGAACAACGCTTTTGCCAGGCGAGAGAAGGGCAGGTCGGCCCCCTGCTCCCCGTCGGGAGCAGGGGACATGCGTAGCGCTAGGGTATCAGAACGACGCACACGCAGTATCAATCATGTTCACAGCGGAATATTGCCGTGCTTACGCGGCGGGAGGGTTTGCCGCTTGCCACGCGCCAGGCGCAGCGCCCGGTTCAACACCGGGCGCGTTTCGCGCGGCTCGATCACATCGTCGAGGTATCCGCGCTCGGCAGCGATATACGGGTTGGCGAAGCGGTTCTGATAGTCTTCAACCAGTTCTGCCAGACGCGCTGCCGGATCGGGAACCTGCGCTAGTTCACGACGAAAGATAATCTTGACGGCGGCATCGGCGCCCATCACTGCGATCTCGGCGGTGGGCCAGGCAACGTTAAAATCGGCACGGATATGCTTGCTCGCCATCACATCGTATGCTCCGCCATAGGCTTTGCGCGTGATCACGGTCAGTTTCGGCACTGTCGCCTCGCAGTATGCATACAGCAACTTTGCGCCGTGACGGATAATGCCGCCATACTCCTGCTGCGTTCCGGGCAGGAATCCAGGCACATCAACAAAGGTGATCAGTGGAATGTTGAACGCATCGCAAAAGCGCACAAACCGTGCTGCCTTGACCGATGAGTCGATATCGAGTGTCCCCGCCAGGTGCGCAGGTTGATTGGCGACCACACCAACCGCATGCCCGTCGAGACGCGCAAAGCCGATGATGATATTACGCGCCCAGAAGGGTTGCACCTCGAGAAAACTGCCCTTATCGACAACCGCTTCGATTACCTGGAGCATATCGTATGGCTTGCGCGGATTGTCGGGAATGATGGTTTGCAGGTTTTCGTCCATGCGATCAGGATCATCGTCGGGTGGGACGTAGGGCGGGTCTTCCAGGTTATTCGACGGCAGGAAGGAGAGCAGTGCCCGCACCTGATCGAAGGCTTCCTCCTCGCTATCGGCAGCAAAATGCGCAACCCCGCTGCGCGAGTTGTGCGTCATCGCGCCACCCAGCTCCTCGAAGCCGACGTCTTCACCGGTAACCGTTTTGATGACATCGGGACCGGTGATGAACATTTGCGAACTGCCCTTGACCATGAGGATGAAGTCGGTCATTGCCGGGGAATAGACTGCGCCGCCGGCGCATGGACCGGCGATCACCGACAGTTGCGGCACCACACCTGATGCCATCACATTGCGGTAGAAAATCTCTGCATAGCCACCCAGGCTGACGACCCCCTCCTGAATGCGTGCTCCGCCGGAGTCGTTCAAGCCGATACACGGTACACCCATGCGCAGGGAGAGGTCCATCACTTTGCAGATCTTCTCGGCGAACACTTCGCCGAGGGATCCGCCAAACACGGTAAAATCCTGCGAAAAGAGGCAGACGTGCCGACCATCGATCGTTCCATAACCGGTAATCACGCCATCGCCCAGCGGCTTGTGGCGATCCATGCCGAACGCGGTCGTGCGATGGACGGCAAAAGCGTCGAGCTCGACAAATGAACCTGGATCGAGTAATTTTTCGATCCGTTCACGAGCCGTCATTTTGCCACGTGCGTGCTGCTTCGCCGCAGCCTCCGGATCGGTCGTGCGCGCGCGCTCACGCCTCCGACGCAGATCCTCGATGCGCTCACGAGTTGTCTTCATTGGCACACCTGTCCTTGTAGACTATGCATCAGTATGATTATACGAGACAGAGATACACTGGCAGGGTAGCACAGGTTGCGAATCCACAAACCGTGGGTTATGACATTATTCCTCATGCAACACCTTATTGTTCCAAGGCGCGTCTGATATGATGAGACAGTGTGAAAGAGAAAGAGGTGAACGATGATCGAACATCAACCGGCGAAGCGCACGTGGTTGCGCAGCGCCGCAATATGGGGGCTGTGGCTGACAGTGCTGGCGCTTGCGGCTGTCGTCTGTTACGTGATCTGGCTGCGCGCCTTCTTCGAGATCTACTACGTGTGGCTCAATCTGGGAGACGCTGCCCGCTTAGTCTACGAACTCTCGATGATCGCACTGACTGTCGGTGTGGTGACGTGGATCGCAATCGGTGAGCCATATCTGGCAGCCGGCGCTCGCGCGCAGCGGCTTTTACGCCGGTTTGCATACGTGGCCGTGCCGCTGCTGATCGCTGGCGCTGTCGGGCTGGTCATTCCGCTGCTGTGACGACATCCTAGAGCAGCCGATAATAGATGACCGCCGTGTGCAACGACCCATCGGCGCTACGGGCATATTTCGGGATGCGCCCGACAAAGGTATATCCACATGCTTGGTACAGCCGTTCTGCAGGCTCACCCTCGCGTGTGTCGAGGATCAGCAGGGAGCGACCTTCACGCCGCGCTTCCTCTTCCACCGCCGCCAGCAATGCCCGCGCAACGCCCCGGCGCCGCGCCGAACGCAGCACCATGAGTTTTTTCATCTGCGCACGATGCTGCTCACCCGGTTTCTGCGCCAGCTCTAGTTGCACGGTGCCGATGATCGTGTTATCTTCACGTGCGACCAGACATGTACGTAGACGTTCGACAACATCATCACAAATGGCATCCCAGTAACGCTGCGCCGTCGCCGTATCGAGCGGCGGCAGAAAGCCGACCGAGGCGCCGCTCTCCACTGCGTCCTGCAACAGTGCCACTAGTCCAGGGCGTGCAGCACGAAATGTTGCTGCATTGATGCGCTCGATCACCATTCCGCACTCCTTGACTTCATGATACAGTCAAATTATACTGTATCAGCATACCCCTGGGAGGTATGTATAGACCACGAATGCAAAGGGAGTATCACATCATTATGGCAAAGCCTATCACTATCACCGATGATGATTTCGAGCAGCAGGTGCTGAAGTCCGACATTCCGGTCGTTGTCGACTTCTGGGCGCCGTGGTGCGGTCCATGCCGGGTCATCGCGCCGCTTCTCGAAGAACTGGCAAACGAGTACGAAGGCAAAGTCAAGGTCGCCAAAGTCAACACCGACGACCATCAACTCTGGATGAGCAAGTTTGGGATCATGGCAATCCCGACCATGATCTTTTTCAAGAACGGTAAGGAGATCAACCGGATCGTCGGCGCCGGTCCCAAGCGTATGCTGAAAGAGGCATTCGATGCAGCCGTTGCTGCATAAGCGCAGGGGAGAAAGCGATGTCCGCACCGCGACCCGTGCGCCCAATGAGCGATGAGTTGCGTCACGATGTTCTGGTGCGACTGCGCCGCATCGAAGGTCAGGTGCGCGGCATTCAACGGATGATCGAAGAGTGTCGTGATTGCAAGGAGATCGTGACCCAACTCGCAGCCGTCAAAGCCGCAGTTGGAAATCTGAGCACGCTCCTGGCGGAAACCTACGCGCGCGATTGCCTCTGCTCTGGCGCAACCGTCGACTCAGAAGAGATTGCGCGCCTGCTCGACGTGCTCAAGTCGGCACGATAATTACGGTCCCACCAGTATATTCGCACCAAACTCGGATGTATAGGCGCCGGTTGACGTTGCGCTCACAACGTCGCCGGCATTTACTCCGCTTACGGCAAATGTCCCACTGAATGTGCCATCGGCAGCATCAGGGAGGACTCCCAGCAACTGCTGGCCTCCACCCATGTTTCCCACCACACCATCCGAGAGGAAAATCTCGACCCGCGCACCACTGAATAGCGGCTGACCCGGCGATGTGCCGATATAGCCGGTGACGGTCAGTGAACCTCCGCTGAGCAATGCCCCTGTAATGACCGGCGCATCCATACCCTGATTTTGCCTTCCCTGGCATCAGCACATCATCGTTGGGAGTAGGACCGTCGTTGTTCAGATCGATTGCCTGGTCACCATTGGCAAAGATGCGGTTTCCGAGGATGCACGCGCTTGTCGCACCCGGTTTGAGCGTGACGCCTTCATCGCCATTGAAGGCATTCACATTCTCCTCTCCGGCGAGCGTCCCGCCAACGTCGGTGTCGGTGGCATCCTGGAGATCGATACCGTCGTCGCCGTTGCCATATGCTGTCGTACCGTCAGCGGCAACACCGATGTAGCTGCCAATGATCCGGTTACCGGTCGAAGCCGAACCCCAAACGCGGATACCATTGACCGTATTTCCCGATAGAACGTTTCGCTCCAGTGGCATTGCGCCGCCGATCATGTTTCCGGACGAGTTCTCGATGCTGATACCGGAGCCGCCGTTCGGTTCGCATGTTGTGCCATCGAGCGCTAGCCGAACGAATTGCCCTGGATTGTGTTGCCTCCGCCGCTGTTGACCAGCGGTAGCAGAAGGAACCAAAATTGGCGCATTTGCGGTTGGCGACGGCGCCGGTGACATCCTGCGCCACCGAGAGAAGTTCCTCGACCGGTCGGGTTATCTGGCGTGCAATAAAGACCCTCAGGTCCACAATCGCCGCCATCAGCACAATGGTCAACCCTACCAGCGATGAGCGCATATCAGACCACGGACCAATGACATAGTCACTTGCCAGCGCAACTGACAGAACGCCGACAATATCACCGCGCACGACAAGTGGCGCAAATGCCTGTTGATACTGGCGTTCGTTGACCGCGACTGTATCGAATATGCCATGTTCTGGCGCTGATACCAGGCGTTCTACCAGATTGGGATGCGAGTCGAGCGCCGACAAACCCATCACCGGTTCGATTGAACTGGCGAATGCGCGATCAGTTGCAGGATCGTAGACTGTTATGATCGCGGACTGTGACTGAGCGGCGAGATCGGCGAGCATCCCGCTAAGACGTGCGGCAACTATTGTTCCACTGACAATCCGTTCACCCTGTTTGATTGGAACTGCGGTGAAGAGATACCGGACGCCATCGCCGGCATCCAGCAGTCCGGCGTATTTATCCCTACGCGTATCGGACGCACCTGCCAGAATACGCTGCACGAAGCACAATCCTGACATATCGTGCGACGGCAGATCGATCCAGGAGGCGGATGAGAGGGGATCTCGCTCGCGGTGCAGCACTGCCTGACCCTGGTTATCGAACAGAACCAGTCGGTCCAGACGCACACCGCGCCGCTGACTGATGCCCACAAATGGCTCGACTGCCCGGCTCAACCCGACAGTATCGCCATCTGCAAGCGCATCGGCAACTGCGGACGCTCCGGTTTCGGCGTTCGGTCTGGCAAATGCCAGTTCACGCAGGAAGGTGAGGTTGCTGCTCTCCTGGCGGACGATAGCGTCCGCCACACCACGCGCGGTTTGCGCCAGTTATGAGACACTTCTGGGCATTGCCGGTAACGAAGAGGAATGCAGCAGTCGAACCGGCGAGTGCCACCAGCAAGGTCAGCAGCAGGAAGGGAACGACAATTTTGTACTGAATGCGCGAACGTAAGGGACGAAGAGTCATAACGTCAGATCTCGCAGCTGTTGGCTTGAACGTTGACACATCGAGCGCGAGTGAGTTCGCTGGCTGTAGTGTATTGAACACGTCTTACCCGAAGCAACCCGGTATCGCAGGAGGCGATGATACCGGTGGTTGAGGAGTAACCGTCAGCTGGGGTTCCAGGGTGCGCGCCGCCGTCGGCGGCACCACGGTCGGCGATACTGAGACCGTGCCTGTCGGTAGAGCAGCGCTGGTCGGCGACGCTTCGACTCAGGCGGCTTCTGGTATAATAACGTGAGTATATCGCTCATCAACAACCAGCGTAGTAGTGCGATCCAGCGCGCACCCATAACAGCGTGGTCGCGTATCGATACGTCAGGAGGGCGCACGAGTGAAGATGCTCATCAATGCACCCAATCTGCCTGTGTCCAACACGCTCGATGGTCTGGCTTGCGCCCTTTCGGAACCGATCCGTGTGCGGCGCAACCCGGATGATATCATTTCAACGCTCAACCATGAGGAGATGGTTATCTGGAGGCTTCCCGGATGCAGATCACTGTTGACCATGTCATCCGTTTCATTGAGCGCGCCGCTGCGCTTATCCGTGACCACGCAGCCGAATTGACGGAACTTGACACCGCGATTGGCGATGCAGACCATGGCGCCAATCTGAATCGGGGCTTCTCGGCAGTGGTCGTCAAACTCGATGCATTTCAGGATAGCGATATTGGCGCTATTCTTGATATGACCGGGAAGACTCTCCTGGCAACCGTCGGCGGTGCGGCCGGTCCACTGTATGGAACGGCATTTCGGCGCGCCGGGGCATTGCTGGGTGGACGATCCGTGATTGATGGAAGAGACATTGCTGCGGCGCTCGAAGTAGCGCTCGAAGGCATTGTGGAACGCGGTCGGGTGCAGCGTGGCGAGAAAACGATGCTCGACGCGATTGCGCCGGGGGTCGAAACGTTTCGCGATGCCATTATGAACCAGAGTTCGCTCGAAGAAGCGGCGCGCTGCGCGCTTGCCGCCGTCGAAGAGGGCATGCGCGCAACCATCCCGATGCAGGCGACCAAAGGTCGCGCAGCATTCCTTGGTCCGCGCAGTATCGGGCATCAGGACCCTGGTGCAACCTCTGCATACTACATTGCTCGCGCGATGGTTGGTCTCGATAATGATCCGCCAACCGGAGCATCAAACGTGCAGAGTCCATAGATACCGGTGAGGAATTGCGATATGCGTACACTGACAACGGATGTTCTGGTGATCGGCGGCGGCGCAACCGGGACAGGCATCCTGCGCGATCTGGCGCTGCGTGGCATTCGCTGCGTGCTGGTCGAGAAGGGTGATCTAACGCATGGTACGACGGGACGCTATCATGGCTTGCTGCATTCCGGCGGGCGTTATGTAGTGAAAGATCCACAATCGGCGGAGGAATGCGCGCGCGAAAATGAGATCCTGCGCCGGATCATGCCGCACTGCATCGAAGAAACCGGCGGATTGTTCGTCGTGACCCCGGCGGACGATGAGGCTTTCGCCGATCGGTTTGTCGCCGCCTGCCAGCGCACCGGCGTCTGGGTGGAAGAGATACCGGTGCGCGAGGCGCTGCGACGCGAACCGCTGCTCAATCCGCGTATCAGGCGGGCATTCGCAGTACGCGATGGCGCCGCCGACTCGTTTCTTGCCACCCACGCCAATGCGGATGACGCGCGGCGCTACGGTGCGCAGGTGCTGACCTATCACCGCGTCATTGAACTGGAGCGCACGGCAGACCGGATTATCGGCGCAGTGTGCGAAGACCTGCGAAGTGACGAAACGGTGCGTGTCCATGCCGCTTTCGTCATTAATGCAACCGGGGCCTGGGCGGGAAAGATTGCGGCGCTTGCCAGTCTGCGCATCAGTGTCGTTCCTGGCAAGGGGACGATGATTGCTATGAACCACCGGATTGTCAACACGGTGGTGAACCGCTGCAAGATGCCAGCGGATGGCGACATTATCGTGCCCATCCACACGGTTGCAGTGCTCGGAACGACCGATATACCGGTTCCCGACCCGGATATGTACGATATTACCCAGGAAGAGATTGACCTGATTCTGGAAGAAGGCGAGTGGCTCGTCCCCGGCGTGAGTCGCATGCGCGCTCTGCGGGCATGGGCGGGGGTGCGTCCGTTGTATAAGGAAAATGACGCTGGCAGTGACCGTGATATTCCCCGCACGTACAAACTGCTCGACCATGAAACACGCGACGGGGTTGCCGGGATGGTCAGCGTCGTCGGTGGAAAGTGGACTACGTATCGCCTGATGGCGGAGAAAACGGTCGATCTGGTTGCTTCCAGGCTCGGGGTGACCGTGCCGTGTCGGACTGCCGACCTGCCCATCGAAGCGCCGCACAATAGCACAGCAACCGATCAGTCGCGCAGGGCACGCGCACGGTTTGCCATTCTAACATCGCCATTCTATATGCTGGGGCATCGACTGGCGGAAGTCGAGGCAGACGACAGTTACGGCGATTTGATCTGCGAATGCGAACTCGTCACCCGCGCCCAACTCGAAGCAGCAATCCAGAGCGAGGGTACCGCCAATCTCGACGACCTGCGCCGCGATACGCGCCTCGGCATGGGGCCGTGCCAGGGCGGATTCTGCACCTATCGCGCTGCGGCGATCTGGCACGAACTTCGCAACCGACATGCGCCCGTACAGCAGGCAGCCGGTGCACCGCCGGCGTCGGCTTTGCTCACACACTTTCTGCAGGAACGCTGGAAAGGCGTCACGCCAACGCTGTGGGGCGATCAACTCCGTCAGGAGCGCCTCGATGAGTTGAACTACCTGGAAACGCTGGCGGTTGACCGTTTGCCGGAGACCACAGATGCGGCGATTGAGGCGTCACGCGATGTTGTGATTGCAGCGGTTGAGTGACGATAGGGGAGCGATATGCGCACCATACTCGTGATCGGCGCCGGCTTGAGCGGCTTGATGGGCGCTCTGGCGCTGGCAGAGGCGGGATTGCAACCGCTGGTGCTGGCGAAGGGGCAGGGGGCAACCCACTGGACTACCGGAACTGTCGATGTCTGGGGCGCCGATGAACGCACGCCACGCCAGGCGATCCACGAGATCGGCGCGACACAACCGCAGCACCCGTATGCGCTGATCGGCGCGCGCGCCGTCGAGAATGCAATCGCTCGCTTCCGCACGCTGACCGAAGCAGCCCGCTATCCCTACGTCGGCGGATTGGAGCGCAATGTGCTGCTTCCTACAGCAGCCGGCGCGTTGCGCCCGGTTGCGCTGATGCCGCTCACAATGGCTGCCGGTGATGTCCGTCTGGGGGGTGACATGCTGATCGCCGGGTTCCGCGAATTGCGCGATTTCTACCCCCCCTTTATCGCCGCCAATCTTGCAGCTCAGGGAGTGGCGGCACACGGCGTATACCTGACCATCCCCGCCGCGTTCCGCCGCCGCGAATATACGACGGTCACGCTGGCGCGTCTGTTCGACGACCCGGCATTTCGGGCGGAGATCGGCAGGCAACTTCGCGCGCAGCGCGGACAGGCGACACGGATCGGGTTGCCAGCCGTCCTCGGTTTGCGCGATCCGTCCGGGGTGATTGCCGATCTTCAGCACGCCAGCGGCGCGCAGGTGTTCGAGATACCAACGTTGCCGCCATCGGTTCCCGGTATGCGGCTGTTCACCATCCTGCGCGACGCAATCGAACATGCCGGTGGACGGTTTCAGATCGGCTCAGAGGTTCTTCGTGGGCACGGCGAAGAACGCCGGCTTACTGCCATCTGGAGCGAAGCGGCGGCGCGTCATCAGGAACACCGGGTCGAGCGCCTGTTGCTGGCAACTGGCGGGATTGCCGGTGGCGGCATCCGCACCGATCATACGGGCATCATTCGCGAAACGGCGCTCGATCTGCCGGTGCGCGCACCGGCAAACCGCGCCGACTGGTTTTCACCACGTTTTCTCGATCCGGCAGGGCATGCGATCTACACCGCCGGTGTTCCGGTCGATCCGTGTCTCCGACCCATCGACATGCACGGTGAACCGGTCTACACCAACGTCGCCGTTGCCGGCGCAACACTCGGAGGAACCGACACCGTCCGCGAACGCAGTCGCAGCGGCGTTTCAATCGCCACCGGCTGGGCAGCAGGACGCATACTGGCAGGAAACGCATCATGACGATCATACCGGCGGATCATATCGAGCATTCCCTTGAACAATCGCTCGACCATTGCATCAAGTGCAACATCTGCACCGCGGCATGCCCGGTCAGCGCCGTGACCGACCTTTTCCCCGGACCCAAGTACGTCGGTCCGCAAGCGCAACGCTTCCGGCACGACCGTCAACCGTCACCCGACGAGTCGGTTGACTACTGCTCAGGATGTCGCGTGTGCAACGAAGTGTGCCCGACCGGCGTCCGGATTGCGGAACTGAATGCGCGCGCGCGGGCGCGTCTGGTTGCCGAGCGTGGCATACCGCTGCGCAACCGGTTGATCAGTCGCTCAGAGTTGATCGGGCGTCTGGGAGCAGGACCGCAGGCGCCATTAGCGAATGCGGCGCTCAGTTTCAAGCCGTTGCGCGTTATCATCGAACGGACGCTAGGGATCGCGCGAGCAGCACCACTCCCACCGTTCAGTCGCTCGACGTTTCGATCCTGGTTTCGACGTCGGCGCACGGTTCAACCGGTTGCAACGAAGGGTCAGGTGGTCTATTTTCATGGATGTGCGGCGAATTACTACGAACCATGGATCGGCAGAGCAGTGGTTGCCGTGCTCGAACACAATGGCTTCGAGGTACTGCTGCCCAACCAGCGCTGTTGTGGTCTACCGCTGCTCTCGAACGGCGATTTCGCCACTGCGCGCCAGACACACGAAGCGAATGTCGCGTCTCTGGCGCCCTACGCACTGCGCAACATTCCCATCGTCGGCGCCAGCACCAGTTGCACCCTGACGCTCAAAGAAGAAGCGCTAGAATTGCTCGGTTTGCAGAGCGATACCGTGCGCGCCGTCGCCCATCAGACGTATGACATCTTCGAGTTTTTGCGCATGCTGCATGAACGAGGCGAGCTGCGTACCGACTTTCGCCCCATCGAGCGCACCCTGCCGTACCATCCGCCATGCCAGTTGCGCGCCCACCGCATCGGGCGACCGGCACTCGACGTGCTGGAACTCGTTCCCGGCTTACGCCTGATCGAAACCCATGCCGGTTGTTGTGGCATCGCCGGCACATATGGGCTGAAAGTTGAGAAGTATCAGATCAGCATGGACGTTGGTGCACCGCTGTTCGACATGGTGCGCCGTTCAGGCTCTCCAATGGCGCTCTGCGACTCGGAGACGTGCCGCTGGCAGATCAGTCACGGTGCCGGCGTCACGGCGCGCCATCCGATTGAAATTCTTGCTGAAGCGTATGGTCTTGTAACGTGAGTATGGTTGGTCTGTTGATCGTCGCTCACAGCGAACGTCTCGCCAGGGGCGTAAAAGAGTTCACCGAACAGGTCACCCGCGGGCAGGTGCCGATTGTCGCAGTCGGCGGCACGGTTGACGGTTCGCTGGGGATCAGCACCGATGCTATCCGTCAGGGTCTACGGCAGATCGCCGGTAGCGACGGCATCCTTGTGCTGGTCGATTTCGTCAGCGCTGCGCTGAGCGTCGAAGCCGTACTCGAAGATGAGCCGCCGATGCGCGTCGTCATCAGCAACGCGCCGCTGGTGGAAGGCGCCTACTTCGCCGCCGTCGAGGCAGCGGTCGGCGCTACCTTGGAAGAAACCGCCGCAGCCGCATTGCGCGGACGTGATCTGGTGAAAGTCCAGGAACGCTGGACGAGTCATCCGTCGTCTGGTTTATACTCCGGTGAAAGGTAGATATGGTGGAAGCGCACGACGTGTATGGAAGAGCGACTGGTCAGAATACGTCATCCATTAGGACTGCATGCCCGCCCAGCAGCCGACTTCTATCGCAAAACGCGCGAATTTCGCAGTCGCGTTACGGTGCGCAACATGACCCGGCATTCTTCGGCTGAACTTCCGGTCAGCCTGTTGAACCTGCTGCAACTTGGCGCTGCTCAGGGGCATCAGATCTTGATCCGCGCCGAGGGTGAGGATGAACGTGAGGCAGTAGCAGCTCTGGCTGCATTACTGGATCAGCTTGCGACCGAGGAATAAATGGCGATTTACCTGCGTGGCGCTGGCGGTTCGCCAGGAGTGGCGCTTGGTCGGGCAGTACGTTACCCGCCTGACCATCACGCCTGGCATGTGATCGATGTCGACGTCGATGCAGCAATCAGGCGACTCGTTGCTGCCCAGGCAACGGCTGCCGGTCAACTGCGGGCGCTGGCGGAGATCCTGCGCGAAGAGGGACGCCAGGAAGAAGCGCGTATCTTCGACGCCCACGCTCTGCTCATCGAAGATGAGACCCTGACGCAGGACGTGGCGCGACGCATGCGTGAAGGGCATATCAGCCTGGAACAGGCGCTGACGGTTGCCATCAGCGCACTGCGCGAAACCATCGAAGCAATTGATGACCCCTACCTGCGTGAACGCTCCAGCGACATCGACAATGTGCGCCGCGCGATCCTGACTGCGCTCCGCGGCGAGGCACGCCATATCCACGATCTCCCCATCGGCGCAATCCTGGTCACCACTGATCTGACTCCGGCTGAGGCAATCAGCCTGCGCGACGGGCGTGTCACCGGATTCGTCACTGCCGAGGGCGGCCCCAACAGTCACACCGCAATTCTGGCGCGCGCCTTTGGCATCCCGGCAGTTGTGGGTTTAGGCGCTGCAACACTGGCGATTCCCGACAACGCACCGCTGGTAATTGACGGACACGCCACTCTGGTGATCGTCGATCCCGATACGTTTGAGTGGTCGGCGTATGAACGCCGGGCTTCGGGAACGGTCGCAGCGCGGATGCAGCGTCATCCCCTGCACGATCAGCCGGGGCGCATGGCGAGCGGCGAACTGGTGACGATCTGGGCGAATATCAACCACCCGCTGGAGGCGCACATCGCGCTTGAACGTGGAGCGGAGGGAATCGGACTGTTTCGCACCGAGTTTTTGTTCATGGGGCGCAATACGCCACCTGAGGAACAGGAGCAGTACGAAGCGTATCGAACGGTGCTGGAAATCATGAACGGGCGAACGGTCATTATTCGCACGCTGGACATGGGCGGCGATAAACGGGTAGAGTATCTCAAACTGCCGCATGAACTCAATCCTTCACTCGGCATGCGTGGGTTGCGCCTCTCGATGCTCTACCCCGATCTGTTCCAGACGCAGATCCGTGCCATGCTCCGGGCAGCGATCCACGGAGATCTGCGCATCCTGATCCCCATGGTCACCACTCCCGATGAAGTAACATGGGTACGGGCGCAGATCTGCATCGCTGCCGAGTCGCTGGCGCGCGATCAGATTCCGCACCGTGCCGATGTACCCGTCGGGGTTATGATCGAAACGCCGGCTGCGGCAGTAACTGCCGATCTGCTTGCGCGTGAGGCGGCATTCTTCAGTATTGGCAGCAATGATCTGGCACAGTATACGCTGGCTGCCGACCGTACCAGCGCCGATGTTTCGACCCGCTATCCGCAGCATTCCGCCGCTGTGCTGCGGCTGATCGCACAAACCGCCGGTGCTGCGGCGCGCGCCCGCCTGCAGGTGTGCGTCTGTGGCGAGATCGCCAGCATCCCGGAACTGGCGTCGCTGCTGGTTGGTCTCGGTGTGTTGCAACTAAGCATGAATCCGTCGAATATCCCTGCAGTCAAGGAACATCTCAGCGAAACTACTCTAGCAGAGGCGCGCGCCGCAGTACGCTCAGTACTGAGTATCTACATATGAGCACCTTCCCCGAAAAGATCGGCAACTACCGCCTGGAACGGCAGATCGGCAAAGGTGGGATGAGCCAGGTCTGGCTGGCGCGCCATTGCACGTTGCGCGAACGGCGGGTGGCGATCAAAATCCTGCTGTCGCAGGACACCGAATGGATCGATCGCTTCACCCGCGAGGCGGAGATTACCAGTCAACTGCGCCACGAACATATCGTGCCGATCTATGACCACGGGCAGCAGGCGCCCTTCCACTACACCGTCATGGAGTACGTCGAGGGCGGATCGCTGCGCGACCTACTCAACCAGCGCGGACGTTTGCCGCTCGATCTGGCGGCGCATATCTTTTGCTGCGCTGCTGCTGCCCTTGATTATGCCCATGCGCACGGCATTATTCACCGCGATATTTCGACCGGTAACATTCTTGTTGAGAGCACCAGTAAACGAGTGCTCCTCTCCGATTTCGGCATCGCCCGTGCATCGGGCAAGTCGCACATGACGACCATCAACAAAGTGATGGGGACGCCAGGGTTCCTTTCACCTGAACACGCTGCTTCGGCGACCGCGGTGACCCACCTCTCCGATATCTACAGCCTGGGGGTCGTGTTGTTCGTTATGCTCGCTGGTGCTTTGCCGTGGACGTACACACCCGGTTTAGGCGAGGGCGGCGGACCGTTTGCACCACCGATGCCGCTGCGTGATCGCGGGGTTACCGGGGTACCCGCCGAAATCGACAATATTATTCACACCATGCTGGCGCTCGAACCGGCAAAACGCTACCCCAGCGTCCGGGCAGCCGCCGATGCACTCACCCAGGTGCTGCACCGTCACTCCAGTACAACCCAGGTTGCGGCGGGCACCCCTCCTGCTACTGCTGCAGTTGCGCCATCACCGCCAGAAGTGCCGCACGCCGTCGAAAAGGTGCTGGCTGCCGACCTGATCAAAGCGCCGATGCAGGAAGCAATCGTGCGCGCAAAAGAACTCAGCGACCCCCGCGTGATTGCCGGCTTGCTGAATGAGTGGAGCCGGGCGCGACCGCTGGGTCTGCGCCGTCCGTCGCTGGGGCGCCTGGCAGCGATCCGGCAGACGACACACCGCAATATCTACTGGTACACCCTGCGCGTCCTGTACGAAACGCGCGAGCCGCCGCAAACCGAAGAAAAACCAGACTATCACTACAGCAAGGACGATAAACTGGAACGGGAACTCGACCGCTGGGAAGTAACGCTCCCCGCACCTAAAGGGTTCGAGAATGAAGCAGGGGGCGTGGTGCGCATTCCTGGATCAACACAGATTGTGTCGTGCAATACGTGCAAAGGGATTGGTCGCACGATCTGCCCACGCTGCAACGGTCGTCGGCGCATCGCCGCTCCATCCCTCCCGACTGCAACAACTGAAGCGCCGGGAGCAGCACAATCCACCGTTGCGGCAAACAGTCACAGGACGCGCCTCTCTCCAGCGACATCGACCGGATTACCAGGCGCGACGCAGTCCGCTGTCGTAACCCAACCTCCAATCACTGCAACACCGACGCTCATTCCGTGCCCCGACTGTCAGGGCACCGGCGGGATTCACTGCACACGCTGCGATGGCGTTAGTCGTCTGATCACGCACAAAACCTTTCACTGGCTGCGCCGGACGACTCGATTGACCACCCATGACGATCTGCCCGGTATCGATGAAGAGTGGCTGCAACACAACTGTAGCAAGCACGAAGTCTATTGCGAAAAGGCAGGCGGGGATTTTCGCCCTGAATGGCGACTGGTATCAGGAGTCGATAGTCTGATCAAACAGGCGGAAGAACGCCTGAACCCCGATACACGCATCATTTTGAGCGAACTGGTGATCAGGTTTATTCCCATCACCGAAATCGTCTTCGACCTCGATGAATGGACGAAGCCAAAACAAAGCGGGCAAAAACGTGAACCGGTGCTCTACCGCTGGTACATCTACGGCTTCGAAAAGATCCTCCCCGATGATCGACGCTTCCTGAACTGGGATCGGATCGCTGCACTGACGGCGACCGGACTGACCATCGTGCTGGCAATCGCACTGGCGCTGCTGGTGCTGTAATGGTTTGCACCCTCAAATGAAGATTTGAGCGTGCATGACAGTCGGTACGTTTGCTGCTATACTCCCCTCAGCGAAACGTTTCGCGCTGAAGCGCCAGTTTCTCAGAAAGCGAGAAGACTATGCCCGATCTCCCCATTCGCCGTATGCTGGTCTACCGGCACGGCGTCGGCTACTTCGAGCGACGCGGTTCACTCACCGGCACCGAACTGCGCCTGAATTTCTCTCGCGCCGCGATGGACGACATTCTCAAAAGCCTGATCGTGCTCGATTTCGGCGCGGGGTATGTGCGCGGCATCGATTTCGAGACACCCGAAGACCGCGCAGCACAGATCAAACGCGGTTCGATCCACCTTTCCGACACGCGCAGCCTGCTCGATCTGTTGCGCGACCTGCGCGGGCGACAGGTGCGTCTCTGGATCGAACCTGAGCGCCGCCACGAATACCAGAGCGAAGAGACCGTCGAAGGGGCGGTGATCGGCATCGACATCGATGAGGACGAACCACTCGACCGCCCACTGGTTTCGCTGTACATCGCAGAGCGGCGCGAAGTGCGCAGCATACCCGTGAAGCGCATTGCGCGCATGGTGCTCCTGGATGATCGCGCTGCCTCCGATATGACCTATTTCCTGCGCGCTGCGCAGAGCGAGGAAGACCGCCGGGCAGCAATTGTGCGGCTCTCCGAGGGTGAGCACGACCTCCTGATTGGATACATCGCTCCTGCGCCTGCCTGGCGCGTCAGTTACCGTCTGCTGGCGGAGCCGAAGACCGCTGATGGCGATGCGTCGAACGGCGGCACCCAAAGTACAGGCACGCGGGTGACGGTGCTGCTCCAGGGATGGGGAATGTTCGACAATCAACTCGATGAGGACCTGGAGAATATCGAACTGACCCTGGTGGCGGGAATGCCAGTCTCATTCCGCTACCGTTTGTACGAGCCACAAACACCTGAACGTCCGCTGGTGCAGGACGATGAGCGCACTGTCGCCGCGCCGATCGAGTTTGCGGCACATCACGCGCAGCCTGGCACCATCGAGACAAAACGGCGTAGCAGGTCACTCCCCGGTATGGTGGAAAGCGCTGCCGAGATCAATTTTCTGACCAGACCCGCACCCACTCTCGATGAAGCCGAAAGTTCGGCACCATCCGCCGGCATCGGCGAAGAGCGTGGCGCGTTATTCCAGTACCGCGTGGCGCACCCGATTAGCGTTGCGCGCGGACGTTCGGCGATGGTTCCGATTGTCAACCAGCGCCTGGACGGACGCAGGGAACTGCTCTACAACGGACGCAAACAGCCGCATCATCCTGTCGCAAGTCTGCGGATGCTGAACGAAACCGGTCTGACCCTCGAACGCGGTCCGGTGACGGTTGTCGAGCAGGGGGACTATGCCGGTGAAGCGGTGCTGCCGTTTACGCGCGCGGGCACCGAAATGATCGTTGCTTATGCGGTCGAACTCGGCATCAGAATTAGCGAGGAGTATGATACCGAACACCGAATGGCAGGATTAAGTCTGTATCAGGAGTACCTGCTGTTCGAGGAATGGGACATTCGACGGACTCTGTACCGGGTAACCAGCAGCATGCCCGATGCTGTCGATATTGTGATCGAACACGACACGCTCGCCGGCTACGACCTGTTCGATACGCCGCTGCCGATGGAACAGGCGCACAACGTTGCGCGCTGGACGGTGCGCTGTCCGCCAGGAGTCGAAACGACCTTCACGGTCAGCCAGCGCCGCAAGGTATCACGCTACGAAGAGGTTCGCAAACTCTCGCTGCGGCAGGTGCAGCAATTCTTCGAGGATACGTACCTCGACAAACAGACCTTCGCAGTTCTCAACCACTTGTTGTCGCTCTACGAGCAGATCGAACGACACGAAGAGACGCTGAGGGAGATCGCAGCGGAGCGACAGCAGATCTATGAGCGCCAGAAGCAGACGCAGGCGAACCTGGCGCCGCTGGGACGCGAGGGCAATGAACTGAATCTGCGGCAACGCTATGTGACGCTGCTCAATGAACTGGAAGACCGCCTGAATGAACTGCTCACCACCGAAAAGGCAGCCCACGACGCGATCAGGCGCCTGCGCAAGGAAGTGGAGCAGGCGATTGCCGATACATCGAAGGGTTGATGCGCATCATCTGCTATCCGGAAAAGAACCACGGATAGGCACGGATGACACGCATGAACACGGATGGTCGATAATATCCGCGACCATCCGTCGCCATCCGTCGCCATCCGTGTTCTATTCCAAAGAGGAGGCAGGATTTGTCTCTACCATCACCTCACCGATATATGCCTCGAACGGCTCCAGTGCCAGGCGATCCGGATGTTCGTCGCGGGTCGGGCGGGGATGGCTCGAAAACAGCGTGCGCAAACGGGCGCTGTTCAGTTCAAAGCCGGCTGTAACGGGCTCCGCCGAGAAATTGAGCACAACTAGGCAGCGCTGATCCGGCGTCGTGCGCAGGAACGCCAGATAGCGATCCTCATCGGGATGGAGCGCCATATATTCGCCTGCCAGCAATGCCGGCGTCGCCTGGCGCACGGCAATCAGGCGCCGGTAGTAGTTGAGCAGCGAATCCGGGTCGCGTTCCTGATCAGCGACATTTACGCCCTGTGCGTAGTTGGGGTTGACCGGCAACCAGGTCGTCACGCCTGACGGACTGAAACCGGCGTTGGGCGCATTCGCCCACTGAAACGGCGTGCGACAGCGGTCGCGGCTAATCGCTGCCGCCATCTTCATCGCCTCGTCGGGATCGATACCGTCACTAACCGCCAGATGATAAAGATTGACCGCCTGATTGTCGCGCAACTGCTCGAATCGTTCGAGCAACAGATCGGTCATACCGATCTCTTCGCCATTGTAGAGCACCGACGTACCCTTCAGCGTCAGCAGCATCGCTACGTGCAGACGGGCAAGCGCCGCGTCGTGTTCCCCATCGCCGTATGCCGTCCACATACGCCCGACATCGTGATTCCCCAAAGTGTTGCATGGCCATGCGCCGGGAGGCAACGCCGCCAGACGTTGCGCCTGGTTGGCGCGCACCCACGCAGGCGTCAGGCGATTAGTACGCATGAGCGGAAAGTTGAAGACCAGATGCAGTTCATCGCTACCGTTGCCGTAGTACGCAATGTCGTCTCCCTCGCCAATCAGCACCCGATCCCCCGGGTATTCATCCACCAGCGCGCGCAATTCCTTCATCAACTCGTGCAACCCCGGCTGCTGCACCTGATAACGAAACATCAGCGCAAACTGCTCCCAGAGTTCCTTCGTCTCTTCCGGCGGGCGGTTTTCGCGCCAGATGCGCAGCATCTCAACCTGTGACAACCGCGATTGATGTGGAGTAAGCGCAGGGTCTTCAAAAATGGTATCGATCGCATCGAGACGAAAACCGTCCACCCCCATATTGAGCCAGAAACGAATCGCCTGCCACATCGCCCGCCTGACCTCCGGGTTACGCCAGTTCAGATCGGGCTGCTCCTTGAAGAAAAAGTGGTAATAGTACTGCCCGGTCGTCACATCGAATGTCCAGGCAGAACCGCCGAACGCCGAATACCAGTTATTCGGCGGACCGCCGTCGGGTGCAGGGTCACGCCAGATATACCAGTCGCGCTTCGGGTTATCCCGGCTCGACCGCGACTCTCTGAACCAGGGATGCTCCTCGGACGTATGATTGAGCACCAGATCGAGCAACACCCGCATACCGCGCGCGTGAGCGCCGTCGAGAAAACGCCGGAAATCATCGAGCGTTCCGTATTCGGATGCAACCCCGGTATAATCCGAGATGTCGTAGCCACAGTCCGCATTCGGGGATGGATAGTGCGGCGAGAGCCAGAGCGCCCCGACCCCCAGATCGCGCCAGTAGTCCAGCCTGTCGATCATTCCTGCAAAATCGCCGATGCCGTCGCCATTACCGTCGGCGAAACTGCGCGGATAGATCTGATAGAACACTGCCGTCTGCCACCACTTGAGCGATTGCATAGATGTTTCCTCCGTTGGTTCGTAGAACGTTCAACCGTTGCGCTGCTCCACCAGCCAGGCGGCGAACCCCTTCAGGTCGGGAAACTCGTCCAATCCTGCGGTCGCATCGATCCAGAACTCGTTCAGCAGACGATTGCCGGCGCGTTCGTATGCCAGCGCCTGCACCAGCGTTTCGATGCGATCCAGTGCTTTGACCAGTCGCGCCTCGCGAGTTGCGCCGGCGGCATACTCCTCCCACAGCCAGATCAGACGCTCTCCGCCAGGGAGCGGTGCGCACAGTTCGACCAGCGCACGACGCTCGGCGTCACGTTTCACTGCATCGCCGATCAGGCGGCGCGCCGAAAACGGCAGATCGCCAAGCAGCGCCTCAGCAACATCGTGGATCAGCGCCATTGCGAGCACCCGTTCACGATCGACCGAATCGTCCGCAGCGGTGAATACGAGCGCCAGCGCAGCCAGCCCGAAACTATGATCCGCAACGCTCTCGGCATTTGCGACACCGCGCTGAAGCCATCCGATACGCGGCAGCAACTTGAGCGCCACGATATGTTCAGCTAGGCGGGCATATGCTGGAATGTTCTGATCGTGCATCTCATCACGCCTTTCACTGCGCAGTACCCCATTATGGTGCGATACGCCGGATGCGTCAACACATAACGCCAACTTGACAATTTCGAGATGTTGGCTACAATCACGCATCATATCGTGTCGTGAATGACGCGCCACACGATTTCGTAAACGAATCCGTATCGCGCTGTGCTTTGCGCTTCATGCCGCACCGATTGGAGTGTCGGCGAGCTGTTGTTGTGCTGCGGCGCAGCAACCTTCAGCAGCACAGAGCCGTTTGAACAACAGGAGTATGGATGTTATCAGCACAACGCCTGACGATCATTGCAGCGCTTGTAGCGATCTTCCCCCCCTTCGTGACTACCAATCAGGCTCACGCCGAAGAGGCGCCGTCGCCTCCTCCTTCAAATGCTCTCAGCGTCACCTTGCCTATCGCGCCAACCTACCGCATCTTCGCCACCCGTCAGGGGCGTGTCGGTCGACGTACCGCCAACGGGCATATCATCAAACCACGTGACCGATTCGTGGCGCTGCCGTCTTGGAGCGTGTTGTCGAGCCGCAACGGTTACGAGTATCAGGTGCGCGTGACCTACCGTGATCGCAGTGTCGTGCTGCCGGTATGGGATGTGGGTCCCTGGAATACCGGCGATGATTACTGGTCACCGCAACGATACTACAGCGACCTCCCGCCGGGACTGCCGATGGCGCAGGCGGCGCGCCAGCAGGGGTACAACAACGGACGCGATGAGTTCGGACGTCGCATTCGCCAGCCGAACGGCATCGACATTGCCGATGGCGCGTTCTGGGACGATCTCGGCATGACAGACAGCGATTGGGTTGAAGTAACGTTTTTGTGGCTAGGCGCTGACCCATTCGTTGCAACCGACGAGCAAACAGCCGTCGATCGCGCAGTCATTGAGCCAGACGCAATCGTGGTTGACGATGCTGCCGAAGGATACGTCGCAGTTGAGGGTCGAAACTGGCAAAGCGCCGGTTGTGGCATTGGCAGCAGCCACACCTGGAGTTACGATACGCCGGGGACCACGGCGCGTTCGCGGCATCGCGCCGTCTGGACGCCTTCGCTTCCAGGCGAAGGTTTCTACGAGGCACTGGCGTTCATTCCAGCATGCGGTCCCACACCGACCGAATATGCGCACTATACTGTCACGCATAACGGTGCAGTGTCGGAAGTCGTCATCAATCAGGCGGCTGCGTCCGGTGGGTGGGTTTCACTGGGTGTGTTCCATATGGGACCGGGCAGTTCGGTGATGTTGACGAATCAGACCGGGAGTGACGGACGTGCAGTGCACTTCGACGCAATCAAATGGCGCCCGCGCGACGATGTGTACCCTCCCGACGCCGCAGTTGTCGAGGCAACGCCGCTCCCCGAAGGCGGCATTCGGGTACGCTGGGACGGCGAGGACGATGTCAGTGGCGTCGCATCGTTCGATGTGCAGGTGCGACACCTGCCGGATGGCGACTGGATCAACTGGCTTGCTCAGACAACAGACCATGAAGCGGTGTTTGTTCCACCCGAACCAGGCATGTATGCCTTCCGCGCCCGCGCTCGCGACTGGACCGGCAAAGAGTCACTCTGGCCCGATCTGGATGATCTTCAGATCGCAACACCGTAGTTCGCTGCATTCACTAGGGGCAGGGGTGTTCCAGCACACCTTTGCCCCTCTTCCCCACCTTACTCCCGCCAACCGGCCGTTGACCGCAATTCTTTTCGGTCGCCCCGCCTGCCCGCACAGCCTCGTGCCAGACATGAACTTCGGCGAACTCGCCCGGTCGGCCATTCATTCAGACGCCTGATTACTCTTCATGCCAACGCGCCTTATCTCTCCTGTTCGATACGCACATCCCCGCTGGTCGTAGTTATTTGCAACATATGCGCACCATCACCTAGGGTGGTACTCCATTCACTCCGCTTCCCGCCACCACGCAACTCTGGCGCATCAATATCGCCGCTTATGGTCTGAATAGATAACCGAAAGCCAGTATCAGCCGGAAGGTTCAGCCGCACATCGCCTGACATGCTGGACACGCTTAGATCAGACGAGAGGGCACCGGCGCTGCTGATCCGCCCGCTGGTGGTGTTCACCTTGACCGGACCCTCAACAACGTCGCGCACACTGATGTCGCCGGAAGTACTGGTCACCTCAAGCGGGCCTCTAATGCCGCCAAGGTTCACGTCACCGCTGGTCGTCTCGACGCTGGCGCGCGGAACCTGACCGTTGCGCAGGGTTACATCGCCGCTGACGGTTTTGACCGCCAGTGTTCCGCCGATGGCTTCGAGGCGAATATTACCGCTGGTCGTTTCAATCGTCACATTGCCGTCAATCGCCTCAATCTGCACATCGCCACTCAGCGTGGTCACGCGGATGTCTGCTGTAGCAGGCGCTGTGATCTGGTAGCGCACCTTGCCGCAGAAGAACAGGCAACCGGCACGGTTCAACACACGCACTGTTTCATCATCGACGCGCACCGAAACATCGATAGCGCCGGTTGACCAGCCCGCCTGCTGCGCCTGAACACGGAACTCCGGCTGATCCCAGCGTAGAATGCGCACATTGGCGCTACCGGCATCGATCTCGAGCCGACGTCCGCTGACCGTCTGATCGACCAGAGACGCACCACCGGACGTTACCGGGAACAGGTCACCGGCGAATCGCACCAGCAGCCAAGCTATTCCAAGCGTCAACAGCACCAGACCGGCGAAAAAAGTACCGCGACGCTGCGGCGCAGCAGGTTGCCGATCATACGCCTCATTGGGAACATGTGACGAAGGAAGCGGGGCGTCTCTTGACGACAGGAGACGTTCCGTTGTATAACGCTCACGGTTCTGCTCATCCATAATCTATAATCCTCCAGATTTGTCAATGCTCATATGCTACGACGCTGCTGGAGAAGACTAGGTTGCAGAACCCATTTGCGAGATCTGCTGTGCCACTGCTGATCGATGGACACAACCTGATTGCACACATGCCGGGATTACACCTGTCCGACGTCGACGATGAAGCGCAACTGGTCATGCTGCTGCGACGCTATGCAGCGACACGACGCGGAAGAAGCATTACCGTTGTATTCGATCACGGCGTCTATGGACATCCGCAACGCCTCGACGGGTATGGCATTACCTGCTACTTTGCCAGGTCACCGCACGACGCGGATACGCAACTGATCCGCCGGATCACAACTATCGCTTATCCACGTGAGTGGACAGTCGTCACCTCCGATCGTCAGGTGGCACAGGCAGCCATGGCGCGCGGCATCAAGGTCATCGATGCGCGCACCTTTGCGCAGACCTTGCAGCAACTGGCAACTCCCGCCCATCCTCAACCATCGACGAACACAGACAAGCCGGAGCAGCCACCGGATCGGTCGGAGGTCGATGAATGGCTGCGTTTGTTTGGGGAAGAGGAACAGGACGATCGTGAGTAGGTGGACGGAGGACGACGCACCTGCACCCGCGCCATCTTGCGCCCCGGAATTGTGTCATCGGCCAGGCTCGCAACGAACAACTGTTTGCTTCGTATCCGTGTGGTACGTATAGAGATCGCTCCCTACCACGAGCGTCACCCGGTATCCCGGCGTTATAACCTGGGGATACGTCATGCCGGGCTGTGGACAACCCAGACTGGTATCGTTCCAGTACGTCGGATCAGCGGTCACTACCTGGATCTGATCCACCCCGATTTCCAGTTCCTCAGCCAGTTTCTGACGCGCCAGTTCACTCATGGCCCTCATCGTTGCTTCGTTGATCTCACTTGTTGGCTCAGGGGTCGGTTGCCCTGGCGCCGGATATGCATTGTCCGGCGCAGAGGTCGGTTGCCCTGGCGCCGGATACGCGCTATCTGGTGCAGGATACGGCGCTTCGACGGGCGCCGTCGGCCTGTCGATCACGACAACGGTCGGTTGCGTCGTCGCTGGCGCCGAACCACACGCCGCCAGCGCCAGTGCTATGCTGAAACCCAGTACTCTGATCAACTTGCACATTGGTTCCTCCCTGGTACAATGACATCAACAGGTGTGCCTGAAACAGTACTCGCTACCGTTGTGCGCATGGAACAGGTACGATTCCCATACCCTAGAACAGACGCCCCTCCCAGGACGACGGTTCCATTCGCGCAATGCTAATATTCTACTCGACAATGATGCTTTCTTTTGCTATCGAAACTGCCCATCGCGCTGGCGCGCTACTCCTCGCAGGGCTCGAGCGCCACCGCTCGCTAGAACTGAAAAGCGCATACGAAGTCGTAACCGAGGTAGATCGGGAAAGCGAGGCATTGATCGTCGACGCTATTCGACACACATTTCCCGACCATGCCATTCTTGCCGAGGAAGGTGGCGGCATTGAACATCCATCACCCTTCCTGTGGCTGATCGATCCCCTGGACGGCACGAACAACTATGCCCATGGTTTTCCGTTCTTCGCCGTGTCGATCGCGCTGATGGAACACGATGAACTACGCCTCGGCGTTGTGTTCGATCCGCTGCGGGATGAACTGTTCTTTGCAGAACGTGGGGCAGGGGCATGGCGCAACGACCAGCGGTTGCGCGTTTCGGACACGCCTGTCCTCGCCGCTTCGCTGGTATCGACCGGTTTTCCCTACGATTACGCCACGACAACAGACAATAATACCCGACAGTTCTCCCAGATCCAGGCGCGCACCCAGGGAGTGCGCCGCGCCGGTTCGGCTGCGCTCGATCTGGCGTATGTGGCGTCGGGTCGACTCGATGCGCACTGGGAATTGCGCCTGAAACCATGGGATACCGCAGCCGGCGCGTTGCTCGTGCTCGAAGCGGGTGGTCGCCTGTCCGACTGGCGCGGTCAACCCTGGAACCCGTGGAATGATCGACTGGTCGCGTCGAACGGTCGCATCCACGATGAGTTGATCGCAGTGCTTGCCGAATAGCAGACATCATATGGCGTACTATATCGAGGATTACCTTTCCGGCGCCGCCATCGGTCCACGACGTCCAATCATCAACGAATATTTTTTGTCGTCGTACACCATGGCGATCTACACCGGATGCGAGTTCGGTTGCCCATACTGTGACGGATGGGCAGTTCAGCAACGTCCGCTGAATGAGATGGTGCGCGTCCCCATCGATCTGCCGGAACGGGTCCGGCAAGAACTCGCGGGTGCGAGCCGTGGCGACCTGGTCGGAATCACCGCCCTGAGCGATCCCTACCAACCCGCCGAACTCACCTACCGTCTCACACGCCAGACGCTGCATGTCTTTGCCGAGCTTGGACAGCCGCTCCTGATCCTCACCAAAAGCCCGATGGTGGTCGAGGATCTGACCCTGCTGGAACGTATCCACGCCGCCAGCCTGGCAATCGTCATGTTCACATTGCTCACGATCGATCCACATCTCGCGGAGAAACTCGAAGACCATGCCCCTGCGCCAGCACTGCGTCTGGACGCGATTGCCACCCTCAAGCGGGCAGGTATTCCCGTTGGCGTGGCAATGATGCCCATCCTGCCGTATGTCAACGATACGGACCTGATCATCAATGCAACCCTCAACGCCATTGTCGAAGCCGGCGCCGATTTTGTCGTCTGGGATTATCTCCTGATCCCGGACGAACGGCATCGCGGACGGGTCAACGATATGCTGGCACGCATCGGTCGCTACCCACCGGCGTACTATCGCGATCTCTATCGTGGTCGCGCCCTCCCCGACCTGACCTACCGCAATGAACGCGATCGGGCGCTGCTGGAGCGATGTGATGCGCTCAACCTGCCAGTGCGCGCGCCACACCACCTGTATGCCGGTCGGTTGCATCCGCGGAATGAAGCCTCACTGCTGCTCCGCCATACGGCGTTTCGGGATAGCGTTCAGGGGCGTGCCAGTCTGGCGCGTCAGGGGCGTGAACTTGCCGATCTGGTGTACCAGGGCAAAGCGACCGATATTCAGTTGCGTGCCAGTCCGCTGTACCCAACATTGAACGCTCTTTTGCAGCGCGAATACAATGGCGACGCCTGATTGTGCTACAATGCGCTGCAAGCGAAGGGGGAACCTATGGTGAGCGTCGAACAGATTCTGGAGTATCTGGAGCGTCGGATCGCTGAGCATCACCTCGCCGGTGATCGGCTGGCGCTGAAACGTGATCAGGATGTTGCAGGGTTCCTGATGGCGGCGGTGCGCGATCTGGGCGATAAACCCCTTGCGCTACGCTTTCAGGTTCTTGCAGCCCGCGCCGCCGATATGCGCGAGCAACTGGAAAAGAACACGGACTAGTCGGACGATGACCGCCGTTCAACGATGAACGTAAGGGCTACACTGCCATGCCGATCTCCATCGACGACATTCGCACTGCCCGCGCCCTGTTGCGCGGTATTATCATCGACACTCCGCTCCTCCCGGATGAACGCCTTTCGCAGGAACTCAACGCATCTGTCTGGCTCAAAGCCGAGTGCACCCAGCGGAGCGGCTCGTTCAAGATCCGTGGTGCATACACGATGATCCATCGCCTCCCCCCAGACGCACGCAAACGCGGAGTTGTTGCACCATCGGCAGGAAACCACGCACAGGGAGTCGCACTGGCGGCACGTCTGATGGGGTTACCTGCCACTATTGTGATGCCCGAACGCGCACCGTTGACGAAAATTATGGCAACTCAGCGTCTCGGCGCAGAGGTCATTCTGCACAGTGCGACGTTCGATGATGCGCAGGCGTATGCCCGCCGTCTGGAAGCGGAATGTGGTCTGGTCTACATACCGGCGTTCGATCACGAAGATGTGATTACCGGACAGGGGACGCTGGGGCTGGAGATTGCCGAATCACTGCCCGATCTGGGGCTGGTGATCGTGCCGATTGGCGGCGGAGGGTTGATCAGCGGTATTGCACTGGCGGTCAAGGCGCTGTTGCCACACGCACGGGTTATCGGCGTCCAGGCGGCAGGCTGTGCGCCGGTGCCGCAATCACTCGCCGCCGGTCATCCCGTCGCCGTTGCCCGTGCGCATACCATCGCCGATGGTATTGCCGTCAAGCGCCCTGGTGAACTCACCCTGTCCATCATTCGCCGGATGGTCGATGATGTGGTCACGGTCGATGATGACGCTATCGCACGCGCAATCGCGCATGCTGTGCAGTACAACCATCTGGTGGTCGAAGGCGCTGGCGCTGCCGGTCTGGCGGCGCTGCTCAGTGGGCAAGTAACGCCGCATCCTGGTGAAACGGTCTGCGTGCCGTTGTGCGGCGGCAATATCGATAGCAACCTGCTGACGCGTGTGCTCGAGCAGGTTGCCGTGCGTCAGGGACGGTACCTGCTCCTCAAATCGACCCTCGAAGATCGCCCAGGCAATTTGGCGCCACTGCTGGCACGCGTCGCCGAGTCGGGCGCAAATGTTATCGATATTTTTCATCGTCGCGCCGTCTGGCTGGCGCCACTTGACCGCGTCGGCATCGAACTGGTGCTCGAAGTGCGCGACGAACAGCACGGGCAACAGGTCGTGCAACATCTCCTCGACTGCGGCTATCACGTGGAGCGTGAGGGGGTTGGCGGCTGGCCCGAATAGCGGAAAGGATGATAGACCATGATTATGTCCGGCAAGAAAGATGCCGTTCTGCACCAGGTGACCCTTATCGACATCCACGGAACCCGCTTCTACGACATTATGTTCAGCCACACCGACACGCCAGAACAACCGCGTCACGCCCGGATCGGCGTGGAGGACGCCTATGCCGATCCACGACCCGGCGATACCATCAGCGTCGCCTACCTGATGAATGTGGTTACCGGCATCACGCGCCGGTAATAAAATGGTAATGAACCTTCGCTAGACTGATCCTATCGAACTGACACGCTACACCGGTGCATCGAGGGCGGTGCACTGAGGAGGATACAGGAATGGGTCAGCGTCGCACAGAGGCATTTCTACTCCGGCTGGTTCTGGAAGACGAACCACACGATCCCGAACAATGGCACGGACGCGTGCAGCATGTGGCGAGTGGCGATGAACAGAAGTTTCGTACCCTGCAAGAGGCGCTGACCTTTATTCGCTACCGCTGCGAGCAAGCAAGAGAGCGCAACATTGCGCTGGACGACCTGCTGCCACCATTTCCGTAATGATCGCTATCCCCGATTCGTATGACTTCCGCAGACGCCTGATCGTCTGCGGAAGTTTGCTTCAGTGCGGTTTAGCGCAAATCGCGCAGCGCGTGGTATAGTGCAGTCGTTTCGGGCAACGGAGCGATCCCCAGTTCATTCTGCAATACATTGACGCAGCGCGCATACAGGCGCAACGCAGTGCTTCGTTCGCCAAGCGCGGCGTGGGCACGCATCAACAGGCGGTATGCATCTTCCTGAGTCTGATCGATCTCGACGACTCGCCATCCCAAACCAATCGCTTCATGCACAGCGCCTTCTTCGAGGAGCAGGGTTCCCAGACGGAGCGCGGTCTCGACAAACATCAACGCTAGGCGTTCACGTTCGACGACCGTCCAGTCCTCGTACATATTGTCGGGCAGATACGGACCGCCGTACAACCGAACAGCGCGTTGGTAGGCAGCGATCGCGGCAGTGCGTTGACCGCGCTGATCGGTGCGTCGTCCTTCGGCAACTGCATCGGCGAACTCAACCACATCGATGAAATGGTCGCTGGCGGTATTGAACGCATACGTCTCCGCCTGCTGGATCAGGTAGGCAGAAGGCGCCCCTTCAGGGCGATCCGGCTCGAGCGCCTTGCTCAACCGATTGATCGTCACCCGCAGATTATTGATTGCTGCCTCGATCTCCATATCGGGCCAGAGCGCCTCGACCACCCGTTCGCGCGGGAGAGCGCGTCCCCGTTCGGTGAGCAACAGTTGAAGCAGTTGACGGGCTTTGCTGCTGCGCCACTCACGATCACGGATCTCGTGATCGCCGCGCCAGACGGTAAAGGCACCGAGCATACGAATGCGCAACGGATACGGCGGACGATAGACCAGACGATTGAGCGACTCTTCGGCAGCCTGACGCACAGCAGGATTGCGGTCTTTCAACAGCAATCGCAGCGCCGGATAGGCAGCCGCCGCACCAACCTCCCCCAGCAACCGCACTGCATGTGTCCGAACCGATGGGTCTGGATCGTTCAGCGCATCCTGCAACAGACCGACCGCTTCGTCACCGACGTGGTGCGGCAGAATACGCCCAACCGCATCGGGGGCAATCCCGGCGCGCAACGCAGCAATCGCTACATCTTTCAACGCAGATGCAGGCATGATTGGCAGGAAACGACTCCGATCCTCGGCAGCAATCGTCCAGCCGGCGCGTAGCCACGTATCACGCAACGCCTCCTCACCACATACGCCAGCGAGCGACGCCCCATACAGACAGGCGGACGCTAGAAACAGACGATAGCCACGGTGCTGCATCTGCTGCACCGTTGTCCGCAGCAGGTCGAGCGCCTGACGATGCTCACCCGCTTCACCGAGCACAATCGCCAGCAAGAGGCGCAGGCGCAGATCGGGCGCGATGCCTTCGACCTCATCAAGACGGCGCACGAATGCGCCAGCCGCCGCCGCTGCGCGCGCCGCCTGACCGCGCCCCAGCATGTTGTACAGTTCGATAACCTGTAACGACGCAAGCGGCGCAAGCGCACCCAGGTCGTGGAAGGCGGCGCGCGCCTGAGCGATGTAGAATGCCGACTCATCAAAGCGCCCCTGCAACGAAAGAAGCATCGCAAGTTGTGCAGCGCTGACGCCGGCAGTACCATCGCGATAGTAGTCGAGCAGATAGCGATGAACATCGAGCGCCAGTGCAATCGCCTCGGTAGACTGTCCTGTCTGATACAACGCCATTGCGCGTTGACGCAACAAATTCTGACGCATGCGGTCGTTGCCTTCAATCTGACTCGAATGCAAGGCTTCATCGACTACAGCCAGCGCATCGTCCGGGCGACCGAGCTGGTTATGGGTCGACGTGACAATCATCGCCAGCAACCAGTGCCAGGCAGGGTTTAGCGGATGCGTAGCCGCATGACGGGCAACGCGCAGTGCAGCGGAGAGACGACCGCGGATCGAGAGCATGGCGGTGACACAGGTCAGCGCAGCACCACGCGACCAGGCATCACGCGCCAGGTTGGCAGCGCGAATAGCGCGTACACAGACAGCGGCGAAATCGGCGGGGCGCGCCTGCCAGAAGAGCAGCGTTGCAAGATCGGAGTAGGCGCGCAATTCACGTGTGTGTGCACCTGAACGCCGAAACAACTCGGCGGCATGCTCGATAATCTGCACTGCCCGCGATGGATCGGAAACGATCTGGCTGTACCCCCACATGTACAACAGTTCGGGATTGGCATCACGCCGGTCAGCCGGGATCTGTTCAATCCAGCGTCGCACCGTATCGCGCCGTGGCGAGTTGAGAAGGGGCCACGCTCGTTCGAGCAACGCCCGTTCAAGATAATCAATACTACCCGCGTGTGCGTAATGCTCGAGCGCTTCTTCGAGTTCGCCCCGCATTTCGAATTGACGACCGAAACGACGGTGAAACGCCGCCAGCGTCTCATCGTCGACGAACTCATCAATGCCACGCAACAATAGTTCACGCCACAGTGGATGGAAGCGCAATCGCTCCCCCTGAGCATCGAGCGGAGTGAGCGGTAAGCCAAGAGCGCGTACACGACGCAACAGGTATGGAATATCGTCCCGCAACAGAACCGCAGTCAGCAGATCGGCGTCGAAGTGAGGCGGAAGGGCGGCAAGGCGAAGAAACTCCAGAATATCGGCAGGCAGATCGGCAAGCACTTCGTCTGCCAGATAGGAGAGCAACTGCTCACTCCCACCACCCAATGCCGCAACAAAGGCGCTGCGTCGGTCGGCGGGAAGTTCAGCCAGTGCGCGGGCTGCCAGTTGCAGGCTCAACGCCCATCCCTCGGTGCGTGCCAGGAGTATCGCCAGTTCTTCATCAGAGAGCGTCACATCCTGAATGGTGAGCAACTGCCGCGCCTGTTCTGGCGTCAGGTGCAGGTCAGCCTGGCGTACCTCGACCAGACGACCTTCTGTGCGCAGGCGCGCCAGTGGTGGAATATGCACCTCGCGCCGTGAAGCAACGACGATGTGTAACGTCGGTGGCGCCGCCCGCAACAGATAGCCCAGGATCTGCCCGATGACCGTCGAGTCGATCACCTGATGCAGATCGTCCAGAAACAGAAAGGCTGCCGACAGCACGTAACGCTGCAGATCGCTGCACAACGCCCCGGCGATCAGGGGCCAGTCGCGTTCGAGATTTGCCGCGCTCGACAGCACCCGCGTCGCATCGCGTCCCAACGCAGGAAATGCCATCTGAAAGGCACGAATGAGATACGCCAGAAACATTGCCGGATCGCGGTCGCCGACATCAAGAGTCAACCAGGAGACCGGTACACCGGTGCGCCCCAATTCCTGCGCCCATTGCGCCATCAGAGTGGTCTTTCCGTACCCGGCTGGGGCTGTCACGACGGTCAGGGGATGCAGACGCACCTCTGCCAGCAGCGCCTGGAGATCAGGGCGAAGCAACCCACCCTCACGAAGCGGCGGGGGAATAAGTTTCAGCGGCAGCAATGTTTGCGCCATATGATTGCAATGAGTGGATTCAATGCGGTCATCAGGCATGGATGTATCTGGTAAGCGTGGTGATCTCTGGCTCTATTCTCCTGTCTCACCGACGAGGATCGGCAGCGGCAGAATATCAGTGCAGACACTGCTGGTCTCGCCAAAACCCACACAATAGCACTCTGAGACAGGCAGGACTCGATCTCGAGAGGACATACCCGCTTCTGCATCTACTATTGTACACATATCGTCAACTCCCCGAAAACGGTTTGACACACACCAAAGGCTGTCGTATAATGCATACCTGCTACGGTATGTGGCGCGTCGTCGCATTGGGTCGGTACCGAAGTGGCCAACCGGGGCAGACTGTAAATCTGCTGGCTCAAAGCCTTCGCTGGTTCGAATCCAGCCCGGCCCACCAGCTCGACTGAGAATGTAGAGTTGAGACAACACCACGTTCGCTCTCAATTCTACATTCTCATTCTTGTGTTCACACACGCCCATGTAGCTCAGCAGGTAGAGCACGTCTTTGGTAAAGACGAGGTCACGGGTTCGAGTCCCGTCATGGGCTCCAGCAGGGAAGCGGCGGTCAGCGCCGCGCCTGACAGCGCAAGGAGCAGCGAACAGCAATGGCAAAGCAGAAGTTTGAGCGCACCAAGCCGCACGTCAACGTCGGTACCATCGGTCATGTCGACCA
>DAOUBK010000079.1:0-35725 GCA_034432635.1 Roseiflexus sp.
TTGCCGGTGTATGTGAACAGACATCGCTGTGGCGGTGGCCGGCCGCGCAAGCTCGATCGGGTGGGCGCTGATGCCATCTGCTGCGTGCTGCGCTCCGGCTGCCAGGGGAAGACCCTGGATCAAACCGAACTGTGTCCTGGCTCGACGGCGTGTGATCGGTTCCAGGAATGGGTGCAGGCCGACGTGGTTCTGAAACTCTGGCACGCGTTGCAGCAGAGAAAGACCATCTCACAGCTAGCGACCCGTGTGTAGAACCGACGCATGATGAGCATGCTACGGGAAATATATCTGGAAATGTCCGCTGACATGGAGCAAACCCAGCATATACAACATGCCATCGTAGTAACGCCCTTCGCCAGAAGGCACAGGGGTTGACCAGAACGCTCGAACAAACGGTTCACCATACTGGCGATCCGCAGCTAGCGCTGCAACCGCAGTCATCGCCAGCAAACCAGGCGACCGCTCACGCGACAGGGGTTTCCCATCCAGGGTATACTGGTTCACAAATGTATCCACCCCTTGCGAAAGGAAGAACCGAAGCACCCGGTTCGATTGCTCCACCTGCCAGGGATCGGCGCCAAACCAGGCATAATCGACAGCCACATTCGCCAGCGTGCGCCATGCGTCGAAGCGAAACTGTTTATGTTCTGGATCGATAGTAGGCGTACCATCAAAGGTGGAGTAATTGGGCATCAGACCTGTCTGAGGATGCGCTGCCCTGCGCAGGAACGCACGACTTGCCCGCGCTGCTTCCGCCCAGAAGTCGTTATCACGTTCCGCCCAGCGCGACCAGAGTTCATAATACGCCGGCAGGTGATAGGAGGGGTTGGTCAATGTTGCCTGACGACCGCCCGGAACCATGACAACGAGTTTATTTTCCCGGTTGAACATGCTTGTTGCCAGACCGGTATTTTCATCATCTCTGTGGATCATGATATCGAGGATGCGCTGCGCTTCGTTGTAGTAGTTGAACACTCCTATTTCGTTTCCCCAGCGATGTGCAGCAAACAGCAGCGCCATTGCAAACCATATCTCACCGTCTGGTGCAGGACGTGAGTCGAGTTTTCTGCCATCAGGAGTGCAGTGCCAGACAAAGTAACCGTGATACGGACCTTCCGACTGGTACATATACGTCCTGACCCATGTCCAGAGCCGATCGAACTCTTCTTTCTTGTTCATCTGCACGGCAATCATCATGCCGTAGGACATCCCCTCCGTGCGCACATCCCCGGAAGCAACATCGAGAATATACGCCATATCGGCGCCAACCGGATAATAGACGCGCTGACTTTCGTCATCACCGTAGAAGAGTTGCTGCCAGGTCGCATTCAGTTTTTGCTGCACTCCCTCATCCGTCTTCCCCAGGTACTCACGGAAGAGATTGCGGTAGGAACGACTGTGGAATGCTGGCGCGCGGGGTGACGCTGGATCGAGGGTCGCAACTGCTTCAGTTGGCGCAGCCGCGCCAACGGTTCCGTTGCCGGGTGACGGTGAAGCCGACAACGGCGCTGTGCCCGGCGACACGGACGTGCATGCCGTCAGTATCACGATCACGATGATCAGCATACACGCTACGCAATACGCAGAACGAATCCGGTTCATACTGTTGCCCCACGGATACGAATCTGAATGCGTATGTTACCCTTTGACTGCGCCGGCAGTGAGACCCGCGACAATTTGTTGCTCGGCGAACACGTAGAAGAGAAGCGCAGGAACCGCCGACAGTGAGACAAACGCCGCCACCAGCGCAAGATCCGTGCCATACTGACCCTGAAACTGCATGGTTCCGAGCGGCAAGGTCCAGAGGGTTTCTTTATCCACCAGTACCAGCGGTACCAGTAGATCATTCCAGCTAAACACCAGTGTCAGTGACGCGGTGGCTGCCAGTGCCGGACGGGCAAGCGGCAGCAGGATCAATCGAAAGAAATCGAAGTAACCACATCCGTCAATACGGGCAGCATCCTGCAACTCGGACGGAATCGAGGCAAAAAGCTGCGCAGGATCATCATATTGCCCGACACCTGAAATGCCGCCTGAACGATAATGACCGCCTGCAAGGTATTGGTCAAACCGAGCTGGCGCACAAAGAGATAGAGCGGTAAAATAGCAACCGTGATCGGAAACATCAATCCCAGAGTGAAAAAGTTAAACAGCACCTCTCGACCATGAAGGTGATGCCAGCTGCTTTGAGTTTCCTGACGGCGTCGAGTAACTCGTTCCACGTCTTCGGCGGGGAGGTAATCCCGGCCTGATCAAAAAGGGCTTTGTTGTACCAGATGCCTACCATGCCCATGTCCCACGGCACACCGTAGTTCTTGCCCTCATATGCATAAACACCGAGTGCACCGGGGGAGAATGTTGCGCGCCATGCGCCATTGTCAGCATCGAGATCGGGGGTGATGTCCTTCAGTAAGCCAACCTTCGCATATTCGATCATCACCCCGCCACCCCAACTCTGAAAAATGTCCGGTGGCTCACCGGATTGCATAACCGTGGTGAGCTTCGACTTGAAGGCTTCGTTTTCGATAGCGATCACCTCCTCCCCGGCATTTCGTTGAGAAGCGCTTGTGCAAACTGTGGATCGTGACCCCGACACGGGCAGAAATGCGATCGAGCCGTTTCCGACCCGTCACACCGCTGCAAACCTCTTCGTCCCAACCGACAGAACCTGAACGCTCAGGCGGCATCGATAGCACAACACGACTGGCGTACCACTAGCTGAGTTGGCACTTTGTAGAGCCGATTCTCACAGGGCCGCCCTTGGATGAGATCGAGGACAATGCTCGCCGCCAGTGCGCCCATGTGCTCAATCGACTGATCGACGGTGGTCAGGGGCGGCGAGATCAGCGCACTGCCAGGCACATTGTCGAAGCCGATAACGGAGAGAGCATCGGGAATGCGCAGACCCAGCTCGGCTGCCACCGTGTACACTCCAAACGCAGTGTCGTCGCTGGAAGCCATGATGGCCGTTGGTCGATGCGGCAATGTCAGCAACCGGCGAGCACATTCGATTGCGGTCTCCCGTGTGTAATCGCCTTCTGCAACCAGCGCTGGATCGAACGGGATGCCAGCGGCTTCCAGGGCGCTCCGGTATCCGTCGAAGCGACGCACCGCGCTCTGCAGATCCATGCGCCCGGTAATGAAACCGATACGCCGGTGACCCAGCGCCAGAAGATATGCCATAGCGTCCAGCACCCCCTGGCGATTGGTGGAAATGACGGCGGGAAACTCGGCGTCTGCCCGATTCGGATCGACAGCGACAATGGGAAACGATGTTCGATAGGTGGCGGCGTGCGGCGTCACCACGATGATACCATCGGTGACTGTACCGTTGAGACGCGCCACCTGTTGCTGCTCCCATTGCGCCAGTGTCTCTACTTGTCGCCGTGCGCTGGCATAGACGAGCAGATCGTAGTCGTGCGCCACTGTAACATCGTTGATCCCCTTGATTACCAGCGGGGTGAAGGGATGACCCATATCCTGAACGATCACGCCGATCACATGCGTCGTTCGGCTGCGCAACCCACGCGCTGCCAGGCTCGAAGCATACCCCAACTCCTCGATCACGCGCCGCACAACTGCCGCTGTTTCCGGTGCGACGTCGTCTTTATCGTTGAGAACCCGCGATACCGTGGAGACCGAAACTCCTGCAGCACGCGCCACATCTCGAATGGTGATACCGGTTGGTGTGTCTTCCATGGTTGGCGAGCCTGGATTATGAGGGCGGGTATATGCGATACCGCTTCGACAACGATGCCGGTAACGTTACCGGCATCGTTACCGGGATTATAGCACAGGGTGCCGATTTGTCAAGACCCCTTTTGCACGCACGCAACATGCGGGTCTTTGGTCATTTCTCTGACAATTGCCCTGCGCCGACCTTACGACGGCATCCCCCGGTATATTCCGCTGCCCGCGCCTGTGATCAGCCTCTTCGAGCGGCATGGTCGGTTCGTCGCATCATTATGCGATACAGAAAAACAACCGGGGAACTCTTTTCTCCCGCACAAGATATCAGATGCAGCGCCTCAGCCGGTACGCGGGGATCACGCTGAACTACCTGCGGGAGGTGTCGGGGGACGCCCATGTCATACGTTTACCCCAAAAACACCCCTTGGAACAGGTCGTGCAGATTGCGAACCAGTTGGCGGATTTACCGGAAGTGGAATATGCCAGGCCAGACCGCATGCTCCGCCATACATTGAAGCCGAATGATTCGCTGTATAACGACCAGTGGCATTGTATGAACATCAGGGGTGCAGGGAGAAGGTCGATACCTTCCCTGCACCCCTGACGCTTCTGCCTGCTCTACCCCCGCTGACCGACAAGAACCGGTATGGACGACGGTGTAATGGAACACGGGGACCTGGCGAAAACTCTCGTGCAGATGCGTGTTGGAGTAGAGCGGCGCAGGCGCAAGAGCAACCCTACAGCATACTCTTCAGTTCTTCGGCAGCTTTGCGTGTCATTCCCGGTACAGCGGCAAGTTCATCGACCGTCGCGTTCCGAATGCCTTCCAGTGACCCAAAGCGCTTCAGCAGCAACTGTCGCCGTTTCGGACCGATGCCGGGTATTTCTTCCAGCCGCGACGATGTCGCCGATTTGCTGCGCAGTTTGCGGTGGTAGTCTTTCGCGAAACGGTCGGCTTCTTCGTCGATCATCCGGATGAGACGCAGTGCGGCGCTGTCGCGTTCGAGCACGATGACTTCGCTCGCTCCGGGCAGCAAGAGGTCGAAACGATCACGGTTCGGACCTTTGACCACCCCTGCGATCGGGATGTGATCGAAGCGTAGTTCGCGCAGCGCCTGGATCGCTCCGTTCAGTTGCCCGATGCCGCCATCGATCAGGATCAGATCGGGTAGTTCTGCCCAGGTTTCCTGGCGTTCAATGTCGGCGGGCGAACCTGGCGTATCGGTTTTGTCCGGTTGTTCCTGGTCGTCCGCTTCCGCCTGGCTGTTGACTGCACCGTTCATCCGTTGCTCTGCCGATGGCTGTTCTTCTTCCCCGATGACCATTGCCGCTCGACGGAAGCGGCGACGCAGGATTTCCTGGATTGAAGCGACATCGTTGGCGCCCTGAATGGTTTTGATCTTGAATTTGCGGTAGCGGCTCTTCTTCGGTTCGCCACGCTCGAAGACGACCATTGCTCCTACAGCGTGGCTCCCCTGGATGTTTGAGACATCGAAGCATTCGATGCGTGTCGGCAGCGCACTCAGACCAAGCAGATCGCGCACTTCGCTCAGCCCTACCACAGCGCGTTGCTCGCTGTTGAGCCACTGCAAACGCAGTTCTTCGAGTTTCTGGCGCGCGTTCTGCTCCGCCAGTTCGACAAGACGACGCTTTTCGCCGCGTTGTGGCGTGTGCAGTGTAATCTTGCGCCCTGCTTTCTGCGTCAGCCACTGCTCGATAACTGCCGGTTCATCGAGCGGCGCCGGTAAAAGCAGCAGCGCAGGAAGTTCAGCAGCCGTATCGTAGAACTGGGTCAGAAACGAGGCAAGCAGATCTTCGTTGCGCTCACCTTCGGCATTTTGCAGCGGAAACGATTCGGCGCTGATCAGTTTCCCGGCACGGATGCACAATACCTGCACGACCGCCATCCCTTCCTCACGTGCCAGACCAATGACATCCTGATCGGCATCGTCGTGGCGCAGCACCTGCTGACGCTGGCTGATCAACTCGATATCGCGGATGCTGTCGCGCAGCCGGGCAGCACGCTCGAAATCGAGCCGCTCCGCCGCTTCTTCCATCTGGCGGCGCAGTGTTTTTACCACCAGATCGCTCTTCCCTTCCAGAAAACGACATACCGACTCGACAGTGGCGCGGTATTCTTCCTGGTTCACCAGTCCCGGTACGCACGGACCCAGGCAGCGCTTGATGTCGTAGTACAGACACGGCTTGCCCATCCGCCGATGGCGATTGAACCGGTCGTCTGGGCAACGCGATGGCGGGCGAAAGGCGAACAGCCGGTTGAGTTGATCGAGTGTGCGATAGACGGCACCGGCGCTGGAGTAGGGTCCAAAGTAACGCGCACCCTCTTCCCAGCGCGGGTTGCGCGTGGCAAAGATGCGGGGCCAGGTTTCGTGCAACGTCACCTTGATATACGGGTAACTCTTGTCGTCCTTCAACAGCACATTGAAACGCGGACGGTGCTGCTTGATAAGGGTCATTTCGAGCAGCAGCGCTTCGAGTTCGTTGGACGTGACGATAACCTGAAAATCGGCGATCTGTTCGACCAGTCGCGCTGTCTTCCCATATGGATCACCGGTCTGGTTGAAGTAGGAGCGCATCCGATCACGCAGGCGCTTGCTCTTGCCGACATAGATAATCTTCCCCTGAGCGTTCTTCCAGAGATAGACACCAGGCGCAAGTGGAACGGCGCGCAGCCGTTCTTCAAAGGCAGTCGGGTCGGTAATTGCGGTATGCGTCAGGTCAGGCATACCTGCATTATACCATTTTGGAACATTTCGCTTGACCCGGAAAAAGTGGTACAATCGCGGATGCACCTCTGTTCGTTCAGAATGATCTTCACTATCACGGAAGGGACGGAGTCATGTCCAGTGATCTCAAGCGTTTCAGTCGCACCATTACCGATGGACGCACCCGCGCGGGGGCGCGCTCGATGCTCAAAGCGATCGGTTTCACCGACGAAGACCTGGCGAAGCCGATCATCGGCATTGCCAACACCTGGATCGAAACCATGCCGTGCAACATCAACTTGCGCGCGCTGGCGGCACGGGTCAAGGAAGGGGTGCGGGCTGCTGGCGGCACACCGATGGAATTCAATACGGTCGCCATCTCTGACGGCGTGACGATGGGCACTGAAGGTATGAAAGCCTCGTTGATCAGCCGTGACCTGATCGCCGACTCGATTGAACTAATGGGGCGGGGGTATATGTTCGACGCGATCATTGCACTGGTGGCGTGCGACAAAACCATCCCCGGAGCGGCGATGGGGCTGACTCGCCTGAACATTCCCGGTTTTCTGCTGTACGGCGGCTCGATCGCCCCCGGTCACTGGCGCGGCAAAGAAGTCACCATCCAGCATGTGTACGAGGCAATTGGTGCGGTTGCCGCTGGTAAGATGACCGATGAAGAACTGAAAGAGATCGAAGATGTCGCGTGTCCCGGTCCCGGCGCATGCGGCGGTCAGTACACTGCCAACACAATGGCAACCGTGATGGAAATTATTGGTCTCTCACCGATGGGAACGGCTGCGGTGCCGGCTGCCGATCCGCGTAAGGATTCGGTCGGGTATCGTGCCGGGCAGTTGATTATGGACGTGCTGCGACGCGATCTGAAACCACGCGATATTCTGACACGCGCGGCTTTCGAGAACGCGATCGCCAGCGTGGCGTTGACCGGCGGCTCGACCAACGCGGTGCTGCATCTGCTGGCGCTGGCGCGCGAGGCGGGCGTGCCACTGACGCTCGACGATTTCGACACGATCAGTCGCCGTACCCCACTCTGCTGCGACCTGATGCCGAGTGGAAAGTACTCCGCCATTCACGTCGATCAGGCGGGCGGCATTCAGGTGATTGCCAAACGCCTGGTCGATGGCGGTTTCGCACACGGCGATGCGATCACCATCACCGGTCGCACCCTGGCGGAAGAGGCGGCGGACGCGATCGAAACACCCGGTCAGGATGTAATCCGTCCACTCGATAACCCGATCAAACCCACAGGCGGGTTGCTGGTGCTGCGCGGCAATCTGGCGCCCGAAGGATCGGTGGTCAAACTGTTCGGTTATGAACGCACCTACCACCGCGGTCCGGCGCGGGTCTTCGACAGTGAAGAGGCGGCGATGGCTGCCATTGTCGGCGGTGAAATTCGACCGGACGATATCGTGATTATTCGCTACGAGGGACCGCGCGGCGGTCCTGGCATGCGTGAGATGCTCGGCGTCACTTCCGCGATTGTCGGCGCCGGACTGGGTCAGTCGGTCTCGCTTATCACCGACGGACGCTTCAGCGGTGCAACGCGCGGCGTGATGATCGGACACGTGGCGCCAGAAGCGGCGCGTGGCGGACCACTCGCAATCGTGCAGGAGGGGGATGAGATCGAGATCAACCTCGATGAGCGCCGCGTTGATCTGTTGCTATCGGAAGAGGCGATCGCCGACCGGTTGCTCGCCTGGCAGCCGCCGGCGCCACGCTATGAGTGGGGTGTGATGGCGCGCTACGGTGCGCTGGTATCGTCGGCGTCCGAAGGGGCAGTGCTGGTCACACCGTGACCGGCGTGGGTCAATGAACGGTCTCCTCTGGAGGATAGCGGTCGGCGCGGGGTGGCATTCGTCTGCGCGCCGACCATTTTCCGGTTCTTTCCTACTCCAGATACGCCTGCAATCGTGCGCCAATGCCAGGACGACGCAACTGACGCAACGCATCAGCCTCAATCTGTCGGGTGCGCTCGCGGGTAATGCCAAAGGCCGATCCAACCTCTTCCAGCGTGCGGCGACGTCCATCGGTCAGGCCGTACCGCAACTGAATCACTGCCCGCTCCCGATCAGGCAATTCCATCAGTGCCTGCGCTAGATCGTGCTGGAGCATACGCCGGGTTGCAATCTCCATTGGCGCATCGGTGCTATCATCTGCCAGCAATTCGCTGATCTGCCCTTCACCATCGCTGGTGATTGGTTGTTCGAGCGAAACCGGTTGCGCCGACGCCTGCAACAGAAATTTGACCTTGTGCTCCGGCATATCGATGGCTACCGCAATTTCTTCGACAGTTGGTTCACGCTCCAGTGACTGCTCGAGACGCCGGGCGACGCGGCGCAACTGGGCAATCACATCGCTCAAATGCACCGGCAACCGGATCAGGCGACTCTGCTCGGCGATAGCGCGCGTGATTGCCTGACGAATCCACCAGGTTGCATACGTCGAGAAGCGATTCCCCTTGCCGGCATCGAACTTCTCAACCGCGCGCATCAGACCGATATTCCCTTCCTGCACCAGGTCCATAAAGGAGAGTGGTCCGCCAATGTACTTTTTGGCAATGCTGACGACCAAACGTAGATTCGCCTGAATGAGCCTTCGCCGCGCTTCTTCAGCCTGGATTACGCGCTGCTCGAGCAGCATGCGCTCGGCAAACGATTCGAAGCACTGCGCTTTCAGTCGTTCCTGAGCCTCTCGACCGTTGCGAATGTCGTTCGCCAGCGCGATCTCCTCTTCAGCGCTCAGCAGGCTGACCTGTCCGATCTCACGCAGATACATCTGCGTCGAGTCATCGATTGTTTCACTGCGAGAGAGGCACCTGTCATCCAGATCGGTGGTATCGCTCAACCAGAACGAGACGATCTCGTCGTCATCAGGATCGCTCTCGATACGATGCGGGTCGTTGCCGTGGGGTTGGACCTGATTCATCACGGTACTCCGGCGGGTTTATGTGAATCTATCCGTGTATCGTGTGGTACGCACTATGCTGACGGATGGATGTTCTTTGTTGAACATTTTTTACGAGGATCGGTCACAGTTTTCTACGTTCCGAGATGCGATTGCTGCGTTCGCAGCGCTTGCTGCGTTCACCGACGTCGCCACGCCGGTCCAGGTACACACCGGTTCAGTCTGACGACGTGACGACCAGTGCGATCAAAAGGCACTGCCGACGCCAGCATGCCGTGCTGGCGTCGAGACGTGGCACCAGTAGAGGCACACAACCGTGCGCCCCTACGGACGCGGGGGCGACGCACCGTGGCATCAACGTCCGACAGATCCGGGACGTGCGCCCCTGCTACCGCCGGTTGGAGTGATGACATGACGTTATCGGGCAGGCATGGCTTCTCCCGCAAGAGGATCAAGGGGCAGTGTATTGTCCTGACACCTGAAGCCGATGGCACGCAGCGACCGCCCCAAAAACACGCAGTTCTTTTCGCCGGTAAGTGTGAACAGTGGGGCGACCTGATGCTCGCAACGGCAGCCAGACGTGGAGATAGAAGGAACCTATCCCTGTAACAGGGTGCTCCGGGTCATCCCATCGACGTTCTGCCGATCGCCGGAGGAAGGTTGGGCAAGCGCTGCTGCCAGCGGCTGCCCACGACCATACACATAGGTCGGTACACGCAGTTCCGCCAGACGCATACGGATCGTCTGATTACTGCGCCCGCCGCCGAACGACTGCGCATCGATCAGGATGACAACAATGCGCACACCACGATAGAGCAGGTGTTGCACACCGGTAACCCAGCACTCATCGAGCGAGGGAGTAATCACGACCAGCGTACAATTGCGGCCAAAGCGCGTGCTTTCCGCGCTCAGCACCTCCGCCAGCGAGGTCGCGCCATATGCGCGCAGTTCCGCCAGCGCCTCCAGAATCTTGTACAACTGCCGCGCTTCACGTTCTGGCGGAATAACTTCCCGGTGCTGCCCCCAGGCGATCAACCCCACCGCGCGGTTCTGATCCAGTACGTGCCGCGCAACCGACGCTGCAGCATGGACGGCATATTCCTCGGTAGACTCGGTAGTCCGCCGATCGCGTGTGACAGGTGTTGCCTCCGCCTGATACAGCGCCTGTTGGATGTACTCGTTCATGTCGAGCAGGATGTACACCTCGGCAGTCGGGTCGAGTTCGAACTCCTTCACCATCAATCGACCCAGACGCGCCGTGCTGCGCCAGTGGATCCGGTTGAAACTATCACCCGGTTGATACTCACGCAGCGCGGCGACATTCGGTGTCACGTGGTGCGTGCGTCGCCTGAGATTCTGACCGCCGGGCAGTTCTGCGCCGGGTAGTACAAACTCCGGCAACGGAACGGTTCGCGGGTAGACCAGAATATCGGTGGCGCCGGCAATGTCGCGTTGCAGGCGAAACAATCCCAGCGGGTCGCTGCTTGCCAGTGTCACCGGACCCAGGCGGAACTTTCCCCGCATTGTACAGGGCGTCCGCACCACCCAGCGTTGCTGCTCGTTGCCCGGCAGATAGGCGACGAACCCTGCGCCATGGGATGGTAGATTCGAGTGATCCAGTACTTCGACCCAGAGTCGAGGCAGAAACCAGTGGTTGATCAGCGTGACGCGCTCGCGTGCCATATCGCCAACCTGCGCCCGGTACGAAAACGTCTCGCGTCGAATACTGAGACCGTGCAGATTGAGCCATGCCCACAGATACGCCACTACCACCATGCTGATCAACAGATAACTGAGGTGAAAGAAGAGTTCGATGCCTGTACCCTGCGCTGCAACAAAGAGCAAAGCTGCCAGCAGGACGAGACCGAGCGGACGCAGGAGGCGTTCGAGGCGTTGCCACTGCATCATGATCACTTTCCGATGCAAAACCGGCTGAAGATGGCGTGGAGCAGGTCGTCGCCGACCGACTCGCCGGTCACCTCGCCGATAGCATTGATCGCTGCTGTCAGGTCAACCGCCAGCAGGTCGGGAGAGACACCCTGCCGGAAACCGGTGAGTGCGTCGCGCGCATGCTCCGCGGCGCGCGCCAGTGCATCGCGATGGCGTGCATTGGTCACCAGACGACCATCCGCCGCCGGTGGCGCACCCAGTAACAGACGTGCCACCGTTGCGCCAAGTTCTTCGAGACCCCGCCCGGTCAATGCCGAGACGGGCGCCATCGCGTCGAAGGCTTTGCCACGGATCTGCTCATATTCACGCTGCCGCGCCGCAATGAGCGACCGATCGGCATCGATCAGGTCGATTTTGTTGAGCGTCAGGATGGTACGCTTCCCTTCGGTCAACGCCACAATCTCACGATCATCGTCAGCAACCGGGAGTGACACATCAACCACCAGCAACGCCAGATCCGCCAGTATCACCGCCTGACGACTCCGCGCCACACCAAGACGTTCGACCGGATCATCGCTTTCCACGATCCCTGCGGTATCTGTCAGCACCACAGGCACACCACCCAGACTAGCAGTTTCTTCGAGCGTATCGCGCGTTGTACCGGGGATCGGCGTCACAATCGCCCGATCGACGCGCAGCAGCGCGTTCAGCAGACTCGATTTCCCGGCATTCGGTCGCCCGATCAGCACAGCGCGTGCGCCCTGGCGATAGATGATTCCATGCTGCGCTGACGCAACCAGCGCATCAAGCGCCTGCACTGCTGCCGTCAGGGGGGTCTCGATATCCTGCGGCTCGACCTCGTCTTCGGGAAAATCGACCAGTGCCGTGCAGTACGCCAGCGGGTCGATCAACAGGTTGCGGATGCGACGCAGTTCCTGCGAAAGCCATCCGCCTAACTGCGCCTCCGCTAGCGCCAGCGCCGTCGTCGTTTGCGCTGTAATGATGTCGAGCGTTGCTTCCGCCTGAGCGAGATCGATCCGCCCATTCAAGAAAGCGCGCATGGTGAACTCGCCGGGGGTGGCAGCCCGCGCGCCAGCCGCCAGCGCCTGTTGCAGCACTCGCTCGACAACCAGCGGACCTCCGTGAACTGATATTTCGGCAGTGTCTTCAGCAGTGAAGCTGCGTGGACCGCGCATGAAAACCGCCAGCGCCTCATCCACGACTGCGCCATTCTGGTCGACCACGCGACCGTAACGCATCCGGTAGGGCTTCCACTGACCGGGGCGCGCGGGCACGAAGATGCGTTCCAGAATCTTCAACGCATCTCTTCCGCTTATGCGCACAATCCCGATGCCACCCTCACCGGGCGGAGTAGCAATCGCTGCAATAGTGTCGTCATACAGCATACGACGTGACCGGTTGCGGGATCAGAGCAACGTATGCTCTGCCCCTCGTATTGTACCTGATCTCGCTCGACTGTGACGGGGAAGCGTGTGCCAGACAAACTATGGTTGAACCGGCGGCGATTCGGGCGTCGGTGGTTCGGGTGTCGGTAGTTCGGGTGTTGGCGGTTCCGGCGTTGGCGGTGCAGGTGTCGGTTGCGGGCGTGCAGTTGGACGTGGACGCGCCGTTGGAGATGGCGTGGCAGTTGGCTCCAGTGTAGCCGTTGGTTCGGCAGTGGGGGAAGGCGTCATGGTTTCTGTTGGCGTCGGGCTGGGTGTTACAGTTGGTGTGAATGTCGCCGTTGGCGAGAAGGTGGGCGTCAGAGTTGGCGTCGGGGTCGCAGTCGGTAGAGCAAACAGTGTGCGTGCCCGTTCACCAAGCGCCGCGATACCTGCCGGATCGATCACCAGAATGCCGCCAATGCCAATGACCAGCGCCAGCAGCACCACGGCAGCCCACACCCACCATGGTGGCGCAGAGCGCGGCAGCGACGCTCCACCCAGAGCGAACAGAGGTTCGACCGGTGCAGTGTAGTGGCGCTGACGATACTCTTCGAGCGCATGGGTCACATTCAATCCCAGGTAGGCGGCATACGTCTTCACCATCCCCTCGGTCATCACACCATGCGGCAGCAGGGAAAACTTCTCCTCCTCCATCGCCTGGATATATGACATCCGGATTTTGGTATCGAGTTCCGCCTGCACCAGCGTAATGCGTCGTCGTTGACGCGCCGCGCGCAGGCGAGCGCCAAGCGGCGACTGCTCCAGTTCGGCAACGCGCAACTCATCGACCGGCATCGACGTGTGATCGGCGATCAAGCCACGCTCCTCGGCATGTGGAATAAAGACCGCCTCTTCTTCGTCATCGGAAGGATGCGCGCGACGCAGGCGCTCCGTAGAACTCCGGGATTCCAGATGGCGGTCGCGCGTGTTTGTTGCGACAGTGGACGTCCCGGCGGCAATGTCGTCATCATCACCCAGATCGATCACTCTGGACGTGGTTGCTGCTGATGCCGCAGGCTCGACACCGGCAGTGGAAGGCGCGTCCTGCGCATGGGCGATTTCATGCGTTGCACGCAACTTCAACTGCGCGCGCACGCGGGCGAGCAACTCACCGGTACGAAACGGCTTGGTCAGATAATCAACCGCGCCGGCGTCGAGTCCGCGCACAACGTCCTCTTCGAGACCATCGCCGCTGACCACGATGGTCGGCGCACGTGCCGCCAGATGGGGTAAAAATGTCCAGCCGGCCTGGTGATCAATAGCCGGTTCCAGCAATGCCAGATCAACCGTTGTGCTGTCAAGCGCGTGTTCCGCCTGACGCACACTGGTCGCCTGGATGGTTTCGTATCCGGCTTCTTTCAGTTGTGTCACCAGCCGCGCCAGCAACACAACATCATCATCAACAATCAGGATGGTTGGCGTTTTCATGAGAAATTGACATTTCTTCCGACAGCGCGCTATTATAACATGGTCTATATCGATACATAAGGAAGAAATGTATGGCGACACGCGTCGTTTGTTATGGACTCGGTCCGATCGGTCTGAGTATTGCGCGTCTCGCGTGCGCGCGATCGGGCATCCAGGTTGTTGGCGCCATCGACATTGATCCGCAGAAAGCCGGTCGTGATCTGGGCGAATTGCTGGGCATCAGCGTGACCGGTGTTTCTGTCAGCGCTGATGCTCCGGCCACACTAAGGAATACGCGCCCCGATGTCGTGCTGCACGCCACGCTTTCGTCGCTTTCCGCCGTTGCACCGCAGTTGCAGGAATGTATCGCCGCCGGTGTCGATGTCATTTCGACGTGCGAGGAGCTCGCCTACCCGTGGAGTACTCAACCACAGATAGCGGCAGACCTCGATGCTGCGGCGCGTGCTGCCGGTGTCACCCTGCTCGGCGCAGGGGTCAATCCCGGTTATGCTATGGACGCACTGCCGGTGATGCTGACAGCGGCATGCGCCGAGGTGCGCGCCATTCGCGTGCTGCGCATCGTTGATGCTGCGCAGCGACGCGCTCCGTTGCAACGCAAGATCGGCGCTGGGCTGACACCCGACGAATTCGCGCAGCGGGTGCGTGAAGGTACAGTGCGCCACGTAGGACTGCCCGAGTCCCTCCATATGATTGCGGCGACTCTTGGATGGCAACTCGACGCTGGCGATGACACGATGATGCCTGTCCTCGCCGAACGTGCGATCACCACCGACTATGTTTCCGTCGCCGTTGGGCAGGTCGCCGGCGTGCGTCAGATCGCGCGCGGCTACGTTGGTGAGCGCGAAGTCATCACTCTCGAACTGCAGATGTACATCGGCGCGCCCGATCCGCAAGACACCGTTGAGATCGACGGTAATCCGCCACTGCGAATGACGATCCCCGGCGGCATCCATGGAGACATTGCGACCGCTGCTATCGTGGTCAATGCGATTGCCAGCATACGCCGAGCCGAGCCTGGATTGCTGAGTATGACCGATGTACCACTGGTTCATTACTGGTGATATACCTACCCGACGTCCACCCGGTGCTCGCCCCACATCTTTCCTGCTGATGGAGTCATCAGCAACCAGATTTCGAGCAAGCCCAGCAGGGTCATAAAGCCGAGCAGCGTTCCGGCAACCGCTTCAAAATCGGTTGCCTCGGGGTGAAGCGCCCAGCGTGCCAGCAATGTCGCTACCACAACCGCAGCGGTGACGGAAAGAGGGAAGAAGAGATTCATCGGGCGATAGCGAAAGAATACGCCGAGGTGACGCAGATGATCCGGTAGCAGTCCGGCATGAAAATTGCGCGCACCCAGAAAGATGTTCACTTTGGCAGCCAGATGCATGAGCCAGAGCAAAAGGTACGTCCACCAGCCTGTCTGGTTCGCAGCGTTCCAGCTGAGCGCCGCCACAACGACAGCGCCGGCAAGAGCGGCGAGTTCATGGTGCAGGCTGGCATGCACCGCCTGCCCGAACCGAACGAAACTGCTGGGGTGCCAGACCAGCGGCTCCTGACGCGGTCCCGTGACAAACCCCATGTAGAAACCGGCAAGCTGCCATCCCCATAGGAGCGTCCCGCAGGTAAATCCCAGGTATGCCCCCAGGATGCCGATATCGTCGCGCGACAGCCACACACCATAGAGCGCCGCCAGCCCGACCACCGTAAGCGCAGCGAAACTCAGACGATAGGTACGCTGTGGCAAGCGATAGAGCAGGATAATAACGGCAGTCGATACCCACCAGAGAGCCAGCGCGTAGATCAGCGGTACGACATAGCGGATCATGAAATAACCATATCCAGGGTCGGAGGGCCACACCGATCGCGCAGCTCAGAACAGTATCTGATCGCCGGGCAGATCCTGCAACCCCGACCAGGGTGAGCGGACAGCGCCTTCACGCAACTGACGTCCGAGGCGCAACACGATGATCAGCCCCAGGGTAACGAGCAGAACAACCAGTGCTGCGGCATAGACCGCCGTATAGCCGATCAGGATGCTACCGGTTTGCTGTTGCGCAATATCGCGCGCCAGACCACCGCCCACCGTGCCGAAACCCTGCGCCAGCGCCTGCGTCACACCCCACAGACCAATGAACAATCCAGCATGCGCGCGATCGGCAAGCGCCATAATCAACGCCACCGAACCAACGATGAATAATCCGCGACCGATACCAATCAGTGCCACACCGCTGCGGAACATATTCACATCGATACTTCCACCCGCCAGAATGACCACCAGGAACCCAAGCGCGCCAGAGACGCACCCGCCAATAATCACTCCGATAGGAGAGGAGCCTCGCCACAACGCCAGACCTGCGGCAGTAATCCCGATGATCATCGCCACGCCCCACAACGCCGTCAGCCGTGTAGTTGCGGCGACACTCATGCCGAGCACCTGACCGCCATACGGTTCGAGCAACACATCGTGAGTGGCGAGCGCTAGTGTGCCGCCGAACAGCACAACGAACAATACACGCAATCCTGGTTGCTGCCAGACTACACGGAGTTGCTCGACCAGCGTCAACCGTACACGAATATCATCGGTATGGCAGACAAGGGTTCCATCGGGTCGCAACTGCTCACGCCCCAGCAACGATATCGTCGCCAGCACAGCGAAGATGACCGCCGAACCCTGCATGACCTGGATCAACAGCACCGGTGAATATCGTTCGAGAATTGCACCGACGATGATCGAACTGACGATGGTGCCAACGACCAGCATCATCCACAGCACTGCCAGTACCTTGCCGCGGTCGCGTGGTGGAGTAATATCGCTGACCAGCGCCAGATAGGTGGTTTCGACGACATTGACGCCGACACCGTATGCCAGGAAAATCGCCGTGCAGATCATCAGCGCGATTACGAACGGCATGGAACTATCGGGACCCAGCAGGATCAACGAAAACGGCGCAGTCGCCAACCCGCCATATGTCAGCATGAGCCCCAATGCTACATACGGCGCGCGCCAGCGTCCCCGCGCCCGCTCAACATCCGACCGATAACCGAAGACTGCGCGTACCGGAGAGACGAAATAGTGGATAGCCATCAACGAAGCGACAAGAGCAGCCGGGATATGCATATCGCCGATCAACACACGGTTGAGCGTACCGGTGATCGGCGCCAGTGCGACTCCCATACCCAGCTGAAACAGGCCAAGCCGCAGAACACTCATCCACCAGGCAATCGCCTGGTGATCACTGCACCAGCCGCTCACACGCTGCGCCAAACCAGACAACCGCTGGCTTCCTGTCGCCATCGCGCCTCCTCAAAAGCAGCCGTCTGCGCACGAACACGTGGCACGACCGTTACCGTGTTCCCTTCGATCCTGCGTCATCATAGCGCGCTGGCAGAGTCGTGTCAAGCATACATTCCCGCTTACAACGGAAACACTTCCTCAACCGACACGAGCCGCAACGCACCGGTCGGACAGGCGCTGACGCATGCCAGATCGTTGTATCCGTGGCATAGGTCGCACTTGTTTGCCCGTTGCTGCGGCTGATGATCCGTTTCCAGCGGAATAACCGGTGTGCGCCAGTATTGCAATCGCTGCCACAATTCCCACAGCGGCGACCGATGCGGCGATGCAATGGTTCTCAGATCGACGGCATGGTATGGGCACGCTGGCACACACGCGCCACATCCGTTGCACGCATCGGTAATGAACAGCGCGCCACTCTCATTCCAGACAATCGCATCCTCAGGGCAGGCTTCGACACATTCCGCTCCCACACGACACTGCCGACACGCATCGGCGATTTCGATGCCATTCAGGATCAAACCGGAAAAATGAATGCGCGCGGCGCCATGACGTGATGCACAGGCATCTTCGCAAATCCTGCACTCGGGTTTGCACAGATTCAGGTCGCGCACCAGAATGTGCGTCCCCCGGCGCAATCCATGTTGGAGCATTGCCGATAATTGCGCCTGACGTTCTGCGTCGCTGCGGATCGCCCGACTCGCGGCTTTGCGCTGCTCGACGACTTCGCGCAACTGCGTCGCCAGTTCCGGACGGCTTGCCAGCAATGCCTCCAGGTCCTGCGCTGGCAGAGCTAGCGCCTCCACCGGCGTTAGCGCCCACACGTCTGCGTTGTGCGGTTGATTGGTCAGCAGCGACATTTCGCCGAAGAAATCGCCCTCTTCGAGATAAGCGATCACCTGGCCATTCTGCTCGATAACCACCTGACCCGACATGATGATGTACAGCGCATCACCGATCGCTCCCTGTCGCAGCACGATTGCACCACGACTGTACTGCACCGGTCGCAATACCTGGGCGATATGGAAGCGTTCAACCGGCGACAGACGACTGAAGAGCGGCACGCGACCCAGCGTGCCTTCAACCAGACGCTGCTGATAGACCTGGCGCAGCGCCTGTTCCAGTTCTGGCGAACCGGGAAGGATGGCGCGAATCTCCGTCAGCGGAATCTGCACCAGATAACAGACAGTTTCAGCCCGCACCGTTGCGCCGCGAAAACGGTCGCCGAACAGCGTTGCGACTCCCAAACAATCACCACGACTGAGAACGCCTATCAGCACCTGGCGCCCCGCCTGATCATGGAGCGTCAGACTGACAGAACCCTTAACGATAAACGAGAGAAACGCGATGGGACGCTGTTCATTCATGATGATCGTGCCTGGCACAAATGCACGTAACGTCGCACATGCCGCCAGGCGCGCCAGCGTATCGGGCGTGACGCCTTTCAGACAGTCGAGCTGCGCCAGCGCCTGCGTTTGTTGTTGACGTCGTTCTCGATAGCGTACCGCCGTATCACTCGCAGATGCAGGCATCGGTTGCCGACTGAACGGTGCAGTCTTCGTCCTCATTGCTGCTCATCCCTCGGTCAAATACCACCGCTCATCAATCTTGATGACCGGCACAGTGCCATCAGGACGCCCAATGACCTGGCTGAGGCTGATAGTTTGCTCGTAGAACACGTATGAACCGCGTTCACTGGTACGCATCAGCATCATTGAAATCGTAGCAGACGGCAGACGCACCAGCGCCAGCTCCCCATCGTCGGCGATCTTTTCCACCGGATCAAAACCACGAAACTCGAACACGGCAGTCTCATCGTCCGCCAGTTGACGCAGACCAGCAGCAAACGATGCAAGCGCGCGCCGCAAGGCAAGGCGTTGTGTATCACGCTCCACCGGCGCAAAGTACCCCGCTAAACGCTCCGCCCAGAAACTGCGCGTCTCTTCCTGTTGCAGATTCGGGTCCTGCAATGCACGTTGCAGATCCTCGAAAAAACTCTCGGTCACAACTTCTGGCGAAAATCCGCCGCCCTGTGGCTCCTCCGGGGTGGGAACGGTTGTACATCCGATGAGGAAGAGTACACCCCATGCCACACCCAGCAGAACTCGCAGCAGCGCGCTGTTATATTGCAAAGTAGAGCAGTTCATCACGTCCTCATTGTAGCATATTACCCTGATCTTCTCTTCAAAACACTGTATAATTGAAGTGGTCTATCCGAACAACTGCGCTGGCATTTCCGTGGAATGATGAATAGACCGGCAGGACCAGCGTTTGTATCACTATCATATTATTGTTCATTGACTGGTATTGTCTGATCTGCCGCTCTCCAATATGCACAGCATTCATCCATACATCTACGATGTCATCGTTGTCGGCGCAGGGCACGCCGGATGCGAAGCAGCGCACGCCGCCGCGCGCATGGGATGTCGAACCCTGCTGCTGACGATTGATCTCGATAAACTGGCACATATGTCGTGCAATCCGTCGATCGGCGGTCCGGCAAAGGGGCATCTGGTGCGCGAGATCGACGCACTGGGCGGATTAATGGGGCGCGTGACCGACCGCACGTTCATTCAGATCCGTCTGCTCAACGAAAGTAAGGGTCCGGCAGTACAGGCGCCGCGCGCTCAGGCGGATAAGCGTCTGTATGCGAAGGTCATGAAAGAAACGCTCGAAACAGTCCCAAACCTCGACCTGCGCCAGGCGATGATTGAGCGTATCATTCTGCCGCAACCGCTCGACCGTAATGGGAGCACCCCTCAACCGGACAATCGCGAAGAGATACGTTCAGGGCACTATGCAGTTGTGACGCATACCCGGTGGATCTACCAGTGTCGGGCTCTGGTGCTGACGACCGGCACGTTTCTGCGTGGCAGAGCGATCACCGGCGACGCTATCTGGGGTGCAGGGCGCGCGGGCGAGGCACCTGCCACGACGCTGGGTGAAGACCTTGCAACGCTCGGCTTTCCGCTGGTGCGGCTCAAGACCGGCACCCCGCCACGCATCGATGCACGCACGATCGATTTCTCACTCACGAGCGTACAGCACGGCAGTGCAACCCCGCTTTTCTTCGGGTTTTACTACGGTGCGCTGAACGCAGCGCCACCCGAACCGGCATTCGGCGGTCTGCCTGCTCGCGCGTACCCTGAACCACTCCTCGATGCCTGGCGTCCGCAGTTGCCCTGCTATCTGGTGCACACGACGCCGGAGTTTCACGAGATTGTACGGCGCAACCTGGACCGCGCGCCGCTGTTCAGCGGGGTGATCGAAGGTGTCGGTCCACGTTACTGTCCTTCCATCGAAGACAAGATCGTGCGCTTCGCCGATAAGGAGCGTCACGGGCTGTTCCTCGAACCCGAAGGCTGGTCGACGCACGAGGTCTACGTCCAGGGATGCAACACGTCGCTGCCGGAAGATGTGCAGTGGGCAATGCTGCGGAGCATTCCGGCGCTGCACCATGTCGAACTAATGCGCGCCGGGTATGCTATCGAATACGATGCGCTCGCAACCGGCGAGATCGCCGCCGATATGTCATCACGCCGCGCTCCGGGATTGTTCTTCGCCGGTCAGATCAACGGTACGACAGGATACGAAGAAGCGGCTGCGCAGGGGTTGATGGCGGGCATCAATGCAGCTCGTTTTGTTCAGGGAAAGCCATCTTTTCTACTCCGTCGCGATGAAGCCTACATCGGCGTACTGATCGACGATCTGGTCACAAAAGAGATCCGCGAGCCGTACCGTATGTTCACCTCACGCGCCGAGCATCGCCTCCTGCTGCGCGCCGATAACGCCGACCTGCGCCTGACGCCGCTGGCAGGCGATCTGGGGTTGGTCGACCGCGAGCGTGTGGCGGTTGTTGAGCGCAAACGTGAGGAAGTGGAACGTCTGCTCGCGATGTTGCGCGGCAAACGCCTGTATCCGTCCGCCGCGATCAACGCCCGTCTGAGTGACGCCGGCATTGCGCCGCTCACCAGTGAGATGAGCGCCGAAGAAGTGCTCTGCCGTCCCGAGGTACGATACCAGCAACTCCAGTCAGCGCTCGATCTGCCATCGTGCGCGGCTGATGTCGCTGAACAAGTCGAAATCGAAGCGAAGTACAGCGGGTATCTGCGCAAGCAACAGCGCGAGGTCGAACGATTGCGTCGTATGGAGTCGCGGCGCATCCCACCCGACTTCGATTTCGCCGCGCTACGCGGGCTGCGCAACGAGGCGCGGCAGACATTGCAACGCTTTCGACCGGCGACGATCGGGCAGGCGGCGCGTCTGGCAGGGATCAACCCCGCCGATGTTGCCATTCTCCTCGTCGCGCTCGAACGACAGACACGCCAGGCAACGCTGGTCGAGACACCTCAACCGTCGCTGTCGCAAAACGGATGAATGGCGGGGAAGCCGGTCGACAACAACCGGTCGTTCCCGCTGCCGCCAAGCTATTGCACGCCTGCCAGTTACAGAGAACGCCAGCATCGCCACCAGTGGAGGCGTATCACAGGATCAAGCGATGTGGGAGTGGTAGTGGCTAAAGGCAAGGCTGGCGGGTCGGTTGCATACGCGCGTCGTCTTGCACTACAGGAGTATTGGTTGAGAACCCGTGCTGTGCTACCGAATAAAGAAACGACCCTCCAGCTCAGCGCGGCACTACCCTTCCACGTACCTGATGTTTGGTACTGCGCGAATAAGGAAACGATCCTCCAGCGCATATCCAGGAGGATGGGCAAAAAATCCTCTCCCATCACCTCCTCTATGCTCCATGCTCGCTGGTCAGACTTGCCCGGTTCGCTGATACACTGGTGGTGCAGTATTCCTGGATGCACCACTGGCACGCACGTTCATACCTGGCGGACAGTCAGCGGCAGGTAGACAAAATGTCTAAACGTCAGTTTGCTCACGAAGGCGTTGCCAGAACCATTGTATGACCCATCATACGCCTCCGCCGTGGTGAGGAAGTCGGCAGACCCGGTCCCTCCCGCCACATACACATTCTCCTGGGCATCCAGTGCGAGGGCGTTGGCTCTGTCATCATCACTTCCGCCAAGGAAGGTGCTGAACAGCAGGGTGCTAGGGCTACCGTCACCGAACAGGTGTTGCCGGAAACCGGACTGTCCACCAGCTGACGCGACGGCCTGCCCGTGTGATGTCGTTCCACGTCCGTTTACAAATGTCATTAACAAGACTGTCAGAATCTCTAGGACGCGAGACCGCATATACATTCCTCTAGAGCAGGTTGCAGTGCAGATGGCCGATGATACGTTGTCTGCAGCCGGTCAGTCTTGACTGCTTTTTACCTTCTCTTCAACCGAGGAATATATCACATACCCTTTGCCGACAACAATCCCAAGCTGGTGCTGGAACGGAGACCTCGTGGAGCGCCGTATGTCTGAGCCTGCGGCAGGCAATGCGACCGTCTTTGTGATCGAGGATGATCCGTTTGCCCGCTGGGCGCTCGGTCAGTTTTTTGAGTCGCTCCACTTTGCCGAGCGCGCTGCTGAGACCTACGCCGATGCCTGTGCGCTGATTGCCAGTCATCCGCCGCCACACCTGGCTGTCGTCGACCTGGCGCTGCGTGATCGTGCCGATGAACCGGCGCCACGATCACGCTCGCGCGGCATCGACCTGGTGCATGCCCTGAAACGTCGAGACCCGACGGTGGCGGTGTGATCTGGACGGCCTACGGCGGTCATGTTGCGCCTGTGGTGCCATTGCTGATCTCCGGGTATACCAGTCTGGCATACGTTGCCAAAGGCAGTCCTGAGACGGTGCTGCACGAAGCCATTCTGCGCGCGCTACGCCAGGATGTGTTTCTCCAGCCCGGCATCGATGGCCCGGCAACTACCGCGTGGGAGCAACTGTTTCTGGATGCGCTGGAACCGGCGGTCGCCACAGTCGTTGCGCAACTGGCGCAGTGCTTCGATGACCTGACGCCGCAGCAACGCGAGGTCGCAGAGCGCATGACCTATACGACTGAAGCGATTGCCCGGCAACTCGGTCTCAGGATCGCCACAGTGCGCAAATATGTGGATGCCATCTATGAGCGCTTGGACCTCAAAGGAGTAGAAGCTGTTGCGGGGTACCGGCGTGACGCGCTGCTAGTGCTGGCGCATACACTGCGGCGTCTGCGTGCGCTGGCACAGTGAAGCTATACAGAACAGACCACGCCTGTTGTTGAACAAACATGGTGACCCCGACTGGGCTCGAACCAGTAACCTGCAGCTCCGGAGGCTGCCGCTCTATCCAGTTGAGCTACGGGGCCGGTACACCCCGCATTCTAGCACCCACACTGGGCGCTGTCAAGGTTCGCTCAGCAGCGCCGCGCCTCCCAGAATGCCGACATCATCACCGAGCGCAGCAGGCACGACGCTCACTTCCGGGTCCATAGTGCGCCGCGCAACCACGTGGCGCACCGGATCGAACAGGAGTGCACCGGCGCGGGTCAACCCGCCGCCAAGCACGACCCGTCCGGGATTGAGCAGGTTCGCGGCTGAAGCGATGCCGATCCCCAGCCATCCCATCGCCTCATTCCACACCGCGCGCGCCAGAGCATCGCCAGCCGCTGCGGCTTCTGCAACGTGCTGCGCAGTCAACCCGGCAGGCGGGATGGCAGCCAGCGCACTGGTTGCACCATCGGGTCCCTGCAACCGTAACCGCGCCTCGCGTGCGATCGACAATCCCGACGCCAGTGCCTCCAGGCAGCCGTTGCGACCACACGGGCAGGGCGGACCGTCAGGCTTCAGCACCTGATGCCCTACTTCGCCTGCCCAGGCGCGTTCACCACGGTGCAGGCGCCCATCGATAATCACGCCGCCGCCGATACCGGTGCTGACCGTCAGATACAGCAGATGCCGCACACCCTGCCCGGCGCCGAAATAATACTCTGCCAGCGCGGCTGCATCGCCATCATTGGCAACCGTAGCCGGTAGCCCAAGCGCTTCCTCGACATGCGTCGCCAGCGAGAAGTTCTCCCATCCGGCAACATGCATCGAGAGACGCACGGTGCGCCCATCCGCTGCAACCGGTCCGCCAAAACTGATACCGACTCGCTGTACAGGCGCGGGCGCAGTTGCCATCAGAACTCGTGCCATTGCCAGCATCGCCTGGAGACTAGCAGCCGCACCGCCGGACACCGGTGTTGGCATCGATCGACGTGCCAGCACGTTGCCCTGCTGAAGATCAACTAGCCCGGCAGCAAGTTTCGTGCCGCCAAAATCGAGTCCAAGGACGAGTATCATAGACGTTCGGCGCCAATCCGCTCACCCAACGCCACTGTCAGACTGTGGCAAAGCGCGATGTGCACATCTTCGACCTCAGGCATAAAATGGCTAGGAACGACGACCGCGATCTGTGCCAGCGTTGCCAGTTTCCCGCCATCGAAGCCGGTCAACCCAATCGTCACAGCGCCCTGTGACGCCATCCACTCCACCGCACGCAGGACATTCGGCGAATTGCCGCTCCCCGAAATCGCCACTAGTGTATCGCCGGGACGGTAGAGCGACATGACCTGCTCGACAAACACACGTTCATACGCTGTGTCGTTCGACCATGCTGTCATCACCGGCACATTGTCGGTCAGTGCAAGTGCACGCAAACGACGACAACCGTCGGAAACCGTCCACTTCACCAGGTCACACGCAAAATGCGACGCAGTGGCGGCGCTACCGCCATTCCCACAGACAATAATCGTCCCGTCACGAAGATACGTCTGCCACAATGCCTTTTCAATAGCGCGCAGCGGTTCACGCGGAACGGCTGCGAGCGTCTCAGCCAGCGAAGCAAGATACCCATCGACACGCATTGATCTGTCTCCTCCAATTGTTGCAGAAGGCTGTTCGACGGTCAGCACCTGTCATTGTATGCACCCTTAATCAAGAGTGTACCGCAGAACCCGCAACGATGGTACGCGCGTCACATCATACCTGCCGCGTGTTATAATCGTTGTGAAAAGTCTCTCATATGCTTCGCCAGAGCAGGAAGTGAGCAGCACTATGAGCGAAAGTGAGCGCAATCACACTGTGCAGTCGACCGAGGACGAGTTCGGCTTGAGCGCAGTGCGCGAACTACTGCGCATGATCAGCGAAACGGATGTCCACGAGATCTCGATTGAGCGCGGCACGACGCGCCTGCACATCAAGCGCGGCCCGTCTCTGCATCCCCATACCCCGGCGCCGATGTTCGTTACACCATCAATTGCCGCAAACGTGCAATCTCCGGCGCCGCCGATCGGCATCGTTCAGGCGCCAGTGCAGACGCCGCCGCCAGCAACACCCGCTCCGGAGCCGGACGCTCTTCCACCAGGCAAAATCATCGCTGCGCCGATGGTCGGAACCTTCTATGCCGCACCATCACCGAAGGATCCGCCCTATGTGCAGGAAGGTGACATTATCCATGTCGGTGATCGCGTCGGCATTATCGAAGCAATGAAGATGATGAATGAGATCGAGAGCGAGTTCGCCGGTCGGATCGTGCGTATTCTGGTTCAGAATGCGCAACCGGTGGAGTATGGGCAGCCGTTGATGGTTATCGAGCCGCTGTAACAAACGTGCCACCCCGCAACATACATCGGGCAGAAAGACCAGGAAATCCATCGCCATGCAGTTGTTGACTGTCTCTCAACTCAACATATACCTGCGCGACTTGCTCGACGCCGACGATCTGCTGAACGATGTGTGGGTCGAAGGGGAAGTCTCGAGTTTTAATCGTCACTTTTCCGGTCATTGTTACTTTACATTGAAAGAGGGCGACGCGCAAATTGGGGCAGTGATGTGGAGGTCGGTCGCAGCGCGCGTGGCGGCGCTGCCCGCCAATGGTGAAGCCGTGCTTGCCCATGGGCGGGTGGCGTTCTACGAGGTACGTGGTCAGGTGCAACTGTACGTCGATGCGTTGCGACCGGCAGGCATCGGCGTGCACCAGGCACAGTTCGAACGCCTGAAGGAGTGTCTCGCAGCGGAAGGGCTGTTCGATCCATCGCGGAAGCGCCCATTGCCGCTCCTGCCGCACCGAATCGGTATTGTCACATCGCCGACGAGTGCGGCGCTTCAGGATATGCTCAACATTCTGCGGCGGCGCTATCCGCTTGCCGAAGTGCTCTTTGCGCCGTGTCAGATGCAGGGTGCCGGTGCTGTCGATACGATTATTGAGGCGCTCTACACCTTATACGAGGCTGATGTCGATGTCATTATCGTAGCGCGCGGCGGCGGCACTGCCGAGGATCTCTGGACGTTCAACGATGAACACCTGGCACGTGCTGTGTTCGCCAGTCCGGTGCCGGTCGTCAGCGGCATCGGGCACGAAACCGATACCACGCTGATCGATTTTGTCGCCGATGTGCGCGCACCGACCCCCTCCGCAGCTGCCGAACTGGTGTCTCCTGATCGAACCGAACTGATCGATGATATTCGCCAGTTGCGCGACCGCCTGGACGCAGCGATGACGCAGCGATTGACAGGCGCACGCGATGCGATCTCTAATCTGAACCGGCGTCTGACACTCTGTTGGCCCGAACGCCGTATCCGACACGACCGTCAGCATATCGATGACCTGATCCGCCGCGCAACCATCACGCTCAAACGACGTATCGCACTGGCGCGCGCCCATCTCGATGGTATGCGTGGTCGCCTCCACGCACTCAGCCCGCTGGCAACGCTCGACCGTGGCTATGCTGTGGTACAATCCACTACCGGAGCGCTGATCACCGATGCGTCGCTGGTTGCACCTGATGATTGCATCGAGATCACGGTGCGCCGTGGTAGTTTCCGCGCCCGTGTCGAATAGTGTATCTTTCGCCTGTATGCGGTTCCAGTTCTGCTCATCGTTCATGGAGACAAAATCGCCTGATAATCCCGCACGAAACGCCATGACCACAAACGAACCTGTTCCGGGAGAAGCATACGAGGTGTTGTACACCCGCCTGCAACAGATTGTCGAGCAACTCGAGACCGGCGATCTCCCGCTTGCACAGGCGCTAGCGCTCTACGAAGAAGGCGTCACAACCGCCGAAGCGTGTCAACGCCTGCTCGATCAGGCCGCGCTGCGTGTGCGCACTCTGATGGGGAATCAGTTGACTGCCGCTGCGGAGGCGGACGTGTGAATATCGAAAAAGTTCATCGCTACCCCCTCCGTTTGAGCGTTGCCATAGAACTCCTGTCAGCAGTTGCGGTCACCGTGGCGCTGGTGCGCCTGGGGCGCGATGTGCTGCGCCTGCTCTGGTCGATCTTTTCGGTTGATACGACGCTGTTCGCTCAACTTCCCTGGCTCGACGATCTGGTGCGGGTGATCAACACTGCCGATACGCCACCACCGACCACACCGGCAGAGATATTGCCCGCACTGCTCTGGCTGGCGCTGGCGCTGCTGGCGGCACTTCTGCTGCGCAACAGTCTACCGATGGTGCGCACCAGCGCCCGCGGCATGCTGGTGGCATTTGTCAACGACTGGTTGCCCGTGCCCTGGGAGAATATCCGCACCATCAAAGTCACCGAAGCGGGCGATTGTTATGTGTTGCTGGTCGAAACCGACCGTGGCTGGCTGACCGGGTGGCATCGCTGGTACAGTTTCATCTATCGCCTGGGGTTCCGTCCCGCATTTCTGATCACATCACAGATCAGTGAATTCGATGATCTGGTCAAGACACTCCTCAGCGAAGCCGACCGCGCAGCGCGCACGATGGCAACCGGACGACAGATCGAGTTGCAGGAGAGAGCGAGTTCACCGTTGTTCCGCCTGTTGCTCAGCCCGTTGTCATTTTTTGCACAACGTTTGTCGCAGCACGATGCTGCGCCACCGGCAGTCGCCGTCTCGGGTGATGTCGTAGCCGGTGAGTATCCGCGACGCATCAGCATCACACTAACCTGGACGGCGGCATTCATGGCAGCGGTTGCCGTTCTGCGGTATCTGACGCTGATCATGACCTTTCTGGCGATTACATTTCCTGCATTACGTCGATTGCCGGTCTTCAATCAACTCGATCTGCGACTTCTTCCGGCGCCATGGTGGTTGCTGGTCGAAGCACACATCACCCTGATCTTCCTGCTTGGTGTCGCAACGGTCATATACCATCTTCTGCCGACGCTGGAAGCGCACCGCAAGGGATTGACTATCCGCCGTCTGTGGCGCACATACACCCTCCCCTGGTCGCGCCTGCGTGTGATGAAGGTGACCGAATTCTCCGAAAACAGTCAGGTCGTGCTGGTACAGGTTACGGGTGGATTGCCGGTCGATGCACGGATCGTGAGTTTGCTCTACGATGGTTCGCTTGCTCCCGGCATCCTGATCACCTCGGCTATCAGCAATGCCGATACGTTACTCCAACGCATTGTGCTGGAGGTGATGCGGCATCACGAGGAAACCGGCAATACACAGGCGCCTCTGTTCCAGAGCGACGCGCGATCGGATCTCCTGCTGCTGAGCGTTCAGCCGACTGCTGCTGCGACTCGCCTTGTTGAGGAGAGCCGCGCCGACCCTACGACGCAGCACATCGTCGCCAGACGACTGTTGCACGTGCTGCCGCCTGCACTCGGCATCGCAGTATTTCCGGCGCTAATGTTGCTCGCCGATCGCTCGCTCGTTCAGCATATCCTTCCAGATGGACGCCTGTTCGTCGCTGCACTCATTATGACCCTCCTGGCGCTCCTCGAGTGGCCCCTGGTATCGCTAGCCACGGCTGCGCTCGATGAGATGAGTGGCGGCGGTGAGGATGGGGCGCGTCCGTTGTACCTCTATCCACAGGTTCAGCAACCACGCCTGTTTCTCATGCTGGCAGCGCTGGTTGCACTCCTCGCCGGCGCTCAACCACTCGCGGCACTCCTGTGGCTGGGTGCAATCGGATGGTCATTCTGGCTGGCGGCAGGGTTGTGGAGCGCGCTGTACGACTGGCGCGGCGGACAACTCATCGGCGGGGGATTGATCACAGTTGTCTTTCAGTTGATTCTGCTCATTGGGTATCTGGTGGTGCGGGCATAATGATGAGCAGGGGGACGATGGGCGATCAACACGAAGCCTTTGTTTCCACCCTCACCGTCGCCTGTCTCATCATCGACGCAACACACTGAGCAGCAACGTCAGCGTCACCAAGCTCATCAGCGTAGTGACCACCACCACCCCTGCGGTGAAGCGCGGACGGGCATTGAATTCAAAAGAGTAGAGCACCATATTGACGGCTGTGGGCATACTGGCTTCGAGTACCACAACCCGCAGCGCCAGGTCATCGAGCGCCAGCGTGCGCGCCAGACCATACGCCAGGAGCGGTGAGACCCCCAACCGCAACCCGGCAACCACCATGGTCAACCGAACGTCTTCCACCGAGGTTCCATTTGCCAGTTGCATGCCCAGCAAAAGCAGCAGGAGCGGCAATGCCGCATCGGCCATCAGCGCCACGCCGCGAAACGCACTCCCCAGCGCATCGCTGCGATGCGGCAGATCGATGCCGCTGAAGCGCACTAGCAAACCCGCTGCAACTGCATAGATCTGGGGCATGGCAAACATCTGTCGCACTGCACTCCTGAGATCGCCATGTCCGGCGCTGGCGATCGGCACGGCCAGCGTCTGCGCCAGGATTGTCTGCGCGATGAAGTAAAGAAGCGCACGCTGAAAACCGGCTTCACCGAATGCAAAGCGGGTTGTCGGCAAACCGTAGTTGCCCGAGTTCATGAACATGACACAGAGAAGCAACGCCATCAGGCTCCCACGATCCAGACGCATAAACGTGCCAATAATCAGTCCAACCACCCCGATCCCTAGACACACCGCCACGGACGCGGCAATGATGCGCACTGCCTCATCACCGGTCACATCGATCCGCACGATCGTGGTGAAGATCAATGCAGGACCGAGAACATACATGCTCAGGCGATTGAGCGATGGGAGATCCAGTTCGAAGCGGCGTCGCAGTGCATACCCACACATCACAACAACTGTTACCGGGAGGAGAACTTCAATGAAAGCCGAGATGATGAACATGCAACCTATCCATCGGCGGTACAATGCAAAAACAATCCCCTAAAGTGCGCAAACGAGCCCTATCAATCATCGTCACGGAGGGAGGATAACTAACGTATCAACGTATCGAAAATCAGGAGATCGACCAGACGCTCAACCGGTGCGCGATCATCGGTGAAAGGCGCGAAGGTTGCCGTAGACTGACGCGCTGGAATGTACACCCGTTCGAGCGTGCGTCGCAATGCCGGATGCTCGATACGCTCATACGCATCGAGCAGATTGGCGTATCCGTCACCGACGTTACGATTCACGCCAATGATGATCTGATTGCTGAGACGCGCCGTTTCGATCACGAAAACCTGAGGAAAAACCTGCTCCATGGTCGCTACAATCGCCTGACTCAGGCGGTCGTCGCCGTTGGGACCTAGCCCGGCATTGACGACTGCCACACCATCGGGAGCAAGATGCTGTCGCACCAACCGAAAAAACTCCACCGTTGTCAGATGGAAGGGGATGTAGGGCTGATGATAGGCATCCATGCCGATCACATCGTAGATGCTACCCCTCGTCGCCAGCCAGAAGCGCGCATCTTCGGCGTAGACATGGTAATTCGGATGTTCCGGACCGGTTGAGGCATCGCGCACGTTGAAGAAGCGTCGTCCCACTTCGATGATTTTGGGATCGATCTCGACTGCATCGATGCGCGTCTCAGGTCCGTAGATTGCCAGAAACTGCGCCGGCGTCGTTCCCGCTGCCGAGCCAAGCATAGCCAGGCTGCGCACCGTTGTCGGATCACGCCCCGGTACAACGAACGGTGCAATCGCAAAGTAGTCCCACGGACCGCCGCCGGTGAGCGTATCGAGCGGATCGCCGTCGTAAGCAGTATTGTAGATCGAATGGATCGCCAGACCCTCGTTCAGCAGCAGCACGACCTGCTGTCCATACTCCGGGTCGCGGCGCGTTGCAACCTGGATATAGTTGTAGGGCGATTCGTACTCGGCGATCAGGGTGCACCCGGTGCATCCGGCTTCTTTCACCGGTCCCGACGTGAAGAGGGCATACCCTGCGATTACGGCAGTGATCACCAGCGCTGCCAGCACCTTCCAGTTACGCACACCAACTGCGCCGAGCACAGTCAACAGGCCGGCATAGACATACGTTGTGGCTGTGGTGCCAATTGCGGGAATAAGCACCAGAACGGTAAGGAATGTTCCCACGATTGAGCCAATGGTTGAGATGGCAGAGACTGTCCCGGCGGCAGCGCCTGCGACCTGTACGCCGGCAGCAGCGCGATGTAACTGCAAACGTACAGCAAACGGTCCGATCATTGCCAGCAATGTGACCGGCACAGCGAACAATGTCAGCACACCGAACAGCGCACCGACAAAACCGCCAACCGCGAGCTCGGTGACAGCGCGCTGCGCGAAGCCGAGAATAGGAGCAGCAAGGATCGGGATTAAAGCCGTAGCAACTCCCGATAGCAGAACAATACGGTACAGCACCCGCTCATCGGGACGACGGTCGGCCAGGCGCCCGCCGAAGTGATACCCCACTGCCAGGTAGACCAGCGTCAGACCGATGATTGCAGCCCAGATCGGCTGCGACGTGCCGAAGTAAGGGGCAAGCAGGCGTGAGGCGATCATTTCGACGCCCAGCGTGCCGACACCACACAGGAAGACGGTGCTGAGCAGCACACGCGCAGAATGAGCCTTTGACCGGGCGATTTCTGGCGATGTGACAATAACCTCCTGGTTCATTGACCAGACTTTCCAGGAACGCAATCCTGCTCGGTTCAAAGACCACCTGCTCTTCTGCCGGTGTATCCTGCCCGATCAGGCAATGAGAATAATCACAGGGCAGAGCGGATCAGCATGCTGATAGCCTGGAGCAACAACATTGCAATAATCGGCGAAAAGTCGAACATCATCGTTTGTGGCAGGATGCTGCGGATCGGCGCCAGGATCGGTTCCGTCAGATCGCGAAGCATTTGTGTGATCCGCATATTGCCCAGCGGATCGACCCAGGAGAGCAGCACGCGAAAAAGAATGGCCAGCGACAACACTTCTATCAGGAGAAAGACGAAACTTTCGATAAAACTCGACGGCATACCTGCCCACCTCCTCACGCAGCATTTTTTCAGAACACCAGCATTATACCAGACCTTAACGCGGTCGGTTGGACTGCAACAAGATGCTTAACCCATCTCAGACCCATCTTCCAGCCTTGCCCGCACTGCGGCCGCGTGCGCTGCCAGCCCTTCGGCATCCGCCAGACGCGCCGCAGCCGGTCCGATCCGTCGCAATGCGGCATCGTTCAGCGCCACCAGCGAGATAATCTTACGGAAATCGTCCACGTTGACCGGAGAAGCAAAGCGCGCAGTTCCACCTGTCGGCATGATGTGTGATGGCCCCGCCACATAGTCACCGAGCACCTCGAAAGAACGTTCGCCGAGGAACACACCGCCCGCGTTGCGCACCTTTCCAACGTAGCGCCAGGGATCATCGATCAACAGACAGAGATGTTCCGGCGCATATTCATTGGCAATGTCAAAGGCAGTATCGAGATCGGGAACCAGTACGACTCCACCGCGCCCGGTCATGGCAGCAGCAGCGGCGGCGGCGTTCTGTACCGGAAGCAGTTCGAGTTGCCGCGCAATTTCTGCCTGAACCTGTGCTGCAAGCGCCCGATCGGGTGTCAGTAGAATGGCGGACGCAAGCACGTGTTCCGCCTGTGCCAGCAGATCGGCGGCGACCAGACGCGGGTTGGCGCGCGCATCGGCAATGACCAGCGTCTCGGTAGGACCGGGGAGCGACTCGATTCCGACAACACCATAGACTGCACGCTTTGCCAGCACCACGAACAGATTGCCAGGACCGACGATCTTATCGACACGCGGCACACTTGCCGTGCCATACGCCATTGCCCCAATCGCCTGTGCGCCGCCAATAGCAAATATCCGTGACACTCCCACGGCGGCGGCAGCGGCAAGCACCGTCGGATCGACTTCACCGTTCCGCCGGGGCGGCGTACAGACGATCACCTCTTCGACACCGGCAACACGCGCCGGAACTGCGGCATGCAGCAGGGACGATGGGAGTGGTGCAGCGCCACCCGGAACGTAGATGCCGACCCGTTGCAACGGAGTGATGATCTGCCCGAGCGCGCCTTCGGTATCGAACTCGATCCACGAGGTGCGCATCTGGCGTTGATGGAAGCGCGTGAGTCCGGTAATCGCCAGGTCGATCGCTTCCCGCAGCGCAGGATCGAGCGTAGCCAGCGCCGCAGCGCACTGCTCCGCAGCAACCTCCAGTGGACCGGCATACTGATCGAGGCGCTGCGCCCAATCACGCAACGCATCATCGCCACGTTCACGCACATCACTCAGGATTCGATCAACTGCTTCGGCAGGCGTCAACCGTGCGCCAAAGCGCTCCTCGATAGCATTGAGTAACGACAGCGGGACATCGACCTGATCGAAGGGAACACGCCGCAGAATGGTGCGGCGGGCAACGGAAAGATCTTCAAAGACAGAAATGGTCATGGGGTCTGTTCCTCGAGCAACTCCAGCAAACGATCATAACTGCTGCAGGTTGCATCGAACACATACTGCGCCGGTACAACCGTAATGGTGTCACCGCCGAGTTGACGGAGGTGCGCCATCAGATCGAGCACCCGATCCTGGGGAATGAGCAGCGTGACCATATACCATCCGGGTGCGCCTGCAGCACGCGATGTACTGGGCCAGACTGGCGCAATTGTCGGTCCCTGCACACCGGCGAGGTCAGAGCGGACAGCCACACGACGCCCTACGTCTTCCATCGTCTCACCAGCGATATTTGCCGTCACCTGCACAAAACGGCGTGCTCGCCGCCGCGCCTCGACCAGTTCCAGCACGGTACGGGTTGCCGCCAGCGCCGCAGGATTGGCACGCAAACAGCGACGACTTGCGATCAGGCACGCCTGGGTGCGGAGAATCGGCTCGCCAACGATTTTCAACTGGTTATCGCGCAGTGTCACACCAGTTTCTGTAATATCCACGATGATGTCGGCATACCCAAGCCCGGGCGCTGCTTCGGTCGCCCCCTGCGACTCAACCAGGCGGAAGTAGTTAATGCCATGTGCATAGCAGAAACGACGAGTCAACGATGGGTATTTGGTCGCAATACGCAGCGGCCGGCCCTGACTATGCAATTCCACAGCCAGATCCGCCAGATCGTGCCAGACGGTCACATCGATCCAGGTCTCCGGTACGGCGACAACCAGTTCGGCAGCGCCATAGCCAAGATCATCAAACAAAACGATCAGATCATCGCGATCGCCTCGCAGTTCTTCCACCAGATCGAGTCCGCTGATACCGAGAGCGATTTCACTCGCCGCTACTTTTTCGACAATGTCTGTCGGTCGATGGAGCAACACTTCTGCGCCGGGGAGTGCGCGAATGGAAGCAGTGTAACGACGCGGATTCGGGCGCGCCACGCGCAATCCGGCACTCTCAAGAAAGGCGATCGTGCCGTCGTACAAACTACCCTTCGACGGTATGGCAAAACGCAACGTCATATCGTTTCATCAGGAGAGTTGCCACCGTTTCAGAAAGCGGCAACCCGCTTATGTGTCACATGTCCTGCATCATGCGCCGCAGGAATACAACAAGACGGCTGAGGCCGACCACCGCCAGTATACCAGCCGCCAGCGCCCCTATCACACCAATCTCGACACGTACAACAGTCGCCAGGCTGCCAAGCACAAACGCTATTCCTGCGACGATCAATAAACGGGTAAGATGAAAGCGTCGCAGTGATCGTTCATCCACAATCACATCAGCCAGTGCCAGACACTGATCGAGATCGGCAAGACGCCAGGCAACCAGCGTCATAACCAGACCGGCAAGCGGAACAAGTGGTGCGATCCGGGTGAATGTCGCACCGGCGGCAACGATGATCAATCCGGGCAAGGCAATCATGCGCGTCCAGTCACGCTGCAGGATCACACCAGTTGCCCACACACCGCCAAGTGCAGCTGGCGCCAGCGCAAAGAGTGTCTCACCCGCTGCGATCAGTCCACCTGCAAGCAAGGCAGTTGCCAGGATGATCGCACCGACAATCGCCAGCGATCTGTTGGTGCGCACCAGGGGTATGGTTCCTGGCTGCAATGCAGGCGACACAATTTCCCCTCTCTCCGTGTGTTTTCCGTTCAACGCGCTTCTCTTAACCAATGAAAAGTTGACGTTGCATCACGAAGCATTGTACAGGTCGATCCCCAGCGCCTGCAAACGCTCGCGTAGCGCGCGGAGCCGTTCCTCTGCCTGCGCACGCGCCTGCGCTTCTGCTTCCGCCCGCGCCTCCGCCGCTGCCCGCGCTGCTGCTTCCGCTTCCGCCCGCGCCTCCGCTGCTGCCCGCGCCTGCGCT
>DAOUBK010000080.1:0-164670 GCA_034432635.1 Roseiflexus sp.
TGGACGCTGGACGAACTACGCCGAACTGACCAGTCCATCCTTCTTCGGCACGTACATTGATCCGTTCAGTGGTGAAGTCGTGCGACCGTAAACGGTAGTGCCGGGCAGAGATGCGGTAACATCTCTGTCGGGCAGGGAACCCGTCGGTGGGGAAAAGACCCACCGACGGGTTCTGTGTGGGTGGAAGGAAGCGTGTTGAGTGAGGAGACGTGCGCGATGCGATGCCGGTCAACGCCTCAAAAACAGGCAGCGGATAGACGCCGGTATGACCTGTCCTGGGAACTCATCTGGATTGCGGCGTCACCTGTTTGTGCCTCTGTGTCGTCTGCGCTGGCGTTGCGATCCCTTTCCCTCTGGCAGCAACAGCAGATTAACATCAATCGAATCCTGCAGGTAGACTGCTCTGGCGTTTGATAGGGCTGTGCTGATCCACAAATCGAGGGCTTTTGTCTACCGAGGTTCAGCGTATTGAACGACGGCGTAACCTCCGACGACCAGATACCTTACGCCGCCTGCGTTGAAATGTCTCAACCGATCGCTGAGGTCGGAGTTGACGAACATCGACGCCCTTTACCCGCCATGCATGAATGACCAGCTCCCAGGCAGCTGCAAACCGGTCACACGGTTCCAGAGATTGCCAGAACGCCAGATCGAAGGATCGATCCAGATCCTCGATCCGCCCTGTGCGCTCTACGAAGACCATCCGCTTCATAATGGCAAACCTGCTTCGACCGATGTATCTGCTGCTCCACACTATACCCGAACCGCGACGCGTATTCGATCACAGTGCGCGCCCCGGCAGACGCCCGGTTTGTCCGCTGGGAGCAGCAGCCTGCGCATCGCACAGGAACAACTGCCGCTGCCCATCACCGTGGTAGCGATAGATCTGCCCGTTTGCGCGGAGTTGCACCAGCACACCCTCAACCAGCACCTGCGGGTACATCATGCCTGGCCTGGGGCATCCGAGCGATGTGTCGGGCCAGGTCACCGCGTCCACTTCCACAACCTCGACCGCCGACGCATCGATCCCCAGGCGCTGCGCCAGGTCTTGCTTCGCTGCATCGATCTGCGCGTCCATCGCCGCACCATAGGGTGGATTCAGCGGTTGCACATTGTACGGCGGTCCAGAATAACCCGTATCGGATGATTGATCTGGTGTTGGCACAGGCGTCTCCGTTGGTTGCAACACAGTATCAGGAATGGGCGTTGCCGCCGGTGGCGGGGTTGGCGTCACCAGCCGCGGTTGACCGGGCGCGGCTGTCGCCGCCGGTGGTTGGGTCGCGTCTGGAGACAGTGCACCTGTTGGCGGCGCCGATGTTCCGGCGCGACCGCATCCTGCCACAGTCAGCGCAATCATGAGACAGAGAAGAAAGAAACGCATACCACACCTCAGCACGCTGCTCGACCTTTCTTCTACCGCTCATAACGCGCAGACGGTTCATTTTGTTCCCTCACAGAGCGTGTTCCATCTTTTCGTGCGCTCCAACCCCGAAGATCAGACGTACGCCGCGATCATAGGTGAAGTAACTGTACGCCCAGTTCAGCAACACCAGCGCCCGGTTCCGAAAACCGACTAGTTCCATCAGATGGACGAACAGCCATCCAACCCATGCGGGCCATCCGGTCAACTGAATGCCAAACGCATCGAGCACCGCAGCGCTGCGCCCGATCGTTGCCATCTGCCCCTTGTCGAAGTAACGGAATGGCTTCATCGGATTGCGTCGGGTGCGGGCAATGATATTACGCGCCGCCTGCTCCCCCATCTGGATCGCCACCGGCGCAACCATCGGGTAGGGTACGCCAGGACGGTATCCCTCTAGATACGCCATATCGCCGACGACGAATACCTCGGGATGACCGGGCAATGTGAGCGTTGGTTCGACCTTCACCCGCGCTCCGCGTCCCAGCGTCACGCCGAGCGCCTCGGCCAGCGGTGAGGCGCGTACCCCCGCCGCCCAGACAATCGTTTCTGCTGCAAGCTCAGAGCCATCCCTGAGCGCCAGCACCCCCGGCCGCACATCGGCAACCGGTGCATTCAGCCGCACATCCACCCCCATGCGCCGCAGGCGGTCCAGTGCTGCGCGCTGCAGCGACTCAGGAAATGTTGCCAGCACCCGGTCGGTCGCCTCGACCAGCACCACATGCGCCTGATGTACGTCGAGCATCGGGTAGTCTTTGCGCATCACGTGGCGGATCAACTCAATGAACGCACCCGCCAGTTCGACGCCGGTTGGACCGCCGCCGACGACAACAAAGGTCAACAATGCTGCACGACGCACCGGATCGGTCTCGGCAACCGCGTGCTCGAAGCACGTCAATATGTGGTTGCGCAACCGCTGCGCCTCGTCCAGGTCTTTCATCCCAAGCGTGTATCGCTCGAACCGCTCATTGCCGAAGAAATTGGTCGTACTCCCAGCTGCCAGCACCAGATAATCGTATCCTACCGGTCCGACATCGGTCAGCACCAGGCGATGTGCAAAATCTACTCCGTTCACCTCGGCAAGGAGAAAATCAGCATTGCGATAGCGGCGCAGGATTGCGCGTACCGGATACGCAATCGACTCCGGCTCCAATCCGGCGGTCGCCACCTGGTAGAGCAGGGGCCAGAAGCCGTGATAGTTCGTCCGGTTGATCATCAGCACATCGACGTCGGCGTTCGCCAGTTCGCGCGCTGCCGCCAGACCGCCAAAACCTGCGCCGACGATCACCACACGTGGACGGGTGCGCCGCTCTATCGCCGTTCTATCCGGTATCGACCTGTCCTGTATCTTGATGTCTGGTTGAGTGTCGATCATAGCGCCAATCCTTTCGTGAAATCATTCACAATAATACACCCAGTGCATCTGCCTGTCAATAATGTTTTTCGATAGTGTGCTTTTACCGCCGTCTGGCACGCCCCTGGCGATCGTCGTATCGGAAAATTCGTGTATGATAGTAATCGTCAATCACCTGTCTGGAAAGGATTCGGCATGCCCGCTCTCCGTGTTGGTGTCCAGTTGCATCCGCAGCATACCTCATACCCGTTGTTCGCCGATGCCGTGCGTTGGGTCGAGGCGCTTGGCGTCGATTCGATCTGGAACTGGGATCACTTCTTCCCGCTCTACGGACCCGCCGACGGCGCCCACTTCGAGGGATGGACGCTGCTGACCGCCATGGCGACACTGACGAGTCGTGCTGAGATCGGATGCCTGGTAACCTGCAACAGTTACCGCAATCCGCATCTGCTTGCCGATATGGCGCGCACCGTCGATCACATCAGCGGCGGTCGTTTAATCCTCGGCATTGGCGCGGGGTGGTTCCAGCGCGACTATGACGAATATGGGTACGAATTCGGCACGGCGCTGGATCGCCTGCGCGCCCTGGGGCGTGCGTTGCCGCAGATCAAACAGCGGCTGGAACGTTTGAATCCACCGCCGCTGCGTCAGCCGTTGCCCATTCTGATCGGCGGCGGTGGTGAGAAGGTCACGCTCAAACTGACTGCACAACACGCGACGATGTGGAACGGTTTCGGTCCACCTGAAACCTATCGTCACAAAAACCAGTTGCTCGACAACTGGTGCCGCGAGATAGGACGTGATCCGGCAGGTATCGAGCGTACCGTCTCGATCAGCGTCGGCGATCTGGATCGTCTCGATGCCTTTGTCGATGCCGGTGCGACACACATCATTCTGGGGATCGGCGAGCCGTGGAACTTCGCCGCCGTCGAGCGTCTGGTGGCGTATCGCGATCGGTAGCATCGCTGTAGCGCTGCGTCACAACACTCCGCCATCTCCGCCGTTGCAGCGCTGCGCCTTAGCCGCCTCATTATCTCCTCTGCTGCGTCCCTCCGCCGCTCCTTCTGGTACAATCAGTCTGTGGGGTATTCACAATCGACGACGGCTCTTCCAACCCGCACTGAGGAATTGAGGATACGCTACAGATGCGTTATGCACAGAATCTCTGTCGGTTTCGTCGGCTCGTCCTGACGCTGCTTGCAGGAGTGCTGTCCGCCTGCAGCGCTCCGCTGTCTCCAGCCGCACCGACGCCTATTGTGCCGACAGTTGCGGTGCAGCGCCCGACACCCTCTCTTCCGTCTGCGCCTGGTGTTCAACCGGCGCCGCCATCACCCGCGGCGGTCTTCCCTTCACCCGTTGGTCCGGTGTCGCTCGAAGTGGGTGATCCGGCACGCTTTCAATACCGGTGGCCCACCTTCGTGCCCGATGGCATGCAGCCTTCCCCCGCCGAGTCGCGGATTGCGCGCGATGATGAGGTGGGTGACGGCGACATCGGCTTCTATCTGGTGACGTTCAACGGTCGTGGCAACAAGATTGTCATCGGTGGCGGCGCAGTCGAGCCATTCAACCTGAGCGGAACCATCGAACGGGCGAATCTTGGCGCATACAACGCCCGGATCGTCACGCAGGGCAATCAAACGCTGATCGTCATTGATGATGGCGCGCCGGGAACATTATTTGTGCTTGGTGTGGGAATTGCACGCGATGATCTGCTGCGTGTCGCTGCATCGCTCACCCCCATCGAACTGCGCGATATGCGGCGGCTGGTCGGAATAGACTCGTAGGGCGGATCAGGGTCGCTGACGGAAACGCACCTCGGCTGCGGTATACCTGCCGCCGTTGAGGTTCGTTACCTGTACCTCATTCGCCTGGAATTCGGAGAAGTTGGGCACTGCCGTCAGGCGCACGATCCAGGTGGTGCATCCCAGACCGGGAACGGTATAGGTGCCATTGGCGCGGGTGCGCACCTGGAAGCGGTTGCGTCCATCGGCGCTGGTAACGGTCAGTGTCGCGCCGGCAAGACCCTGTCCCCGCTGGTCCTCGACGCTGCCGTAGATGCTGGAGTTGAACTGAGTACCGCAACGTACAGCGCGGTCGGTAGGTGTTTGCCCCAGGATGCCGTCGAAAATCAGCGGCGGCGCATTCTGATCTTCGATCAGCCAGCGTTCGATCCAGCCGATAGCGCCGAGATGGAGGGCGTTCCCGCTCTGGTGAATACGAATCTGATACCAGCCTTCCATGTCATTGCGCAGTATTTCAACAACATCATCGTTACGCAGCACGGCGAAGCGGTTGCTGGCGGCATCTGGCGCAGTGTGCAGGCTGGTGTATGCGCCGAGTTCATCCACACCAACGCGCCCGGTATAGCGGTACACGCTGCGCACGCCCGCCACTGTCTTCCGCTCCAGGAAATCACGCACAACCACGCTGACCTGTGGTTGCAGCACACCATCGATAGTGAGCGTCAGTGATGCTTCACCGCGAAACGCCGATGGCAGCACGGTCAACAGCAACGTGACGCGGGTATCGTCGCCGCCGCTGACTGTCAGCGGAATCAGGTAACCGGTTTCCGACGACTCCAGTTTGAACACGCGCGCCCGGTTGAGCGCTTCCCCTTCAATGGTCAGGGTCACCGGCAGAGTCACGGCATAGACCTCTTCTGGCGTCGCCCGTCGGGCAGTCGGCTGAGTTGTGGAGGATGAACTCTCCGTCGTGACTGCAGTTGCATCTGGTGCGAATATCTGAACCGGCGTCTGCGAGGTTGGCGACGGGTGTAGTACTGGACTCGCCGCCGGTACGGAAGCCGATACAGGCGAGTGCATATCGGGCGAAACGATGGTCGCCGAGTCAGATCGCCTTGGAGCGATCATCAGCGATATGTTGATCACAATGAGCAACAGGACAAGCATGCCGGAGACCGGCAGTGCATATCGGTTCCAGGGAGACGGCAGCCGGTCAGTATATCTGCGGAGCGTACGCCACCCGTGCAACCCGGTTGTGAGCACGCGCTGCGATAGCACTGCATAAGTCCTGATCCTGTCAGAATCATTGTGCCGTACTTCTGGCGCCCTCTGTGTCAGCACGCTGGAAGGCACAGAATGCTGAGGGGCCTGTGTATCCGACGGATGCGCAGTTGGTGTCAGGCGCTGGACGTTCCCGGCGCTCTGATGATCGTGCGCCTGTGCGATGGAAAGCGTATTGGCATCGGCGGGGTAGGTAAACATGGCCCCCAGATCGGCTGGATGCAGCCCGGCGCGGATTGCTGCCAGCGAGGTGCGCATATCCGTCGCGCTGACTGGACGATCATCGGGATTGAGTGCAAGCGCCTGCATCAGAAGAACGCTCATCTCTCTGGAGATAGCTGCGTTCAGCAGATCGGGCGCAATCAACGGGTCTGGCAGACGCCGCAATACCGCCGTCGCACGGGTCAGTGCATCCGGCGGTTGAACACCGGTCAGGAGATGATACAGTGTCGCTGCCAGACTGTAGAGATCGCTGCGTGGCTCTGTGCCTGTCCCATTGATCTGTTCCAGCGGTGCGTAGTTTGGTGTATAGCCGAAGATGCTCTCGTCAGTGCGATGAATGCTCTGGCTGCCGGCGCCACCCTTCGCCAGCCCAAAGTCGAGTAACACAATATCGTCATCGGCGGTCAGTTTCAAGTTCTGGGGCTTGATGTCGCGGTGGAGCACCGGCGGATTCTGGCGGTGCAGGTATTCCAGCGCGTCCAGGAGTTGATCCGCCCATTCAAGGACGCGCTGGATCTCGAACGGACGATTCCGCTGCAACAGCAGGGTTCCCAGGTCTTCCCCGCCGATGAACTCCATCACCAGGTACTGGTCATGTCCATCGACGAAATGGTCGATGATTCGTGGCAGCGCCGGATGCCGGAGGCGGGCAAGCAGGCGCGCCTCGCGCTCCAACAGGTTCACCGTCTGTTCGGTGGGAATAACGGTTTGCTTGAGTGCAACACGGTTTCTCAGGCGCAGATCGATGGCTTCGTACACTGCCCCTGAGCCGCCTTTCCCGATGATACGAACGATTCGATAGCGATCTTGCAGAACTGTTTCTGGCGCAGACATAGACGTGTCAGGTTCAACAGCGCTCACATCTCATTATACCGTGTCGATGAAAATGAAGAAACGGTAGCGACGTAACATAAACATCTGATGGAAGGTCGTGAGACGGAGAACTTCCCATCGCCACGACCTCCCCCGTATGCCTAGAGAACGCTATCGAATGTCGGATGGATATGGTTACTCGATCTTCATCGAGTCGACAATTGTTGCCAGCGTATCGGCGTAGCGACTGAAATCGGCGGATGGCGCCTGGACCGATACCAGATAACTCAATCCGGTGCGTGGACTGGTTACTGCAATGACGATCCCGCTGAACGGAATGCCGTTCTGATCGGTGTACTGGTAGCGCGCTGTTGGTCCGACCTCGCCGCCAAGCCGCATTGGATCGCCGGGCGCCTGCTGGAAGTTCTGCTGAGTCTGGAGCGAATCCAGGAAGAACTCCAGCAATCGCCGATTGGCTTCGTCAGCCGGCAGACCGGTCTGATAGACATCGACGCTGACGAAGACGTTGCCGTTTGTCGCCGGATCGTAGAAGTAGACATGATCGTTGCCGGTGTCGAGCGTCGCCCAGTTGGTTGGATACTCGATTGAGAAACCGAGTTGCGGATTGGTGTACAACTGATACCCGGACTGGGTTCCAGGCGATGTCTGCACCGGCGATGGCGCATTGGCGCCCGATCCGGCAGCGCTGACGTTAATATCTGCATACTGGTAACTGAAGCGTCCGGCAATATCACGCACCAGAAAACCGGCAACATACGCACCAGCCGGCAACGGAATGCGCTGCACGGCGAGCGGTTGATTGCCGATAGTCAGGGTGTCGCCTTCGACAAATCCCGGCTCCAGACGATCCCCCTTCACTGTATATGTGCGGATTACAGCAGTGAACGTATCGCCTGGCGTCGGCACAATCTCGAACGGTTGCGCTTCCTGTTTCTGATTCTTGGGGAACCCGTAAATAGTGATCAACTCTGGCGCTCCGCTTTCAACGCTAAACACCAGCGCCGCAGCAATCCGCTCATTCGTGCGCTGAACCGTGTAAATTCCTTCAACGCCATAGAGCGCAGTGCCATACTTCGCCGGGCCCAGCAGCACCGGAATGGTATCCTGTCCATTTGTCAAGCCCCATTGCGCGCCGCTGTAGTTGACCTTGAGACGTGTGCTGCCACCCGTCCAGGGGGGGATATTGCTGCCCGGCACACTTCCCGGCGGGTACAGGAAATCGATGCTGGTCAGGAGCACACCGCTCCGATCATTGTTGGGAATGCCAGCGAAGAAGAACACGTAGGCGATGTCGTTGCCGGTCACAACCCCTTCAACGATGATCGGGTTGTCGATGTTGACCGTCGTATTCGATACCGAGAGCGAACTGATCTCAGCAGCGCTTTGCAGCCCGCTGTTGGCGGTATGGAAGGCGTTCAGGAAATCGCCCCACGAGGTTTGTTGCGGCAACGGCGATCCCTGTCCATAGATCGGCGGGTAGAGCTGGGCATACTGCGGGAAGAAGATCGACAATCCGGTCGAATTGGCGTGGAATCCGCCATTCCACTCAGCAATGCGCGCCTGATCAATGGCTTCGAACAATGCGCGCGCTGGATCCGCTTCTGCCGGACGCGCGCCACGATCAACAACCAGACGGGCGAAATGTCCCAGATCGACAGCGCTGAACTCTTCAGGCGCAGGCTGACTGTATACATCGACAAATGATCGCGCCTCGGCGATTGCGGTATACGAATCGCCCATTCCGTTGATCATGGCGTCTGAGAGGGCATTCAACTTCTGCTGCAGGTCGTCGGCGCGGGTCAGGTCGAATGCCGACAGCGTCACGGTCGGATCATCGCGCGACTGGTAGAACTCCTGGTAGGATTCGACGATGCCTGCACCGAATATCCTGGCGTCCTGCTGTGGATTTTCGACCAGACGGCGCAGCAGCAGGTCCCATGCCCAGCCGGTGTTGGGTTCGAGTTCGGCGGAAGCCACAAACACATCGGCATATGGCGCAACAACCAGTGCAACATCGATCTGCGCCATCAGGCAGGCATCAAAGCCGATCAGGTCGATCCGCCTCCCGGTTTGCTGCTGAATGGTTCGTAGCGCCGCATCGAGTTCGGGCATATTGATACCATCCTCGCCATCGGTGTCATCGAACGCAATCCCTGCCCACGATGCGCCGTGATCCCACAGAATGAGCGCATAGCGCTCGGCAGGGTAGGTTTGCATTCCCCAGACGGCAAAATCGGTCAGGGTCTGCGGGTCGCCCATATTCAACTCACCCAGGTCTGCCAGTTCGCGGGAGCGAATGGTGTTCGGGTCATCGTCGCGCTCGACCAGGAAACGTCTGGTTGTCTCCCAATCGCCGTTCGACGCATCATCCCAGGGTGCAGCCGCACCGATGCGATCGAACTGCACGACGATCCTGACCTGATCGGTCGAACCGACAAGTTCCATTTCGTTGAAATCGACAACAGCATCACTCTCCAGATTGTTGTCGCCATCCAGGTAGACGAGGACGGTCCATGCGGCTCTGTCGCCGGTCGGTTGTGTAACCGGGGTTGCCTGTGGCACAGCGGTGCTTCCCCCGGCGGCTTGTGGGGTCGGCGACGATGGAACGCGTGTCGGTGCACCACTCTGGGGTGTCGTGTTCTGGATCACTCCGTCCAGCCCGCGCGTCACAACGACGGCGCCGCCAACACACGCTACTGCCAGTACAATAGCAATGAGCGCCACCAGAATAAGCCATCGCGGCATACAACCTTTGCGTGCAGGCGGCGTTGCCGGTGAAGGTTGCGCAGGTGGCGGCTGGTAGGCTGGTGGTGCGGGTGGAATCTGCAATCCCTGCGGTTGCGCGGGTGGGGGCTGGTAGGCTGGTGGTGCGGGTGGCGTCTGTGATGGATGCGGTGTGGGTGGCGGTTGAGAGGGAGGCAGCCGAAACCCTTGCGCCGGTTGCGGTGGTGTTGCCGGCTCGGTTGGTGGAGCAGACATCGGACTAAGTGACGCGATAAGCGTTGCATCGACCGCCGGTTGCGGTTGCTCGAAGCGAAAGGTCTCATCGCCAATCTCAATCAGGTCGCCGCTGCGGAGGCGATGTGGTGCGGTAATCCGCTGACCATTGACGATTGTGCCGTTTGCGCTCCCCAGATCGTAGAGGACGAAACCATCCCCTTCGCGGCGGATCTCGGCGTGGCGACGCGAGGCACGTGCACTGGCAACCACAATGGCATTATCCGGGTTGCGTCCAAATGAACATGGAGTGTCGGTGAGCGGAAACTGCTTCCCTGCGTGCGCACCGCTGACCGCAACTAGATGGGCTGGCATGACTCCTCCGTTTCTGTGATGTTGCCACTGTATCTCGATTGTCTCATACGCACAACGATCTGTCGAGGTTGCGCAGGGTGATCTGTGTTGTTCAGCACTAAAAAGAACACAGGTGGAGAGAGATTCGTGATGGTGCGTACAAAAGATGGGCAGCGCCGACGCGTATGAGAACACATGGCGATAGTCACCGGGGGTGCAACGGTTAAGCAGCGTGGCTCGTGCTTCGACGATTACGACCGTGTGTTCAGGAATGTGCTTTCAGCATCGCGAAGAGCGCCGCTTGCGGGCAGCGTACTGAATCATTCCCGAATGGAGATGTCTGCCTGTTCCACACGATCACACGGCAGATCGAGGCGATTGATCAGATCGGCAAAGCGCTCCGGATCGGCGGTCGTTGCACAGGTGACCACACCCTGTTGGGTAGGAACATCGCGCAGCAGGCTACGCTCCTGTAACAGGTGCATCACCCGTTGTGCGACGGCAGGCGCCGCATCGATCAGGAGCGTATCATCGCCGGCAATCGCGCGGAGTTGCGACGAAAGCAGTGGATAGTGGGTGCAACCAAGAACGATGGTATCCGCGCCGGCGTCGAGCAGCGGTGTGATATAGCGACGGAGCAGTGCAGTCGTTACTGGCGCGTCGAGTGCACCTTCCTCGATCTGTTCCACAAGACCGGGACACGCCTGCTCAATCACACGCACGCCTTCTGCCCAACGACCGATCACATCCCGCAGCAGGTCGCCGGCCAGAGTCGTCGGTGTTGCCAGGACGCCAACGACGCCGCTACGGGTGCAGGATGCTGCGGGTTTCACCGGGGGAACCATGCCAATGAAGGGGGTCTCCGGGAAGTGACGCCGCAGATCGGCGAGCGCCGCCGCGCTGGCAGTGTTACAGGCGACCACCACCAGTTTTGCGCCGCGCGCGATGAGCCAGGCGGCGCACGCAGCGGCAATGGCGCGCAGTTCATCGGGCGAACGCGATCCATATGGACAGCGCGCCTGATCCGCCAGATAGAGCAGATCTTCCCCCGGCAGGAGACGACGCACTTCCCGCAGTACGGTCATTCCACCAATACCACTGTCGAACAGCCCGATGGGTTGCGTGCTCTGATCTGACATTTCTGTTCTTCTCGCAGAAGATGGCGACATCTGGCGCTTCCCAGTACAGGTGCAGCGTCCCTGGTCTATACATCACAAGAACGCGCCTCCCTCGCGCGTGTTCAGACCCATGCCGCTCTGCGCATTGACCGATATCGATGTCGGTCACCCCGTGTGCGTTCCCGAACCTCACGCCGAAATGAATTTCGTCCAACTCTGTCAGGCTGGCGGTGTGTGTTGCTAGACGCATGCTGAAAGCAATTACAACCAGCTCTGACGCACTGGCGACGTGCCCGCGCCCGCCCACGCCCGTAGGGGGCTCACGTTCCTGAGCCCCGGTCCTGGATCGCACCCTCACGTACCCTTTCAGAACCGCACACCTTCCTCCCGCAGCCGCGCAAACACGGTCGGGTCATAGCGCAGGATTGGCTGGCGCGCAGCACGCACCTCATCGAGCCGCCGCACCGGTGTCGTGGTCGGTGCACGCTTCAGAATCTCCGGATCGCGCGCCGCTTCCTCGGCAATAGCCAGCAGCGCATCGCAAAATGCATCCAGGGTGCGCTTCGACTCGGTTTCGGTGGGTTCGATCATCAGCGCTTCAGGCACGATCAGCGGGAAATAGACTGTCGGTGGATGGAACCCGTAGTCGATCAACCGTTTGGCAATATCGAATGTGCGCACCTCCGGTGCAGCAGCCAGTTTGCCTTGCAGCACCGTTTCGTGCATGCAGGTGCGATCGATTGCAGCCGGATAGACATGCTTCAAGCGCGCCTGCACATAGTTCGCATTCAGCACTGCCGTCTCGCTCACCCTACGCAGACCGGCTGCGCCTATCGAGCGAATGTATGTCCATGCCCGCACAAGCATGCCGAAGTTGCCGTAGAATGTTTTCACCCGCCCAATCGTCTTTTCCGATGCAAATAACTCATATGCGCCCTCCGGTAGGGCTGGTGCACCAGCAGGACGCAGACTGACGCCGCGTTCAGTTGGCGGCAATTGTTCACCCTGGCGCGGAACACGGCGCACACGCGGCGCCGGCAGGAATGGCGCCAGTGCTGCGGTGCATCCCACTGCTCCCGATCCGGGACCGCCGCCGCCGTGCGGGGTTGTAAAGGTTTTATGCAGGTTATAGTGCATAAAATCGAAGCCCAACTCTCCCGGTTTTGCAATACCGAGAATAGCATTGAAGTTCGCACCATCGCCGTACACCAGTCCGCCCGCTTCGTGAACCAGACGCGCAACTTCGACAACGTGCTCCTCGAACAGCCCCAGCGTATTCGGGTTCGTCAGCATCAGCGCAGCAGTGTGCGGCGACAGTTTACGCTGCAGGTCTTCGAGATCGACATTCCCGCGCGCATCGCTCTTCACCTCCACGACGCGGTACCCCGCCATAGCCGCTGTTGCCGGGTTCGTGCCGTGCGCCGAGTCGGGAACCAGCACCTCGACGCGCTCATGATCGCCACGATCACGGTGATATGCGCGGAACACCAGAATACCGGTCAACTCACCCTGCGCCCCGGCTGCCGGTTGCAGCGAAACTGCATCAAAGCCGGAGATCTCACCCAGGTATGCTTGCAGTTCATACATCAACTGCAACGCACCCTGCGACAGTTCATCGCCCTGGAGCGGATGGGCAGCGGCGAAACCGGGCAGACGTGCAGCCTCCTCGTGGAGTTTGCTGTTGTACTTCATCGTACACGACCCTAGGCTGACCATGGTCGTGTCGATAGCAAAATTGCGCTGACTGATACGTGTGTAATGCCGGATGACTTCAGGCTCGGTCAACTCCGGCAGACCGGCGAGATCATCGGCGCGCAGCAGGTCGGCGGGCAATTCGCTCTGCGGCACATCGATCTGCGGTAGATTGACGCCAGTTTTGCCGCGTCCTGACAACTCGAAGATCGGCGGTTCGTGGTTATGCATTGCTACTTCTCCTCAAGAACGCACAAGTCTCAGCAGAATGGTTCTATGTCGTCGGGCGTCGTCATAGGCGCCACAGCGGGCATATTCGACAGTTCGCCGCAGCGCCAGAAGCAACCGGTACGGACGCAGCGCCGGTTCGCGCACCTGTTCATAGGCGCGTTGTGTTTCGCTATCGTACCCGTTGCCATACCCGACGCGCAAACTGAAGCAACGCGCTCCTTCGCAGGCGTCCAGAAAGGTGACGTGCTCCCATGCCGGGCACCAGCCGAGGGCGTATTCCCATCCCAACACTCCGCCAAGTGCCCAGCGCCCATCACGGTGTGTCACCAGCAGCGTCTGCAGCGACAATCCACCGTTCAACAACGCCGCCTGACGACCGGGTGGCAGAAACTGCTGCAATCCGCCACGCACTTCGACGGCTTCTTCCTTACTCAGCGTCTCCAGTGCAATCGCCTGAGTGAGATCGTGCTCGAGGCGCGCCTGAATATACCGACGTTCCTCATCGGCGGCGCACGGGTCATCGCCGGTCAGCGCACCATAATACCCGCCTGCAACGCGATGAATACGATAGACAACCTGTCCCAACCGCATCCCGATCTGATAGAGCGACTCGTCAGGAATCTGCGGCAACTTCTGTGCCAGCGGCTCGCCGTTGATCCCGATGAAGAGCGCCCAGGGCGTATCTGACGGCGCATCGGCAACGTCCAGGCGCCGGATCTGCGGGATCGGCAGATCGATCTCACCGCGCAACCGGCTCAACGCCACCTCGGCAGTTGTCAGCGCGTTGGTGTTGGAAAACCGTTGCACCACGCTCCGCTGACCATCCGCAAGCGCCAGCATCCAGCGATCGCTCCCAATGGAAACCAGTTCACGGATGCGAGCGCCCAGTGCTGCCTCGATCAGTTCAGGTCGCAGATCCATCGTCAACCTCAATCCGGTGGTGTACGCCTGGTGCCGGAGTGTTGCGCACAATCTTCTGGCGGCGGCACTTATGCTGCCGTCTGCAGCGCGGTCACCAGCGCATCGATATCGGCGCGCGTATTCGTCTCGGTCACGCAGAGCAGCATCGCATGACCGAGGTGCGGATAATCGCCGGAGAGATCGTAACCACCGATGATGCCCTGATCCCGCAACGCCGTATTGATCTCAACAACTGGGCGTGGAGTTGTGACGACGAACTCCTTGAAGAACGGACCCCGATCGAGCACCTGATACCCAGGTAATTGTGCAATCTGCGCAGCGGCGTAGTGCGCCCGGTGATAGCACAACTCTGCCACGCGCCGCAATCCCTGCCGTCCGAGAAGACTGAGGTACACCGCAGCCGCCAGCGCCATCAACCCCTGATTGGTGCAGATGTTACTCGTGGCGCGCTCACGACGAATATCCTGCTCCCGCGCACGCAATGTCAGCACATACGCCAGGCGATTCTCGAGATCGCGGGTCACACCCACCAGACGACCAGCGATCTTGTGAACGTACTGCTGGCGGCAGGTAAAGATGCCTAGGTAAGGTCCGCCAAACGACAGACCAATACCCAGCGGTTGCCCCTCGGCAGTTGCAATATCGGCGCCCGCCTCACCCGGCGTCTGGAACAGTCCGAGGGCGATCGGGTCGAAGTGTGCAACCATCAGCGCGCCGGCCGCGTGTGCTGCGGCGGTCAGCGGTCGCAGATCATGCAGCACACCGAAGAAATCGGGACTCTGCACCATCAGCGCCGCCGTGGTGTGATCCACCAGCGAAGCGACATCCGCAGGCGATGCCGCTGGATCCTCGTCGCCAACGATCTCGACATCGACACCCTGCAACAGCGTGCGCATCACTGCGCGGTACTGCGGGTTCACCCCCGGCGCAACAACGATCTTTCGCCGCCCGCGTACAACGTTGATCGCCATAATCGCCGCTTCTGCCAGCGCCGTACCGCCATCGTAGTGCGAGGCGTTTGCCACATCCATGCCGGTCAGTGCGCAGATCAGGCTCTGATACTCAAAAATTGCCTGCAACGTCCCCTGGCTTACCTCTGGTTGATAGGGCGTGTATGCCGTATAGAACTCACCACGCCGCAGGATTTGATCGATCGCTGCCGGCACGAAGTGATTGTACGCACCTGCACCAAGAAATATCAGGTGACTGCCAGCCTGCGCATTCAGTCGCTCCAACCGACTCAACTCCCGACGCAGTTCCGGCTCGGAGAGCGGTTCGGGCAACTGGAGGGGTGGAAAACGATGCTCCGCCGGTACCGCTTCAAAGAGATCTTCGAGACGTTCGACGCCGATCGTCTTCATCATCTCTACGCGATCCGCGTCTGTAATCGGAATGTAGTGTGTCATTCGCAACTCCATCCTGTTTCCGGTTGCCCGGCTTCTCAGTTCCCGGTTCTCAGCTTCTCAATGCTTGATCGTATCCACATACGCCGCATACGCATCTGCGCTCATCAACGCGCCAACGCCAGGAGCGACCCTGATTTTTACAATCCACCCTTGGCCATACGGATCTTTGTTGATCAACTCAGGATTGTTCACCAGCGCCTCATTGACGTCGATGATCTCCCCGGCAACCGGCAGGTACAGATCGGATGCTGCTTTGACCGATTCGACAGCACCGAACACGCCATCCGCATCGAAACGTGCACCCACTTCCGGCAGATCGATGTACACCACATCACCAAGGGCATCCTGCGCATAATCCGTAATCCCGACCGTTGCCTCATCGCCTTCGATCCGGATCCATTCATGCGTCTTGCTGTACTGTAGTTCGGCTGGTGTCTTGAAAGCCATAGGAATCCTCCTGTAGACAGAGCCATACGAACGATCAGGCGTTCAGCTCTTCTTGTAGCGCGGACGGTAGAACGGCATCCTGACCGCGCGAGCGCGCACCGGTCGGTCGCGCACCACGACATCGAATTCGCTCCCCTCGGTCGAGAGCGCGACCGGTACATACCCCATGCCGAGATTTTTCCCCAGCGTCGGCGAGGGCATACCGCTGGTCACCCTGCCAATCGTGGCGCCTTCGAGATTACGAATTTCGTATTCACTACGGGCAATGCCGCGCCCTACCATCTCAAAGCCGGTGAGACGCTGCGCAACTCCTTCCTGCTTGATGTGCTGCAACGCCTCACGCCCGATAAAATCCCCCTTATCGAGTTTGACCACCCATCCAAGGCGCGCTTCGTATGGATTGGTCTCTTCCGTGATCTCATGGCCATAGAGCGCCAGACATGCCTCGAAGCGCAGGCTGTCACGCGCTCCTAAACCACATGGCTTCAACCCGATACTGCGTCCGGCATCGAGCAGTTCGTCCCACAACCAGGTGACTTCTCCGGCAGCCACGAATATTTCAAATCCATCTTCGCCCGTATAACCGGTGCGCGCCACAATCGCCGGTGTGTGCAAGACGCGCCCCTGCACAACACCGTGAAACGGTAACGCCGCAATGTCTGCGTCGGCAAACTGCGTCAGCAGTGCCTCAGCCAGCGGACCCTGGAGCGCCAGCATACCGGTGTGGTCTGAAACGTCGGACACTGTAACATCGAAGTTCTTTGCGCATTTGTGCATCCACGCAACATCTTTGGCAATGTTGGCGGCATTGACGACGATCAGGTAATAATTACCGAGATTGTAGATGAACGTATCATCGATGATCCCGCCATCGGGGCGACACATCAATGCATAACTGGCGTGCCCAGGCTGGATCGCGGCAACATCATACGTTACCAGATATTGCAGGAACGGCAGCGCGTCCGGTCCATGCACCTCCACCTCTCCCATATGGCTGATATCGAACAGCCCGGCCGCTTCGCGCACTGCGCGATGTTCCTCAATAATTCCACTGTACTGAACCGGCATCTCCCAGCCGCCAAACGCCACCATCCGCGCTCCCAGCGCCAGATGACGCTCGTACAGCGGTGTGCGGCGCAACCCAACCGTCTCGTTCATCAGGTTCCCTCCTCGTCAAATAAAAAGGGACAGGGCCAGACATCGCGCCTGACCTCTGTCCACTGACCTGAGAGATGCCCCGCATGGCGGGTTGCTCCGTCGGCGCCTGTGTACACAGGCTCTCCAGAGGGTCGTCAGGGCGCAGTCCTTTAGCCTGAGAGATTCGCGCAGGGCTTGGCAACCCTGGCTTGCTCCTTCGGCGACCACTCGCGCGGTTCTCTCCCACGCCCGTCGTCCGCTATGATGGAATGTTTCTTTTCAGTATACCACACCTGCTGGTCTCTTTTGCGAGAGTGCCCATGCTAGAGGAAGTAGATGACCACAACCACTAGCATAACCATAACTGCGACTGCTGGCGCCACTACTGATGCGAGCGATGTGTGGGAAGGACGGGTATAGTGCAGGGGCACGCCCAGATAGGCGGCATACGCCCGCACCGCTGCCTGCCGATGCGCGCGTGGCACATACTCCCATTGTTCTTGTTCAATCGCCTGGAGATAGTCCCAGCGCACACGACAGACCTGCTCTGCCTGATAGAGCGACACCCCGCGCCGGTGGCGCTCCTCGCGCAGTGTTGCGCCAAGCCGGGGACGCAGTGGCGACGGTGCGGACGCTGTTGTTGCACTCGAAGATGTGTGTGCTGGCGATTATCCGCGATCCGCAGGTACGCGTCGAGGTGCGCGCAGTTGTGCCGCTAGCGGCAATGATCCGTCAATTGCGCACTGTTGCAACACTGGCGCGACATCCCACCTCGCTTCGACGCTGAGGCGCATAACTGCCTCAAAGCGCACATCGCCCGGAGCGCCGACGTTCAACGCCAGGCGCACCAGCGTCGCAATCGCTTCACGCAACGAACAGACGCCGATCCGGGCCAGTGCGCCGCGCCGTACCGTCTCATTCTCGTCTACACACGCTGTCGCAATCTGTGTCCAGGGCGGCGTTTCCTACTGCAACAGCAGGTCGAGCGCTGCAAGGCGACTGGCCGGCGTAATCGCCGTGTTGGACAGCAACGCGCTTCCCAATTGCTCACATCGCGCAATGCCGGCGTCGGAGTCGGCAACCGCCGCCAGTGCTGCGCGCACCTCGGACTCTTCCAGTGTCCGTAGCCTGGTGCTGCCACGCAGCGCCTCGACATAGATCCAGCGGAGATCGGATACGGGTGTTATGGGAGGGTCGTCGAGCAGATCTGTTGCCGCCAGCCGTTCCACCAGCCAATCTGCGGCGGTCCATGCCAATTCTGCCTAGGTTGCCTCGTCGAACGCCAGACGAGACAGGCGCGGCACTGCCAGTCGGTTGGCAGCGCACGAAACAAACGTCGCAACAGGCGCATCGGTAATCGTTTGCGCTGCACAATACGATCCAGCGCAGCATCGAGTGCCGGGAGACAGTCGAGCAGCGCTTGAAGCACTAGACCGGTGGTCATACCACCGGCGCGATCTTCCGCTAGCGCCGTTCCAACTCGGATAGTCCAGAGCGGAGCGGAATCGTTCACTACTCTAAGACAGCGCGCGAGCGTCAGCAGATAATTGGGATCAACTCCTGCCTGCCGCCATAACCAGCGGAATAATGGAAGCGGATGATCGCCCTGAACCACCAGCCGGACTGTGACCGCAGTACGATCCAGCGCAGGAAGGTCATCGAGCATTTCCCAGCGACCCGTCAACGCAATATCGCGTGCAATACCGACAGGAGCATCGTGGTGGTGCGCTGCCACAGGCGCGGCGCGGCGACGTTTCAACCAGCGCAGCAGGTCAATCGTGATCACGGAAACACCGTTCGTGCGATCATCTTTCTGACCTAGTTATACGCTGTTCTGACGATTACGAGAAGCCGCAGAACATTACATTCAGTTCACGGATAAGGGCATTGATACCTTAAATGGAATGTCATCAATCTGATCATCTTCTGGTCCATTCGCTGTGCTATACTGAGCGAGGCGGAGAAGCGACTTCTGCTGGCTTTATGTTTCTATCATCGCACATTGCGGCGCATGCCCGGAAGAGTGTCCGCTATGCTTGAGCCCAATCAGATACTGCAGGGACGGTATAGAATCATCGAGTCGATCGGACGCGGTGGTATGGGTGCTGTATACAAGGCGATGGACACCCGTCTACACGCTATCGTTGCGCTCAAGCAAACCCTTGTAACCGGCGAGGCGCCGCTGCGGGCATTCGAACGCGAAGCGCAGTTGCTTGCCAGGTTGCGTCATCAGGCGCTCCCCAAAGTGAGCGATCACTTTGTTGAGGAAGATGGCCAGTTTCTGGTAATGGAATTCATCCCCGGCAACGATCTGGGAGCGCTCCTAAGCAGGCGCGAAGGTCCTTTTCCGGTTGCCGATGTGCTGCGGTGGGCAGATTCGCTGCTCGATGCACTGGAGTACCTCCACGGGCATACGCCACCGATCATTCACCGCGACATCAAGCCGCAGAATCTGAAACTGACCGACCGTGGTGAGATTATTCTGCTCGACTTCGGGCTGGCAAAGGGTGCAGCAGCGGCAATGACCCGTACAGCATCGACCGCCAGCGTCTTCGGGTATACGCCACACTATGCGTCGCTGGAACAGATCAAGGGAACCGGCACCGATCCGCGCAGCGATCTCTATTCGCTTGGCGCGACGCTGTACCATTTGCTGACCGGTGCACCGCCGCCCGATGCTCTGACCCGCGCCGCAGCAATCATCAATGGGGAGCCAGATCCGCTTGTCCCTGCCAGCGTGCAGAATCCTGCCGTCAATCCGGCGGTTGCAGCAGTTCTGATGCGGGCGATGGCGCAACGTCCCGATCAGCGCTACCAGTCGGCAGCACAGATGCGCGCTGCGCTGCGCGATGCGGCGCACGGCGATGCGGCAGCTACAGTGCTCATCGAAGAACCGTCGCCAACAGTTGTGCGGGTTGCTAATGAGTCGCTGCAACAGGCGACGTATGTCGGTGCTGGCGCTGTTCCATCAGGCGCCGGCACACGTGCATTTACCAGCACGACCCAGAATCAGCCTGCTCCGGCAGTGCCTGCATCGGCTGCGCGCCCTGGGTGGTTGTTGCCTCTGGCGGGTTTTGTTGTCCTAGCACTGCTGGCTGTGATCGGTGGGTTTTTTGCATTTGGACGTGGCGACAATCAGTCCCCCATGCAGCCAGCGTCGGGCGGAGCAGTCGGGGTGATCGAACCACTGCCTACCATGACCCCTCTGCCAACCGCAGCGCCGCTTGATAACGAACAGTTACTGCAAACCGCCGTTGTGCTGCAAACTGCGGAGGCCGAACGACGCACAGCAGAGGTTGCGACCGCGCGCGCGATTGTCAATCAGGTCGATAGTGCCAATACGCAGACCGCAATTGCGCTACAACCGTCGCCGACGGCGCTGCTGCCTACCGATACACCGCTTCCGACCGAAACCCTGGCGCCAACAAATACGCCTGCACCGACCAATACGCCGCGTCCGACCAATACACCGCGCCCCACCAATACGCCTGACCCGAATCAGCCGACACAGGCGCCGACACAACCGTCAACCGACCAGGCGACTTCCCCCGTGGGTCCGACGGGTGTCGTACTCGGTATTGGCGGCAGCGGCGATCTGTTCCGCGGCGCAGCCCGGCGCGGTACGATCAACCCGGCAGAGAGTGAGGGTGGTTCCTGTATTCAAGGGCGTGTCGTGCAGGCGAACGGTGGTCTGTTTCAGAGTTTCTATGTGCAGGTGGATAATCGTGGCAGGACGATACCTGCAAAGCATTTCTACGATACCGGCAACTATCGCATCTGCGGACTCGGCGAAGGGGAGTGGGGTGTGGCAGTGTATGCGGTCAACAACAAGCCGACAACCCCGGCTGAGCAGGCCGCTCATCAGGTGCGGATCCGTTTGAGCGGGCAGCCCGGTGAGATTTTTTTCGTGGACTTTACCGCGCGTCAGGACCTAGTTGTGCCGACTGAGGTTCCGACGCCAACGCCGGAGCCGCCGACGCCAACGCCGGAAGCCAGCCCATACGATGGGATATGGCGCGGCACCAATGCCGGCGAAACAACAACCGGCTCCTATACGGCGGGGCGTTTCGAGATCGAGGTGAGCAACGGCGCTATCTACCGCATCTCGGTCGATGGTCCGTCGTGCCCGTTCGAGACGTACCCGAACTTCCCGAGCGGTATCCGCATCAACGGTAATACATTTGCGGTGAGTGGTAGCATCTTTAATCCGCTTACCGGCGGCAACCCGAACCATGTTATCAGTGTAAGCGGCACGTTTGTATCGGGGACACTGGCAAATGGTGTGCTGACGGCGCAACTCGACGGTGTGCCCTGCGCGAATGCGACCTGGAGTGCGCGTAAGTGAGGTTGAACATCCGGTGGGATGCACATACTCTGGCTCGACGCTTTTCACGGCGGTTCGCATGCCGCCGTTTCGCAGGGGTTTGCGCATCATAGCCAGCACGCGGTGACGCTGCTGACGCTGTCGCAGGCAGGCGGGTGGCGCTGGCGTATGCGGGGAGCGGCGATCACCTTTGCGCGTGAGGTGTATCGTCGCTCCCTGCCGTCTGTTGATCTGATCGTTGCCACCGATATGCTCGACGTGGCGACATTCCTCGGATTGACGCGCGACCGACTGACGAATGTTCCCGTTGCGCTCTATATGCACGAAAATCAGTTGACCTATCCCCTGCCGCCGGGGCGCACCCGTGATCTGACGTTTCCCTGGATCAACTACACTTCTGCGCTTGCAGCCGATGCGATCTTCTTCAACTCCGCCTTTCACCGCGACTCTTTCTTTAGTGCGTTGCCGGATTTGCCGGGAAGGTACCACGATCATCAGGAACGCGACCTCCTCGATGCGCTTGCAACGCGTGCGCGCGTGCTGCCACCAGGCATCGATCTTGCCCGCCTGGAGTTGCTGGAAGCATCCGGGCAATTATCGGTTCATCGACCACCGACGCTGCTGTGGAACAGTCGCTGGGAGTACGATAAAGGACCCGAAGCCTTCTTTGCGGCGCTGCGAGAGTTGAAGCGGCGCGCCATCGATTTCCGTGTCATCGTGCTGGGTGAGCACATCAATCCACGCCATCCAACATTTCTGGCAGTGCGCGATGAACTGGCGGATCATGTGCTGGCATGGGGATACGCACCCGATCTGGAAACCTATCGCCGATGGCTCCACCAGGCGGATATTGTCGTCAGCACCGCGATCCAGGAATTCTTCGGCATCGCAGTTGTGGAAGCGATCTACTGCGGCTGCGTCCCTCTGCTGCCAGACCGCCTGAGTTATCCGGAACTGATCCCCCCTCACCTTCACCCCACCTGTCTCTATCCTGATGATGACCATCTCGCGGATCGTCTGTGCGAGATGATCGGTATGCTGTCTGCGCTGAAACGTATCGACTTCCGTGCAACTGTCGCCGGGTACGACTGGTCGTGTATGGCGGCGCGCTACGATGCCGCGTTTACCGATGTCGTCACTGCGCGCGGCTATGGTACAATAAAGCGCTGAGCGTTGGGACGTTGCACGTTGAGTGCTGGAACGTTGAACGTTGGCATGTTGAGCGTTGGCATGTTGAGCATTGGGACGTTGAACGTTGAACGTTGAGGGTTGGGACGTTGGAACGTTGAACGTTGAATTTTGAACGTTGGTATGTTGAGCGTTGGGACGTTGCACATCGGAGCGTTGAAACGTTGAAGGATTGTCGATGCGTGTGAACATATTCGCCGAATCGTCTGGAAAAGTTGCCGGGCCGCGTCGCGCTGGCTTCCTGGTGCTCTTCAGTCTGATGGTCGCCCTGGTAACCGGAGCGTGTGGCTCGCCTGCTCCGGTCACGTCGTCTGCACCGACCGCTGCTCCGCCAACTCCCATTCCGCCAACCAGTGCACCCACATCTGCACCAACCGCAGCGCCGACTAGTGCACCGACGTCCGTCCCAACCGCAGCGCCGACCAGTGTGCCAACATCTGCGCCGACTGCGGCGCCAACGGTGGTGACGCTCGATCCGATCACCGGCGCGCCGGCGCTGGCGCGTGGTGCTCTCCGCCAGCGCCCGATTGTCGTGATGATCGACAATCATCCCAATGCGTATCCGCAGTCGGGGCTCGACAAGGCAGCAGTGGTATTCGAGGCGCTGGCAGAGTTTGGCTTGACCCGCTTCATGGCAGTGTATGCGCCGGGCATCACGCCAGAGGCATCATCGATCGGACCGGTGCGCAGCGCACGGCTCTATTTCGTGCAGTGGGCCATGGAGTTTCGCGGTCTGTACGTTCACGCGGGTGGTGCGCCGCAGGCACTGGAAACCCTGCAGAATACCACGAGCCTGGTAGATGTCGATGCACTGTTCCGTGACAGGAGCATCTACTTCACGCGCATCGCGCAACGTTCTGCACCCCACAATCTGTATACCGACAGTGCTGCGCTCGAACGGGCGTTGCGCGATCTTGCACCGGAGCCGTTCGGTGATCCGGAGATCGGCTTTCTCTTCAAACCGGATGCCCCACCTGATGTGCGCCCGCCTGCCAGGCGGATCGAATACTTTTTTATCTATCGGGAAGACCCGGCAGGATGGACGTATGACCCGGCGACCAACAGTTACCTGCGGTTACGTCGCGGGCGTCCGGCAATCGACGCGGTAACCGGGCAGCAACTGCGGGTGAAGAATGTGGTTGTGATGGAAGTGCCGGAGAAGCCCATCCCTGGTGATGATAAGGGACGAATCGAGCAAATGGTGATCGGTAGTGGTAGAGCGCGCGTCTTCATGGATGGCGTCGAGCGCGAGGTAACGTGGCAAAAGAGTTCGCCAGAGGATCGCCTGCTCTTCCTTGACGCTTCTGGAAATGAAATCGCGTTCAACGCAGGTCAGATCTGGATCGTGGCGCTTCCATCACTTGAAAATCTGACCATCTTATAGCGCCCTACATCTACATCTCACGCCGCCCTTCCAGGGCTGAACCCAGCGTGCCGGGATCGGCCCACTCCAGATCGCCGCCGGTCGGCAGTCCGCGCGCCAGGCGGGTAACACGCACACCGAGCGGCGCCAGGGCGCGTTGCAGGTGAAATGCAGTCGCTTCGCCTTCCAGGTTCGGATTGGTGGCAATAATCACCTCCTCGACCGGGTCGGCGCGCACCCGGTCGAGGAGTTCATCGAAGTAAATATCCTCGCGGTTCATTCCTTCGAGCGGTGCAATACGCCCATGCAGCACGTGATACACTCCGCGGTATACGCCGGTGCGTTCGATTGCCACCACATCGAGCGGTTCTTCGACCACGCAAATAACACGCTGGTCGCGCGTGGGGTTGGCGCAAATGGCGCACAGGTCACCCTGGGTGATGAAATAGCAGCGCGAACACAGTTGCACCTGTTCCTTCAACGCCGTCAGAGCGTGCGCCAGGGCGCGCGGCAGTTCATCAGGCGCACGCAGCAGAAAGAAGGTCAGGCGCGATGCCGTTTTGGGACCCACGCCAGGCAACCGGTTGAGTTCCTCGATCAGACGGATGACCGGCGCAGGCAGAATCTGGATGTTAGGCGTCTGGTGCATACGGGCGGATGCACGCTTCCTATCAACGATCTAGAAACCCGGCAACTTCATGCCGCCAGCCAGCGGTCCGAGTCGCTGTTCCGCCAGTTCCTGCGCTTTTTTGCTGGCGTCGGCGATGGCGGCAACGATCAGGTCCTGCAATGTTTCGACATCGTCGGGATCGACCACTTCTGGCGCGAGTTTGATCGATTTAACCTCGCGATGACCGTTCATCGTGACGGTCACATAACTGCCTGCTGTTCCTTCCACCGTCGTATTCGCCAGTTCCTCCTGGATGCGCATCATTTCCTTCTGCATCTGGCGAGCCATCTGTTCCAGTTGTCGCGGGTTCATACGGGTGCTCCTGGTTATGAATTCGGATCTTCCACAGCAATAATGTCAGCATCGAAAATGTTGAGCGCTGCGCGAACAAGCGGATCTTTGCGTGTTGCGCGGATCTGCTCGCGCAAGGCACCAGGGTTCTCGCGTCGCTGCGCTTCGACAACACAGCGAATGGAGAACAGCACGCCCATGTGTTTGCTGATTACCTGCTCGACGATCTGGCGTACTGCTGGCTTCTCCAGCCTGGCGATAAACCACTCGCTCGGCACTTCCAGGATCAGGGTGTCATCCTTGACATCGACCGGGCGAACGCCACTGTTGAGCAACGCCTGGAGTGTTTTGTCGTGAACGCGCACATCGCGCGTGATGTTGTGCCAGAGGCCTTCGATCTGTTCCAGCGCGGCGGCATCGGCATTCGCGGCGGCCACACCTTCGCCGGGTTCTGCCAGCGGCTCGGATGCGCGCCGGGTCTGCGCCTGGTACTTGATGAACGGATCGGCTGGTGCAACCGGTGGCGCGGGCGATGCCTGGTGGGTTGGCGCGGGCGCCGAATCTGCCGGAATGCTGGATTGGGGCGCCGGTTCGGCGGTGGGTGAAGCGCCCGAAGTAGGCGCGGTCTCGACGATGGGAGATTTACCGGATGTTCCGGCGGTCGGTTGCACTGCCAGAGACGGTGGCGGTGCTGTGCGTTCGGCGCGAGGAACTGGGCGTGACGCAACCGTCGGGATGCCAGCCATCGCAGTTGCAGGCGGTTGTACTGCCGGAGATGGTGGCGGCGCTGTGCGTTTGGAGCGAGGGACGGAGCGCGATGCAACCGTCGGGGCGCCGGCCATTGCGGTTGTCGGTGCAATCACAGCCTCGATAACTGCCAGTTCGAGCGGGAGTTGACCGTAGGAACTGACGCGCAACTGGTAATCCAGTTCGCTGAACAGTTTGACCCAGCGCATCAATGCGCCGAGATCGGCACTGTGCGCCTGATACTCGATCTGTGCTGCTTCTTCTTCAGTAACATCGAGAAGCGAACGATCCGCTCCGGCGCAGAGCAGCATCAGCGCACGCAACCGCTCGACCAGATCGCGCGTAAACTGACGCAGGTCGACGCCTGCGGCGGCGACACTGGCGATCACCTGGAGCGCACCCGGCAGATCCCCGGCGATCAGCGCGTCTGCCAGCGCCGTTACTTCCTGCATTTCGCCGGCACCGAGCAGATTTCGCACCTGTTCGAGCGACACAGTTCCACCGCCGTACGCCATCAACTGGTCGAGCACGCTGAGCGCATCGCGCATACTGCCGGTAGCGGCGCGAGCAATCGCTTCGGCGACGCCAGATTCCAGGGTTACGCCTTCCTGAGCAGCGATCGATCGCAGGTGCGCTGCAATCGACGCAACGGTATGACGGTTGAAAACGAAACGCTGACAGCGCGACAGGATCGTCGCCGGCACTTTGTGGACCTCGGTCGTCGCCAGGATGAAGAGTGCGTGCGGCGGCGGCTCTTCGAGCGTCTTCAACAGCGCATTGAACGCCGCCGTCGAGAGCATATGCACCTCATCGATGATGTACACCTTGGTGCGCGCCACTGCCGGACGGAACTGCACGCGCTCGATGATTTCGCGTGCGTCTTCGACGCTCGTATGCGATGCGGCGTCCATCTCGATCACGTCAACGGCGCGTCCTTCGGCGATAGCGCTGCACGACTCACACACGCCGCAGGGACGTTCCGCCGGTAGCGCAGTACAGTTGACCGCCTTCGCCAGCAGGCGCGCAACGGTCGTCTTGCCAACGCCGCGCGGACCGGTGAACAGGTAGGCATGCGCGACTCGCCCCTCCGCAATTGCGTTCCGGAGGGTGCGGACGACGTGTTCCTGCCCGATCAGTTCATCGAACGTCTGTGATCGGTAGCGGCGGTAGAGCGCCTGTACGGTCATACCTGTGTGCTCCGCGTCTGATCTCCAGGGCATTATACCTGAGGCGCTCCTGGGGAGCAAACCTGTGGGGGCGATTCGGACGCGCCCGCACCCATATCGGCAACTGTAACGCTGATCGACATCTGCATCCGATCCCGGAACAATTTGCCACGAACGCGCGTTCATATGTATGACGATAGGCTCAAGCGCGTAAGAGCGGCCGTTCGAATAACACACGCTTCGCCCTTGTCGCAGCGTCCATCAAACTCACCAGGAGGGCATGATCATGGCTTCTATCAGGTTTCTCTTCGTTGTTGTCGTGTCGGCACTGACGTTGGTTTCGTGCGGCGTAGCGGCGTTACCGGCAAGCCAGCCGGCTCAACCTGAATTCGTTCCAATACCGACAGCAGCGTCGGCTATTGGGGCGCCGGCGCTGGAGCGTGGCAGTGGCGCAGCGCCTGAACAGCAGGCGCCCCTGCCGGATGTTCCTGCATCAGACCGCCTGATCATCAAGAATGCTTCACTTTCCCTGGAAGTGGCGAACGTCAGCGAAGCGGAAGCGGCCATCCGTCAAACGGCGGCGCGACTCGGCGGCTTCGTGGTGAGCACAACCACATATGGCTTTGGCGACTCGATGCAATCGACTATCGTCTTCCGCGTACCTGCGGAGCGCTTCGAGGAGGCGCTCAGCGGCGTCGAAGGGCTGGCGAAGAAGGTGTTGAGCCGTAATATCAGCGGTGAAGATGTCACCGAAGAGTATGTCGATCTCGAATCGCGGCTGCGCAACCTGGAAGCAACGCGCGACCGTCTGTTCGACCTTTTGCAGCGCACCGACAAGGTCGAAGATGCGCTGCGTGTGAACCAGGCGTTGAGCGATGTTCAGGGGCAGATTGAGCAGATCAAAGGGCGGATGCAATACCTGCAACGCAGCGCAGCCATGTCCACCATTACCGTGGAACTGCGTCCAGTGCCGCCTCCGCCTGCGATCATCGAAGAAGATGCCTGGCAACCGGTCAATGTAGCGCGTGAGGCGTTGCGCGGTGTGCTCGAATTTGGACAGGAGCTGGTGAACCTGCTGATCGTTCTGGGGGTCTGGACGCCGGTCTGGTTGCCGGTGGTTCTGTTCGGGCGCTGGAGCTGGCGCAAGATAACGCGCGGTGGGAAGAAACCGGCGCAACCGGAACTGCCTGCAACCCCTCCTTCGGTGCCGATGCCTCCATCGGGCGGCGAAACGGGCGGTGACACGGCAGCATAGCCAACGCTGCGTACACACACAAAGTAGGCGAAGGCAATCCCTTCGCCTGCTTTGCATATCTCGTGAATCGGAACGCCGGCAGTTACGCTGCCAGCAGATGCCGGATGTATTCCAGATTATCGACGATCCGTTCAGCGGTGGGTCGTTCGGTTGAGAAATCCTCGAATGAGAGCCACCCATCGTAGCCAACCGCGCGCAGCGCCCGTATGAGCGCCGCGAGATCGGCAATACCCTTGCGTAGCGGAGCGAACGTTGCGTGCCATTCTGTGCTACCGTCTGTGCGTGTTCCGGTTCGTTCCCAGCGCGCATTCTTGATGTGAACGTGCGCCAGGTACGGTCCGAGCACTTCCAGCCCCAGCCGGTACTGTTCGTACCCTTCGTACACCATGTTGCCGGCATCGTGGATGACCCCCACATCCTGGGGATCGAAGCCATCCAGAAACGCAGCGGCGGCGCTGGCGCTCGGCGTGATATTGCCCATGTGGATTTCGATCAGGGCACGCACGCCGTAGCGACGCGCCATTGCCGCCACCTCCCGATACTGCGCCCGACTGCGCTCACGGAGCGGCAGGTAGGGAGATACCCCGTCGTAACGTGGCACATTGATCCGGACCCCCGGCGCTCCGAGGGCTGCCGTCCCCTGCAACACCTGCTCGACCGCCGGTAGAGCATCACAGGTGACATAAGCGCCCACATTTGGCATCGACAGACCGGCGCTCTCGGTCAGTGCGCGGATGCGTGGCGCTTCCTCAACAAATGTCGTCAGTGGCCAGGTGCATCGGTTTCCCGCCCAGAAGCCCGGACGCCCGTCTACAGAGGGCGCCTGATCGGTGACACGCCATTCGATTCCGTCGTATCCAGCATCCCGCAGCGCAGCAACGGCTTCTTCGGGTGTGTACTCCGGCAGACCGGCGGTAAAGTACGCAAATTGCACAAATGAACTCCTTCCCTTCAAGGGCTAAAAGCCGACCTGAACCTTTCCCTTCAGATTGAGGAATGCGCGGACCTCATCCGGCGTCGCCGGTTCACGGTCGAACTCGGCTGCGATACGCACGATCTTTTCTACCAGTTCATGGTTACGACCCAGTTTCCCGCGACTGACGAAAATGTTGTCTTCCAGACCAACCCGCGCATGACCGCCGAGCATGATCGCAGCAGTGCACATATGGAACTGCTGCGGGTATCCCGCACCGATGACCGACCAGTGGTAATTGTCGGGTCCAAACAGGCGATTAGCTGTATCGAGCAGATGCGTCAGGTCGTACAGGGTGGCGCGAATGCCGCCGAGCACACCCATGACGAACTGCAACCAGATTGGCGTCTCGACAAGACCTTCCTTCACCATGAAATCAAGATTATAGAGGTGACCGACATCGTAAATCTCGAATTCGGGGCGGGTGTTGGTTTTTTTCATTTCACCCAGGAAATGTTTGATGCTGGCAAAGGTGTTGGGGAAGATAAAATCTTCGCTTCCCAGCAGCCACTGTTTCTCCCAGGGGAACTTATAGTCGTTGTCAGAGAAGCGTCGTGCAATCGGGTGGACGGAAAAGTTCATCGATCCCATATTGCAGGTCGCCAGTTCTGGTTGCCACAGCGGTACGACACGCACCCGATCTGCCGGGGTCATTCCGATGCCACCGCCGGTTGTGGTGCAGATGACGGCATCGGTATGGGCTTTGATCGCTTTCAAGATCTCGCCAAACAGTTCCATGTCAGAGGAGGGCGCACCATTGAGGGGGTTGCGCGCGTGGATGTGGATGATCGCTGCGCCGGCGCGCGCGCATTGCGCGGCGTCCTCTGCCAGTTGTTCGATCGTATAGGGTAGGTATGGGGTCTGGGTTGGCACCGTCACCGCGCCGGTCAGCGCGGCGGTGATGATAACCTTGTCCATATCGGCTTCCTTTCTGTCTCTTCACAACCCCAGGTATGCGCTGCGGATGGCGTCGTCGGCGCGTAGTTCGTCCGCCGGTCCGCTGCGCACGATTCGTCCATTTTCTATCACATATGCGCGATGGGCAATATCAAGCGCGTGCTGCACCTCCTGCGAGACGAGCAGGATGGTCATGCCCTCTGCATTTAGTTGCGTCAGAACTTCCATGATCGCTTCCACCAGCACCGGCGCCAGACCGAGCGACGGTTCATCGAGCATGAGAAGTTTTGGTTGCGCCATCAACGCGCGCCCGATTGCGACCATCTGCTGTTCGCCGCCGCTGAGAGTGCCGGCGTCCTGCCGCCGGCGTTCTCTCAGACGCGGAAACAGGCGATAGACGCGCTCCAGCGTATGATGACGCTGCGCGCGCGCAGCCGGAAGGTACGCGCCGAGTTCCAGATTTTCGATAACGCGCATACGTGGAAATAAAGCGCGTCCCTCTGGTACGTGGATCACACCGCGTTGGCAGATAGCGTGTGGGGGGAGACCGGTGATCGTTTCCTGCATGAACCGGATCGAACCGGACAATGGCTTCCTCAGACCTGAAATCGTCCTGAGCAGTGTCGTTTTGCCGGCGCCGTTCGATCCGATCAGGGCGACGATCTCGCCTTCGCGCACCTCCAGCGACACATCCCACAACACCTGCAACGTGTCGTATGCGACATTCAGATGCTCAACGTGCAGCATACGTCTTTCCCAGATAGACGCTGATCACGTGGGGGTCGGCAGCGATGGCGGATGGTGCGCCCTCGGCAATCTTTTCGCCATAGCTCAGCACGATGATCCGTTCACAGGTTTCCATCAGCGCCTTGAGGACGTGTTCGACCATCATGATGGTCACGCCAAACTGACTGCGAATGCGAGCGACCAGGTCGATAGCACCACGCACTTCAGTTGGATTGAGTCCGGCGAACACTTCGTCGAGCAGAAGCACGCGCGGCTGGATCGAGAGTGCGCGCGCGATCTCCAGGCGCTTCTTTTCCGCGAGCGTCAGGTTGCGCGCCGGTGTGTCAGCACGCTGTTCCAGACCGACGAATTCGACCACCTTCCTGGCGTGGCGGTCAGCAACGGCGACGTTCCGCTCACCGCGTCCGTAGAGCGCCCCAACCCGCACATTCTCGATGACGGTCATACCGCTGAAGGGGCGAACGATCTGAAACGTTCGCGCGATCCCCAGCCGCGCAATGGTGTGTGGTCTGGCGCCGGTAATGTTGCGCCCATCAAAGAAAATCGCGCCTTCGTCCGGTGGATGGAACCCGGAGATCACGCTAAACAGGGTGCTCTTGCCCGATCCGTTCGGACCGATCAGCCCAACTAGTTCGCCGGCGCCAACCTCGAAACTGACGTTCCGCAGCGCTATGACGCCACCGAAACGTTTGGTAATGCCTACACCTCGCAGCATTGCGCGTCCCACCTGATGGCTTACAGATCGTCGAAAATCGCCACGACCCGCGTCCAGCCGGCGCTGCCGCCGGTGAGTTTGACCGGGAAGCAGGCGACCTTGAACCCGAACGGACGTGGCAGCGTGTCGAGGTTGGCAAGTTTCTCGATGTGGCAATACTCAAGGTCGCGCCCGACACGGTGCGCTTCCCAGATCACCGACGGGTCGCCGGTCTGCTGAAAGCGCTCTTTCATTGCCCAGAACGGCTGATCCCATCCCCAGGCGTCGATACCCATGGTGCGGATGCCCTGTTCGATCAACCAGCGAGTGGCAGCGGCGCTCATGCCGGCGCCGGCAGCAAAATACTCCGCCTGTCCCCACAGTTTGTCCGCGCCGGTCTGGATCAGCACGATGTTGCCTGGTTTGAGCGTATATCCGATCACATCGAGGGCTGCACGCAGATCGTCGATATCGATCAGACTGCCGCGCGGTTTATGGCGCATGTCGAGCACAACCCCATCGCCATAGAACCATTCGAGTGGCATTTCGTCGATGGTGCGGGCGCGCGTACCGCCGCACGTCGGATAGTAGTGCCACGGCGCATCGACGTGGGTGCCCGCGTGGGCGCGAAGCGTCACCTGGTCGTTCGCCCATCCATTGCCCTCAGGCAGATCATCGACCGTTGCACCAAAGAAACTCGCCATGAACGCCGCCGTCTGTTTGTGATCGATATGCTCGACCTGCACTGGCTCGACTTCGCTGGGACTCATCTCGGTCGGAACGCTGAGGTCGAAGATTTTCATGTTCATTCTCCTTTGCTATCGATTGCCGACGATCTCGTCGCGTGCTGCCGGTTGCTTTGCTCGTCGCAGGACAAACGCTGGAAGACGACGTTGAATGATCGATATCAATCCGTCCGGAAGGAACATGATAACAACGATCAGCAGCACACCAAAGACGATCCGCGCAGTTTGCGGCGGCGCTTGTGTCGTCAGCATTTCGTTGATGATCGAGAGCACCACTGCGCCGACCAGCGGACCGTACCAGGTCAGCCGACCACCAAATAGCGCCATCAGTGCGATAGTGATCGAGATCGAGGTTGCAAACACGAACGAAGGGTCGAGATAACTTTTGTAGTAGGAATAGACGCCGCCTACCAGACCGGTCAGGAAGGCGCTGAGCATGAATGCCTGCAACTTGAGCCGCGTCGCATCAACGCCCAGTGTTTCGGCGGCATCTTCGTCCTCGCGGATGGCAGTCAGCCCGACTCCCATTTTCGTGCGCGTGATCTGTCGCACAATCGCCGTGACGACGATCAGCAGCCCTAGCATAACCTCGTAGAAGATGACATGACTTGTATAAACGTCGACGCGCAAAAATGGGAGAAACAACCCGCTCGATCCCTGGGTGAACGGCAGATTGAGTGCCAGGGAGTACATTGCCAGCCCCAGGATGAGCGTCACCAGGCTGAAGTACGGTCCACGCAGGCGCAGGCAGGGGTAGCCGATCAGTGCAGCAAACAGCGCCGCGAGTATCCCTGCGACTGGCAGCGTCAGAAAGGGTGACCAGCCAAAATGGAACAGGAGCAGCGCCGTGGTGTATGCTCCCAGTCCAAAGAACGCTGCGTGGCCGAAACTCAGGTACCCGGCATATCCGCCGATGATGTTCCAACTACCCGCCAGGGCGCCATACATGCAGATCGTAAACAGCAAACCGAGCAGATATGTACCCGGTCTGACAAGTGGCATGGCGGCAAGCGCCAGCGCCACCCCGATGCCGATCAACGCATCCGGCGCCAGCCCATCGAAAGATCGCAGTGTACCACGACGCATTCGTCACCTGCTCTACCGTTGCAGCAATCCCTGCGGGCGCAGAAGCAGCAGCACAATCAGCAATCCAAACAGCACAAGATTGTTCCACGCCAGCGGGATGAACACGCTGCTGATGCCGATAATCAGACCGATGATCAATCCGGCAAGCGCCGATCCCAGAATACTGCCGACCCCGCCCAGAATAACCACCAGAAAGACGTAGACCAGCCAGCTCAGGTGTGTGGCGGGGTCGAAGGTGTAGAGCAACGACATCGCCACACCGCCGACCGCCGCCGTGGCGACGGCTATCCCGTATGCAATGGTTGTCACCCGATCCAGATCGATCCCCGATAACACCGCGCCCATGGGTTGTTGCCAGACTGCGCGCACTGCCTTCCCCATAAACGTGCGTTCGACGAAGAGGTACAATGCGCCGATGGTGATAACTGCCAGACCGAATGCAATCAGGTGTGGCGCCTGAACGACCACCGGACCGACCTGCAACGTCAGGGCGCTATATACCGTTTTCAGCACCCGTGGGTCGGGCGTCCAGGCAAGCAGCATGCTATTCTCGATCACAACGCTCAAACCGAAGGTCAGCACCATCGTTGCCAGACCGAGGTCGTGTGCGCGTTGCGCTGTTGCCCGGATCAGCAGGGTGTGCATCGCCATGCCAAGGAGAAAGAACACCGGGAGCATAAGCGGCAGCGCCAGCAGCGGGTCGATCCCCCAGCGGTTGAGCGCCCAGTAGCCAAGGTAGGCGGCCAGCACCGCAAAGGCACAGTGCGCCACGTTGAGCACGTGAGTTATGCCCCATGCCATGCTGAAGCCCACGCTCAACACCGCCAGCACGCCGCCGATCAGCAGACCACCGGTAAGCGATTGCACCAGTTCGTAGAGCATCGCTGTCTACCGCCCCCACGCCGGTTTGGGATAGACCGGTTCTTTTGTGCGCACGTCGGGCGGCCAGATTAGTTCCACCTTGCCATCGATCACCTGGGTCAGATAGTTGTAGGGTGGCGGAAGACCACGCTCGTCAAAGGTGAACGTTCCGGCGACCGTTGTGATCTGGTTTGACTTCAACCAGTCGCGGATAGCGGTCTGATCGAGGGTCTGTGCGCCTTCGACACCGCGTTGCAACGCCTGCATCCAGGCGTAACCGAAGATAAAGTAGATCGGCGCAACCGGTGCATTGTATTTCGTCCTGGCAGCATCATTCAGCCGCGAAATCCCTTCGAAGGGCAACGATGGATGCACGGCAGTGCCGGAGAAGACATAATATCCGTCGGCACCCAACTCCTGCACCCAGGCAGGAATAATCGATCCAACCCCCTGAGCGATCAGTTTGGGATTGTAGTCGAGCGCGCGCATTGCTTTCACGATCTGCACGCCGTCCGTGAAGAAGCCGTTGGCAAAGAAGATGTCCGCCTCTGCCCCTTTCGCTTTCGTCACCAGCGGCGCCGCATCGGTTAGCGGCACGTCATAGCGCTCATTCACGACAATCTCGATGCCCAGGGCGCTCAGTTTTTCCGGCATCGGTTCCAGAATAGCAGTACCGACCGGATTATTGATAGTAAAGATTGCCGCCTTCTTCGGTCGTTCTGTCTCGGGAAGCGAGGCAAGCCATCCGTACAGTCCTTCGTACCACCACTGCCCCATCAGTGGCGGCGCGCCAAAGACATAGGTAAACCCTTGTGAGAAGGACGCCATGTGTCCGCCCATCGAGACATAGACTTTCTGGTTCTTTTCGGCGACCGCCATCTGCGCAGCGGCAGCAGTGCCAGGATACCCGCCGCACAACAGATCGACCTGATCGACCGAGATAACACGGTTGAGGAGATTGACAGCATTCTCGGTTTTGCTCTCGTCATCGTAGATCTTCAGTTCGATTGGGCGACCGAGCAACCCACCCGCCGCATTGACATCCTCGGCCCACTGTTCGTACCCGCGCTGTACCCAGACGCCGGTGTCGGCGAAGGCGCCGGTCAACGGCAGAGAGCAACCGATCTTGATCGGCGCGCCCTGTGGCGCAGCAGGTGCAGCCGGTGCAGTCGTCGGCGCCGGTGCGGCTGGCGCCTGACCACATGCGCTCACTGCGAGCGCGAAAATCCATGCACCCAGCATAGACCAGAGCATCTGTCGGCGGAACATGTGATGTGTCATACGTTGACCTCCTGTTGAAACTCTATCTTATAAATGGTCTGCAGGTTGGTGTTCAGATTCGGATGATACTTTGAGGGTGGCGAGTACCCCTTCCAGGGTGCGACGGAGATGGCTGCGCACTGCCTGACATGCCGCAACCACATCCCGGTTGCGGCAGGCGGCGAGGATGGTCTCGTGATCGACGATCGCCTGCTGCGCCCGGTTAGGGAGATTGACATAAATCTGGCGGTAGCGCATCGAGCGGGTCGACAGGCTCGAAATCATGTCGAGCAGCAACGGTTGCTGCGCCGGTTCGTACAACGCGAGGTGGAACTCCTGGTTGATCTCCAGTGCGGTTGCACATGCCCCGTCCTGGATCGCCTGAATGAAACGCGCGTTGATCCGGCTGACGTGTTCAAGGTGCGCCGGGGTCATGTACGGTAACGCCTTCTGAATTGCCAGTTCTTCGAGTACTTCGCGGATGCTGTAGATTTCACGGAACTCGTCGATTGACAACTCGACGACGAATGCGCCGCGTCGGGGCGAAATCTGCACCAGTCCTTCGGCTTCGAGTTGTCGCATGCATTCGCGCACCGGGATGATGCTGACGCCGAGTTCGGCGGCAATTGCCTGCTGGTCGAGCCGTGAGTTCATAGGATAACGCCCGCTCAGAATGTCGGCGCGTACTGTTTCGAGTACGTACTGCGTGACAGTTGGCGGACTACCCCTGTTTGCGCGTAGAGACGACATTTCAAAGACCCCGAACAGTGCATTGGCGAATCATCGAAGGAAGACGCGGAGATTTTATAATTTTTAAACTATTATATCCGATCTCGTGATGCTGTCAAGGAGGAAGCGGTACGCAGATCATGATAACAACCGATTGCACCGAATCAGCGTGGAGGCGATGCGATCTTCATTGCACCGCCTTGCACGTGCGGTACGCCGCCTGACGCGCGCGATCAGAGCGAAAATCGTGCCAGGGAGAGCGTAGTGCCAGCGGTGAACGGTCGGCACGGCATCCAAACCGGCTTGCAGGATAATCGGTTACAGGTAGCAGCAGGCAACGCTGCTCAGACCGCTACCCTGATCTTGGGCGGCAACGAGGTCTATAACGGCGGCATTGTCCGCGCCGGTTTGCTGCGTGCCATCCAGTGCGCAACAACCTCGCGTGCGTTACGGACGGAGATACGGCTCCCAGCGCACCTTCTCGATCGGCTGCCGATACACGCCGTCAATTGACGTCCCGACATAGATCGTCGGCGGTTGCGCCGGGTCGAGAGCCAGTGCTGTTACTACCCGTGTATCATCACCACTCTCCCAGGTCGCGCCGCCATCGGTACTTCTGATAATCTGCACCCAGTCCGTGACGTACACTGTCGCTGGCGCGCTCGGATCGATGACCACGTCACATATGGCATCCCGCGTCCTGACGCTCTCGCTCCAGGTGGCGCCGCCGTCGGCGCTGCGAAAGAGCACGTGATCGTCTCTGTTCGGACCACTCGCTCCGGCATACAGGGTTGCCGGGTCGCGGGGGTGGATCGCCAGTGCCAGTACCGACCGACCGGACAACCCGACGGCACGCCACGTCGCCACGCCATCATCGCTGCGATGGACGCCCCCTGCCTCGACACCTGCATACAGCGTTGTCGGTGTAGTCGGATCGACGGCTAGCGCCGATACTGTCCGACCGGTCAGTCCGGCGGCGCGCCAGGTTGCCCTGCCTTCGGTGCTTCTAATCACGCCTTCGTCGGTGCTGGCGACAATCACCTGGGAGTTGCGGGGATCGATGTGCACATCCCATACCTTATTCAACAACCCTGTCACAGTCCAGGTCCGAGTCCAGGTGTCCCCGCCGTCGGTGCTCTTGTAGATGCCAGCGTCGCCGCCAGCGATGATCACCTGAGGGTTCGTCGGGTCGATGGACAGCGCAAACACAAAACCATACTCCCCCAACTTCAACCCCCTGCTGGCCGCGCGCCAGGTTTCGCCGCTATCCGTGCTTTTGTACACATCTCTTCCGCCATAAACGTACAGCGTGGTCGGCGTCGTCGGGGCGACGGTGAGCGAGTCTCCCCGCACTGCTCGTGACCCGCGCAGATACTGCCAGGTAGCGCCGCCATCCGTACTCCTGTACACGTCGCCAGACAGGGTTGCTGCGTACAGCGTGGTCGGCGTCGTCGGGTCGAACACCAGCGAGGTGACCTTGCCATCGCCCGGTCCAAGAAACTCCCAGCCCTCTTCCTCCGCCGGGCGCAGCAGGGTGCCTCCCAATCCCAGTGCGCCCAGCAACGCCAGCGCGCCGAGCGCAGTGATGAGCAGTGTTTTGCGAGACAGACGCGCCATGTGGTGCTCCTGTGCTTCATTTCATCCGTTGTACCACAACTGATCCTACGCGATCAGGAACGAGCAGGTTGCGACAACATCTCAGCTCTCCTGCACCGGGTGTCGGTGATGGTCTTCCGCCGAGTGCGTCCGGCGTGAGTCGTGTATAATGCCTTGCAGGAGAGCGAACGACAGGAGGAAGACGATGGACCTCCCCCCATTCCGCAATGAACCGTTCACCAACTTCAATGATCCCGCCCATATCGCCGCTATGGAGCAGGCGCTGGCGCATGTCCGGGCGCAGTTTGGTTGTACCTATACGCTGATCATCGATGGTGAACGGATTGCCACTGACGCAACGATTGCGTCGGTCAACCCGGCGCGACCTGCTGAGGTGGTCGGGTATGCGGCGAGCGCAGATGTTCATCTGGCGCAGCGTGCCATCGAGACGGCGCATCGTCGCTTTGCCGAATGGCGTCGCACGCCGGTCGAGCAGCGCGTCGAACTGTTGTTAAAGGCTGCAGCTGCCATGCGTGCACGCCGTTTTGAGTTGAATGCCTGGATTGTGTATGAGGTCAGCAAGAGTTGGGCAGAGGCGGACGCGGATGTCGCCGAGGCGATCGACTTTTGCGAGTTCTATGCCCGCGAAATGCTGCGCCTGAGCGAACCGCAACCGCTCTACCCCATCCCCGGTGAGGACGACCGGTTGACCTACATTCCGCTCGGCGCCGGGGTTGCCATCCCGCCCTGGAACTTTCCGCTGGCGATTATGGTCGGTCTGGTGGCGGCGCCGGTGGTTGCCGGCAATACGATTGTGCTCAAACCCGCCTCGACATCGCCGATCATCGCGGCAAAGTTCATGGAAATCCTGGAGGAATGCGGTCTGCCTGCCGGCGTGGTCAATTATCTCCCTGGTCCCGGTAGCAGCGTCGGTGATACCCTGGTCGATCATCCCCTGACGCGCTTCATCGGCTTCACCGGTTCGAAGGAGGTTGGTCTGCGTATCTTCGAGCGTGCTGCAAAGGTGCATCCCGGTCAGAAGTGGCTCAAGCGCACCATCCTTGAGATGGGGGGCAAAGATACGATCATTGTGGACGAAACTGCCGATCTGGAGGCGGCTGCTTCGGGGATCGTCGTCTCTGCATTCGGTTTCCAGGGGCAGAAATGCTCGGCGTGTTCGCGGGTCGTTGCTGTTGAGCCGGTCTACAATGAGTTGCTCGACCGGGTGATCGAGTTGACCGGCGGGTTGACAGTTGGCGATCCGGCGCAGCGCGGGATGTTCATGGGTGCGGTGATCGACAGGCGTTCACAGGAGAAGATTCGCTGGTATATCGAGGAAGGGCTGCGCGAAGGCGGGCGCCTGGCGTTCAGCAGTGAAGCGCCTGACGATGGTTATTTCGTGCCGCCGACGATTATTGCCGACGTTGACCCCAACGCGCGTATTGCCCAGGAAGAGATTTTTGGTCCGGTACTGGCGTTCATCAAAGCGCGCGACTTCGATGAGGCGCTGGCGATTGCGAACAACACCGAGTACGGTCTCACCGGCGGCGTCTATTCCCGTTCGCGTGAACGATTGGAACGTGCCCGCGATGAGTTCCACGTCGGCAACCTGTACTTCAATCGCAAGATTACCGGAGCGATGGTCGGCGCCCATCCGTTTGGCGGTTTCAATATGTCCGGTACCGACTCGAAGGCGGGGGGGCGGGATTACTTGCTTCTCTTCCTGCAAGCAAAGACGGTTGCTGAAAAATTGTGAGATTGTCAAACGTTCCAGCGTTCAACGTTCAACATTCAACGGATACAGGAGCGACCAGATGAATCTGCCACCTCAACTGACCGAGCTGAAAGCGCGACTTGCCGAGATCTACGATCTGGAAATGACGGCTGCGCTGCTGAACTGGGATCAGACGACCTATATGCCACCCGGCGGCGCGGCAGCGCGGGGACGTCAACTGGCAACCCTTGGACGGATCATCCACGAGAAGCAGATCGATCCAGCAATTGGGCGTTTGCTCGATGGATTGCGTGCCTATGAGGAGTCGCTCCCGCCCGATTCGCCCGATGCTGCACTCATTCGGGTTGCGCGGCGCGACTATGAGCGAGCAACGCGCATCCCGGCGACATTCATGGCTGAACTGTACCAGCACACAGCTGCCAGTTACGATGTCTGGTCGCGCGCCCGGCCGGAGAACGATGTTGCGGCAGTGCTGCCGTACCTGGAGCGCACGCTCGATCTCAGTCGGCGCCTTGCGGCATTCTTTCCGAGCTACGACCATATCGCCGATCCGCTGATCGATATGGCGGATTACGGTATGCGTGCTGCAACGATCAAGCAGGTCTTTGCCGAACTCCGTCAGGGGTTGCTGCCGCTAGTCGAACAGGTGACCGCTCAACCGCCGGTCGATGACTCGTGCCTGCGCCAGTTCTTTCCCGAAGCGCAACAACTGGCATTTGGCATCGAGGTGATTACCGCCCTGGGGTACGACTTTATGCGCGGACGCCAGGATAAGACGCTGCATCCATTCATGATCAAGTTCTCGCTGAATGATGTGCGGATCACGACCCGCTTTGATGAGTACGACCTCGGATCGGCGCTGTTCAGCACCATTCACGAAGCAGGGCACGCGATGTACGAGCAGGGGATCGCGCTCGAGTTCGAGGGAACGCCCCTCGCTTCCGGGACCTCTGCCGGTATGCACGAAAGTCAGTCGCGCCTGTGGGAAAATATCGTCGGGCGCAGTCGACCGTTCTGGGAGCACTTCTACCCGCGCCTCCAGGCAATGTTCCCCGACCAGCTGGATCATGTGTCGCTCGAAACATTCTACCGCGCCATCAATAAAGTGCAGCGGTCGCTCATTCGTACCGAAGCCGACGAAGTCACCTACAACCTGCACGTCATTCTGCGCTTCGACCTCGAACTGGCGCTGCTGGAAGGGACGCTCGCCGTGCGCGACCTGCCCGAAGCCTGGCACGAACGCTACCGCAGCGATCTGGGCGTGACGCCGCCGGATTACCGTGATGGGGTGTTGCAGGATGTCCACTGGTATGGCGGTCTGATCGGCGGAGCATTCCAGGGGTATACGCTGGGGAATATCATGAGTGCACAATTGTTCGAGGCGGCATTGCGTGACCATCCCGACATCCCGCAGCAGATCGGGCGTGGTGAGTTCAGCACGCTGCGCGCGTGGATGCGCGAACATGTCTACCGCCACGGGCGCGCGCTCGATGCCGATGATATCCTGCGCCGCGCAACCGGTCGATCGCTCGATGTGCAACCGTACCTGGCTTACCTGTGGCGCAAATATGGTGAGATGTACGGCATTGCGCACACTCCCGTCCATCAGGTGGTTGCATAGCCACCGTAGTGTCACGATACGTACCATCTTCCCGACAACCGGAGGAGACAACGTGTCCCCTCGCATCCTTGTGTTTGCCAGTATATGGCTGCTGATCGCCGGTATCGTACCGGTCGTCGGGGCGCAGAGCCATACGTCGGTCGTCTACCTACCGCTGGTAAGCCGTGACGTGATCGACCGCACCGGTGAAGGAACATACTACAACGCTGATGGTACAGGGAACTGCTCCTTCGATCCATCACCAGACGACCTGCTGGTTGCGGCGATGAACCATGCCGACTACGATACTGCGGCGCTCTGCGGCGCGTTTATCGAAATCGTTGGACCGAAAGGGCGTGTCATGGTGCGCATTGTCGATCGGTGCCCTGAATGCGCACGGGGTGACGTGGATATGAGTCCCCAGGCGTTTGCCCGTATCGCCGATCTCTCTGCCGGGCGCGTGCCGATTCGCTGGCGTATCGTGAGTCCGGAGTTGACCGGACCAATTGCCTATCGTTTCAAAGAGGGCAGCAGTCAATGGTGGACGGCGGTGCAGATCCGCAATCACCGCAATCCGGTCGCCCGGTTCGAGTATCTGCGTTCCGATGGTCAATGGCAGACTGTGCCGCGCACAATGTATAACTACTTTGTGGCGAGCAGCGGCATGGGTCCGGGACCCTACACCTTTCGCGTCACCGACATGTACGGTCATGTGCTGACCGACACCGGTATTCCACTGATCGAAGGCGGAGTGATCAACGGCGCTGCGCAGTTTCCGGCGGTGCCGTGAGTCAACCTACGTTCTTTGTGCACCATGCAACAAAAAAAGGGTATAATGTCGTTGTTATCGAACAAAGAATAACGAGCGTGGTTCTCCGCGTTGCTGGAATGGTCGCATAACGCATGAAACGCAATAACACAGATGGCCATGACGGCCCGCGCGTAAGAGGGTGATGAAGGACTGTCGATTTGGTGGCGGCCTTTATCACCCTTGTATGTCTGTACGAGGCGATATACCTACCCTACACGTCTGGAGAGCACCTATGACACATGTTATCGAAACTGAATCCCAGCCCCGTCCGCTCGATTATCCAGAATCCGAACCAATAGTCAACGATTTTTCGATCGTCGCCGCAACTGTCAACGGTTCTGGCAGTCAAACGGCAAACAACGTGCTCATGCGCGCCATCTTCAAGATGGGCGTTCCGGTCAGCGGCAAAAATCTGTTCCCGTCAAACATTCAGGGGTTGCCCACCTGGTTCACCATTCGAGTGAGCAAGGATGGGTACACGGCACGCCGCGACTCAACCGAGATTTTGATTGCGTTCAATCCGCGCACTGCCGATGAAGACCTAGCATCGCTCGTGCCCGGCGGCGTCTGCATCCATCCAAATGATATGAAGTTCACCAATCCGCGCCCGGATGTCTTTTTTTATCCGCTGCCGGTGCGTGAACTGGTCAGGCAATCGGGAGCAGACGCGAAACTGCGCGATTATATTGCCAATATGGTCTATGTTGGCGCTGTGGCGGAACTGCTCGGCATCGACATGAACGAAATCAAAACGGCGCTGGAACGACACTTCAAGGGTAAGCCCAAGCCGGTCGCCCTGAACTACGGCGTCGTGGTTGCAGCGGCTGAATGGGTGCGCGCTAACCTGCCGAAGGTCGATCGGTTCCGCGTGGAGCCGATAAACAAAACCCAGGGGTTGATCCTGGTCGATGGGAATACTGCCGCTGCCTTTGGCGCACTGATGGGTGGCATGACCGTGTGCGCCTGGTATCCGATTACCCCATCGACCAGTCTGGTCGATGCCATGACGGAACTGGCGCCGATCCTGCGCGCCGATCCCGCAACCGGGACAACCACCTACGCGATTGTTCAGACCGAGGACGAGATTGCGGCAGCCGGCATCATCGTCGGCGCGGGATGGGCTGGCGCCCGCGCGATGACTGCCACCTCCGGTCCCGGTCTTTCGCTGATGAACGAGTTTGTCAGTCTGGCATACTTTGCCGAGGTTCCCTGCGTCATCTGGGATGTGCAGCGCATGGGACCGAGCACCGGTCTGCCGACACGCACGTCGCAGGGGGATGTGCTCTCCGCCTACTACATGGGGCACGGCGATACCCACCATGTTGTCCTGTTCCCCGGCACAATGACCGAATGCTTCGAGTTCGGATCCCTTGCATTCGATCTGGCTGAACGTCTGCAAACGCCGGTTCTGGTGCTGAGCGACCTCGACCTCGGCATGAACAACTGGATGTCCGAGCCGTTCACCTATCCTGATAAGCCGTTCGACCGCGGCAAAGTGCTGACCGCGGATGAGCTGGAGCAATTCAAAGACTGGGGGCGCTACAAGGACCTTGACGGCGATGGTATTCCGTACCGTACGCTTCCCGGCAACCCGAATCCACGCGCGGCGTACCTGGCGCGTGGCACCGGACATAATGAGTATGCGATCTACAGCGAGCGCCCGACCGACTGGCAGCGAAATCTGGATCGCCTGACGCGCAAGCATAACACGGCGCGCACGCTCGTGCCGAAACCTATCGTCCTGGAAGCGCAAGATGCCGATATCGGCATCATCGCCTATGGTTCGACCGATCCGGCAGTGCGTGAAGCGGGTGATATGCTACGCGCGCGCGGGATACGGACAAGTTATCTGCGCATTCGTGCATTGCCGCTGGAGTCGACGCTCACCGACTTCCTGGCGCGGTATGAGCGGGTCTACGTTGTCGAGTTGAACCAGGATGGTCAGATGGCACAACTGGTGCAACTGCACGTGCCGGAATACGCTGCGCGCGTCCGGTCGGTGCGGATCTGCAACGGTCTGCCGATGACGGCGCAGTTTGTGGTCGATTCGATCACGCACGCCGAACAGACCGAGAGAGAGTAACTTTCTGCTCTGCCACGCATCGTTGCAGGCGGACGCAGATTCCAAGTGTATAGAGAGGTATGGTATGACAGTCGAAACGAAAACCAACGGCAAGCCAAATGTCAATAGAATCGGTCTGACGAGTCAGGATTATCGAGGTGGGGAAACCACTCTCTGCCAGGGGTGTGGTCACAACTCGATCACCAGCCAGATTATCGCAGCAGCGTTCGAGTTGTCGCTGGCGCCGCATCAGGTCATCAAAATGAGCGGTATTGGCTGCTCATCCAAAACGCCGGCATACTTCATGAGCCGTTCATTCGGCTTCAACACGCTGCACGGACGCATGCCTTCGGTGACGACCGGCGCAGTGCTGGCGAATCGCACTCTGCTGGCAATCGGGATCAGCGGCGATGGAGACACCGGTAGCATCGGGTTGGGTCAATTCAAGCATATGGTGCGCCGCAACGTCCCGGTGGTGTATATTGTCGAAAACAACGGCGTCTACGGTCTGACGAAGGGTCAGTTCTCAGCAACCGCCGATGTCGGGCAGACGCTCAAATACGCCGGGACGAATGTTCTACCGCCGATCGACATCTGCATCGAAGCGCTCGCGGCAGACTGCGGCTTTGTGGCGCGATCCTTCGCTGGCGATGCGAAACAGGTGCGCGAACTGCTGAAGGCGGCGATGTCGTTCCACGGCACGGCAGTGATCGACATCATCAGCCCATGTGTCACGTTCAATAATCACCACGACTCGACCAAGAGTTACGACTATGGCAAAGCGCACGAGGAGCGCTTGCAGGACATTCAGTTTATCCCGCGTTTCGATGAGGTGCATATCGATTACGATGAGGGGGATGAGCGCTACGTTCAATTGCACGATGGACCAATGATCAAACTGCGCAAACTAGGGCGCGATTACGATCCGACGAACAAATGGCAGGCGATCGAGTTGCTGGAAAAGGCTCGCCAGAATCACGAATTCATCACCGGATTGCTGTACATCAACACGCAGCGCCAGACGTTGCACGAGGTGATGCACCTGACCAGTACGCCGCTCGCGTATCTGCCGGAAGAGGAGTTGCGCCCGTCACGCGAACGTTTTGAGCGGGCAATGCAGGAGTTTGTATAGCGTGCTTCTAGAAATTTCACAAATATGTGTTAATGAAGAGGTGGCCAGAGGTGTGTCCTGTGGCTGCCTCTTTATTATTATTCCCGCACTGTTCGATCCTTCTGGATATCTGGTTGTTCCAAAAGCGTGCGTTATGCTCCCTGATTGACCGGCAGGCGTGCCTGCCGGGACAATAAACGGTCGTTCGTAAGAAGTTCCCGGCGTACCGGAATGGTGCACGTCGCTGCGTAGCCTGGGTGCGCAGACGTCTCGCTCGCTCGCATGATCAGCGCGGCGCTGCGGTCGTATGAGGAAGGCACAACCTGGATGCGTAGACGTCGCCCCCGCGTGCGGCAATGGGATCGCGTGACGGGAGTGAACACAGGACACCTGCGTTCTGGAGCAAACAGCACAGATGGAGAACGAAAACCGGCGTGCTGTGCATAGGGTTCTCCCTTATCTGCACGGGCACAGCGCCTGTTTTGACGTGGTTATGCTTTCCGTTTTGAACGCAGAAACGCCTCCGCGCCGCATGCGCGCGCATACTCCAGCGCATATGCCGCGAGTCCATTCTCCTCACCTTCGAGGTAAGCGCGCACGGCGGGCAATAGGTCGGCAACCGCGTCTGCCAGGTGTGGCTTGATCCGCACCTCTGGTCGTTGCGCTGCCAGGATAGCGCCGTACAGGACCGCGCGATCCGCTTCACGCGCCAGGTCTTCTGCTGTAACCCCGATCCGGCATGCGGGGCGTGGTTCGTTTGCACTCATAACTGGTGCTCCGTGTTCGGAGTCCAACGGTTCAACGTTCCAACGTTCAACGTTCCAACGTCTCAACGTTCAACGTTCGACGTTCCAACCCTCAACGCTCATGGTATACTTAACACAGAATCAATGTACCACGCAGGAGTTGACTGTGCCATACGTACCGGTGCCAACAATTGTCGAGCGCACCCCGCGCGGCGAGCGCTCGTGGGATCTTTTCTCGCGTCTGTTGCAGGAGCGCATCATTATGCTCGGTACGCCGATCGACGATGAAGTTGCGTCGTTGATCGTCGCGCAATTGCTCTACCTGCAACATACCGACCCGGATCGCGATATCTGGTTCTACATCAACAGCCCCGGCGGCAGTGTGCGCGATGGTCTCGCCATCTATGATACGATGAAACTTATTTCCCCCGATGTGTGTACCGTGTGTGTTGGCCGGGCTGGCAGTATGGCGACGATTCTGCTGGCTGGTGGTGCACGCGGCAAACGTTACGCCCTGCCACACGCGACGATCCACTTCCACCCGGCGGGCGGTGGCGCCGAGGGGTACGCACCCGATATGGAACGCATCGTCAAAGAGTTGCTGCGCATCCAGGAGTTGGGGAACAGGCTGCTTGCCAGAGATACCGGAAAAACGGTCGAGGAGATTACCCGTGATTTCAGCCGTGACCGCTTTATGACGGCTGGAGAGGCGCGTGAATACGGGTTCATCGACGCCATCCTCGAATCGAAGAAAGTCGCGGCGTCGAAGACGACGTGATGTTACGCTGCATTCAGACGGTTCGCCATCCATGCCGCCATGCGCTGCAACGCCTCTGGGTGCAGGATCAGGGTCAGATGGCTTGCATCCGGTACAAGGAGCATGGTGGCGCCAGGTGGTGCAGCACGCCACACTTCCTCGGCCTGTACCGGCTTGACAATCGAATCACGTTCACCATACACCAGCAGCAGCGGCGTTGTTAGTCGCGCCAGGCTTCCACAGAGATCACACGCTGCAATTAGGTCCCAGGTGCTGATCGCCGCGCGGATGCTCGGTTTGCGCTGTGCGCGTGCCAGCCGGTAAACGGCGCGTCCCAGACGCAGAATCGATGCCTCGCCGAGCAGATCGATGACATATGGTTGAGCGAGGGTATGCGCCTCCGCCAGACGATCGTGATTGTCGAAGGTGAGAAGCGGCGGCGCTTCCATGATCGCCAGTGCATCGATGTTCATCCCGTCCGCTGCAGCGCGCGCAGCGAGACAGCCGCCAAGACTGATACCCAGCATGCCGACACGCGCATAACGGGCACGCAGCCAGCGCGTTGCCTCAGTTGCGCACTCCAGCATCTGCGGGTAGCGCTGCAACCGTGGATTTTCGCCATGCCCGTCGAGATCGACCAGCAGTACTGCCATGCCCTGTTGCAGCAGAGCATTGGTCAACCTCCATGCGAAATAGGTTTTGTCACACCCGGAGCCGTGCAATACCGCCACCGCCGCCTGCGCGCCGGAGCGCGGTACAACGTACAGCGCCGGCATGAATGCTTCTGGCATGGGGACGTGCACGCGCGCAACCGTGCGGTCGTGGTGTACGCCAGGTTGGAGCGTCGCCAGCGGGTCAAGTGCCTGCCGCCGTACCCCGGCGATGAGCGCCTGAACGATGAATGCCGGGAATGCCGCCAGCGCCAGTGCTGGCAATCGTTGCCGCCACGATGTATGGCGTGGGTGGAGCGCCAGTGCAGCGATGGCAAGTACAGGACGCAGTGCCGGGTGTCCCCAGCTTAAGCCGCGCCACCCACGCAGATCGGAAAGAAACTCGTAGATGATCAGCGCCAGCAAGAGCGCGCGCAGAAAGAGTGATGACATAGACTCCTCTGAACTGAGAACCGAGAACTGAGAACCAGGAATCAGAAACGTTCAACGCGTAACGCCCAACGCCCTATGCCAATCTGCAACGTTCCACGTTCCACGTTCAACGCTCAACGCCTTATGCCAATCTGCAACGTTCCACGTTCCACGTTCAACGCCCAACCTACAATGCTCAACGCCCAACGCCCAACCTACAATGCTCAACGCCCAACGTTCAACGTTCAACGTGCAACGCACAACGCGTAACCTGCGACTCATAGTATCATACCCGCATACAATGCGATTGCTCTCATTCTTGAGGAGGAAACGATGGGCCTGCTTCAGGGCAAAAAGGGCCTGGTGATGGGTGTCGCCAACGACCACTCGATTGCCTGGGGAATTGCAAAGGCGCTCCATGCGCAGGGCGCCGATCTCGGTTTCACCTACGTCGGCGAGGCGCTTGAGCGGCGCGTACGACCGCTCGCCGAAAGCCTCGGTGCACGCCTGATCGAACCGTGCGATGTACAGCGCGATGAAGACATCGATGCACTGATGGCGCGCGTGCGTGATGTGTACGGTTCGCTCGACATTATCATCCATGCCATTGCGTTCGCATTGCGTGATGAGCTCAACGGACCGTACCTGAAAACCACCCGCGAGGGTTTTCGCCTGGCGCTGGATGTAAGCGCCTACTCACTGACAGGCGTGGTCAAAGCCGCACAAGACCTGCTCGCTCCCGGCGCATCGATCGTGACCCTGACCTACCATGGTTCGCAGCAGGTGGCGCAAAACTACAATGTCATGGGGGTCGCCAAGGCAGCGTTAGAGGCAAGTGTGCGCTATCTGGCGAACGATCTCGGCCCACGCGGCATCCGGGTCAACGCGATCAGTGCTGGTCCGATTCGTACCCTGGCTGCCAGTGGTATTGCCGGATTCCGCACGTTACACAAACAGTTTGCCGAGGTCGCACCGCTTCGCCGCAATGTGACCATCGAAGATGTCGGAAACGCAGCGGTCTGGCTGTGTAGTGATTGGTCATCGGCGGTCACCGGCGAGATCATCTACGTTGATGCCGGATTCCATACCATCTCGATCAGTTTGCCGGAGTAGCAGCCTGATCGGCCTGATCGACCGTTCGAGTCATCAGCCCATCCGGAGGCGCCAGAGACTAATCGACCAACGCGCCTTCCTGCACCAATGCCGGTTGGTGATGCGATGCAGACGCATGGATCGATGGGTCGGGTGCATCGACTAATTTGTAGTACAGATAGCGTAGTAACAGGCGCGCAATGGCGGCAACCGGGATCGAAATGAACAACCCGAACGGTCCGCCAAGCGCGCCGCCTGCCAGAATGGCAAAGATGACCAGCATCGGATGCAGATGCACCGCGGGTCCGACGACATGCGGAATGATGAAGTTGTCCTCGAACATACGCAAAACAAAGTAGGTCAACCCGACCGCGCCAGCTATCAGCCAGGCGGGCCAGCCCCACGGCGCCGGCGCCTGAAACAACGCTACGCCGATCGCGATTCCGGCTGCCGACCACGGACCGATCAGCGGGATGGTTTCCAGAATGCCGGTGACAATCCCCAGCACCAGCGCGTAACGTACTCCCAATAGCATCAGCGCAATCGTGGCCAGTGTCGCCATAATCGGGATCAGCAGCAGCGTTCCACGCACATACCCCGCCAGAATGCGGTCGATCTGAGCGCCCAATGCGCGGATTTCAGCGCGGTATGGCGCAGGAACAAGCCCATATGTCCATTCCACGATACGTGGCGCTTCCAGCAACAGATAGAATGTGACGATCAGATAGGTAACGAACAACAACAGCGTCTCGAACGCAATTGCCACCAAATGCGGTACGTGCTCCGGCAGCCGTCGACCGAAATCGGCGAGCGCCTCGCGGAGCGCCTCATTGATCGGTGCGACATCGATATCTATACCGGCAATCGATACGTTCTTGAGCAGCAGGAGTTCTTGCTGAATGAGATTGAGCGTATGCGGGACTTGCGCCTGTAAATCGCTATACTCCCGTTCGATCGCCGGTCCGAGTGTGCGCCAGAGACCGTAGATGATGATACCGATAACGATGTAGAGCACACCAATCCAGATCGCCCGTCCAATGCGTGTGCGACGGTTCAACCAGGTAATCACGGGATTAAACAGGTACACCGTAATTGCTGCGGTGACGAATGGGATTAACACATTCCCCAACCCGCGGATCAACCAGAAGAAGAGGGCGCTCAGCAGCGCAACCGTGATCAGTTTGATCGTGGGCGAAAAACGGATTGGACGGGCTTCTATGCTCATGGGTACCTCCGATGCGTAAAAATGCGGAGATATTCTGTGCACCTATTGTACCGCACGGATGGGAGTGTTTTGAATGTCGAGGGTTGAACTTTGCGTGTTAAGAGCCGAACGGCGAATGCTGGCGCCCTGGTGGTTCATCGATACGGAGGCACATTCAGCACCGTGAGCACAACCGCGCTGGAAGAGGGTTCAGCAGCACGGAGCGCATTCGGCAAGGTGAGAGGGGTATCGTGCACATAATCCTTTGGGGCAAGAACGGACAACGCAGACATCCTTGAAGTACTGCCATGCACATTAAGTGATCGTTCAGAATTTCTGCGTCGTCCGTCGCAGTGGAATGTCCGCCTTGAGGTGATCGGCGGATTCACCGCGCAGCAGAGTCACCTCGATAGCGCCCGCGTCCACCGAAGGCACGTATCGGGAAATGACCGCCGACAGATCGGCTTTGAGCTGTTCCATCATATCCGGCGTCAGTTTGACCCGGTCGTGAACCAGCACTGTCAACAGACGATCACGCGCAATATCAGAACTGCGCTCACGTTTGCCAAACAGGGTATCCAGAAAACCCATAGCGCTCTCCGTCCACTCTCAGCAGGCGCAGGGTGTCGGACACGACCCGCGCGACCTGCACGTTCTACCGCTCGCTTCCTCTGGCGCGAATGCCAAATGCACCAAAAATCCTGTTCAGAATGCCCGGACTATCATCAAACACGGTTATCGGCACGTCTTCACCGGCAAGGCGTCGTGCAATCTCGCTGAACGCCCGCCCAGCGCGAGAACTACGGTCCAGCACAGCCACTTCGCCCCGGTTGGTACTCGTCACGATCTGTTCATCGTCAGGCACCACGCCGATTAGGTCGATCGCCAGGATTTGCAGCACGTCATCGATGCTCATCATCTCGCCGCGACTGACCATACGCGGTTTCAGGCGATTGATGATCAGACGCGGATGCCCTTTCTCGAACGCCTCGACCAGGCCGATGATCCGGTCTGCATCGCGCACCGCAGCGACTTCCGGCGTCGTCACGATCAGCACCTCATCGGCGCCGGCGATCGCATTGCGAAAACCGGCTTCGATGCCTGCCGGACTATCGATCAACACATAATCGAACTCGGCGCGCAACTGATTGGTCAGAGCAATCATATCGTCGGCGGTGACCGCATCTTTATCGCGTGTTTGCGCTGCCGGGAGCAGACAGAGATCGGGGAAATGCTTATCTTTGATCAGCGCCTGCCGCAAACGACAGCGACCCTCCACCACATCGACCAGGTCATAGACGATCCGGTTCTCCAGACCCATGACGACATCCAGGTTGCGCAAGCCAATGTCGGCATCGACAACGGCCACCTTCAAGCCCTGCATTGCCAGCGCAGTGCCCAGGTTTGCGGTCGACGTTGTTTTCCCGACGCCGCCTTTGCCGGAAGTAATCGTAATGACCCGCGACATGTTCCTTCTCTCCCTGAAGAGTGAATGGCCCCGACCCCTGGTGTCACGGGTCGTCGCTATTCTACCTTCGGTATCGTTCCCACGACTCTACCGCAATCTGATCGCCATCGATGTACGCCACTTCCGCGCGTCCACTGGCTGCGCCATCCGGAGCACGTGCAATGAGATCTGCTATGCGCAACTGCGTCGGGCGTAGTTCAATTGCACAGATCAGCGCCATGCGATCACCAAGCGCCCCGGCATGCACAGTGCCGCGCAATCGCCCCCAGACGACAACATTGCCGCCTGCAATCACCTCGGCCCCGGCGTTCACATCGCCGACGATGGTGATGTGCCCCTGGTGACGAACAACCTGACCTGAACGAATGGTGCGTGCGACGAACAATGCTTCGCCGGGTTCGTCGGGTGCAGCAACACTTCGCGCTACCGGACGCGCTACCACGCCGGCGGCGCGTGCCGCCGACCGACTCTCACGTGACGTCGATGCCAGCGCCGCTGCCTCCAGATGATGCTCACGCATCAGCGCCATCAGTTCTGCGAATTGCTCTCCGGTGAGCGCACGATCACCGATATCGACAACAACCCGCGCGCCGTTGAAGAACTGCGCCCCCTGGTCGAGCTGGCTGCGCAACGCACCTAGCACATCAGACCAGACGGCTGTATCATCCAAGTGCAGCCGTAATCCTTCTTTTCCCCCTTTGATCGCAACCAGTGTCGTCATGCGCAGTACAGACGCAAAAAGAGGCTGCTCGAAACAAATGTTGCGGCATATTCTTCACTATCATACCATATACTGTCAAGCGTTTGCGCGTTATCCAATCGGTGGACTGCTTCAGCGCGCCGCGTTCCCTTGCCACATGACGACCAGCTGTCGTAGTGATGCGTAGGTAGAGCTTTGACAGATGCCCGATAACTGGCAGCGTCGGCGGAAACGCGGCCATCCGGCGGGTGACTGTTTTGCCTTGCACCTATCAGTGTGCTGCGTCCGTCACTGCTTCTGAATGGTTCTGTGCAGCGGCAATCGCCGCCATAGTATCAGGTGTTGTGGGTATCTCCAGAAAGCGCGGCGATCAAACGCTCGATTCCTGCACGCAACTGCGTTGGTTCCACCAGGCAAGAGATGACGATATGCGTCCCCTGTTCATAGCCGTAGAAATAGCCGGGATGCACCAGCACTCCATGTTTCAGCAAATAGAGCGTCAGCGCCTCTTCGTCGTTCCAGCCGATAATTTCGGAAAACAGATAGTAGCCGCCATCCGGTGGATGCACACGCACAACATCACAACTGGCCAGCTTGGTGAGCGCCATATCCAGCGATGCGCAGATACGTTCGTGCATGGCAGCGGTAAACACGCGCCCACGCTCGAAAATGGATGGCAGCATGGTCTGCGTCAGGGTATTGGCGCTGAGAAAGGTGTCGTTCAATACCTCGAGGCGCTCGCCAAAGCGGTCGTGGGCGGCATCGTTCAACGCAATCCAGCCAAGTTTCAGATCGGGCAGTGCAAACATTTTGGAGATGCCGTTCAGGTGAAAGACCGGCAGATCAGGATAGAGCGCGCCCAATGGAGGAACAGTCGCCGCGCGGTATGGAAATGCCGCAAAGACCTCATCACAGATGATCGGCAGATTGAGGGCGCGGAGTGCAGGAAGCCGTGTTGCCTGCACCGCGCCCGTCGGGTTATGCGGTGACACGACGAGCACTGCACGGGTACGCTCATCCGCCTGAAGCCGCAAACTGGTCGGATCGATCCGCCAGCCACGTCGCTCATCCAGCGCATACGGGCGCAGTTCGATATGATGCACCATTGCCAGATATTCAAATAACGGATAGGTGATCACCGGCGCCAGTACATTATCCCCTGGATTGGTCAAGAGCGCGAAGAGCAGGCTGTACGCTTCGCTGGTGCTTGCCGTTACCACAATTTGGTCGGCGTCTAGCGCCAGTGCTGGCGTCCGTTCGGCATAGTACTGCACGATTGCCTGCCGCGCTGCCTGTAGACCGCGCGGTTCCGGGTCGTACCGGCGGTTTGACCAGTAGGCGGCGGATGCATCACGCAAAACGTCTTCGGGAAAGAGAAGCCCCTGATCCGTCGGATTGCTGCTCGTGAGATCGATGTACCTGCCGGATGCTGCCTGCCGGGTGCGCTCGATGGCGTTGGGCGAGAGATCCTCGCCATCCAGAAAACCGACCATACCCCCTTGCTCCCATTCATTGACGCCGCCTGTCGCTGATGCTACAATGCGCAGGCGTCTGCAACACACAGCATAGTGCCAGACTGCGAGCATGGCAGATGAGCATTGTTAGCGGCAAACATATCATTCTCGGCGTTACCGGCAGCATTGCTGCCTACAAGGTCGCCGAATTAGCACGTAATCTAACGCTCGATGGCGCGATTGTTGATGTTATCATGACTGCTGCTGCGCAACGCTTCGTCGGCGCGGCAACGTTTCAGGCGTTGACTGGAAGACCGGTGCTCGATGATATGTGGGCACTGCCGGAGGATGGCGTTGTCGGGCACGTGGCGCTTGGTCAACATGCCGACCTGCTGGTTATCGCTCCGGCTACTGCCAATACTATTGCACGCCTGGCTGCCGGGTTATGTGACGATTTGCTTACAACAACTGCGCTTGCGACCACGGCGCCGATCCTGATTGCTCCGGCGATGAATCCACAGATGTACGAACATCCGGCAACTCAGGCGAACCTCACTCTGTTGCGGCAACGCGGCATCACCATCCTCGAACCGGCGTATGGTCGCATGGCCGAGCCGGCGATCGGGCGGGGACGCCTGCCGGAACCTGCGATCATCGAAGCCGAGATCCGTGCACTTCTCGGACGCACCTGCGGCCCTCTGCGTGGATGCAGGGTCGTGGTGACCGCCGGTGGCACATACGAACCAATTGATCCGGTCCGCTTTATCGGAAATCGTGCGTCGGGCAGAATGGGATATGCCATCGCTGCGGCCGCCCGCGATCGGGGCGCTTCCGTCACTCTGATCAGCGGTCCGGCAACAGCGCAGCCTCCGACTGCCGTTACTCTGGTACGTGTCGAGACGGCGCTCGATATGCAACGTGAAGTCGTGTCTGCCATCGTTAGTGCCGATCTGTTGATCATGAACGCAGCCGTCGCTGATTTTCGCCCGGCAACTGCATCCGGACACAAAATCAAGAAGGGCGATGATGAAGAGTTGACGGTTCGTCTGGTGCGCAACCCTGATATTCTTGCAAGTATCGCGCATCGTCGCAATCTGGTCAAGATCGGATTTGCAGCGGAAACCCACGATCTGCTGACGTATGCACATGAGAAACGCGAACGCAAAGGTCTGGACATGATCGTTGCAAACGAAGCAGTCGCCAGTATTGGCGCTGAAGATATTCAGATGATCCTGATCGATGCGCAGGGTGTGGAACGGTTGCCGCGACTGCCCAAACCTGCTGCAGCGGAAAGGCTGCTCGATGCCATCATTGAGCGTTTCGCTGTACGGCTGCGCGTCCCTGACGCTGGATCATCATTCCGACAGACTGAGTGATGACTACAACTCCATCCGACAATAACCAGACACCCAATGATGTCAATGGCTCGCCATCGGCGGAAACCGACGACGAGACGAGAAACGGTGCGCAAACAGGCGCGCGCAGTCTGGTGCAGACGCCACGCGCCCTGGCAACAGCTGACCGGCGTGTGAGCGCCAATGTGGCAGGTGCGGCACTCCAGCAGCGTATCATGATCCTCATCAGCGCGCTTGGCGATCCGGGCCATCCGCTCCATGCGCGTGCAGTCGAGGACCTGGTGACGCTGGGTGAACCGGCAGTACCGGCGCTGATCGAGGCAGTGCGCGCACACGAGCCGTGGCTGATCGCCTATCGCGCAACCGAAGCGTTGAGTCAGATCGGTGATGGTCGCGCCGCAGGTCCGCTCGTGGATGCGCTGCGTCATCCGAACAGCAATGTGCGCTGGGGAGCGGTGCGTGCGCTTGCGACCGTGGGTGACGCGCGGGCGTTGCTCGAGCTGCGCCGAGTAGCCCGCACCGATCGCAGCAAGACCAGTTGGGGCGAGTCGGTCGGCGATACGGCGCGCATTGTGCTGGATCAGATGCAGAGCCGCACGCTGCTGGCGCGCGTCGCCGAACTGATCAAGACCGCGATTGCCTGTGTGTTGATGCTTGTCGCGCTGATCTTTGCCTGGAGCGTGCTGACCGAACTGCGCGATGAACTCAGCCGGATTGAGCGAGTCGAACCAGCGCCGGTTATTGTTGCGCCGCCTGTGCCCACGGCCGTGCCGCAGGCAATCGTCACGCTGCCACAATCGCCGACCTTACCGTCAACGTTGCCACCTGTGGTGCCGACATCTGTCGAAGCGCCGCCGCTTACCGGTATTGTTGTGACATCAGGAAATGTGCGTGCAACGCCGGCGCGTCTGCCGGATAATGTCATCGGTAGTGTGAAGACGGGTGATACGCTTATTTTTCTGGGGGTGACTTCGGACGGAGAATGGTACCGCGTGCGGCTCGGTTCACCGGCGGCAGCATCGTCACAGATCCGCAGCGTCGATGGGAGCGGATGGGTGAGTGCGTCCCTCGTTGAAGCGCCGGAGCGCCTGCCGGTCGAAACGCCGCCTCCTGTTCCCACGCCGACACCATAGTACGATAGAGTATCGTGAACCATGTCTGATACTATTCAGGAAGCCTCGTTCGCCAGAACAGTGCGCGCGATCTTTCTCGGTGTTGCATTGCTGGCGCTGAGTGTCGCGTGCGCCGGCTACCTCTTGCTTAGCGAAATACGTCGTCCGGCGGAGAATGATGCAACACCGGTGGAATTCATTGTGGAGCCGGGTGATAGCGCCAGTGTCATCGCCACCCGCCTTGGAACGGCAAACCTTATCCGCCAGCCGTTACTGTTTACCCTTCTGGTGCGTCTGCGTGGTCTCGATGGCAAATTACAGGCCGGTCGCTATTTGCTGCGCGCCGACATGACGATGAGCGAAATCATTGCAGCATTGCAGAACAGTCGGGTCGAAGAAGTGCAGGTGACAATCATCGAAGGCTCGCGGCTCGAGGAAATTGCCGAGCAGATCGCCGCAGCCGGGCTGGTCAATGTGACCGAGCAGGCATTTCTGCGCGCAGCACGCAATGGTGTGGCGTTTCAACCGCAGCACTTCTACCTCAACAGCCTCCCACCTGGCGCCAGCCTGGAAGGGTATCTGTTTCCCGATACCTATCGTTTCGCTGTGACTGCCACGGTCACCGAGGTGATCGAGATCATGCTTGATCGCTTCGATGAACAGTACGCAACCTTCGAACGCGAGGTGACGGTGACGGGCGCGACGGTTCATGATATTGTCACGATGGCGTCGATTGTCCAGCGTGAGGCGGTGCGCGAAGATGAGATGCCCAAAATCGCTGCTGTGTTCTGGAATCGTCTCAAACCGGAACACCTCGCCGAAACAGGCGGCGGCAAACTGGGCGCCGATCCGACCGTGCAGTACATCCTGGGACAGCGCGGCAACTGGTGGCCCCGTCTCGATTCGCTCAGTATCGATGAAATCAACGGGATTGCCAGCCCGTACAACACGCGCGTCAATCCGGGGTTGCCGCCTGGACCGATCGCCAGTCCGGGGCTTGCAGCGCTCCGCGCTGCCGCCAGACCTGACGAATCGGTGCCATACCTCTACTTCGTTGCTTCCTGCACCACACCCGGTGCACACAATTTCGCGGTTACGTTTGAGGAGTTTCAGCGCTTCGAGCAGGAGTACCTGACATGTCCGTCGCGTTAGCCGGAGTTATTGGCGATCCGGTCGATCATAGCCTGTCACCCTTCCTGCACAATGCCGCGTTTGAGTATCTTGGTATCGTCACGCGCTATGAACGGTGGCATACCAGTAGCGCCGAACTGCCGCAGCGGATCGCATCGCTGCGTGCGCCGCATATTCTGGGGGCGAATGTTACACTGCCGCACAAAATAGCTGTCATTCCACTGCTCGACCGGCTCGATCCGCAGGCAGAACAGATCGGCGCTGTCAATACAATCGTTCGCCTCCCGAAGGGAGAACTCGAAGGGTGCAACACCGACGCACCCGCCACGGTTGCGACGCTGCGTGAGGAAGCCGGTTTCGATCCGACCGGAAAACGCATCGTTCTGCTTGGCGCAAGCGGCGCCGCGCGTGCTGCTGCATTTGCACTCATCGCAGTGCAGGCGGCGGCGTTGACCGTCATCAACCGCACGCTGGAACGTGCTGAGGAATTGCTGGCAGATGTACTTGCCGGCAGTGATGCCGATCCGTATCTACGCGCGCTTACGCCCGATGATCCTGATGTACCCGAAGCGCTGGCGTCCGCCGACCTGATCATCAACGCGACATCGCTCGGCTGGCATCCCGATGAAACCCCGCTGCCGGGGCATCTGATCCCCGCAACGGCGCTGGTGTTCGATATGGTCTACCGTCCGACCCGTCTGCTCCGTGAAGCGGCGCAGGCGGGCGCGGCGACTCTCGATGGGCGCGGGATGCTGGTGCGGCAGGCGGCTTTATCGTTCGAGCGCTGGACCGGTGCGCCTGCGCCGCTGGAGGTGATGTTTGCTGCGTTCGACCGGGCAAGCGCTCGTGCTGTATAGGTACTATTGGTGTGGACATCGTTCTTGCTGCACTGACCGGTCTGCTGCTCGGCGCGTGCCTGAACCTGATCATCATCCGCCTGCCGCGTGAGCGAGGATTCGATGGATGGCCGCGTTGCACGCGCTGTGGTCAACGCCTGGCGTGGTGGCAGGCATTGCCGCTGATCGGCTGGGTGATCCAGGGCGGGCGCGCCAGGTGCTGCGGTCGCCGCCTCGATGGGGTGTATCCAATCGTCGACCTGCTCACGGCTGCGACCCTGGTTCTGCTCTATCTCCAGTATCGCGTGAGTGTGAGTCTTGTCTACACTGCCGTTGTCACTGCAGTTCTGATCATCACCGGCGCTATCGACTGGCAATATCGCCTGATCTACACGCTGCCGACCCTTGGCGCCACGCTGGCAGCGGTGGTGGTGTCGTTTGCCATTCCTGCGCATAGCCTGCTAAACGCGCTGGCGGGCCTGCTCGTTGCGGGTGTCTTATTTGTCATCTTCTACGTCCTGGCAAAAATCCTGTTTCCATCGCATCATGCGCCGTTTGGGTTGGGGGATGTCTACCTTGGCATGTTCATCGGCGCAGCACTTGGGCTGACCAACCTGCCCGGCGCGCTGCTCTACGGCATGCTGCTGGCAGGCGTCTTTTCAGCGATCCTGGTGGTGTTACGCCGTGCCAGAAAACAAGCTACGCCTCAGTACATTTCCTATGGCACATTTCTGTGCATCGGCGCACTGATCTATCTGCTCATCTGGGGGCTTGCCGGTCCGCGCCCACTCTCGTAAAGAAATTGTTGCTAAGTCTCAGGGCGCATTTCTGTGAATGAATCGTCATTCTACGCGGTCGAGTCGTATGATAATATAAGCTAGACGTTATCCCGCAAATAGAGAAAACCATACGCTATGCAACGACGGCTGATTGCCCTGATTGCCACGTGGGGCATTGTCCTGTCTACAATGTTTCCCTGGTGGACTGCATATGCTAATGAAACAGAGCCTTTTCGCACCGATCCTTCAGGAAGTATGCTGCCGCCGCCGGGCTATGCCAATCTGCGCCAGCCGCTGACGGTCATGCTCGAGTTGGGCGATGGCGTGGCAGCGTCGCCATCAGGAATAATGGCGCCGCAAAGCGCTCCGGTTGATCTCGCCGGAATACGACGCACGCTCGAAGCAGCAAGTATCCCTGTTTTATTTCAGACGCACACAGCCTACAATGGCATCGCAGTGATCGCCACGCCGGATCAACTGCGTCTGTTGCGCACTATCCCCGGTGTGATCGATATTCATGTCGTTACACCAAAGGCGCGTTCGAGTACACGCACTGTTGCATTCGTCGGTGCGCCGCAGTTCTGGAGTGCTACCGGTCAGTTGACCGGTACAGGCGTGCGGATCGGTATCATCGATAGTGGCATCGATTATACCCACGCCACCTTTGGCGGACCAGGCACGCCGGATGCGTTCCATAGCAACAATCCGACGATCATTGAAGCCGGAACGTTCCCAACCGAAAAGATCATTGCTGGCTACGATTTTGTCGGTGATGCTTACGACGCGTCAGGAAGATACGGTTCGCCAACCCCCAATCCTGACCCCGATCCGCTCGATTGTGCGGGTGATGGCGCTGATGCAATGCGACGCATTAGCGGTGGGCATGGCACTCATGTCGCCAGCATGGCTGCCGGGTACGGCGTTGATGCTGCCGGGCGCACGTACCGCGGTCTCTATTCGGGAAGCGTTTCGTATGCGGATTTCCTCGTGGCTCCAGGTGTCGCGCCTGGCGCTACGCTGGTCGCACTGAAGGTCTTTGGCTGTCGTGGCTCAACAACGTTTCTAACACGTGCTATCGATTATGCGATTGATCCGAACGGCGACGGCAATACCGATGATCGTCTGGTCGATGTGCTGAATATCTCGCTGGGTTCACCGTTTGGTGGTGAGAACGATCCGGACGTGGTGGCAATCAATCGAGCAGTGGATGCTGGCGTAGTTGTGGTTGTCGCTGTCGGTGATGCCGGCGGCACGTTCTACGCCGTCAATTCGCCGTCGTCTGCCAGTAAAGCGATTGCGGTCGGCTCGTCGGTCGATGCGGGACGAGATCCGTCGTTGTTACCCGATTCGCTCGATCTCCTGACCGCGCGCGGACCGCAGCGCGCGCGACGGTTGAAGCCCGATCTGGTCGCGCCTGGTGTGGCGCTGCGCTCTGCCGCAGCCGGTTCAGGCATCGGTGCGCTGGCACTCAGTGGCGCCTCGATTGCCACGCCGCAGGTCGCAGGTGCGGCTGCGTTGCTGCGTCAACTCCATCCATCATGGTCACCGGAGCAGATCAAAATGGCGCTTATGAATTCCGCCGCACCCACCCGTGACGCAGCCGGAAATCTCTATCCGCCGTCGCTGACGGGCGCCGGCAGGCTGGACGCTTCCAGACTGTTTGCCTGGGACCTGCTGGCGTTCGATGCTGAAGACCCCGCAGCGGTCAGTCTGTCCTTCGGTGTGCCCTGGATCAGTCGCTCACAGTCATTCCAGAAAACGGTGCACATCACCAATGTCGGGCACTATACTCGCACGTTCCAGGTCACGCCGGTGATCGCTGCTGACGAACCGGGCGTTCAGGTCGAAGTGGCGCCGGGACCGTATACGTTGGGCGCAGGACAGTCGCTCGATCTGCTGGTGAATGTGAGTGTGCAACCAGAGGCGCTCGATTTCACTCCCGATGCGACCACACCGCTCCTTCAGGCTGGTGTTCTGCCGACCTTCGCGCGCTACTATATGGCGGAGCACAGTGGTGTTATCGAAGTGTGCAGCACGCTGGGGGCGCGCATACGCGCAGCACATGCTGGCGATTTCGGTCGGGTTGCAGTTTATGTCGGCGATCACCTGCTCGAAGATTCGCTCAGACCAGCAAAGGTGGGCAGGTACACGCCATTCCGCCCCGGTCGCCAGCAGGTGCGCGTTCTGCCGCCGGATGCGCCGCCAACTACCCCGCCACTGGTTGCAGCAGAGTTCGATGTAGTCGATGGCCGCGACTATACCATCGTTGTGTATGGTTCGTGGAGTCGTCCGCAACTTTCCCTGGTCGATGAGACGCCTGAGCCTTCGCTGATGCGCGATCAGGTCATGATCCACGTGTTCAACGGTAATCCGTTACGTGATGGTTCGGCAGTCGATGTCTATCTCGATAATGTATTGCTGGTGGCAAATCTACCGGTCGGTGCCGCCAGTGCTTTCAGCGTGACCACGCCCGGTGCACACAAGGTGCGCTTCTTCCGCGCCGGAAGTTCACCTGCTACCTCCTCGTCGGCTGCCAGCAAAGAGTTCGTTGCCGGGTCTGGTGAGGTCATTCTGGTCGTCGGCGGCGGAAATATCTCACGGTCGCTGCGCGGTTTTACCGGTCGCGGGCGGTTGGTGAATGAGCAGACGACACGCGTCCCGTTCCAGATTGTACCGAAATCCGCCGCAGAGAGCGCAGCGACGGTGACAGAACAGATTGTGCCAGACGCCGCCACGTCGTTTACCATCACGCTGCGTAACAGTGGCGCGCGCAACCAACTCACTTCGCCACGCGGCGCTCAAACGCCACTGGTCAGCGCCTATGAACTCGCTCCCGAAGGACGCAGTCCGGAGATTGCTGGGTTGACGCCTGCCCTGCGCCCTGGCGATATTCGCTATGTCGGTGTGACCAGCAGCTATCTCGAACGTGGCTGGGAAGGCAACGGTACGGTGATCTTCTTCGGCATGGCCGGGTATGCGGCATGGGCGACACCCAACGAAGTGCAGTACCGCGTCTACATCAGCACTACCGGTCCCGGCGGCTCAGGTCCGCCCGACGATATTCCTGAGTTTATGCTGGTCAACACCAGTATCGGCGCAATCCTCCCCATCCCCGGCGCCGGGGACGCTACTCGCCCTGATGATACCTTCCGCTCGATCCTGTATCGGATTCAACCGGATGGGACGCTGCAACCGTTGCAGATTGCCGACTGGAACTTTATCCCGCCGCCGACAGCGTCGCCGTTTCTCGACAGCGCGCCATTCGAGACGTCGGTGCTGGCGCTGGTGACCACAGCGGGATTCCTTGGCCTGTCGCCCGATGCGCCGGTCTTCTCCTACTATGTGGAAACCTACGCGCGTGATGCGGGCGAGTTCACCGAGCCGGTCGATCGTGTGCCATCCAGCGGCGCTATCACCTATGATCTTCGCTCCGCCGCAGTAGCGCCACTCAACACCTCACTCACAACCGGTGTCGTCAGATCCAGTTTCCCGACTCCCTTCTTCTTCGGGATTGACGGCGCGCAGATTGTCGGAACGGTCAACCAGGACGTGCTCGCGGCGTTTCGCACGCAGGATGTGCTTCTGCTCCACCACCACAACGCTGTCAGTGCGCAGGCGGAAGTGGTCACCCTCCAGAGCAGTCGATCAACGCCTTCGACAACTCCTCCAGGCGGGTATCGGGTCTATCTGCCGATCATTACCACACCGTAGCAGCAGGCAACTGAGGTGATACGGAGAGGTGGCGCATAATGCCTCGCCTCTTGCTCTGCTCCTGGAGGTGATCTGCGACATGCCCCCACTCCTCCCTGCCTGCGCCGGGGGCAGGAGTGTCCCCACCCCTGCCCGCTCCCGCTTTAGGGGCGGACAGAATATATGAACTAACACAACTTCTGCCGCATTGGAATGCCCTGGCGCGTGGTTTTGGTCTCCCCTCTCCCGCGTGCGGGAGAGGAGCAGGGGGTGAGGACCAACCAGCGCATCCCAATACCGTAAAGCCCCTTGATGCTCATGTGTTCTGTCCACCCTTGAACCCGCTCCCGTTGGGGGCGAGAGTGCCCCCACCCCCGCCGCCCTCGCTGGGGGCGAGAGTCTCCCTCTCAGGTGTAGGGTTTTTGCTAGGCCGCTTTCTGATGCGGTTGGTCGGTTGGCGGACGAGCACTTTGGGTGTCAAGACCTTTGTAGCCCGTATCCCAGCGCGCCACCAGGGTATACGCCAGGTGGCGCTTTCGGGTGGTAAAGCAGCGTACGCTCCCCTTCCAACGGCCACCCGGTAGCGGCACCACCTGGCTGAGCGGACGAAAGGTGTCGGCAGCGTCGGGACTGTACGTCCCTTGGCGATTGATCCGCAAGAAGGGATACATGATCTGACACAACTTCTACCACATCGGGACGCTCCGGCGCAGGTCGCTGATCTCCCCTCTCCCGCAACGCGGGAGAGGGACCGGGGGTGAGGGCAAGGGGCAACCGACATGGATGTCGGTCTACGGTGGCAGAACTTCATTCACACACAATGCCGGCGATCCCGAGGGGATCGTCCCTATTTCCGCCACTGTCACCTCCCAGCGGATATTACACCGTGCATCGTTCCCTGGCGGTGGTTGACTCTGGAAGGCGCCGCTTATTAGAAGTTGCATGCTGTTCCCTGGCGCAAGGGTAACGGAGCCGGTCCAGGTCGCTTCTTGGTAAAACGGATCCACTGTACAACTTCCACCCTGCGGACTGCTACATCCACCGATAATAAAAGCCAGCATACTGCTCACAAACGTATCATAAATCTGCGTCACTGTCACAGGCGTTGCGCTGGTATTGTTCACTGTAATCGTCCAGGTTATTATCTGCCCGACCTGAACTGGATCGTTGGAGACACTCTTCGTCACCTGCACCGCGGGCACAGGCGTCGGGGTCACGGTCGGCGTCTCTGTCGGCGTCGGAGTCAGCGTCTCCGTTGGGGTCTCCGTCGGGGTTGGGGTAAGCGTGAACGTCGGGGTAGGCGTCGGAATGGGCGTGAACGTCGGGGTAGGCGGAACCGGGGTAGGCGGAACTGGGGTGAACGTTGCTGTTGGCGGAACCGGGGTAGGCGGAACCGGGGTGAACGTTGCTGTTGGCGCCGGTGTCGGCGTATCGGTTGGAACCGGCGTCGGTGTATCGGTCGGCGCCGGTGTTGGCGTACTGGTCGGCGCCGGTGTTGGCGTGCGTGGCGGCACGGGCGAGAACGTGACAGTTGGCGACGCTGGCAGGGCTGTATCGGTCGGTTGGGAAATGGCGGTCGCCGTCGGCGGTTGCGCGGTATTCGTTGGTTGCGATACCGGCGATGCCGTGCTGGTGGCGGTCGGTTGTGCGAGCGGTGGCTGAGTTGGCGTATTTGTGACCGGTTCAATCGTAGCGATGACCGGGGTATTTGTCGGCAGACTGCCAACCGGGCGCGGGGTTACTGTCGGTGATTCGATGATCAGCACGTCGCCGGGTGTTGGCGTGGGCGCATCGGGCGCTGGCGGCACCACCGGAATCTGAATGGTCGGGACGCTTCCGACGATCACCGGTGTCGGTGTGCCGCGTGCGGCAATACTGGTTGCAGTTGCGCGTTCGGCAGCTTCGGCAGCGGCGAGTTCTGGTGGGATTGCGGCGAGTCCGGGAGGTGCCAGCCAGGGGCTATAGTCGGCGCGGTCTTTCGAGAGCAGATTCAGCGTAGTCGCCAGATTGCGCGGAATCAGAGCGCGCGTCACAATCTCTGCGACGCAACAGATCGAAAGGAGCGCCAGCAGTATGGCTGAAGCGATGATCCAGCGCAGCGGCTCAGGCTGTCGCGCCCGTTCCGCCCGGGCTGGAGATGGCGTTTGTGTACTCATGGGCGATAGGGAGTGCTATGCTGAATGTGCTGCCGCGCCCAACGTCGCTGTGCGCCCACACCTTTCCGCCGTGGCGTTCAACCAGTTGCCGGGTAATGACCAGCCCCAGGCCACTGCCGCGTTCGGGGGAATTGTTCCCTTCGACACGGAAAAAGCGCGTGAACAACCGATTCATCGCACCGGCGGGAATACCCGGTCCGGTATCGGAAACATCGACCTGCACCATGCCATCGTCGCGCTGATGCGCTGTGATCGTCACTTCGCCCTGCTGGGTATAGCGTCGCGCGTTATCGATCACCTGCCCCAGAATAATCAACAACTGCTCACGATCGGCGCGCACCGGCGGTAAATCGTCAGGTGTTGTCACGGTCAACGCCAGTCCCTTCTTCTCGAACGACTTCCGCATCGGTGCGAGCGCTTCATCGATCAACTGGCGTACATCCTGCGCTGCGAAATCGGTCTGCAACGTGTTGGCTTCGATACTGGCGACCAGGATAACATTCCTGACGATATTGTTCATCAACTCAACGCGGCTGCGCACCGCCTCGAGCAGATCACGCTGTTCGCCGCTCAACTCACCGACCATGCCGCGCAGCAACAGGTCGGTGTAGCCGTAGATCACCGTCAGCGGCGAGCGCAGTTCGTGCGAAATCGTGGCGATAAAATCGGTTTTTGCCTGATCGATGGCAATCTCTGCCGAAATATCGTGCAGCACCACCACTTCGCCGATCTGAGTTCCCTCATCGGTTATCACCGGTGCGCTGCTCAACCGCAGGACGCGATCACCTAGGCGGAACAGATCGTGGCTGGCGGCGCCATTCTCGCTGAACATCTCATGGCGAACCTCGACGCGCATCAGCGGTATATCGCTGAACGAACGCCGTACCAGGCGCCAGTCGCTCATGCCCAGCATCTGCTCGGCGGCGCGGTTGACGATCACGATCCGACGCTGATGATCCAGCACTACCACGCCATCGGCAATCGACTCCAGAATGGCGCGTCGCCGCAGCGCTTCGCGCTGGACCCGATCAAACAGCACGGCGTTGTACAGCACACTGGTGGTCATGTTGGCAATCGCGACGACCGATGGCAACACGCTGGCAGTAAATGCAGCGGGTTCGCGGTGTGCAATGATCAGCACGCTAGCCGGTTCGTCCTGAACGACCAGTGGGGAGAGCAGCAGGCTCTGGTACCCGGCGACCTGGGTGAGACCGAAGGAACTCAGGCGCGGCTCGTCCTGCAACAATAGCAGCGCTGGCTGTTGCGTCGCGCTGATCTCGCGTACCAGCGGATCATCCACCGGCACCCGCACGTGGCGCAGGCTACGCACAATGGCGGGCAGTCCTTCATCGACGTGGTAGCGCAGCGCACCTTCTTCAGTGATCAACGCCAGCACGTCCGCATCGGGCAGTAGCGAACGCACGGCGCGTTCCGCCACCTTCAAGATCGGCGTCACCTCGATAGCCTGATTGAGGTCGCGGCTGGTGCGGTACAGTCGCGCCAGATGCTCGGTCATCTGATTGAATGCCAGCGCCAGCCGGCCAAACTCGTCCGGCGACATGACCGTGGTGCGTGCTTCAAGATCGCCGCCGGTCACCGCTTCTGCAGTTGCCACCAGATTCGCCAGCGGGCGCGTGATCCGCCGCGCGATCTGATACCCCAGGAGCACCGAACCGGTTGCGAGCACGATGGCAATGGCTGTTACGATATTACGACTGAGCGACAACTGTTGCACTTGAAAATCGCGCGAGAGACCGACCGAGAAGTAACCGACCTGCACATCCGCAATCACCAGCGGACTGTACGCCAGTTGATACCCGCGCTGGCGCAGTTCGATGGTGAAGATCGACTGCGCCTGTCCGTTGAGCAGTGCCTGCAGCACCTGCGGCGGCATATTGAGGGTGCTCAATTCTGCGCGCGGCAGCAGGGTAGTGCTGATTGCCCAACCCGACAGGTCGTAGAAGGTGGTCACCGCCGCCTGACTGCTCCGTTCGAGTGAAACGAGCAAACGATCACACTTGACCGCGATCAGAACCCCGCCCACGACTTCATTTCCCCGACGCACCGGCGCAACGGTATAGAAATAGGGCTGAACGTCGGGCGCGAAGTAGATCAGGTTCGCAAATTTGTCGTTCCCGTCAACGGTTGCGCCTGAGATAATGGCGCGCACAAAATCCAGCTCCGACAGATCGGTCGTCGTGATTCGGGCAGGCAAGGCGTCAGGGTCTTCTGAAACGCGCAACCAGTCGACCAGGGTTTTGCCATTGCGGTCGAAGGCGATCATGCGGTCGAAATCGAGGTTGACGCTTCCAATGCCGAAGCGATAGTACGGTTCGAGCGCGCGCACGACCTGCTTATCATCGCCGCTGGCAAACGCATCGGCGACTGCCGGAATGTCGTTGTTGGCCGGCGCAAACACGATTTGACGCAAAAACTCCAGATTGTTGCGCTCGCGGCGCACGAGGGCTTCGGTGGTGTTGCGCGCCACCTGCGCGAGCTGATTCTGCAACCGCTCCTCCCACGAGGCTGCCACCAGACCAACGGCAATCGCAGATCCCGCCATCATCACCACCAGGGTGAGCGTCAGGTAGGGGAAGATAATTTTGTATCGGATTTGTGAGCGAAAGACCGATACAAGCCCGCGCATGCCAACCCGCTTTCCGAATCCGTGCAATCATTCACAGAGGCGCGACTTGACAAACCATTATAGCCTTTGAAAAGCGATATATCAAGCAATATATCGCTCACCAGGTTAAGAAGACTGTAAAATGTTCAATGAACAGATTGTCACATTATCGGTTGACAGGCAGCGCAAATGCAAACACACTTCCGGCGCCCTCTTTGCTCTCGACCCAGATGCGCCCGCCGTGCGCTTCCACCGCCAGGCGGCAGAAGGTCAATCCCAGCCCGGTCCCGCGCACCTTGCGCCCGCGCACCTGACCAAACTTTTCGAAGATACGCTGGAAATAGGCGGGTGGAATACCCGGTCCGCGATCCTGCACCCATACGACCAGATATTCGCGCGAGTCGTCGAATGGTGGATGCACCGGTGCATCCGCCGGTAGTGCATGCGTTCCGCCTGCCAGAAACGCGCCAATCGTCACCACCTCATGCGCCGGAGAGAACTTGATCGCATTATCGAGCAGGTTTTGCAACACACGCACGACTTTTTCGCCATCGATCTCGACCGGCGGGAGGTACGGCGCCAGGCGTTGTTCAATCGTTACGTCGCGGCTGCTGGCGAGATGCTGCAAACGCTCTATCGCCTGGTCGATCACACTAAAGATCGGCAACGGCTTGAGGTCCAGATCCATCCGGCCCTGCTCCATCTTCGAGATGTCGAGCAGTGTATTGATCAGGTGCAGCATCGTCTGACTGCCCTGATAGGCGATCTTCAGCAACTCCTGCTGCTGTTCGGTCACCGGTCCGACGATGCCGCGCTGAAGCATCATGACGCCGTTCATGATCGACGTAAGTGGTGCGCGCAGATCATGCACCAGCATGCTGGTATAATCCTCGCGTAACTGTTCCAGATCGCGCTCCTGGGTAATATCACGCAGAACCAGCAACTCGCCGCGCGGTTCGTGCTGTGCATCGTAGACCGGAAGCCGGATCAGACGCACATAGCGGTGCGCTCCGCTCGCAAACGCTAGATCGCTGATCTGTGCCACACCGGCGACATCCTGGCTCCACGACGGTGTCGTGATCTCGTGAGCGCGCGCATGCAGTTCCGCCGCCACATCGTCGATCCGCCGACCAATCAACGCCTCCTCCGGACAACCGCAGATCTCAGCCGCCAGCGGATTGGCGATCTGGATCTCGCCGTGCATATCCGCCATTAGAATGCCATCGGCAGTTGAGCGAAGCACGGACGCCATGCGATCGCGGCCGGCAGTCACCTGCTGGAACAGGCGCGCATTCTCGATGGCAACCGCAATGAACGCCGCCATGCGCATCAATCGCAGCGCGTCCTCTTCGTCGAAATCCCCGCCGATCTTGTTCAGCAGTTCGATTGCGCCGATCACCCGCCCCTTGGCAATCATCGGTACACAGAGGATCGAGCGCGTTGGAAAACCGGTTGCTTCGCTGATCTGGCGGTAGAAGCGCGGATCGCGGCTGACATCGTGCACGATCTCCCATCGACCGGTGCGTACCACATGCCCGACAACCCCCTGCCCGGCCGGAACGCGGAAACCGGCAAGCTTTTCTTCGCCACCCTCGATGGTCATGACAAACTCGAGGTCACCGGTCGCTTCATCAACGAGTAGTAACGAACCGGCTTCAACGTGAAAATAATCGCTGAGCTGCTGGACGACTAGGCGGTACACTTCGCGTGTATCGAGCGTCGATGTGACCACCGATGCGATGTCGTTGAGGGTCTTGAGTTCCTGCGTGCGCCGCTCGACCGATTCGCAACTGCGGTGAGACATGATTGCCAGAGCGATATGCCCGCTCAGCGCTCTGATGAGCGCCACGTCCTTGCTATCGAACGTTCGCGCAGGGTGAGTGCTGCCGACGACCAGAGCGCCGAGTATTTCGTCGCGGGCAATCAGCGGCGCGACCAGCAAAACCCGAATGTTGCGCGCCAGTAATGCCGGTTCCTGGTGGTGATGCACAACAATCGGGCGCCGCAGTCGCATTGTGTCCGCCGCGCCCGGTATGTTGTCCGGTGTCAGTGCAGCAGCATTGTCTGATTGCGGATGTTCACATACCCATATCTCCCGCTCCTGGACATCCTTCAGCAGCGCAATGGCGCGATCCGTGCGGCAGAGACGGGTCAATTCGACCAGTGAGAGGTGCAACAACTGGTCGAGGGTCGTGGCGCTCTCGACAGACTGTGCGATTCGCGTCAGACCCTCCAGAAGCGGATCATCACCGGAGGACCATTCGACGATGTCATACATCTGGTTTGTCGAAACTGGAGCATCCATTCACGAACCGCTCTCAATCAGGCAAAGCGGGATTTTCCCCTGTTTTGCCCGATTTTAAACACACTACCTCAGACGAATTATATCGTATTCGACAGTGCAATACCAGACCAAAAACGATTGAATGATGACAGATTGATGTCAGAGACGGTTCCTGCCACGGCCTGGTGGGGCATCGCCAGGCGGCATATAGGGTGATCCGACAGCCAGATATCCATAGCCAGCGGCAACCAGTTCTAGATAGTCGGGGATCATGCGTCGTCCATCGATCACTAGGTACGGTGGCGAGACCGTTTCCTCGATTGTGCGTGACAGACCGCGAAACTCTTCCCAGTCGGTAGAAATAAAGAGCATATCGGTGCCGGTAAGCGCCTCGCGTACCGAGGTATGGTACGAAATTCGCTCGAACAGATGGTTCTTTTCCGGGTCGAAAAACTTGCGCGCTTCGCGCAACGCCATTGGATCATAGGCGCGGATAGCGCGCACCCCTCTGCCCAGCAACGCTTCGACCACCTTGAGCGCCGATGAGTCGCGCATATCATTGGTGCGCTGCTTGAACGCAAGTCCCAGGAGCGCCACGGTCTTGTTGTTGAAACTGACCCCCACCTCGCGGATTGCACGTTCGATCAGGTAGGTCTTCTGGTATTCGTTGATGCCATAGACCGACTGCAACATATCGACCGACTGACCGGCGGTTTTTAGCTGGTAGATCAGCGATTGAATATCCTTGCCGAAACAGGAGCCGCCCGCACCGTTCGAGACATACGATCCCCAGGTGCTGATACGTGCATCGGCAGTCACACCACGCTTCAAATCCTCCATGATAATGTTCGGAAATGTTTCGGCGAGACGCGCGCCGACCCCGTTCCAGAAGGAGATGTAGGTCAGCAGGAGCGTGTTGGCGACATACTTGATCGCTTCCGCTGTCTCCGGCGTTGTTTCGATATACCGGATGCGCACGTGGTTGACGAACTGCGAGTAGATCCGACGAATGATGCGGAAATCCTCCTCACTGTCAGCGCCGACCACGACGCGATCAGGGCGGCGCGATTTCTCGACCGCGTCGCCTTCAGGAAGAAACTCTGGATTCGAGGAAACTCCCGCGTTGGGGACGTTGTATTCGCGTAACACGCGCTCGAGTTGACGCGCTGTACCAATCGGCACGGTGCTCTTGTTGATGACCACCACGCGACGCTGATCGCGCCGCCGCGCCAGCAGTTCCGCCAGATGACGTACTGCGCCGAAGTAGTAACTCAGGTCCGACGAGCCGTCCGGTTTGGGTGGCGTTGGCAGACATAAGAAGAGCGCATCAGCGCCTTCGATGACCGACTCGACATCATCGACAAAGAACAGATACCGTCCATGATTTTCGAGAATGATGCTCGTCAGCCCTGGTTCGTGCACATACTGCTCGATCGCCTCTGGACGACACGACCGATACGCCTCGATACGCTGACGATCAATGTCGTATGCGTACACTTCGTGACCGTACTCTGAGCATACCGCTGCATGAGTCAGTCCAACGAATCCGGTACCGACAACAATGATTTTCATATGACGCAGACTCCTCGATCACTGGCGCTACCGGCTACGCACCACCAGGTTGGTGAAACGAACCACTCCCTGTCCTTCCTCGAATGTATGGGTACCAAACGCAAGCCTACCGCTACGGAAGGCGCTATCACGCAGATCGGTGAGACGCTGCCCGTTGCAAAAGAAGGTCAGCGCGTCACCAACCATATCGATCCTCAACCGGTTGGATGAACCGGCGGCATTGATGATCGGCGATGTTTTCCAGTCGCTCAGGATGGAGAATTCATCGTTCACATAGCGTGCAACCCGGTAGCGTCTGCGGCCGTCAATGTTGAGAATGTAGAAATTCTGGTCATCCTGATAGCGGAAGAGCAGCGCAACTGCTGCACTGCGCGGCTTATCGACCATCGCCTCGATTTCGAACGATGCATCATCAACTTGCTCGTCGATGGTCTGCCAGTTGATCTGATCGGTGTCAAACGACTCGATGACAAATGCACCATTCTCAAAGCGGTAATCGCCGCTCTCTGTTCGTCCGGCGGTGAACCGACTAGTTGCCTCGCTGGCGAGCGAGTCACGCAGCAACACGTTGGGGAAGTCGGTCGATGCCGGTTGATCGCTGATGCTCACCACCGTGCCGGCAACGGTTGTACCGAGTGATTGAGCGGCCTGCTGACCGACCCAGTACAAACCGCCAAGTATGAGGATGCATGCCAGCACCAGGACGCCAAGGATGATGCCGATGATCAGCAGCCAGTTCGGCCCTTTCTTTGCTGTCGTTGTTGCGGCAGGAGCGCCCGAACCGCCTCCAGTCGCCGACGGTGGAGCAGGGGGAAGGTTCCCCACTTCACCGCTCGCAGGCGGCGGGGTTGATGGCGGCACGCCGAATCCGCCGCCGGCTGCGGGTGTGGTTGGTGGAGCAGCCGGCGGCAGTCCGAAACCACTACCCGATGACGCTGACGCAACATCCGGGGGCGGCGATTGCCGGCGGGTTGGATCTTCAAGTATCGTCTGTAATCCTGCGCTGCTTGACGGTGCGCCTGATGAAGGCGGCGCCGGTGGCGTGACCATGGTTTTGCCGGGGTCGCCTTCGGGCGGCAGCAGCACGGTGCGTCCGGCGTCGGGTGGTGCTGGCGGCATGACCATGGTTTTGCCGGGGTCGACCGACGGTTCTGGCAAACGTGCGCCACACTGCGGGCAGAAGCGCTTTCCTTCCTGAATTTCAGCCTGACACTGCGGGCAGCGAATCATCACCTATCTCCTCGTTCACAAGGCTTGCTTTCAATAGAACGTGGCGGAAGGGTACAAGTTACGTTACTGCATCAGGAACTTTTGTCCTGATGCGGACCTCCTATCGGAAGCGCGACATAAAAGGTGCTGCCGCGTCCCTCGATGCTTTCTGCCCAGATTGTGCCACCGTGACGCACAGTCATTTCGTAACTGAGATACAATCCCAACCCAAGACCTTCACCGCTGCGCTGACGCCCCCGCGCATACCGCTGAAACAGACGCTGCTTTGTCTCTTCCGACATACCGATGCCACGATCGCGCACCGTGATCAACGCCAGTGGTCTGGGATGACGTTGCATCTCACCGATCAGAGCGCGCAACGTTGCCGGCGGTTGATGGGCATACTTTGCCGCCAGCACGTCTGATCGAATAACGACTTCTGCAATCTCGATGGGAGCGCCGGGACCGCTGTAGCGCACCGCATTGACCAGCAGATTCGTCAGCACCTGGCGAATACGTAGCGGGTCACAAACGACCAGCAGATCAGGGGCATCAGAGGTCAGGGTCACCTCGCACTCGCCGATGACCGGGCGCAACTGCTCGATCACCTGGTTGGTCAATGCCACCAGGTTGACCTGCTGAAGTTGCAGGCTGAAGAGACCTGCGTCCAGGCGCGACATATCGAGCAGATTATCAACCAGGCGCAGCATATGGCTGACCTGTTGTGAGAGGATGGTCAGGCCGCGCAGCTCGGTCGTATCTTCCTTATCACGTCGTTGCTCACTTCGGATGAGCAGATCGGCGTAACTGCGCACTGCAGCCAGCGGACTGCGCAATTCATGGGCTGCGACTGCCAGAAAGTCGTCTTTTGCGCGCTCCAGTTTCTGGTGCTCGGTAATGTCCCGAAAGATGACAACTGCACCTTCGATGGTATTCATATCGCCATAAACCGGTGCACCGCTGAAACTCATCACGGTATCCTCACCGCTGGCGCCGCGCAGCAACACCCGGTAATCGTGAAACACCTCCCCGGCAAGTGCGCGCGCCAGCGGCAGATGTTCGACCGGCAGCACGCGCCCCTTCAGATCGCGGATGGCGTAGAAATCCGCCATTGAACTGATCGGTTGCTGGTAGGGGAATGAGTCGGACGACAGAAGTTCCATCGCAGTGCGATTGGCAAGCACCAGCCGACCGAGGCGATCACACAGCACCACCCCCTCAACAATGCTGTTGATCACTGCTGCCAGTTTCCGGCGCTCGATATGGCTTTCCTGATACAGACGCACGTTGGCGATGGCGAACCCGATCAGATTACTCATCATCATCACCGTCTGCACATCGATGCGTTCTGGCAGGGTGGCGTCGCCGTAGATCCCGATCACGCCCACCACCGTGCCGCCTGCCAGCAGCGGTACGTAAGCGCATCCCGCAAGACCGGCTTCCACCAGCAACTCTTCGCCGGTCCCAACGATGAGCGGTCGCCGGATCGGTTGCCCGTAGCGCACCGCCTCTTCGCACGCTGCGCCGGCGACCTGGATTTCACGGTTCTGTTCGATGAACTGTAGCGGAACGCGACGCCAGGCGCCGGGGTGCAACACGCCGCGACCGGGATCGAGGAGGAACAGGACGCCAACCGATGCTTCCACCACGCCAAGAACAACATCGAGCACGTTGCGCATGAGTTCGTCGAGATCCGCCGCAGTGCTGATCACCGTGCCAATCGCACCGAATGCTTCCAGTCGTCGCTGGTGCGCCTGCATCTGGGTGTGGAGTTGTGCATTCTTGATCGCTCCGGCTGCCAGATTGCTGAATGTTTGCAACACTTGCAGATCGGTGCGGCGCAGTTGGGGGCGATTGCCGAGATTCATCAATTCCAGCACGCCGATCACTTCTGCCCCGATGCGCAGCGGCAGAATGACAGCTGTCAGCTCGCGCGGCAGACGTTCGAGGAAAGCGCATATATCCGGTTCGCTGCGCGGGCTGACCCGGCGCGCCAGATCACGGTATGATGAGCGTGTTTCGATCAGGAGCGGCTCGCCGCGCCGCAGTGCCTCGCCTGCCAGCCCTTCGCCTGGACGTAATCGCAGGCGACAGGTCGCTTCGGTTGCAGCGCCAAGATCAAGCCCATAGTACGACTCCAGCCGTAGCACCGTCTGCTGCCGGTCGTAGATCCAGAGCAACCCGGCCTGGACTGCGGGCATCACTTCGACGACGCGCCGTACCAATCCTGCAAACAGTTCAGTCGGGTCGAGGATGGATACCAGGTAAGTCGAAACATCGAGCAGGTTGCTCAGAACCTCGCTCCGCTGTTCCGCTTCGTTGACCGGTTGATCGTAGATTTCACCCACAAGCGACGGCTGCGTAACGGTCATCTCGCGCCTCCAACGCAGCATGTTCCGATTGTTGGATTATAACATGAGCGCCATAGCGTGATTGCGCGCGCGGCGTGAGACGTAAGGCGCAGGGATCGCGAGCAGCACAATGGTGTTCGATGCCAGGCAGATTGATGGCAATGCTTCCCCGCGCAGGACTGTCGTTTGTCAGGGCTGATCAGTCGCACGAAACATCCATGCGCATGGGTGAAGATGGCATGGCGTCGGTTGATCGACGGTGTACGAGGCTGTCGAGCGTATGGATCGCCAGCGCCGTCCAGATCAGGGCGAATCCGATCAAGCGCGCCGTTGTGAGCGGCTCCCCGTACAACACGACGCCGATGAGAAACTGGAGTGTCGGCGCAATGTACTGGAGAATACCCAGTGTGACGAGCGAGACGCGCCGTGCGCCGGCGGCAAACAGCAGCAGCGGCGCTGCGGTGATCGGACCTGCAGCGATCAGCAGCATCCAGGTCAGTGGATCGCCATGGGCAAACGCGGTCTGCACTGTCAGTTCACGATAGACCAGGAACCCGATCATCACCGGCGTTAGGAGCGCTGTTTCGAGGGTGAACCCATCGAGCGAGTCGAGCGGCGCCGTTTTGCGGAGTAACCCATACAGCGCAAATGTGCAGGCAGTGATGAGCGCAATCCAGGGAAACGATCCATACTGAAACGTCAAATAGAGCACCCCTGCCAGCGCCACACTCATCGCCACGCCCTGACCGATGCGTAACCGTTCCTTCAGTACCAGTGCACCGAGCAGGACGTTGATCAGCGGGTTGATGAAATAACCCAGACTGGTTTCCACAATATGATCGGCATTTACTGCCCAGACATAAACGAACCAGTTGGCAGTCAGCAGCATGCCGGTCGTCAGGAACGTTGCCAGAACGCGACGATCGCGCCAGATGGCGCCGATCTGCATCCGGCGTCGTCCAATGGTCAACAGGACGAACGCAAACGCCAGTGACCAGATGATCCGGTGGGCGACGATTTCCAGTGCATCGATATGCTGCAACAGTTTCCAGAAGACCGGCAGCAAGCCCCAGCAGGCATACGCGCCGGCTGCATAGAGTACGCCTTTGTTCATTGGTGGTGCGCTTTCCATTGCGGAAGGCTTTGAATAACTTCGCTATCCTACCATAACCTGGCGCGGGGTCAGCAGCGGCAATCCTGCATGCCGGCGGGACAGACACCCTGACCGCTAGGGTCTGCCAGACCGCAGAGTGGACTTCGGCTGCGAGAAAAGTCACAGACAACCAGTGTGTAACGTCATACACTCAGTCGCAGCATGCACTTCGCAGGCGGAGGACAACAGCAGTGGAAATGACCATACCGATCACCGATCTGGAACGTTGCACAGGGTGCGGATGGTGCGTCCGGCAGTGCCCGACCCATGCAGTCGAACTGATCGCGCACAAGGCAGTGATTGTCCGTCCATCGGATTGCACCTTTTGCGACGCCTGTGAGCAGGCATGCCCTACCGGAGCAATCGGACGCCCCTTTATCGTCGTATTCGCGCCTGACCAGCAGTGGAGTCGCATATGACCCGGCAGATTTCGCTGACCCGTCATCGCCGCATCACACCGTTGCATGCAGCCGGAGGAGTGTTGATCGTCCTGGCGGCGATCCTCAGTTACGGCGGATTGCAACAATCATTCCGACCCTACACGGAGCGGATCGAAGAAGCCGTCGAGAGTGGGAGAAGCATCCAGCTCGTCGGATTTCTGGGCAGCGCTGGCGCCTACGATGCACAGGGCAGGTTCACATTCGTTCTCGAAGATGAAACGGGTCGTCGGGTGACCGTTGTCAGTCGCAAACCAAAACCATCGCACTTCGAACTGGCGACGAGCATTGTCGTGATCGGTCGCTACGACGATGAACAGCGTGTGTTTCTTGCCGATCAGGTGCTGGTGAAATGCCCGTCGAAGTATCACGAGCAGAATGTGGCTCGTTGATGCCGTTTATGCGCGCTCGCTCTCGCGCTCCAGACCGGCGCGGTCTACAATGACAATCGCCCCGCGTTCGATGCGGATAAGACCCATACCCTCGAAGGTCTTCAGCGAACGCCCGATCATCTCGCGCACCGTGCCGAGGCGTGCGGCCATCTCACTCTGTGTAAGCGGTTGAACGATGCCCGTCTCGCCTTCTTCTGCCTGCGCCAGCAACAGACGCGCCAGCCGCCCCTGAACTGTTGTGAGCGACAGATCGTCAACCAGACTCACCAGTCGCCGCAGATACTTGCAAGTATCTGCCAGCAGACACAACGCCACAACCGGATGCTCCAGAATCAGCGCGCGCAACGATTCGCCCGGAAACAACAGCGCAGTGACATCCGATTGCGCCGATGCGTTGACCGGGCAGGAACCGCCATCGAACACTGGCACTGAATTGAAGTGCTGTCCCGGTGCAACGATGTGCAGCACCTGTTCGCGCCCACCCGATGATATGCGCGACAAACGCACCCGACCGCTGAGCAGAGCGTAGAGACCAGGCGACGGATCGCCTGCGAGAAAGATCACCTCGCCTGCCGTATGATGCACCCGCACGGCGATAGACCCCAGCGCAGCGCAGGCCGGCTCTGGAAGCGCGGCAAACAGCGTCGCGCGACGGATCTCGGCGCTTTTGACCGGCATGCCATGCCTCACTTTCGTGAATATCGACCAGAATTCGACGTGCATGCAGTATTGTACTGCATGACTCCTGCTTTGCACCCTTGCCCTTCGCATGGTATGCTGTACCCATGCAAAAACAGATGCGGCTGTGCGCCGTCTCCTGGCCCTGATGTGCATGGGCATCATCGCCCGGCGATATCGTAGAGCCGCTACCAAACAGGAGTACACAATGGCAACGGCACAAACTGGCGACACCGTGACAGTGCACTATACCGGCACGCTGGAAGATGGGACTGTCTTCGACAGTTCGCACGGTCGCGAACCGCTGGTGTTCACACTGGGCAGCGGGCAGGTCATCCAGGGGTTCGAGGAGGCGGTGATCGGGATGCAGGCGGGTGAGAAGCGCCGCGCAGTGTTGACGCCGGATCAGGCATACGGCGAGTATCACGACGAACTGATCTTTTCGCTGAGCCGCGACGAACTGCCGCCACAGATCGATCCGGCAATCGGCGAGCAGTATCAGATGCGTCGTCCGGATGGGCAGACATTCATCGTCACGGTGCGCGATGTGTCGCCGTCCGAAGTGACGTTCGATGCCAACCACCCGCTGGCTGGCGCAATGCTGACGTTCGACATCGAACTGGTATCGATCGAGTAGTGATTTATTCGCGTGCTGTCTCAGGCATCTGGCGTTTACGCACCGTGAACTGCCAGATGCCCTTTTGTATACGCAACGACGCTCCAGGTAGACACCGAACTCCCTTTTTGCCAGGCAAAGGCGCTGTCTTTGCCTGCCCTCTCCGCTGCGATGAGCCTGTCGAATTCCGCTGTTCCCAATGACAGGTGATCGCGTGTCCACATATTTTTGATATACTGCATCTACACGCAACGATAGTAGCAGAATGCTGAAGCGAGGATGCTATGACCACTGCCGATACCCAGGCGTTGCTTGCCGATCTGTCTGCGCGTCTTGGACCTGATCGCGTTATTGTAGACCCGGCGCAACTCATCACCTACGAAGGCGATGGTAGTTTCGACCGCGGTCATCCCGATGGTGTTGTCTTCTCCCGTTCGGTCGACGAGGTTGTGCAATTGGTGCGTTGGGCTGCCCGGCATCATGTACCGCTTATCGCGCGCGGATCGGGAACCGGTCTGGCAGGCGGCGCAGTCCCTGAACAGGGCGGCGTGGTGGTGCAACTCGGGCTGATGAACCACGTGCTGGACATCGATCTGACCGGTCGCAGCGCGGTTGTCGAAGCAGGCGTGGTCAACCTGATCTTCGATACCCGGGTGCGTCAGCATGGTCTGTTCTTTCCCCCCGATCCCTCCAGCCAGCGCACAGCGACGATCGGCGGGAATATCGGTACGAATGCGGGTGGACCGCACTGTTTCAAGTACGGTGTCACCAGCAACTATGTAACCGGTGTCGAAGTGGTGTTGAGCGATGGGCGGATCATTCACACCGGCGGGCGGGCGCTCGATATACCGGCTTACGACCTGACAGCGCTCTTTGTCGGTAGTGAAGGCACGCTGGGTATCATCACCCGCGCCGATCTCCGCCTGCTCCGCGATCCGCCGGCAGTGCGCACGCTCCTGGCTGCTTTCGACAGCGTCGAACACGCTGGAAGAGCGGTATCCGCAATTATTGCACGCGGTCTGGTGCCGGCGACGATGGAGATGATGGATTCGAGCATTGTACGCATTGTTGAGGAGTATGCGCATCCCGGACTGCCGCTCGATGCCGGCGCCGTGTTGATCATCGAGGTTGACGGCTACCCTGAAAGTGTCGGACCGCAGATTGCCGAGATTGAAGTAACCCTGCGCGCCTGTGAGGTGCGCGAGGTGCGGGTGGCGCAAAGCGCCGCAGAACGCGATCGGATCTGGTTCGCGCGCAAGAGTGCCGCCGGTGCTATGGCGCGTCTGGCGCCAGCATACTATCTGGTCGATGGTACCGTGCCGCGCAGCAAACTGGCAGAAACCCTCGTGGCGGTGAACCGGATCATCGAAGCGGATGGCTTTCGCACCGGTCATGTCTTTCACGCCGGTGACGGCAATCTGCATCCGCTCATCCTGATCGATAATCCCTCGGATCGCGCGTTGATCGCGCGGGTGCTCGAAACCGGTCGCAAAATACTGGAAGTCTGTGTTGCAGCCGGCGGAAGCATTACCGGCGAACACGGTGTTGGTATCGAGAAGCGCGCATTCATGCCGCTGATGTACGGCGCTACCGAACTGTCGCTGATGTGGGATGTGAAGGATATCTTCGACCCGGCAGGCATTATGAACCCTGGCAAGGTGTTGCCGCCGCGCGAGGCAGTGATGGCAGATCTACACGACGGGCGGAGACCACAACCGAAACGGCTGTCATCGGTAGCGACAGCGACCGGAGCGCCGGGTGAGTCCGCTTCCTCTGCACCCGCGTTTATTACACCGGGAAGCGCAGAGGAAGCAGCAGAGACATTGCGCGACCTGATCGACGCCGGGCGGAGCGTGCGCATTCGGGGAGGTGGAACGAAATCAGCCCTGCTTCCGCCAGCCGATACGGTAGTATCCACCGCTCACCTGTCAGGTATCTGCGAACTTGCACCCGATGACCTGTATATCACTGTTGGCGCAGGTATGTCTCTGGAAGAACTCCAGAAGGCGGTGCACCCCTATGGAATGTGGGCGCCGATAGCATCGCCCTGGTCGAACGCGACGATTGGCGGTACGATTGCCGCCAACCTGAATGCACCGCTGCGGATGCGCTACGGCAGCCTCCGCGATCTGATACTGGCAGCGACGGTTGCGCTCCCCGATGGTCGCATCGCCCGTATTGGACGACCGGTTGTCAAGAATGTCGCTGGATACGACCTGCCGAAAGTACACGTTGGAGCACATGGCACCCTGGGATTGCTCTGCGATATGACCATCAAACTGACGCCGTTGCCGCGGACGCGGGCAACACTGATCGCTGCATCGCGCCGGATCGCGCAGGCACTCGAAGCCGGCACGAAACTGGCGCAACAATCGCTGATCGCCTCGGCAGTGCTGCTGCTGGAAATCGCCGATGATGGACGCTGGGCAGCATCGCTTCCAATCACCCTGGATCGCCGTCCAATGACGCTGCTGGTCTACACTGCCGAAGGTCTGGCGGAAGATGTGGCGGCAGAACTCGCTGCTGTGCGCGCTGCCCTGCGCGAGGCTGGCATACCGACGCTTCAGATCGCGGCGCCGTCTGGCAGTGACCTGTGGGGCGCCTTCATCGGTGCAGTGCGACCGGACGATCTGATGGTGCGGGTTGGTGTCGCTCCCAGGGATATCGGGGCGTTGCTACAACGCGCCGGTTTTGGCGGGAGTGAGTCGTATGTGGCGGATGTTGCGGCTGGACAGGTGTATGTGCGCGCGCCGGCGCCGCACCCCGACGACGCCAGACGTATTCTGGAGCGTCTGCGTACTGCGGCGCGAACCCTCGGCGGCTATGCCGTGGCGCTGGCGGCGCCGGCGCGCGCGTCCATCGACCGGTGGGGCTTCACTCCCGATGCGCTCGATAAGATGCAGGCGCTCCGACAGCGGTGGGGCGCCGCTGGGTTGCTCAATCCTGGAGCGTTCCTTGTCTGAACCTAACCGGTTGTGAGAAAAGTCGCAGACGCCTTCCATCATCGTCGGGTACACTCCTCGCAAAGATGTGGTCGGGATGTTCCGATCAGACGGCGAGGAGGCTGTCTATGCGCCCGTTAACGTCCCTTGTGTTCGGCGCGACACTCGTGGCAGTGGTGCTGGTTGCCTGTGCGCGGCAGGCGGAAGCGCCGCCGTCTCCGACAGGCGCGCCAACCACCCCGGCAATCGAAACAACCCCATTATCGGGAGACCTCGCGCTAGCGGCATTCAAAAAGGGCGGTTGTGGCGCGTGCCACATCATTCCCGGTGTGCCCGGTGCGCAGGGTACAATCGGACCAGACCTCACCAACATCAGCCAGGTTGCAGCGCTGACACTTCAGAGCAGCGACTATACCGGCAAAGCGAAGACCGTCGAAGAGTACCTGATCGAGGCGATCCTTGAACCGGACCTGTTTGTCTCGACACACTGCGCGGGCGGTCCGTGTCAGAAAGGGATCATGCCGGCGTCGTTGGGACAGGGTCTCTCTCCAGAAGAACGTGCAGCGGTCGTTGCATACCTGCAAAAGCCACCCGCCGGAATCGTCGTGTCGGAAGAGCCGACGGCTGTCGCAGCAGAAGCAGCGCCAACCCTGAGCGAAGAAGAATTCCTCTGGGCAAAACAGGTCTACTTCGAGCGTTGCGCCGGCTGTCACGGCACATTGCGCAAAGGCGCTACCGGTCCAGCGCTCACTCCTGACCGGACTATTCCGCTCGGTACCGCAGGTCTATCGGCAATTATCTACAATGGCACGCCGCGCGGCATGCCCGATTGGGGCAAGCAGGGATTCTTTACCCAGGAACAGATCGATGTGCTGGCAAGGTTCCTCCAGCGGGAACCGCCTGCACCGCCAGAGATGTCGATGGAACAGATGAAAGCCTCGTGGCGCGTCTATGTTCCGCCTGAGCAGCGCCCGGCTGCACCCGAAACTGCCCGTAACTGGCAGAACTACTTTATCGTGACGCTGCGCGATGCCGGCAAAGTGGCAGTCATCGACGGCGATACCTATGAGGTGATAAGTAATGTCGATACCGGGTATGCCGTGCATATCACGCGCATGTCGGCTACCGGACGGTATGCATATGTCATTGGACGCGACGGAAAACTGGCGATGATAGATCTGTGGACGGAAATTCCCGTCAAGGTCGCCGAAGTTCAGGTCTGCTACGATGCACGATCGGTCGAGGTCAGCAAATACGTCGGACCGGAGGGCGATTTTACCGACAAACTGGCGGTTGTGGGGTGCTACTGGCCGCCGCACTTTGTCATTCTCGATGGGCAAACCCTCGAACCGATGCACATCGTCAGCACGCGCGGCTACACGGTAGACACCAGGGAGTACCATCCTGAACCACGGGTTGCCAGCATTGTCGCTTCGCACTTCAAGCCGGAATGGATCATCAACGTCAAAGAGATCGGGCAGATCTGGCTGGTCAATTACGTTGACCCGTATGCGCCGCAGATCAAGATGCTGCCGGCTGCGCGTTTCCTCCACGATGGCGGATGGGATGCCACACATCGCTACTTCCTGGTGGCAGCCAATCAGTCGAATAAAGTCGCAGTTGTTGATGCCCGGGAAGGCAAAATGGTCGCACTGGTGGATACGCCCAAGATTCCGCATCCCGGTCGCGGAGCGAACTGGATCGATCCTGAATTCGGTCCGGTCTGGAGTTCAGGGCATCTGGGCGACCCCGCGATCGTCTCGATCGGCACTGACCCGGAAGGGCATCCGGATGCAGCCTGGAAAGCGGTGCGCGTTACACCGCTGCCCGGTGCAGGGAGTCTCTTCATCAAGACGCATCCAAACAGCAAGTGGATATGGGTGGATATGACGCTCAACCCCGATCCGGTGCTGGCGCGAACGATCTGTGTCATCGCAAAAGAGAAGCCGGATGAGCCGTACCGCTGCTGGGAGGCGAGTACCTATGGTCGCGCGGTGCACTTCGAGTACAACGCTGCCGGTACCGAGGTGTGGGTCAGTATCTGGGGCGATGCGAGCAAACCGGGTGAGACGGGTGAAATCGTGATCTACGATGATGCCACGCTCATCGAGAAGGCGCGCATTCCCAATATGGTGACTCCAACCGGTAAATTCAACGTTTACAATACGGTGCGAGACATTTACTGAGAACCGGGAATCGGGAACTGAGAACTGGGGCTGTGAACCGGGGAGGGCGAACCAGCGGGGGCGAACCAGCGGGGGCGAACCGGGGACTGGGGACTGAGAACCGGGGACTGAGAACCGAGGGCTGTGGACTGGAGGGTGCGAACCAGGCGTTGCGAACCGAGGGCTGCAAACCGGGGGCTAGGGACTGACACAAAGATCTGGGTGCCACAGAAGTATGACCACTGGTGCAATGCGCCAGGGCAACGAAGCCATCTCTCCTGAACCGGGAGGTGGCTTCATTTGATTCGCAGTAACATCCGCAGTGAGGCGTTGTGAAACGAAATGTTATACGGTCTGCCGCTCCAGGTATTGCCGGCGATAGTATTCCTTGAACTCACCCGACTTGATCGGACGCCACCAGTCCTGATGTTCGACGTACCAGCGCACGGTTTTCTCAATCGCCTGAGCGAAGGTGTGGCGCGACTGCCATCCCAGCGCCTTGATTTTATCGGTACGCACTGAGTAGCGTCGGTCGTGCCCTGGTCGGTCGGCAACCGGCTGGATCAACGAATAGGGTTTGCCCAGCAAGTCGAGGATCGCCTTCGCCATAACGATATTTTCCGTCTCCACACCCAAACCGATGTTGTACGCTTCACCGACCACGCCGCGGTGCAGCACGATATCGATCCCCTCGCAGTGATCCATCACGTATTGATAGTCGCGTATCTGTCGTCCGTCGCCGTACAGCGGCAGAGGAATATCGTCGATGGCATTGGTGATAAAGAGCGGCACAGCCTTTTCCGGATACTGGTACGGACCGATATTGTTCGTGCCGCGGGTGATCAGCACCGGCAGCCCGTAGGTGATGTAGTACGCATACACCAGATGCTCGCCGCCTGCCTTCGATGCGGCATAGGGCGAACGTGGCTTGAGTGGATCGTCTTCTGAGGATGAATGACCCGGTTCGATGTGCCCGTAGACTTCGTCGGTGCTGACAAACAGGGCGCGCTCGAGTTTCATTTCTTTCACCGCCTCGAGCAGCACGTATGTCCCGTAGACATCGGTGCGAATGAAGGCGTCGGGGGCCATGATCGAACGATCCACGTGGGTCTCGGCGGCAAAGTTGACCAGCGTATCGACACCATGCGCACGAATGACTTCCCGTACTCCTGCCGGATCGCATATATCGCCCTGCACGAACGTGAAGCGCGGATCGCCCTGAAACCGCGCCAGATTTTCCAATCGCCCGGCATACGTCAGTTTATCGTAGACGACGATCCGATAGTCCGGGTATTTCGTCAGCATCAGTTCCACAAAGTTGCTGCCAATGAATCCGGCGCCGCCGGTAACCAGAATAGTGCGCATATCGTACTCCTGAAGCACGTGCTTTGTCTGCTGGAGTCTACCATAGCGACGGTATGTGTCAAAAGGATGACAGTGACGGCAGTTACCGTATCACCAGAGGCAATGTTACCCGATGGATCGTCATGTGCGAGTCGACGCGCGCCGTCACTGTACGCACCGGACCTTCGTTGCCAGCCGCATCGATTGCCTGGTAGCGCACCTGGAAGATTCCATCAGATGGCAGGCCGATGCGCACAATCGATCCGGTGGCAGTCTGCCACGTCGATCCGTTCAGGCTCCAGTGGATCGCCGTGACGCCGCTACCACCCCGGTCATCGGCTGCAAGTGTCAAGATTGCCGGCGATAGAAACGTTCCACCCAAACGCGGCGTATCACTCAATTCGTCGGGTATCTGCTGGAATGTGCCAGAACCCGGCAACCGCACATCGTAACCGGCTGCTGCCATGCCGCGTAGTTCGAAGAAAACAACCGAAAGTGCATGGAAGCCCGCTTCGAGGTAGATGGTTCCCGTTGCTTCGGTGCGATCGTGTAGACCAACATTTGCAACAACTGTTCGTCCGTTCACCAGCAACCACGAACCATCATCGCTGATGGTGCGGAAGGTGTACTCACCGCTGACCGGTGCATAAAGCACACGTGTTTGCACGACCGCAAAGCGATCGTGCAGTCCAAGCGGTCCGCCCTCACCCCAATCGAGCAGTTCACCGTGCCACGCGAAACTACCGACTTCCACACCGGATAGCAGTACCTGCGCTTCGCCAGCACGCGCCAGAAGACTGTCAGGTATGGCGTCGAGGCGGTACACCCACGCAGTGGGACGCAGCCATGCGTCGAAGGTCGCTGCATCGGGTAAAGTACGCTCGTCGGTGACTGTGATTGTCGTTGTGGCGACATCCTGGGCCAGGTAGCGCACGTATTCGTGCACCATACCTGCCCGCAGCGGGTAGACGCCTGGCGTATGGAAGCGCACATATCCCGTAATTGTTTGCTCTTCACCCGGCGCTAGATCGCCATTCAAACCCCAACGCCACGGGTAATCCGACGTCGGACCGGCGCATCCGCCGCCGTACAGCGCGCTCCACCCCGGCATGCCAAGTGCGATACGAATCCTGCCGGCTTCTTTGGGAAATGTCGGAAATGCACCGGTCGGACTACCGGCGAAACATTCGTGCTGTTCGTATACATATGCGTTTGCCGGATCGTTCATGCCGCCGCCGGCAGTCAGGTCAACGCGCGGCTCCTGCCCGGAGAGGATGGTCGATCCGGTGTTGCGCACCGTCACATCAACGCGGAGCAATTCACCGGCAGCAAGCGTTTCCCGCGCGAACCGCACTGCAACAATCTGTGCCGAAGCCTGGGGATGTTCAGGAACCCACTTCACTGCATCGAACATCACGATCCGCCTGGCAGAGAGCGGCTCGCCGGTCAGATCGTCGAGTTCGACGACGCCGCTGCTGCCGGCGTCGAATGTGTAGATGCCAAGATCAACCCACCCTTCGACACTCTCCTGCCTGATTGGTACCGTAACACTACCGCTGGCGCTGCGTATCACATACCTGGCCTGACCGGTCAGCGGTCCGAGACCACAATCGCGCGGGATATGTGCGAGAACACGATACGTGCCACGGTAGAGCAGATTGGGTCGCCAGACCCCACGGTTGGTGCTTTCCGCCGGGTTATTCGTCGCAAAGGTGTACAGTGCGTGACCACCCGCGCCACAGGCGGCGCTGTACCAGTTCGCGACACTCCGGCTGAAACTGCTCTCGCGCTCATCGATGACCAGGTCGCCATTGTCATACGTTCCATCACTGCCACGCATCAGTGCCAGCACACGGTTTCGCAGGTCGGGAAGGAGCGCCATGGTTGCATCGCCTGGACATGTGGTATGCTCCGGTGTGACCTGGCGGTGTCCGGCGATGTTGGGAACGATGGCGCCTGGATTGAACGGTAGACACTTGCTCGACCGGGAGCACCCGTAATAGTACGAACGACCAAGCGGATCGATATCCTTCTGTGCCGCTTTCCAGGCGATCAGGCGCACCAGCGACTCCTGCGCAGCGGGGGTTGGCGCAACTCCGGAGTACGTACCGATCAGCGCAATGCCCATCGATCCGTAGTTGGCGGTATCATGAAATCCGACTGCGTCATCGCCGCCGGCTCGTCCTTCGTAGATGACGCCATTGGGATCGATCAGGTAGTTGTATCCGATATCTCCCCACTGGCGCGTGATTGCGTGGTACGACCAGATGGCGCGTACACGCGCCGCCCAGTTCGGTTGCCCTGGTGAGAGTGTATTTCCGTCCGCCGTGTGGTGGATAATGATGTGGTTTACCGGATAGTATGCCGGGCGCACCCGACTCCCCTGACCGTCTGGCGACCCCCACGCCGTGCGGGATACGACCGGCGGTTTGCCCGGACCAGTACTCTGGGGTAGTGCAACGTCTGTTGCCGCAGGCGCAGCCGGACCGGCCAGTGCGTCAACAGTGTGCGCTTCTATCGTTCCGATCGTCGGCAGGGTTCCATCCGGTGCGGACGCCATAAGCACACGCACCTGCCAGAAACGCATCAACGATCCGACATCGATAATGTCGCTCCATACCACGTCTGGTTCATCTTCAGGACGACGCAGATCATCGCTACTCACCAGTTCTGCCCATTCGGTCCAGTCAGTCCCATCCTCCGACATGCGCACGAAGAGGGTCAGCGTTGCGCCAGGCGGAACCTGCGCATCGTATCGGATCACAAGATGGCTGAAAGGGCGCGTCGTCTGAACCGGCGTCATCAGGTACGATCCGGCTTCGCCGACCATCGCCATCGCCGCGTCGCCACCCGCTCCAGCGACGGTTCGTTCAGGCAAAAGATCGCCTGTTTCCTCCCGAGCGCCAGATGAATGAAACGGCAGCATCAGAGAAAGCACGATGAGCAGCATCGCGGCAATGGTTGTGAGACGTCGTGGTGCAGTAATCAGGATGCGCATACGAAATCGCTCCTTCTCCAGCAGTATTCTCGGCAGTTCTATCGTAGACCAGGAGGCTATGACAATTCTGATGCGCGCCTGATACACGTCTGACAACTATCTCGGACAGATTGCGGGCAAAGAGCAATCTATGGCTTCCCGATGCGGTGGAAAGAAAAGCCGGTCTGTAATCGAACTGTAAAGCGGCTCATCCGGCAGGTGGGCAGTAACTTTTTCTTTACCGATACGGTAGCACTGGCAGGGTGGCTGATTATGACCCTGATCGTGCTTGCAATTGCCTGGATGCTTGGCGTGTTCATCGCCGATGCGCTGCACCTGCCGCTCTGGCATCTCGTCGCCAGCAGCCTGGGATGTGGTGTTGCAGCCATCGTTCTACGGCAGCGTCCTCAGATTCGTATGGTGTTCCTTGTGCTGTGTGTAGCGACGGTGGGCGGTGCGCGCCTGGTGGCAGCCGAGATTCCGCTCCTTCCCCACAGCATTCGTCTGCTGAATGACAGCGACGAGGTCCAGATTCGCGGGTGTGTCATCGAAGACCCGCGTCGTCTTGCCAATGGGCAACGGGTCATACTCGCCGCAGATAGCGTTCGTCGCGGTGGCGTGTGGAAGCCTGCCGAAGGTCTGGTGCTGGTGACCCTGCCGCGTTACCCGGAGCGCTTTTATGGAGACCGACTGGAGTTGACGGGTGTGCTTACCACCCCGCGTGCCGCGGCGCGTCCAGGCGATTTCGATTACCGGCTCTACCTGGCGCGGCACGGCATCTTTTCATTGATGAAGCCGGAACGATCACGCCTGCTTGCTGCGGATCAGGGGAACCCGGTGATGGCGATGTTGCTCGGGTTCCGCGACCGGGCGCGTCAGACACTCCTGCGTGAACTGCCCGAACCACAGGCGGCGCTGGCGGTTGGAATCCTGCTGGGGCTGCAATCGTCGATCCCTGATGATGTGCTGGATCATTTCAGCGCGACAGGGACATCGCACATTCTGGTGATCTCCGGCTGGAACATCACGATTATCAGTGCGGCGCTGTACAGCCTTGCGGATGGGATGAAACTGGCGCGGCGTAAGGCGTTCTGGATGCTCCTGGTCACGATCTGGGTGTATACGCTGTTCGTCGGTGCGACATCCACCGTTATTCGTGCGGCAGTGATGGGTAGCATCGTTGTCCTGGGGCAACGCCTCGACCGTCCGGCGCATGCGTGGACGACCCTCTTTGCCGCGTGTTGGGCGATGACGTTGTGGAATCCGCAAACGCTCTGGGATATGGGGTTTCAACTGAGCGCACTGGCGACGGCATCGCTGTTTGCGTATGGTAAAGGGACTGAGGCGCTGCTGATGCGGACGCCGTTGCGCGCCGGATGGCTCGATTGGGCACGGGAGGCGTTGACGGCAACGCTGGCGGCACAGATTCTGGTGTTGCCGCTTATTCTCTATGCCTTTGGCAATCTCTCGCTGATCGCCCCTCTTGCAAATGTGGTCATGCTACCGATGGTACCTTCAGCGATGCTCTTCGGAGCGCTGGCGCTGGTCGGCGGGATGATCTGGCTGCCGCTGGGACAGGCGCTGGCGCTGCCTGCCTATCTGTTCCTCGCCTGGCTGACGGAAGGCGCGCGTCTGTTTGGGCAGTTGCCCTGGGCGGCTGTGCAACTGCCGCCCTTTCCGCTCTGGTTACTGCTGGCGTACTACACGATTGTCGTGGGGGCGTGGTTGTGGAACGCTACCCTGGCAGAGGTGAAAGAGTGAAGCACGGTTCTTTCCCGATTGCCGCACCGGAATGCATCCACCGCTCCGCAAACTGGATGAGATGCCCGCACCGCATGCCATCGATCGCCACATATCTGTGGTGACGCAATGCACTCTGAGTCATCTGTCGCATAGCCGTTGCCTGTACACACACTGACGCAGTTGCGCTCTCCATCGCGCCGTTTACTCCCCTGCCGGGAAGAACGGGAAGAGACGGTGCAGGTTCTCCGACGTGAGACGTCCGCCATACTCGCACGCCTCGAACGCCTCGGCATACACCACAGCGCGTCCGCGCGCAGCGCCGTACAGTTCGATCAGCAGATCACGGAAACGTTCCGCATCCTGGCGCATGCGCCCGTCGAGGCGACGGCGTAACCACGCCAGACGCCCGGCGTCATCTTCGGGAACCTCGTGTAGGATGCCCTGATTGTAGGGCAGCCATTCGTACATCTGCGACGTATGCGCGTGCAGCATGGCAAACTTCAGGTCGATTACCTCGTCGATGGCAACCACCACGTCAGCGGTGAAGGGGTACGGTTTCTGGAACGTGTCGCTCACGTAGACGATTACCGGGTTTGTTGCGAGGTGCGGTGTATCGGTGCAGACATTCGGAACGGTCACCATGTAGGCGGCGTCCTGGATCAACTGCGCAGTGTAGCGGTGATCCGGATGGTAGTCATTGGGACGCGGCGACATAATCAGATCCGGCTCGAACTGACGAATGAGGCGGATGATCTGACGGCGATTCTCCAGGGTCGGCAACAATTCACCATCGTGGTTATCGAGCGTGATGTAGCGCACACCGATGATCCTGCCGGCAGCCTCGGCTTCTGCACGACGGCGACGCGCCAGGTACGCTCCGGCTTCGGTCTGGTGCCCGGCATCACCATTGGTGACCGACACACAGAGTACCTCGTGCCCCTGACGTGCATAGAGCGCCGCTGTGCCTCCCACAGTAAAATCCACATCATCGGGGTGAGCGCCGAAGATCAGGACTCTCAATCGTTCGTTCGCCATTGCGAAACTCCTTATGGTATTAACACGTCGATGCTGTATGAGGCTGGCTCGGTTGTAACTGGCGTGGCGCCGCTGACCATCAGGATCGCGCGCTGACCTTCGACAACCTGCATCTCAGCGCGCCCCTGGCTATCGACATCGGGCGCAACGACCTGCACACCGTCGCCGTTGAACACGATCAGGCGCAGGATCCAGCGCTGTGGCAGAATTCCAGAGGTGCGCACGAACCCCTGTGCCTGCCATCCGCCATCGGCAGTTTCTGCGCCCTCGGCAAAGCCGATCTCCGGGATGCGGATGTCGTCGATCAACAGACCGGGACCGTTGATTGCTGCGTCCGAGATGACCCAGAATCGCACCAGCACTTCCTGCCCGGTAAACGGCGTCAGATCCATGCGCTCCTCGATCCAGCGCCCACGCACGCTGCCAGGCGCGGCTTCCGGCGCCCCGCTCGTGCCGGTGAAACCGTGCCCCAGATTATGCCCCTGAGGATCATCGGTGCTGGTTGTGATGCCGGGCAGCGTCTGCCAGCGCGTGTCACCATCGGTTGAAACCGTCACAAAGGCATAATCGTAGTGACGCTCTAATTCGTGCCACAGACGAAAGAGCAGCGTTGCCCGCGACACCTGGCGCAGGTCGAAACGCCGTGTCAGGGTCGAAACACTCTCGTCGCCGCGGTTGCTCCACCACGCGAAGCGTCCTTCGACCGGCAATGCACCAACGAGTGGCACTGTATTTGCGCCATCGAAACGGATCGTCAGCGGACCTTCGAGGAGACCAAAGTAATCCACGCCGAACTGACGCACATCGGCTGCAGTCGTTCTCGCCGGCAGTGATGCAGTCGCAGCGCGCCCGGGCAACCCGCGATAGGCATACCGCCCATCGCCGACCGACGGATCATTCAGCACATTTGCCACTACCCAATCAGCAAACAACTGCTCGAAACGTATCACATCTGGTCGACGACGGGCGGCAAGATCGGCGAGCGCCTGCGGATTATTGCCTGCGTCGGCGTCAATCCAGTCGGCAGGACGACTCTCGCCGGCATACTGCTCGTACACATAGCGCATGAAGAGTTGCGCAGCGCCGTAGTGCCTCGACACGCCACTCCCTGCAAACCATGTTGTCAACTGCGTATCGGAATTGCGCAGATACGCCAGCGCGGCGCCGTTGTCACCTAGACCGTTGAGATCTTCGGCGAGCATCGAGAGACCTTCATTGAACCAGGCAGGGCTGCGCGGCTGCCGATGCCAGTGGATCATATGCTGAAATTCGTGCGCTAGCGTTGCGTTGTACGTCTCACTGCCAGGGGGAAACGCAACTGCATCGATCACGAACATATCGCGCTCGTTGCTGAAGCGATTAACCGCGCGCGAGACGCCGTCGGCGGAAGAAAAGTAGCCACCAGCGCCGCGAATGCGCGTATTCAGAACCGTCAGGCGTGCATCGCCATCAATACCGGGGATGCGCTCTGCGCCGAAGAGGACACGATTCCGCGGGTAGATCCACTCCTCGAAGACCTTCGCCGACTGTTCGATAGCATGCTGCGGAATGTCGAGCGTTGTATCGACATACATCAACACGACCGGACCGGCGTAGCGCAGCTCTGCCGTAACGGTATAATTTACACTGTTCGAGACATCCGCCACCCAGAATGTCTCCACCGTACCGGACTGCGCACTGAGTGGCTTTGCCGGCGTTGCGGCTGGTGCATCGATGCCGTTGAATGCGACCGCCAGCGCGTGCTGGTCACGCGGCGCGGGTTGATGTGCAGCGATCGCGGCAAGCTCGTCGACAGGCGCGACCGCAACCGGCGAAGTAAAAAGAGGCGCGGGGGTCGCGGATGGCGCTCCTGCTGGCAGCGTACTGAACGGTGTTGGCGATGGTGCAAGCGCAGGTTCTCCTGAGAAGGGGGTGCATGCCGACAGGAACGCAACGATAGCGAATGTTGCGAGCATGCAGGGGAGCCTTGATCGCTGGCGTGCAGGTGGTGAATGCATGATCCAGAATTCCTGCCCATCGGGTTGGGGCTATTGTACTGCTGAATGCACCTGCCGGCTCACTGGGTTTAGTAAACGAAAGACTGCGTTGTTATGCGGGCGAGGAGCGCTGGCTGATGCAGCGGGGAGTGAGCAGCAGTCGCGGAAGGTTATGATGAAGGCGTACAGGCAGAACAAGGACGCGGCGCATTGGTGTCACGAGCGTTGGTCGCGCCATTGCGATCTGCTCGCAGGTACAACACGCCGCGCTTCTGCCGAACTCCAGACAGACATCTATGGTATCGAGTGCGGCATACAGCGCCGCCAGGTGGAACGCTGATTATGCGAGCAACCCAAGCGCCAGCACGAAGAGCATGAGGGTCATCTGCGTGCAACGCATCCCATCGACCTGAACAGCACGCCAGAACTCTTCACGACCCAGCCACCACCAGACGCGCGACAGATGCTGGCGCAACTCACGACCCCGGAAGGAAACCGGCGCTTCGATACGTGCCAATCGCAGCAAACGGCGTGTGTGAATGGCAATCATTGCGCCCCACAGAGTGATGACGACAATCTGTACAATCAGCTCCACCATACTGTTCCTCCAACTGTGATAGATTCTCTGCTGACTGGACGGGATCTCCTGTGTCGCCTGATTGTGATAGATTCTTTGCTGACTGGACGGGATCTCCTGTGTCGCCTGATGTGGTGCGTGCGAGGTGCGTGTGTCCGAGTAGGGTGGCTGGCGAATCCTAGGTAATGAAGATTCTTTGTGAAACCAGGAGCACCTGCGCGACCACAAAATGTATTATACCGACTCGTTCGCTCCCTGTGAAGCCCTTTTTGTGCATGATTTATGCAGGTTGCAGCAGATTGTCTATCCGGCGTATCCGGAGAATGTCGGCTTGCACTACACTTCGAGTATAGCAGGCATCGCTGATTGCGATAGTTTCGATTTTGCAGCAAGATAGATACAATTTGGCCGCAGCGAGTGTCTGATCTGGTATCCGGGAGGCGCAACTATTCGGATACTGACCACCGTATGATTCCGCCTGCGTGGCTTTGCCACATTGACCATTTCTGCATCGTGCTATAATCCATTGCATACCGTTGGCTTTCGGTCCGCCGTATACGAGGGCGCCATGCCAGAAGAATCACCAATTCTCTTCGATTTCCCGATCAACCCGGAGGCGGTGTTGATCGATGGTCAGGGACAGGAGCGAGTTCTGCCGGTCGTACCACTGATCAATACCGTCCTGTTCCCGCATATGCTGACACCACTGTTTGTTGGGCGCGAACGTTCGGTCGCCGCCATCGAGGAAGCGATGAACAACGACCGTGTGATCCTGGCAGTCGCGCAGCGTGAGCCGGATACCGAGGATGTCGGACCGACCGATCTGTACACCATCGGCGTGGAAGCGGTGATTCAGCGCATGCTGAAGATGCCCGACGGATCGATCTCGATCGTCGTTCAGGGGCAGCGGCGGATGCGTGTGCTCGAATATATCCAGGATCGCCAGGCGCTGCATGCGCACAGTGTGGCCATTTACGAGAACACCGAGAAGACCATCGCGGTCGAAGCCATGATGCGCGCAGTGCTATCGCTTTTCGAGAAGGTTGTCAAACTGTCGCGCACCCTGCCCGATGATGCCTACATCATGGCGATGAACGTGAGCGAACCGGGCTGGCTGGTGGACCTGATCGCTTCCACACTGCCGCTCGACGTGCCGCGCCGCCAGGAAATCCTGGAGACGCTCGATGTCGAGGAACGGCTGCGTCGTCTCTCGATCATGCTCTCGCAGGAACTCGATGTGCTCGAACTCGAGAGCCGCATCCATACGCAGGTTCAGAAGGAGGTCGACCGGTCGCAGCGTGAGTTCTTTCTGCGCGAACAGATGAAAGCCATCCAGCGTGAACTCGGGCAGACCGACCCGATCCAGCGCGAGATGGATGAACTGCGGGAACGGATTCTGGCGGCAGCGATGCCGGAACGTGCTCAGGCAAAGGCGCTCGAAGAGCTGGAGCGCATGGAGATGATGCCGCCTGCATCGCCAGAGTATAGCGTGCTGCGTACCTACCTCGACTGGTTGATCCACGTACCCTGGAGTCAGCAAACGGCAGATGACACCGACCTGGTGCGCGCCGCGGCGACGCTCGAACGGAACCATTACGGGTTGCCGCGCGTGAAGGAGCGCATTCTGGAGTTTATGGCAGCCCGGATGCTTGCCGGTCCGCGCCTCAAGTCACCGATCATCTGTTTCGTCGGTCCGCCGGGTGTTGGCAAGACATCGCTTGGACGCTCCATCGCCGAAGCGTTGGGACGGCGCTTTGTGCGCATTTCGCTCGGCGGCGTCCACGATGAGGCGGAGATCCGGGGGCATCGTCGCACCTATATTGGCGCGCTGCCAGGACGAATCATCAAAGCGATGAAAGATGCCGGCACGATCAACCCGGTGTTTATGCTCGATGAGATCGATAAACTGGGCAGCGATTTTCGCGGCGATCCCGCGTCGGCGCTCCTCGAAGTCCTCGATCTGGAGCAGAACGTGGCATTTACCGACCATTACCTCGATCTGCCCTATGACCTGTCACGGGTGCTGTTCATCACGACTGCCAATCTGCTCGATCCGATACCACCGGCGCTGCGCGACCGGATGGAAGTCATTCATCTGCCGGGGTACATCGAGGAGGAAAAACTGGAAATTGCGCGGCGTTTTCTCGTTCCCAGGCAACTGGAGGCGAATGGTCTCGCTAGCCCGGAGTATGCTGCCCAGTGTGCGGTTGCAGCAGTGCAGAACCGGTCTGCATCCCCAAATAATATTCCCGGTGCAGCGCTCCGTTTCAGCGATAGCGCCCTGCGACAGATTATTCGCGGGTATACCTATGAAGTAGGGGTGCGAAACCTGGAGCGTGAAATTGGCGCTATCTGCCGGAAAGTGGCGCGACGTGTCGCAGAAGGGCGCAGTTATGCGCATATTGTGCAGCCTTCCGCGCTGATGCGTTATCTTGGTCCGCCACGATACCTCTACGGTCTTGCCGAGCAGCAGGATGAGATTGGCGTCGCAACCGGGATGAGCTGGACGGCCAACGGCGGTGATGTGATGGCTGTCGAGGTTTCGCTGATGAAGGGGCGCGGTGTGCTGTCGCTCACCGGGCAACTCGGCGAGGTCATGCGTGAGTCGGCACAGGCGGCACTCTCATTTGCGCGTGCAAATGCCGAAACACTGGGCATCAAACCCAAGCGTTTCGAGACAACCGACATTCACATCCACGTACCGGTGGGCGCCGTTCCGAAGGACGGTCCGTCCGCCGGAATCACGATGGCAACGGCGCTGATCTCGGCATTTACCGGGCGACCGGTGCGCCGGGATGTGGCAATGACCGGAGAGATCACGCTGCGTGGACGGGTGCTGCCCGTCGGCGGCATCAAAGAAAAGGTGTTGGGCGCGCATCGCGCCGGTATTCATACCATTATCCTGCCGCGACGCAATGCTGTCGATCTCGAAGAAGTTCCGGCGCACGTGAAGCGTCGGCTGAACTTTGTGTATGTCGATCATATGGTGGAAGTCATCAGGTGCGCTTTGTGCGAACGCAGCGGCGACAAACGCCTGGCTGTCGAAGAAACGACGGTCAACGGAGCGCAACCATAATCACGCCGCTGTTCACGCCATTGGCACCATCCGACACCTTCAGCCGAACGATCGTTGAGCTCTATGGCGAGCGCGGCAAATTATGGCTCTCTGAGTTGCCGATCCTCCTGGATACTCTGGCAGCCTCTTGGGCGCTTGTCGTCCTGTCGCCTTTCCCCAATCTGACGTATAACTACGTCGCTCCTGCGCTCCAGGCAGAAGGTGAACCGGTTGTGCTGAAGGTTGGCGTCCCCAGTTCTGAGTTGCTGACCGAAATCGCAGCGTTGCGTTTCTTCGATGGGCGCGGTTGTGCTCGTCTGTTCACTGCTGACGAAACACGCGGCGCTCTCTTGATCGAACGGTTGATGCCGGGAACGACGTTGCACGCGCTCGAACCCGACGATCGGGTCGTTTTGGAGGCTGCACGGGTGATGCAGCACATCTGGCGTCCTGCACCTGAACAGCATCCCTTCCCGACTACTGCCGATTGGGGGAAGGGTTTGGTGCGTCTGCGCGGCACATTCGATGGTGGCAGCGGACTATTTCCGCTGGCGCTGGTCGATGCTGCGGAGTGGTGGTACGCTGAACTCGAACGATCGAGTGCTGATCCGGTCGTGCTGCACGGTGATCTGCATCAGGGCAATATGCTGGCTGCCCAACGCATGCCATGGCTGGCAATCGATCCGAAAGGGATTGTCGGCGAACCCGCGTATGAGACGGGCGCACTGCTGCGCAATCCGCCACCCTGGTGCACGCCAGGTGAACTTGACCGTATCATGGAACGGCGGGTGTATCTGCTGGCGGAAGCGCTGGGCTTTGAGCGTGAACGGATTGCCGGATGGGGTCTGGCACAGGCAGTTCTGTCTGCGTGGTGGTCGTATGAAGATCACGGGCACGGTTGGGAGGAAGCGATAGCCTGCGCCGCAGTGTTGCGCCGCCTGCTCTGAAGGCTGGAAAGCGCCGTTTCTTACTGCTGCTGCAACGCATGCTTCATGGACGCAGCGCAATCGGGAGGAAGAGGACATGCAACACGCGCCGCTTGCCGGCACAATTGTGATCGATCTCTCACGGTTGATCCCCGGTCCGTACGCAACCCTCATCCTGGCGCACCTTGGCGCACAGGTCATCAAAGTCGAGCCGCCGGGCGTGGGAGATTACCTGCGTGTACTGCCGCCCTACGGTCCTGACGGAATGAATCCGGTTTTTGCCGCCTTGAACCGTGGCAAACGCAGTATGATCATCGATCTCAACCGCGCGGAGGATCGGCGTATCCTGCGTGAACTGGCAAAGCGCGCCGATGTGCTGGTGGAAAGTTTTCGTCCAGGCGTTCTGGATCGTTTTGAGGTCGGACTGGAAATGCTGCGGCGCGACAACCCGCGTCTGATCACCTGTTCACTGGCAGGGTATGCCGCCGACACCCCGCTGGCAACCGCAGCAGGTCACGACATCACCTATCAGGCAGTGACCGGTGTGCTCTGTCTGACGGCGGGAGTGCCGACGCACCCCACACTGCCGCTCGCCGATCTTACCGGCGGTCTCTTCGCTGCGCTTGGCATCGTTGCAGCACTAGTAGCGCGTCAGACGAGCGGTGAAGGGCGGCATGTGCCGGTCACCCTCGAAGAAAGCATCGGTGCACTCTTGATCACCGAGCGCGCCGAAATGGGGATGCCGCTCCGCTTCGGCGATGTACTGCGCGGCGGACGCGCCGGTTATCGCCTGTACCGTTGCAGCGACGGGCGTTATCTGGCGCTTGCCGCGCTCGAAGAGAAGTTCTGGAACGCATGCTGCGACGCTGTCGGTCGAGCCGAATGGCGGGCGCGCTTTACTGAACTGGATCAGGAAGCGCTTACTGCGGAAATCGCCGCATTGCTGACGGAACGTCCGGCGCATGAATGGGAGGCGTTGCTCCGCACCGCCGACGTCCCATGCGCCGTAGTCGCAACGCTGGAAGAAGCGCGCCCCTATGCACCGCTGCCATTTGCTGCGGGAGGGGTTCCGGCAGATGCGCCAGCGCCGCGCCACGGCGAACATACCGCAGCGATCCTGCGGGAATGGAACATAACATAACGTAACACTATCAGGAGATGCACATGCCAGCAGTTGGACGGAACGATCTCTGCCCGTGCGGCAGCGGCAAGAAATACAAGCAGTGCTGTCTGCCGCGTGAAGAAGCTGTGCGTGCTGAACAGTTACGGTTGCGTCGGGCAGTCGATACGTTGCTGCCAAAGATTATCGATGCCGCGCGTACCATTCCGGATGCTGTGCCCGATGCGTTGCAGCGCTACTGGAACGGCAAGTATACACCGGACCAGCTTGCCGAACTCGACGACCTGGAGGATCGCGGCGCTGACCGTTTTCTCACCTGGCTTGCATTCGACTACCGTTTCGCTGATGGCCAGACCCTGGTTGAGCGACTGGCGGCGGATGCATCGGCGCTCGACCTGAGTGAACCGGAGCGGCAACTGCTGCCCCAGTGGGCAGGGGTTGGGTTGCGTGCCTGGGTTGTCGATACCATTCGCAAGGGACAGGACATTGAAGTGCACGATCTGTTGAGCGACCGGTCGTATGTGATAGCCGACAGCGCAGCATCGCGCCGGCTCGCGACCGGGGATGTCGTTGTCGCGCATCTGCTGCCGGCTGGAGAGAAACGGGTCATTGGCGGCCCTGCAGCGCACCTGACCCCCGACACCGCTGCGAAGTTGCGCGAGTTTGCCGAACTGCACCTCGAAGCCTTCCGCCGCGACTGCGCCGATGCAGGTTTCGACGACCTGCTGCGAGCGAAATCCGGGATTTTGAACCATTTCGTCATGGCGCTCCCGGTTGAAGCGCCGGATCCCTCGCTCCTGGATCAGATCATTCTGCAAACCAGGGTTGCGCTCCATCTTGCCGGAGAGTCGATTGGACTGGTAGGACGGAAGGATGATGATGGACAGGGTTGAATGTTGATGGGCAAAGGCTTGATCTGACATCCAGAGCGTGCGCTCGCCGGGCAGGGGATGCAGTTCGCCGGACACGTCGGAAGAATGGCAGGGCTTGCACCCGCTGCCCGGAACTGAACCGAACAGATTTCGTGCATATCGGGCAACGCAGGGAGCCACGCACTTCAAAGGAAAAAAAGCGCATGATACTGAAGGCAAGCCGACGGTTCCACAGCAAACGGTTGATCTTCAATGTTCAACTTCCCGCGCTCCGACTGACGCTTCTCTGGTTGCTGACGTTGCCCGTGTTATGGTACAGCCTCAATGCAGCGCCGCGGTTATTCATTGAAACAGGTCAATGGGGCGACCATACGGTGTTGCGCGGTGTGCATGGAAGAGAAGAAAACCCGCTCGAAGACTTTCGCTGGACCGAAGCGATCGCTACCGTAACGATACCAAACCTGAACAGCCGTTATCGACTGTTGCAAATCCGTGCTCATGGATGGCGACCGGAAGGCATTCCAAACCCGAACGTGCGCATCACAGTCGCCGAGCGAGAGTGGGGCGCGTTTCGTACTACACCCGACCTGCGAACATATGCAATTCTACTGCCGTCGGAGATGGCAGGGCTGATGCTCGACGTGACCCTGCACAGCGATACCTACACACCACCTGAAGATCATCGTCGTCTGGGAATTGCGATCGACTGGATTGCATTGCACGCGCTCAGCAGTGTGGAGGGGCTGGTGTGGGAGCAATTCGCCGGTCAGGCGCTCCTGCTTGGGCTGACACTGGCGCTGATCACCCGGTTGATGCTACCAGAGGGTGGTGCACTGACATGCGGCATTCTCGCATCGGTTGCGCTGGTGGGTCTGAATATGACCGAACCGCTCTGGGTCAGCCTGGGGTTGATCTTCTGGCTGGTCGTTGTTGCAGTCCTCCTGATAATGACGTGGCTCGTCGCTCCGCGTCTGACGCACCTGCTGGATCAGATTCTGGAAGCAGGCAGTTCGAGCCGGGTGTTGTCGAAACCCTGGCTCAGTCGCACTCAGGCGCGCGTTGCATGGGCACTGCTCACGGCTGCTCTGGTGGTAAGATTGCTGGGGGCAGTCCATCCGCTCTTTGATGCACACGATATCCCTGTACATACACGCTGGTTGCACACCGTTGCAGGCGGATCCCTCTACTTGTACTCGACCCCTGCCGAATTCCAGAACCGGCAAACATTCAACCCGCCAGCCGGATACGTCGTACTGCTGCCGTTGTGGTTAACACTCGGCGACGCGCGTCTCACTGTACAGGCAGGCGTTGCGCTGCTCGATTCGCTCATCGCCCTGTTTCTGCTGCTGATAGCGCGCGAATTTGGGTTGACCGCGCGCGCCGGGTTGCTGGCGATGGCGCTGTACGTCGCACTGCCGATCTCGCTGACCATGATGTGGTGGGGCTTTGCCGCCAACGCAATTGCTCAGGTATGGTGGGTGTTGCTCCTCTGGCTCCTGCTCCGTCTGACCCGTGATCCCACCAGATCGCACCTTGCGCTGTTGACACTCGTCGCTGTGTTGTGTCTGACGACCCACATAGGCACACTGGTGACGCTGGTTGCGCTGCTGGGATTGATCGTACTGTCCGGAAGGCGAGCGCTCCCTCAACGTGGATGGAACGCGATGGTCGGCGGATTGATCCTTGCGGTCGCTTTTACGGCGCCGGTCTATTTTGCTGCCGCTGCCGCGCCGTTGGCTGATGCTCACCGTAGCCCGACAACGCTCGATCTCCCGGCATCCTTTGCCGAAGGACTGGTGTTGTGGCCCGAGCGGATTAACCTGGTGGCGCTTGCGTTCACCCTTGGTTTTTTGCCTTCGGTTCTGGCGCTTGCGGTTGCGGGGTTGCCGCTGCTGCTCGCCGCGCAGCAACGACATCCGCTTCAACGTGCTGTCGTGATTTCAATGCTGCTCGTAAGTGTCGTCTTCTTTTTCTCGTATGTCTTTCTCCAGTTATTGACCCGCTATATCTACTTTGCCACACCGCTCATCTGTCTGGCAGCCGGCGCGACCCTGGCACGTCTGACAGTGCGTGCCGGCGGACGCTGGGTGACCGGTAGTCTCTTGCTGTTCGCAGGCTGGAGCGGAGTTGTGCTCTGGTTCTGCGGCGTACTCATGCGGATCAAACCGTCGCTGGTTCCGCTGACGCAGTAACAGACTGCAAAATCGGTCAACAGGCAGGTGGTACGGGTCGGTGAGGAATGCGGGGAGCAGAGAGTTGGTCGAACTTCATTTCGGCATGAGGTCGGTGAGCAACGCGGGAGAAGAGAGAGTTGGTCGAAATGAATTTCGACCTGGGTTTGTTGAGAAGCACCGGGAGAACGACATCAATTTCGGTCAACAGGCAGGCGCCCGGAATGTGGACGTTCGTGTACAATCTCCGGTGAAAGCGGAAAGGAGGAACGCTGCCCACAGCGTCATTTTGTATTCACACAGGGAAGATAGACATCATGACTACTTTCTACATCATTCGTCACGGTCAGACTGACTGGAATCTCCAAGAACGCTGGCAGGGGAAGGCAGATATTCCACTCAACGATGCGGGTCGCATGCAGGCGCACCGCCTTGCGCGACATCTCTTTGCTCAGGGCGTGCGCTTCGATGCGCTATACAGCAGCGACCTGAAGCGTGCATGGGAGACGGCAACGCTCCTGTCCAGGCATTTGGGACCTCTTCCCGAACCACTGTCTGCGCTGCGTGAAATTGATGTAGGGGCGTGGAGTGGTCTGACCCGCAGAGAGGTCAGAGCGCAATTTCCGGATTTGCTGGAGCGCTTTGATTCGGGCGAAGATGTGCCACGCGGCGGTAATGGAGAAACCTTCGGTCAACTCTATGACCGCGTGATCGGTGCGGTAGAGCGTCTGATCATCGAGCGACCGGGGCAAACCATCGCCCTGGTGACGCATGGCGGTCCGGTGCGTGCGCTGTTGCTCCACGCTGCGCGTGATAAAGTTGGCGTGTTGCCGTGTCCGCTCCACGTTGGCAATACTTCGCTCTCGGTTATTGCATGTGAGGCAAATGACTGGCAAGTCCTGCGGGTGAATGATATGTCGCACCTCGATGGTACCGTCGAAGCACCGGATATGATGGAGACGCATGTGGACGATGCAGAGCGGGCGTGAATCAGAACCGAGAACTGTGATATCAACTCTTGCTCAAGAATATGCGCGGCTCATGCGTCATACTCGTACTGCGTACGACCAGGCGACCCACCGGCGAGCCGTTGGCAGATCGTCACAATGCGGGAGGACCTCACCCTAGCCAGCCCCCACTGGGACGGTTCAGGGGCGGACAGGCATCGTCTCTCGATTCTTAGTTCTTACTATCCTGTTCAGGCGGGTATGTCATCCTCACCTTCCACCGATGGCTTTTGCTAGGCGCAGTGTACCGGCATGGATATCGACTGTATCGGCGATGTTGCGAGCATAGCCACCCGCCATGGTGATCGCTACCGGAATACCCGCGCTGCGACAGGCTTCGAGAACCATCCGGTCTCGCTCCAGCAGTCCAGTTTTGGTTACCTTCAGGCGTCCAAGCCGATCATCCTCGTAGGGGTCGGCGCCTGCCAGATAAATTGCGAGGTCGGCGCGACTCTGCTCGATTGCCTGGTCCAGCCCTCGCTCCAGCGCCGCCAGGTACGCTGAATCACCGGTTCCGTCCTCCAGCGCGATGTCGAGATTGCTGCGCTCCTTACGAAAGGGATAGTTCTTCGCGCCATGAATGGAAAAGGAGAAGATCGTCTCGTCTCCGGCGAGAATGACTGCAATCCCATTCCCCTGATGCACATCGCAGTCGATGATAACGACGCGCCGGACGCGCCCCTCCGCCTGCATGACGCGGGCTGCAATCACGCTATCGTTGAAGACACAGTACCCCTCGCCATGGTCGGCGAAAGCGTGGTGGGTGCCGCCCGCCAGGCTCGCCGCGATCCCATCGCCGCTCAGTGCAGTGCGACAGGCAGCAATCGTTGCGCCAACCGAACGGTGCGAACGCTCGACCAGTTGCGGTGACCAGGGAAACCCGATCTGCCGCATCTCGCGCTCGCTCATTGCGTTGGTTTGGATGCGGTGCAGGTAATCGGCGGTGTGCGCCCGCAGAATGTCCCGGTCGTCGGCAGCTGCGGGAACGATCAGGGTCCCCAGTTCTTCAGCAGACGCCCGTTCACGCAGCATGGCGTATTTGGCTATCGGGAAGCGATGACCCTCCGGTAGGGGCAGAACAAAGGTGTCGGAGTAGAAAAGTTTCATTGTTCCTCCGGCAACATGGCGCGCACCTGTTCCAGCGTATTGGCATCGACCGGACGCTTGTCACGTCGCCAGCGCAGGATGCGCGGGAAGCGTACCGCTATCCCCGACTTGTGGCGATTTGAGCGCTGAATACCCTCGAATGCCAGTTCAAAGACCAACTCCGGGGTGACGGTGCACACCGGTCCGAACTTTTCCAGCGTATTGCGTCTTACGAATGCGTCAACCTGCCGGATCTCCTCGTCGGTCAGCCCGGAATACGCTTTGGCGAACGGTACTAATCGATCACCGTCCCACACTGCAAAGGTGTAGTCGGTATAGAGACTGGCGCGCTTGCCGCTGCCGCGCTGCGCGTAGATCAGTACTGCATCGATGGTGTAGGGCGCCACTTTCCACTTCCACCAGTCGCCGCGGACCCGCCCGACGCGGTATGGTGAACTGCAACGTTTGAGCATCAGACCTTCGACATTGCGTTCGCGCGATGTAGCCAACTGTGCAGCAAGATCGTTCCAGTCTGCCACAGTGACAACCGGGGAGATCAGCAGCGTCGAATGTGTGGGAGTGCAGGTTGCGATCAGACGCTCGAGTTCTGCCCGACGCCACGCTAACGGGCGATTCCGCACATCGACGCCGTTGAGTTCGAGCAGATCGTATGCCAGCAATGCAACCGGCGCTTCGTCCAGGATAGCCTTTGTCAGGTTCTTGCGTCCAATCCGACGCTGCAACTGTGCGAAGGATAGGACTGCGCCATCCTTCCACGGCAATACTTCGCCATCGAGAACGACGCCATCGGGGAGCAGCGCGCTCGCCGCGACAATTTCAGGAAAACGGTCGGTGATCAGTTCCTCGCCGCGCGACCAGAGAAATGTCCGCCCGGCACGACGGATCAACTGGCTTCGGATGCCGTCCCATTTCCACTCCGCCTGCCATTCATTGATCGGTCCGAGAGTGTTGGGATCGGTATCGAGTGGATGCGCCAGACAGAACGGGTATGGCCGGCTTATATCGGCGTCGGTTGTGTCACACGCCAGGAGTGTGCGGTAGAATGTCGCCGACGGTTGCCATTCACCCATCAGTCGATGCGCAATCGTGGATGGATCAATGCCGCTGACACGGGCAAGTGCGCGAACCACCAGTTGTTGCGAGACACCAACGCGAAATGCACCGGTGATCAGTTTGTTCCATACGAAGCGTTCTGTTCCGCCAAGCGTTGCCCACACTGCGCGCACAATGGCGCGTTGCGCCGTTTCATCCCGATCACGCAGCGGTAACAGCACCTCTTCAACCCAGCGATAGAGTGGTTGCGGACCTTCAAACGGCAGAACTGAACGGTCGACATCCGTCGTCCACTCGTCTGGCTCCGGCAGGAGCAGCGTCACCGTCTCGGCAAAGTCGCCAACGGCATCGTAACACTCGCCGAAGAGCCAGTCGGGAATACTGGCGGCGTCGATTGCCCAGGCGCGCAGTGCCGGCAGCGGAACCGCCTGACGGGGGCGGCGACCGATGAGGAAGAAGAGCGCCCACGCTGCGTCTGCCGGATCTGCACGCTCGAAGTAGTTCGCCAGCGCTTCGATCTTCACGCTGGTGCGGGTGGTTTCATCGAGTGTTGCGTAGAGTTGTGTAAATGTGTGCATAAATGCAGGTTTTCAGGTCTACGTCACTCTCTACCGGATACGCTATTCCCCAACCTCTCCCTCGAAGCGGGTCTGAACGATAGCGGCGTTGCGTCCCTGATCCTGAAGCCAGCGCACCAGCACTGCGGCATAGCCGTGGGTGACCCATACCCTTTCTGCTCCGGTAGCGTCAATTGCCGCCAGCAAGCCGGGCCAGTCGGCATGATCTGAGAGAACGAAACCACGGTCGATTGCACGCCGTCGGCGTGTTCCGCGAATGCGCATCCAACCAGATGCAAAACCGGTGGAGAAAGGACCGAACCGGCGGAGCCAGGGAGTGCCATGCGCCGAAGGCGGCGCCAGGATCAGCGCCTGCGACCAGTCGAAGCCGCGTGGCGCCTCACCAACGTACCGGACCGGCGGCAACGCCACGCCACTGGCGCGGTAGTCCGCCGTGATACGGACGAGTGCCCCATGGACGAAGATCGGTCCGATGGCTGGATCGAGACCGGCGAGCAGGCGCTGCGCTTTACCGAGCGCATAGGCATACAGTATGCTGGCCTGCCCTGCTTCCTGATTGCGCCGCCACCATTCGTTGATCTGCGCCAGAACGCTGGCTTGCGGCGGCCAACGATAGATCGGCAACCCGAATGTCGACTCGGTAATGAACGTATGACAGCGCACCGGCTCGAATGGCGCACACGTCACATCAGGGTCGGTCTTGTAATCTCCGCTGACCACCCATACCTCGCCGCGATATGCCACGCGCACCTGCGCCGATCCCAGGATGTGACCGGCAGGATGGAGTGAGACTTCCACGCCGTTGATCGAGATAATCTCCCCGTAGGAGAGGGTTTCGATGTGTGCATCCGCTCCGAGACGGGTCCGCAACACCCGCTCGCTGTCGTGCGTTGTCAGGTAGGCTGCACTGCCGGGGCGGGCATGATCGCTGTGGGCATGGGTAAGAACGGCGCGGGCAACCGGTTGCCACGGATCGATGTAGAAATCACCGATCGAACAGTACAGACCGGCATCGGTAAGCGCGAGCAGCGTATTGGACATACGTGCATGATACCACGTTCCCTCCCGAACGTCAGAAAATGGTTTGCTGCACCCCAATTGCATGCGCAATAGCGCGTATTTCTTCCGGTTGCAGCCCATCGGCAGGTTCACCGGCGCTCAGGTTGAGCGTCTCATAGCGGGCGCTGGTTTCCAGGTATTCAATCAGGTCAGCGGCGCGTTTCACCGAAACTTCGGATCGCGCCATAACCCCGTGTTTGCTCCAGATGACCAGGCGATGGTTTCGCAGCGCCTCCACTGTCGCTATCATCAGTTCCGTCGATCCGGGGATAATGAACGGCAACACGGCAACGCCCTGTGGGAATGCCATAATCATCTCAGGTTGCCAGCGGAATAACCGACGGTTCAGTTCGATGGGATCGCGGTAACGCGGGATGTGGCTAAGATAGGTCAGATGCAGTGGTTGCGCGTGTACCAGCGCACTGTAGTTTGTGCCGGTGGCTGCGACCTGATCGTTATGCACGGCGAGGTGCGAGTTGAGTTCACTCGTAAGACGGGTAAACAGGCGCGTGGGCGCAGTGTATAGCCGGGCGTGCGCTCCATCTGGGGCAATCTGCACTACGCCGAGATTATCAGTCGGGTGGTCGTACATTTCGCGCAACCGCCTCCCCGAACCGGTGACCAGTACCACCCCTCCCGCCAGCGCCGGCGCTGCAACTGGCAGATCAATCTCCTCAACGAGCGGAAAGACCGGCTGAAACTCGAGTGACCAGCCGATATACACCGATATATTCCCGGCAGCGCCTTCACTGGCGCCAATGTCTGCCATCCGTCGTCCGGCTTCACCGATCCGCAGCATGACATCGTCCAGCGCAGGAAAAGGAGGGTCGAGTGGCATATGGACATTTCTCCTTGCTTCTCCGATGAGCATTCGCAATGATAGGCGAGGCTCTGTGTGGCGTCAATTATTCTGAATACTACGAGTTGGGATGGATGACACAAATAGGTACGAATGTTGACCAATACATCCGTGCCGATCTGCCGTATCGGTCCCGATCTGTGGATCCGGACGCTACGCAGCATCATCGAAGCGCACGTGCAGCCGGAGCGCGAGCATCCATATCTTCCTTCATCCGCGCCTGCCCCTGGGAGCGCACTGGGAGCGCGCGCTTTGCCCTCACCCTCTGGCCCCTCTCCCGCGTTGCGGGAGAGGGGAGCAGCGGCCCGCGGTAGGGTGTTCCAATGCGGCAAGGGTTGCGTTGTCCCATATGTTCTGTCCGCTCTCAAATCTCTGGGAGCGCGGGCGTTCCTCCACCTCTGCGTGTAGCGCGCATATGTCGCCCCTGGGAGCGCGCTGGGAGCGCGCGCCCATCCCCGCCGGGAGCGCAGGCGTTTCCGAATGAAAGAGCGTCGAGATTCGCTGCAAAGTATGATATTATCGCTCGAACAGGCAAACACCCGGTACGTTGTGAGCAATCGACCGGGTTCTTGAAGCGCAGCGTACGACAATGATCATCGCTATCGGCGATCTGGTATGGGATGTTCTGGTAAAGCCGGACGGACTGTTGCTTCCCGGCGGCGACACGACCGGCAGTATCAAACTCGTGCCGGGGGGATCGGCGGCAAACGTGGCTGCGTGGGTTGCACGCTGCGGCGTGCATGCCGGGTTCATCGGTGCACTGGGCGCCGATGTGTTCGGTGATCTCATCGCTGCCGACCTGCAATACGAGGGGGTCGAGACACATATTGTGCGCCTGCGCCACAGTGAAACCGGCGTGGTTCTGGCGCTGATCGACCGTGCCGGGCAGCGCAGTATGGTGACCAATCGTGGCGCCGATCATCAACTCATGCCGGAGATGACGCCGGAAGGCGTGTTGCGCTCGTGCAGTCACCTCCATGTTACTGCATGGTCGCTCTTCAGTGACCCGCCGCGCGCTGCCGCCCTGCACGCTGCACGTATCGCCAGTGCATCCGGCGCTACAATTTCGTTCGACCCCGCATCGTACCAGATCATCCGCGAGATCGGGCACGATCAGTTCGACCGGATTACTGCCGATCTGCCGGTGGATATTCTGTTCCCCAATCGCGACGAGGGGGAAGCGTTGACCGGTGAACGCGAGCCGCAGGCAATTGTGGTAGCGCTGCGCGAACGTTTCCCCGATGCGCTGGTGGCACTCAAACTGGATCGGGATGGATGTTTCGTCATGACGCATACCCTGAGAGCGCATATTCCTGGACAGATCATCGATACGCCGGTTGACACAACCGGCGCCGGCGATGCCTTTGATGGCGCATTTCTGGCGCGTTATCTAACAACCGGTGACGCAGCCGGCGCTGCGCGTTTTGCCAACCGGATCGGGGCGTGGGTGGCACAGCGGAGCGGTGCGCGTCCACCGATCGACGACGAACTACGCCAGATTCTCAAGGGGAACGACTGACTGAACGTATGTCGTGACAGAATGCGATACCATCATAAGGAAGGGTTATGCCAGAACCTCCTGTTCCGCCAAAGCGACCACACATGGTTTCCATCCATGGTGACCGGTTGATCGACAACTACTTCTGGATGCGCGAACGCGACAATCCAGAGGTGATTGCCCATCTTGAAGCCGAAAACCGCTACACGGAAGAGATGACGGCGCATACTGCCGGGCTGCGTGAACGCCTGTACCGCGAGATGTGCAGCAGATTGCGCGAGGAGGATGAAAGCGTTCCTGAACGCTACGGACCCTTCATGTACTACACGCGCACTCAGGCGGGGCGACAATATCCGCTTGTGTGCCGTCGTCCCCTTCACGACGCGCAGGAAGAGATCCTTCTCGATATCAACACACTAGCGGAAGGACACGCCTTCACCCGTATCGGAGTCTTTCAACCAACGCACGACGGACGTCGGCTCGCCTGGTCAGTCGATGTGAATGGATCGGAAGCGTACACACTTTTCATCAAAGATCTGGTGACCGGCGCGCTGCTGGATCGTCCGATTCCCAACACCTACTACGGTATCGCCTGGAGCAGAGATGGACAGCACCTGTTTTACACGACCCTCGACGATGCCAGACGTCCCTATCGCGTCTACCGCCACGAGATCGGGAGCGATCCGGAAGTGGACACACTGGTGTACGAGGAGACGGATCCCCTCTTTCACGTCGATGTTTCCCTGACCCGCAGCCGGGCATACATTGTTGTCACATCACACAGCAACACAACTTCGGAAGTGCGTGTGATCCCGGCTGATGAACCAGTACGCACATCGCGCATACTTCTGCCACGCCGCCATCGGGTTGAGTATACGGCGCATCATCACAGTAACCATTTCTACTTCCTGACAAACGACCATGCGCTGAACTTTCGCGTCTTACGCGCCCCGGTCGATGATGTGCGTCCGGAGCGGATGGAAGAGGTCATCCCGCACCGCGACGATGTGATGATCGATGCAATCGATCTCTTCGCCGATCATCTGGTGGCATACGAACGTGCCGATGCCCGGGAGCGCGTCGAGATCGTCGATCTGCGTACTGGCGAAGCACACCTGCTGTCATTCCCGGAGCAGGTCTACACCCTGCAACCGTGGGACAGAGACGCGCTGTGGGAACCAAACCTGGAGTTCGATACGACTGTTCTGCGGCTTCACTATATGTCGCTCACTCAGCCGCGCACTGTCTACGACTACGATATGGTCTCGCAGGTGCTGCGGTTCGTGAAGAGCGACGTCATCCCTGACTACGATCCGTCGCACTACCGGAGCGAACGTCTGTGGGCGACTGCGAGCGATGGCGTTCGTATACCGATCTCCATCGTCTATCGCGCCGATGTGACCCGTCTGGCGCCACTGCTGCTCTACGGCTACGGGTCGTATGGTGCTACCGCCGCCCCGCGTTTCTCGCTCGAACGGATCAGCCTGCTGGAGCGCGGCGTTATCTTTGCAATCGCCCACGTTCGCGGCGGCGGAGAACTGGGACGCGCATGGTACGAAGCTGGCAAGATGTTGAACAAGCGCAACACCTTCACCGATTTCATTGCCTGTGCTGAACATCTGATTGCCGGAGGATACACCACCCCAGAACAACTTGCGATCATGGGACGCAGCGCCGGCGGCCTGCTGGTGGGTGCAGTCACAACGATGCGACCAGACCTGATGAAGTGCGTGATCGCCGATGTCCCGTTTGTCGATGTGGTCAACACCATGCTCGATCCGTCGATCCCACTGACGGCAATCGAGTTCGAAGAGTGGGGAAATCCGGCGATTGTAGAACAGTACGCATATATGAAATCGTACTCCCCCTACGACAATACGACGCCGCGTGCATACCCGGCAATCCTGGCGACCGCCGGTTTGTACGATCCGCGTGTACAGTACTGGGAACCCGCCAAATGGGTCGCAAAACTACGCGAGGTCAAAACCAGCGATGCACCCGTGTTGCTGAAGACTGAAATGACCGCTGGGCATGCCGGTCCTTCCGGTCGCTATGATCGCTTGCGCGATACAGCCTTCGAGTATGCGTTTCTTCTCGACCGCCTGGGAGTGCTATCAGCGCCCTGAATGCAGAGGTTCAGAACGGAATGCGCTGCGCGGTTGGGCGCATAAGAAGGCGAACGGAGCGTCCATCTATTCTCAACTATCTTGAGTCAGCAAAGAAAAGAGGCGCTGCAACGCAGCGCCTCGCTCAACACGCGCGTTCTACTGCCGAACGCGCAGTTCGATCAGTGTGAATGTGTTCTTGCGGATCGACCCGACTGCATGGTAGATCACCGTCTCACCCGGACGCGCCTTCACACTGCCCACGCGAACCGGATCGGTCGTGCCTGCCAGAGCAAACTGCACGCGGAAGCGCGTGTTGACCGGCAGTTCGGCTGCCACCTGATCGCCGTTGGCGACGTTCGGGATCACTGCCAGAGCGGCAGGCGACGAGAACGTCTTGACGATCAGGTCAACGGGGGGCAGCGGCGCCGTGTGGCGCGCCACAATCCGACCATTCCCAGAGCTTACTGGCGTCACATCATTCATGAACTTCGATGCTGTTGGAGCGCCCCCTTCGGTCAGATGCGCGACGATCGTCGCATTCTCGCCAGCCGCAAACGGAACTGTTGCAGCAACCGCGACCGGACCGCTGCACGGGGGTGTGGACAGCGAGGGCGAGAGATGGATCTTGATGTCGTATGAACCGGCAGGTAGCTCGATTGGACCAACGGTGTTGGTGTACTTGAAGCGCGTCAATGCGCATGCTCCATTCACCGACACATCGACTGGCAGGCTTGGCTGGAGCCCGAGATCGTGGCCCGGAATACCATGGACGACATACACCTTTGCACTGCCTGCTGCCTGCGCAGGGGCGAGTGAGATGAGCAAAGCAAGCGCGACTGCGACGAGTGCAACGAGCATGATGAACGATCGGCGAATCACGTTGGGTGTTCTCCCTTTCTTTCTTCCTTCTTCACTTCGATTGCCTGGAGACGCAAACGCTTGCTGTTGATTATACGTAGGCGCTTCCAAAATGGATGTCTCCGAGTCATCATTACTTTTTATTCATGTTATACTTTTGTGCTATACTCTAGCCTGTGATGTAGCCTGCTGAAAGGAAGGACCATGACACAACGACGCGGCGGCATCAAACGCAGTTCACAACTGACATTCCGACGACGCCTGTTCATCGCGCGCCTGTTGCTGCGGGGCCCGGCATCGATCGAAGACCTGATCACAGCCGTGCAGCAAGAACTTGGCGCCGAAGGATACCCATCGGCAGCCGTTGCGGCTCTCAAGCACGACCTCGACGCACTCAAGTCGTCCTATGGCTGTCGGATCAGTTTCAATCGTGAAGCAGGCGGCTACGTGCTGGAAGACCTCGGCACGCTGGCATTGCTGAAAGGATCAGAACCGGTTCGTGAGGCGATCCATATAGTCAAAGCGCATTTTCCTGCCGACTCTTCGGAGGCAGGCGTCGCCCACGTGCATAAGACCCTGGATTATCTTCGTCTGCTGGCAGCCCTTGAACCATAGGGTGTCACAGACTGCGGCGCCAAACTGAATGCGTTCCGGTGACGAAAGAGCGTTGGTTCTCGACCCAGACGAGTTGTGTCGCACGACTGACCATGGCGACAGTCCGGTTGCCTCGTCTGGGTCGATGTATGTACCGGAGGACGTTAATGCGGCAGATCATGCTTTCCAGTGGCTGGCACCTCAGGCAGCGCGATCCATCGCGTGATCTCGCCTCACAGATCGATGAGGAGGAGGGATGGATACCGGCAACTGTCCCCGGCGTCGTGCATCACGACCTGATCGCCGCCGGCTTGTTGCCCGATCCCTTCGAGGGGCTGAATGAACGTGCGGCACAGTGGGTCGGTGAAGTCGACTGGTTGTACCGCTGCGATGTCGAGATTGCCGATGCTCTTGCACCCGACGAAACGGCGATGCTCTGCTTCGATGGACTCGACACCTTCGCGAAGGTCTGGCTCGACGATGTCATGGTGCTGTCCAGCGATAATATGTTCGTACCACGCCGCATCGAGGTGACGCGCTTGATCCACACCAGTCGCAATCGGTTGATCGTGCTGTTCGAGTCGGCTCTGCGGCGCGGGCGGGCGCGTGAAGCCGAAGGTGGCGTGCTGCCGCTCTGGAATGGTGATAGCAGCCGCCTCTATGTGCGCAAGGCGCAGTACCACTATGGTTGGGACTGGGGTCCAACCCTGCTTACCGCCGGTCCCTGGCGTCCGGTTCGCCTGGAAGTGTTCAGTGCCCGGATTGCCGACATCCATTGCCCGGTCGAGGTTGCACCCGATCTCCGGATTGCGACGATTCCAGTGCAGATCCTCGTCGAAGCAGGGAGCGCGATTGCGCGCAATGCACAGGAACTGGCACTCTTCTTCGCCAGCATGACGGTCCAGGTCGATCTCTTCGATCCTGATGGTGCGCCGGCCGCCTCTATCACCCTGCCGGTCGTCGATGGCAGGAGCAACACCGATCTGATCGTTTTTGCGCCGCGCCTCTGGTGGCCTAACGGTTATGGCGACCAGCCGCTGTATCACCTGGTTGTTGCGCTCCAGCGCAATGGTGACATACTCGACCGGCGAGAATTGCGTCTTGGTCTGCGACGGTTACGCCTGGTGCAGGACCCGCTCGAAGGCGAACCCGGTGCCACCTTCCTGTTCGAGATCAACAATGTGCCGATCTTCTGTGGTGGAGCGAACTGGATCCCCGCCGACAGTTTCGTGACGCGCATCACACCGGAGCGCTATCGCGTCTGGTGTGAGCAAGCCGCTGCGGCGAACATGGTCATGCTGCGTGTCTGGGGCGGCGGCATCTATGAGCACGACGCGTTCTACGATGCCTGTGACGAGTTAGGGTTGTTGGTATGGCAGGATTTCATGTTTGCCTGCGGCATCTATCCCGCTCCCGGATGGTTGCGCGACAGTGTACGCGCCGAAGCGGAAGCGCAGGTGCGTCGTCTGCGGCATCATTCGTGTCTGGTGCTCTGGTGCGGTAACAACGAAGATTATCAGATAGCGGCTGCTACCGGTCGCTATGATCCCAACCTTACCCCCGAAGAGAATGCTAACCGCTTCCCTGCACGGGTGCTGTACGAGCGTCTGCTGCCTGCCATCTGTGCCGATCTCGATCCAACCCGTCCCTACTGGCCCGGAAGTCCGTATGGTGGCGCGGATGGCAACGATCAGACCTTCGGCGACCGGCATACCTGGGAGATCTGGCACGGACCGGTTGCGCCGTACCAGGAATATGCAACCTACCACGGGCGCTTCGTCAGCGAATTCGGGATGCAGGCGTTTCCCGATCGCGCGACCATCGAGGCCTGTGCGCCACCTGCCGAACGCTACCCGCAGAGTCGAACGCTCGATCATCACAATAAAGCCACCGACGCTCCGCGCCGCCTGGCGGTTTATCTGAACGACAATGTCCGCATTCCGCCTGACCTGGATGGGTATATCTACGCCACGCAACTGGTGCAGGCGGAGGCGCTGGCGACGGCAATCCGCGCCTGGCGACGGCGGTGGGGTGGCCCGGGACGCTACGCAACCGCGGGTGCGCTGGTCTGGCAACTCAACGATTGCTGGCCCGTCATTAGCTGGTCGATGATCGATTACTATCTGCGCCCCAAACCATCGTTCTACGCTGTGCGCCGGGCGCTCGCACCGATCGCTCCCGGTCTGTCGCGCGCTGCCGATAGTGTTGAACTGTGGGTGGTGAATGGAACCACTGCAGCAGCGGACGTCGAGGTGGAACTGCGCACCTGGACCCTCAGCGGCGATCTGGTGGCGCTCGAAAAATTGAGCGTCGCACTTCTTCCCAATCGCACGACCGAACTGGGGCAGTTTGGTTTCGACCCTGGATCTGCGCTCATTTTCGAGGCACGCCTGATTGTAAATGACGGGATCGTGGCGCGTGCCTCGCTCTGGCCCGAACCGTTCAAGTATCTGTCCCTCCCCGATCCGGTGATTGTGCTCGACCTGGCGCCTGGCGATTATCTGCACCTGCGCGCTGCGCGTCCTGCCAAAGGGGTCGTGCTCTCTGCCGGCGATGGCGTTGCCTGGAGTGATAATTATCTCGATCTGATGCCCGGCGATGAACAGGTGATCCATGCTGGCGGTCTCGGCGAACGACCGGTCAGTGTGCGCTGGCTGGGAATGATGTGACGGGGCAGGGTGCGCTGCCGGCTTGAGTTCATCGCACATGCCGGAGCGGGCGCGCGAAGCCGCCCTCAACTGTAGCTGTGGGAGTGCGCAACCGTCTTTCGGTAAAGTGACCGGTGTCGGACAGCGTGGCACTTTGCTACTTGAGGCGTGTGGCTCGACCGGGGCTTTGCTGAAGTTGCCAGGGATTGCGGTGCCGCGACGCGGTGTGGTTTTCGTCGCGCCCTTTCAGTCGCACGCAGGGTCGCTGGCGATTGGCTGATGAGCGCTGGCAGATCGCCGGCTACGCCAGGACTTCTGGGCAGATGTGCATCGGATGTATCCCTGGCCTGGCATTTGCACTGTAGCACTTCTCAGATCAGGTTGGACATATCGCACAGGCTCGAACACTCCACCGGAAGCGTGTAATCCTTACGACACGGCAAGCGCCGGGTCTGATCTTTCTGTGCGGATACGGCTCAGCAGTGCGTATTTCCTGGACGAGAAGCACGACTCCTGTGTGATATAATGGAACATATGAGCGTAACCGGCTCTCAGGTCAGCATCACTTAGGTTGATCGAATCGCTGTTCAGTGCAAGTCAGGCGGTGCAGTGTGGCAAAAGCGCGTACCGTATTCGTCTGCCAGCAGTGCGGTTCCCAGCAATCGCGCTGGATGGGTAGATGCCCGGATTGTGGAACATGGGACAGCCTGGTTGAACAGACCGAGCGACGGGATGTGACGCCGCGCAGTCGCGGTCCCGTTCCGGGCGTGCAGAGTCAACCGGTGGGTTTGCGCGATGTCGCCATCGGCGGCTTTGTGCGTCTGCCGGTGCTGGGAAGTGAGTTTGCCGGGGTGCTGGGTGGTGGCCTGGTACCCGGCAGCGTTGTGCTGGTCGGCGGCGAACCGGGGATCGGCAAAAGCAGCCTGTTACTTCAGGCTGCCGCTCATTTTGCAGAGCACGTCGGTCCAGCGCTCTACGTCTCGGCTGAAGAGTCGGTGCAGCAGATCAAACTGCGCGCAGCGCGCATGGGGCTGGAACCGGAACACCTGCTGGTCTACTCCGAAACGAATCTGAACGTCATTCTCGATCAGATTGCGGCGCTCAAACCGCACCTGGTGGTCGTCGATTCGATCCAGACGGTGTATCTGAACGAGATCAGCTCGGCTGCCGGCAGTGTCAGTCAGGTGCGTGAAGGGGCGTTGCGCTTGCTGCGGCTTGCCAAAGATCACGCCATTCCCATGTTTCTGGTCGGTCACGTGACCAAAGAAGGAACCATTGCCGGACCGCGCGTGCTGGAACATATTGTCGATGTGGTGCTATACCTTGAGGGGGATCGCTTCCATCAGTACCGGTTGCTGCGCGGCGTTAAGAATCGTTTTGGCTCGACGGACGAGGTCGGTGTTTTCGAGATGACGGCGCAGGGGTTGTGCGAAGTGCCCAACCCTTCACAGGCGTTTCTGTCGGAGCGCACCGCCGATGCGCCTGGATCGGCAGTGGCGGTGACGATGGAAGGAACGCGCCCGATCTTGGTGGAAGTCCAGGCGCTGACCGCCAGCAGCGCCAGCGCCCAACCACGCCGTACCGCCAACGGATTCGATATGAACCGGTTGTTGATGCTGGTGGCGGTGCTGACTAAACGTGTCGGCTTGCCTTTGTTCAATCAGGACGTTTATGTTAACATTGTAGGCGGTCTGCGTATTGATGAACCGGCCGTCGATCTGGCAGTTGCAGTTGCGATTGCGTCGTCATTCCGCAATCGGCGCGTGCACCCCGATCTCGCTATGGTTGGCGAAGTCGGGCTGGCAGGGGAGTTGCGCAGCGCAGGGCAACTGGAACGGCGTCTGATGGAAGCGTCGGGGCTTGGTTTCACCCGCGCGCTCTGTCCGGAAACAGCCCATCCGCCGCGGGTGGATGGGCTTGGCGTTGTGATGGCGCGCGCGCTCGCCGACGCGATCGAGATCGCGCTGCGCGACCCTGGATCGTAGCACGGAGGCGACGTGTAGCAACCAACGGGTAGATGTTCATTGCTCTCCGCCATCTGTTTACAGGCTGCAACGCGGGTGTCTGCATCGGTGATCGGCGATGATGATAATTCTAGATGCTCACATTCAATGAACATTAGTCTCAATTTTCTGGTTCGTCTGGCAGGAATGTTCGGGTTGGGGTACCTGGGTTTTCGTATCGGCCTCGCATTATCGGGTGAGCCACCAAACGAGACCGAGATACTGGCGACTCAATTGCTGACGCTGGCGGGTGCTGGATTGGGATTGTTGACCACCCATCGCTGGACAGTCGAGCCAGTGCGTGATCTGATGCGCCACATGCGCAGCGTTTCGATGGCTGAGTTGACGGCGCTGGTGTTTGGCGCACTGGCCGGTCTCATCTTTGCCGTGCTCCTGTCCATTCCTCTGGCGCAACTGCCGCCGCCGGTCGGTCAGTTCGCGCCGATCGTCGCTGCCGGGGTGCTGGCATACCTCGGCGCACTCCTCTTTTCCAGCCGCAAAAAGGATATTGCCGATCTGTTGCTAGCGTCGCGGCGCGGCACATTCTCCTGGTCGCAACAGTTCGGTGATGCGATCCAGCCGCAGCGACGCTACCTGATCGATACGTCCGCGATCATCGATGGGCGCATCGTGGCAGTGGCGCAGATCGGGTTCATCGAAGGGACGCTGCTGGTTCCCAATTTTGTACTGCACGAACTGCAATCGCTGGCGGACTCAGCCGACGAACTGCGCCGGATGAAGGGGCGTCGCGGTCTCGAAATACTGAACACGGTGCAGAAACAGATGCACAACACCGTCGAGGTGCTGAACGTCGAGGTGCCGGGAACGATGGACGTGGACGAGAAACTGGTCATCCTGGCACGCCAGTATCGCTGCCCGGTGATCACGAACGACCATAATCTGGGGCGGATTGCCGAACTCCAGGGGGTCAAAGTGCTGAGTCTGAACCAGCTTGCCGATGCCATGCGTCCACCCGTCGTTCCCGGTCAGGACCTGCGGGTAACGATTCGGGACATCGGGCGCGAACGTGAGCAGGGCATCTCCTTTCTGGAAGATGGGACGATGGTGGTGGTGGAGGATGCGCGCCGCCTGATCGGGCGCGAAGTGGATACCATCGTGACGCGCGTGTATCAGACCCAGACGGGTCGGATTGTGTTTGCGCAATTGCGCATTGAACAGGTGGTGAAGGGGTGATCGGGCGGATCGTTGCGGCGAGGTGAGTCTGATCCTGAGCGTGTGATCCGAAACGATACGCCTGGATCGACCGCAGTAGTGACGCACAGATGAGATAAGCAGGCGGACGAAGCCCCTGCCTTCGCCTGTTCGGATGGTCTGGCCATCGTCCTGGCATCGATCCTGCCGCCGTGGGTGCGCCTTTGTTCGTCAGAGGCGCCGTTCTCTAGAGACAATACCCTGCGAATAAGGCGCTGCGTGCGGTATGGTTCCCCCTGCTTCCCACCGTGCAGGGGCGGACAGGACATCCAAGTGTGTGCGGGGGATATCTTCACTTGCGCCGGGAACGCGCCCGTTAGTGCAGGACATCCGAGTGTGTGCGGGGGATAGGGCTTGGGGACACCCTAGAGGCCCTCACCTCTGGTCCCTCTCCCGCAATGCGGGAGATGGGCGACCGGCGATGTGCGCCGGAGGCGTCCCGCTTTGGCAGAAGGTGCGTTTGTTCCATCTCTTCTGTCCACCCCTAAAGGGCGCGTTGACGTCTCGCCTATGCACTGTCCGGGATCAATGAGGACGCCATCGCCCCACTGGCGCCGCCACATTCTCGGAGAGCGTCAACCTGCCGGTTGGCGCAACGATCCCGTGCTGCGGTATAATCTGCCGGAGATGGCGGGATGATGCGCACCTCCACGCGATGCGACCGCCAACCGTGATCTGCCTGTACTGTCGTGGTGGGGTGCATCCCTGCCGCTGGATGGAGATCTCTGTATGACCTTTTCGTCCTCAAATCCGCATACATCGGTTGAAACCGGCATTCCCGGACCGCGCGCAGCGGCGCTGATCGCCCGTGATCACAGGGTCTATGCCCCGTGCATGGGGCGGGTGTACCCCTTTGTGATGGAACGCGGCGTCGGGTGTGAGGTGTGGGATGTCGATGGCAATCGCTACCTCGATTTCAACGCCGGTATCGCAGTCGTGTCCGCCGGGCATGCACATCCGCGGATTGTGCGCGCCATTCAGGAGCAGGCGGCGCGCTTCATCCATATGGCGGCGACCGATTTCTACAATGAGCCGATGATTAAGCTCGGCGAGAAACTGGTTGCCACCATGCCGCGCGCCTGTGAGTGGCAGGTCTTCCTGGCGAATTCGGGTACGGAGGCGATTGAGGCGGCGATCAAACTGGCGCGGTATGCCACCGGTCGCCAGGGGATCATCGCCTTTTTCGGCGGATTTCACGGGCGCTCCTACGGCGCACTGTCGCTGACGGCGTCGAAGCCGGTGCAGCGACGCGGCTATTTCCCGCTGGTTCCCGGTACGTTCCATGCGTTCTACGCCAATCCCTACCGTCCGCCGTTCGATGTCGATCCATCACGGGTGACAGAGGCGTGCCTGGCGTATATCGAAGATACTTTGTTTCGCACAGTTGCACCGCCGCGTGATATTGCTGCGATTGTGGTCGAGCCGATCCAGGGCGAGGGCGGCTATGTGGTTCCGGCGCCGGGTTTTCTCTGCGGGTTGCGTCAGTTGTGTGATCGGTACGGTATTGTGCTGATTCTGGACGAGGTGCAGAGCGGCGTGGGACGCACCGGGACGATGTGGGCATTCGAGCAGGAGTGCCCGGCAAATGCTGCCGGCGCCTGCGCTGCCTGCGGGTGCGCTCAACCGGTTGGATGCATCCCGGATATTCTGGCAACCGCGAAGGGGTTGGGCGGCGGCGTGCCGATTGGCGCAACTGTGGCGCGGAAAGAGTTGACTGCCGTGTGGGAACCCGGTTCGCACGGGAATACGTTTGGCGGCAACGCGCTGGCGTGCGCTGCGGCGAACGAAGTGCTCGATCTGGTGCAGCACGAACTGGCAGCCAATGCTGCGCGTGTTGGCGCCTATCTGATGCAGGGATTGCGTGACCTTCAGCAGCGGTACGACGTTATCGGCGATGTGCGCGGGCGCGGTTTGATGATCGGCGTCGAGTTTGTCAAAGATCGGCAGACGCGCGAACCGGCGCGCGCCCTGGCGCAGTGCGTGATAGAAGAAGCATTCCGCCGAGGTTTGCTGATCCTCACCTGTGGCGCCTCGACGATTCGCCTCTGCCCGCCGCTGGTGCTGACCGAAGCGCAGGTTGATGAAGGATTGACGATCTTCGAGGCAGCGTTGCGCGCCTGCTGCTAGGCACTCATCCGACGGTGTATGCTGGCGGCGCCATCGGCGGCTGCGGTCGCTGACGCACCGCCAGCCACCCACCCAGCGCTCCGAGGAGCACAGCGAAGAGCAGGTGGATCAGACCGGTGCAGAAACCGATCACCGGACCCATCACCCCGATCAGGTTGCGAATATCGTCCTCGGTCAGCCCTGACGACGGTTGCTGCTCCAGCACCTGCCTGATAACTTCATCGAACAGGACCGGATCGCTCTGGGCGATCAGAATCGCCGCGATCCAGAAAATGACCGACCCGATGAGTGCACCAATCCCGGAAATGCCTCCCGCCAGCGTGCCGCTGCCAACACCGGCAGTCGGACCGCTCCAGCGCACCCCGATGTAGCCAGCAATTGCGCCCAGCGCCATAGTTGCGATCGGTCCGCAACAAAAGACCCCAATCGCCGGAATGAAGGAAAAGCCCACCACAGCGATGATGCTGACCAGAGCAAAGAGAAGCCCCGATTTGAGACCGCCAGACATGCTGCCTCCTTATGCGCGGTAGTGCGGTGATGTCTTCATTGTATCACGTCCCACCAGCGTCGTCGTGGTACTGCCACGCCTTGCGCCGGTTGACACGCTCCTGCCGATCCCATAGAATGGCACAGCCCTGAAAGGTGATCTGATGCTTATCGATGCGTGCCCAATGACGAATGCTCCCGCACTTCTGTCACTCAACGGCATCTGGAAACTGCTGCCGGTCGATACGTTTCGTCAGGGGTTTTATCCGCCCGATGATGATACCTGGCTGACCCAGGAAATACCGGCGCACTGGCAGCAGCACCCGCTGTTGGAACGCTATGCGGGGTGTATGGTCTACCGGCGACGCTTCAGCGTGCCGGATGCGCCTGCAACCTCACCCGATCACGCTGCGCCGGTCCGCTATTTCCTGCGCTTCAACGGCGTTTTCTACCGGGCGCAATCCTACTTCAACGGTGTTGATCTGGGGCGACACGAAGGGTACTTCGAGCCGTTCGAGCACGAGGTGACCGCCTGGATCGCGCCGGAAAATGAGATCGTCGTCGAGGTCGAATGCCCTGATGAAGTCAATAAGTCTGGCAAGCGCCTGATCACCGGCGTCTTCTCGCACTGGGACTGCATGGATCCGCTGGCAAACCCCGGCGGCATCTGGTTGCCGGTCGAACTGGTGATGACCGGTCCGGTGCGTCTCCGCGAGGTGCTGCTTCAGACCGAGGCATCCGGCGAGTCGCTGGCGGAGTTGCGGTTTCGTGCGGTGTTCGATGCGCGCGCTGTGCGTGACGTCGTGCTACGCTGGACGTTTACACCGGTCAACTTCGCCGGCGCAGTCCAGACGATTGAGCAGCGCCGCGCCCTGGCGGATGGAGTGCATGAGATCGTCGGCGTCCTGCTGCTGAACGATCCGCGCCTCTGGTGGACCCACGACATGGGAGCGCCGAACCTGTATGCGGTGACGCTCGACGTGCTCTGCGATGGGGTGGTTTCCGATGCGCACACCTTTCGCTTTGGCATTCGCACATTCGAACTGCACGACTGGATACCCTATCTCAACGGAACACGCTTCTTTGTCAAGGGGAACAACTATCCGCCGACCGATGTGCGGATTGCAACCACCACGCGCGAACGGTGTCTCGCCGATCTTCGCCTGGCGCGCGAGAGCCATATGAACATGCTGCGGGTTCACGGGCACGTCGCGCACCCGGCGCTCTACGAGGCCGCCGACGAAACGGGCATCCTGCTCTGGCAGGATTTCCCGCTGCACTGGCTCTACCGGCGTGAGATCCTGCCCGAAGCCCGTCGTCAGGCGCGCGCCATGGTGCGTCTGCTGGGCAATCACCCGTCGGTCGCGCTCTGGTGCATGCACAACGAACCGGTGTATGTTGTCGATACCCGCGACGAACGGCTGATAACCCGCATACGCACCTATGCGTCGATGTTCGTCTTTAGCTGGAACCGTGACGTCATGGATAGCGAGTTGAAGCGCGTCGTTGAACGGGAGGACGGCAAACGTCCGGTTGTGCGCTCGTCGAACGAATTTCCCATTCCGGGGATTCGCAAAGGCACCAGCACCCATTTCTACTACGGCTGGTACACAATCTACGGTCGTCTCGAAGAATGGGAGCCATTGATCCGACGCTTCCCGCAACTGGTGCGCTTTGTCACTGAGTTTGGCGCTCAGAGTTTTCCAAATGTCGAGAGTTGCGTCAGATTCATGGACGCCGACATCAGGCGCATCGACTGGCAGCGTCTGGTTGAGCGTCACCAGTTCCAGGCGGATATCATGGCGCACTGGTACGACTGGCGCGCTGCCCGTTCACTCGACGAACTGGTGCAGATCTCGCAGGACTACCAGATCAGGGTGAACCGGCATTACATCGATCGTCTGCGGTTGCGCAAATATCGCCCGACCGGCGGGATCATGCCGTTTATGTTTCACGATGCAAATCCCTCGGTTTCGTGGTCGATCATCGACTACTGGCGAACGCCGAAGCGATCATACGACGCGATGCGTCTGGCATTCAGTCCGCAGTATCTCTTCACCGTGCTGGAGAAAGAATCGATTGCGGTTGGTGAAGCCCTCGATCTGCCGGTGTACATCGTCAATGACGAACACCGTGATTGTGCCGTTGCCATCATTGCGCGTCTGATCGGTCCCGGCGATACGCTTCTGGCGAGCGTCGAGCGGTCGTTCACCCTGCCTGCCGATTGCATGGCGATGGAAGTCGAGCGTTTGCGTCTGATCCCGTCCGATCCCGCCACGTATCGCCTGGAGTTGATGCTCCAGTGCAGCCGGGTAGAACCACTCGTCAACACATATCTCATTCATGTTGCAAGCACGAAAGGAACCCTGCATGCTCGACAAAGCTCAAGCCATCGCTCCTGAACTGATCCGGTTGCGGCGTGAGATTCACGCGCACCCTGAACTGGCGTTCCAGGAAGTACGGACTGCTCAACTGGTCGTGGAAACACTGCGTGAGATCGGCGGCATTGATATTCGTACCGGCGTCGGCAAAACCGGCGTCGTCGGTCAACTCGGCCACGGCAACGGACCGACGATTGGCATCCGCGCCGACATGGATGCCCTGCCGATCAATGAGGCCACCGGATTGCCGTTTGCCTCCCAGAATCCGGGGGTGATGCACGCCTGTGGTCATGATGCGCATACCGCGATCCTGCTCGGTGTGGCGCACTTACTCCGGCAGGAGTTCGCCGCCGGCAACCTGCACGGCACGGTGCGTTTCCTCTTTCAACCGGCAGAGGAAGCGCAGGACGACGAGGGTCTCAGCGGTGCGCTGCGTATGATCAACGACGGCGCGCTCGAGGGGGTCGATCACGTGATTGCCCTGCATGTCGACTCAGCCTTGCCGGTTGGAAAAATCACCATTCGTGATGGAGCAAGCTCGGCAGCGGTCGATACCTTTCGCGGGTGGATCACGGGGAGCGGCGGACATGGTGCCTACCCGCACCTTGGCACCGATCCGCTGTGGATGCTGCTACCGGTGATGCAGGCGTTGCATGGCATTGTCGCGCGCCGGATCAACCCCATGCAACCGGCGGTCGTCAGTCTTGGCATTGTGCGCGGCGGCACGGCGTCGAACGTTATCCCCGCCGAAGTGTATCTCGAAGGAACGCTGCGCAGTTTCGATCCGCAGGTGCGCGAGCAGTTGATTGTCGAGGTTGAGCGCGCATTCGCGGTTGCGCGCGCAGTGGGTGGCGATTATCGGCTGGAGGTCGAGCGCGGCTATCCCGCCGGGCACAACGATGCCACGGTCAGTGAATGGATCGCCGCCGTGGCTGCCGATCTGATCGGCGCAGATGCCATCGACCGGAGTCGCACCGGGATGGGGGCGGAAGATTTCGCCTATATGACCCAGAAAGCGCCCGGTGCGATGTTCATGCTCGGCGCTGCAATCGACGATGATGTGAGTCGCGGACATCACACCCCGATCTTCGACATCGATGAGCGTGCATTACCCATTGGCGCTGCGCTGCTCGCCGAAACAGCGCGCCGCTATCTGGCAGGGGAAGTTCGACGGTAGTGCAGTTGAGTCTGCGCGTATGTCCGCATCGCGCTGTTGAACAACGGCGAAGCCCGCGACCCGCTTCGCCGTTGCCCGCACACGGGTATGGTTCATCTCAGAGCCGATCCAAATACCCGTACAGCGTCTATATGATGAATAGGCGAAGGCACTGCCTTCGCAGCAGGATTTTTCGGACAGGCTCTTATGGCTCGATCTTCGTGCCCAGGACGGCGAGGAACTTCGCGATCCAGTCGGGGTGCGCGGGCCAGGCGGGCGCCGTCACCAGGTTGCCATCGACGTGCGCTTTATCCGCCGGAATATCGACATACCGACCGCCAGCGCGGTTGACATCGGGACCCACTGCCGGATACGCCGAGCATGATCGCCCTTCGAGCACGCCGGCTGCCGCCAGCACCTGTGCACCGTGGCAGATGGCAGCGATCGGCTTGTTGGCTGCCGCGAAGTGGCGTACAATCTCCAGCACCTTCTCATTCAAACGAATGTATTCAGGTGCGCGCCCGCCGGGGATCACCAGCGCGTCGTAATCCTCTGCCCGCACCTCGGCAAACGTGGCATTCAACGCGAAGTTGTGTCCGGGTTTCTCGCTGTAGGTCTGATCGCCTTCGAAGTCATGCACCGCTGTGCGCACCTTATCGCCTGCCTTCTTGTCGGGGCAGACGGCATGCACCATGTGTCCGACCGCCTGAAGCGCCTGGAAAGGTACCATCACCTCGTAGTCCTCGACGTAATCACCGACGAGCATCAGGATGTTCTTTGCCGCCATGGAGAAACTCCTTTCTGCTTCTTCGCACGGTTTGCCACTTGTTGCTCACATTCGATAACGGGGATATAACTATTATAGCGTAATTTCTGAACAACCGCTGGAAGTTGTGCTGCAAGGCTAAAGTCAAGTCCCTGCTGAGGGATTGGTGAAGCATCCCCAACGTTTACCCCTTGCATATGCAATGTGCCGCTTTTGTAAACCTTGACGTAACCTCTCAAATCTACTATAGTGAGCGCGGATTTGACAGATTTGAAAGAATTCGGTGCGTCCATGACCGCGATGTATGCCACATCGACGGCGCTGCCGTTCCCGCATGTTCAACCTCACGTTGTAGTGGTTGGCGGCGGGATCGGCGGAATGAGCGCAGCGTATGAACTGGGTCGCGCAGCACGCGACGGCGCTGCGCCAATTGCCGTCACCCTGATTGAACGCGAGGCGCGCTTAGGCGGCAAAGTGGTGACCGAACGGAACGGACCGTTCCTCATCGAAGGTGGTCCCGACTCCTTCATGGCCCAGAAGCCATGGGCGGCTGAACTGGCGCGTGAAATCGGGTTAGGCGACGAGTTGATGGTCGCCTCGCCGATGCGCCATACCACCTGGGTGTTGCGCAACGGACGACCGTATCCCCTGCCCGAAGGCATGCTGCTCATCGTTCCAACGCGCATCGCTCCTTTTGCGGTTTCCCCTCTGATTTCGCCGCTCGGCAAACTGCGCATGGCGCTCGATCTGTTCGTTCCGGCACGCCGTGATGATGGCGATGAAACCCTCGCCGACTTCATCCGTCGCCGTCTGGGCCGCGAGGCGCTCGACCGTCTGGCGGAACCGATCCTCTCCGGCATCCACAGCGCAGAGTGTGAGCGCCAGAGCATTATGGCGACCTTCCCGCGCTTCCGCGATCTAGAGAAACGGCACGGCAGCCTGATCCGTGGTATGCTTGCCGTGCGTCGCGCAGCGCCCCCGTTGTCTGCCGCGCATCAATCCCCGTTTATGACCCTGCGTGGCGGGATGGGTGCGTTGATCGACCGCCTGGAGCGTCATCTGACAGCGCGGATCCTCACCGGTCGCCAGGTGACGACGCTGATACACGACCCGACAGCCGTTCGTCCTTACCGCCTGCTGCTGGACGATGGCGCGCTGCTGGAAGCTGATGCCGTGATTCTGGCGACGCCGGCGTATGTCACCGCCGATCTGCTGAACGAGGCATTCCCGGACCTGGCAGGCGCCCTGCGCGCTATCCGGTACGTCTCGACCGCAACGATTTCGCTGGTCTACCGGCGCGCCGAAGTCGGCACGCCGCTCGACGGGTATGGGCTGGTGATCCCGCGCAGCGAGCAGAGCCAGATCAATGCCTGTACCCTCTCGTCGGTCAAGTTCCGCTACCGCGCTCCCGACGAGTATCTGCTGCTGCGGTGTTTTGTCGGCGGTTCACGCAAACCGGAATTGCTGTTGCGCGATGATAACGACCTGGTACACCTGGCACAGTCCGATCTGCGCGCTATCCTGGGCATCACTGCCGACCCTGTGCTGACACGCATCTATCGGTGGCACAACGGCAACCCGCAGTATGATGTCGGGCATCTGGATCGTATCGCCGCGCTCGAAGCACGCTGTCCAGACGGATTGCTGCTCGCCGGTGCAGCGTACCGCGGCGTCGGCGTGCCCGACTGCATCAAACAGGGGCGGGATGCTGCCCGTCGGGCGCTGGCGCTGGTGAGGGATGTCCGGCTGGTGAAGTGAAGGGTTAAGGCTTCTCAACTTGCGCAATCATTGTGAAAATTGTAACATGCTAATGCGATGATTGATGCTGGATCGACCGACAACGAATGGCTTTCGCTTGCCGAAGCAAGCGCACTCCTCGGTGTGGCGGCAGCGACGCTGCGCCGCTGGGGGGATGCCGGGAAAGTGCCGATGAAACGAACGCTAGGGGGGCATCGCCGCTTCTCACGGGCAGGTTTGCTGAAGGTGATGGAAGCAGCGCAGCCGCATGATCATACCCCGTCACCGGCGTCGTTATCGCTCCTGCGATTCGACACCCATGCCATGGCGCGCGCCGACTGGCACTCGCGCCTGATGTCGCATTCCAATGCCGAACGTATGCGTGGTCTTGGGCAGCGCCTCCTGGGTTTGTTAATACAGTATATCAATCGCCAGGAAGACGATGAGCGGTTCCTCAACGAAGCCCGCGCGGTCGGCATTGGCTATGGCCGTGAGACCTGCGAGGCGGGCGTCAGCATGCACGATACGGTGCAGGCATTCCTGTTCTTTCGTAACTCATTTGCGCGTCTGGCGATGCCGGTGCCCGGTATTGCCCAGCCAGGCGATCTCGACCAGGCGGTTGCGCTCCACGCGCGGATTGACCGCTTCATGGACGCGGTGCTGCTTGGCGCAATTACGGGATATGAACAGCAGTAGATGAGGTGGTCAGGTATGCAGATGACCCTGATCGGTGTGCATCAGCGCAATACTCCGGTGACCGTGCGCGAGCGTCTGGCATTTTCGCTCGATCAGTTGCCCGACGCACTCCTGGGGTTGCGCCGGTATGTCGATGAGGGGATTATCCTCTCGACATGCAATCGGGTCGAGGTGTGCGCAGTGATGCACCATAGCGTGGCAGGCGATGAAACGCTGAAAACGTTCCTTGCCGAACAGCGTGGCGTTGATCAGGCGGTGTTTGCACCATCGCTCTACGTCTATCACAATGAAGCGGTCGTGCGCCATCTCTATCGTCTGGCAGCCGGTCTTGATTCGATGGTGCTGGGTGAGGATCAGATTGTCGGACAGATGAAGGAGGCGCTGGCGATTGCGCATGCCGCCGCGGCGATCGGTCCGGTGCTCCATCGGGTGCTCCACGGTGCGCTGGCAGCCGGCAAGCGCGCACGCACGCATACCAGCATCGCCACCGGTCACGTCTCGGTGGTGTCGGTGGCGTTCGATGCAATGCGGCGTTTCCCCGATCTGCTGACGCACGGACAGGTGCTGATGATCGGCGCCGGGCATATCGCCGAACTTGCGTTGAAGCATCTGATCGCCGGGGGGTGCTCCGCCATCACCATCGTCAATCGGACGGAGGCGCGCGCAGATGCGCTGGCGCAGCGGTATGGCGTCGCCTGGCGTTCGTGGGGCGATCTGAATGATGCACTGGCGATGAGCGACATTGTTGTCAGTTGCACCTCGGCGCCCGGCATCATCATTTCGCGGCAGATGGTGGAACGCGCCGCAGCCGGGCGATCTGCGCCGCTGCTCCTCTTCGATCTGGCAGTCCCACGGGATATCGATCAGGGTGCAGCGGAAATTCCCGGCGTTCATCTCTACGACGTCGATGCGCTCGAGCCGATCTGTCGCACGAATCGCGCGATGCGCGCTGCGGAAGCCGAACGTGCCGCTGCGATCATCGACGGCGAGGTTGCGAAGTTTATGGAGTGGTGGACAGTGCAACAGGCGATTCCAACCATTCGTGCCTTGCGCAAACGCGCCGAAGACATCCGCGATGCCGAGATTCGCCGGGCGCTGGCGCGTTGCCCGGAACTGTCGCCGCAGCAGCGCGAAACCGTTATTGCACTGAGTACGGCGATTATCAATAAGTTGCTCCACGAGCCGATGGTGGCGCTGCGCGACCCGGAATCCAGTAGTGAACTGCTCACCGCAGTGCGCCGGTTGTTCAATATCGATGAGAGCGTGGTTTCCGCTAACATGACATAAGCAAATATGCCTGGAGAGGAAGTACGAACCTATGTCTGATCAGGATCGTTCCACCACTGCTGCGACTCCCTGGTTTGTCCAGTTCACTGCGTTCAGGGTCGATCCCGCCTGGCGCCGTCTGCCGCAGAGCGCGCGCGTCGATGGACGCGAAGCCTTCGCTGCGGTCGTCGAGGAGTATGCGTCGTCGATAACTACCTGGGCGTACAGTGGCATTGGCTTGAAGATCGGCGCCGATCTCCTCCTCTGGCGGCGCGGCATCGACCCCCGATCGATGCAGGAGATGACGGCGCGCCTGTTGACCAGTGGTATCGGCAGTTACAGCGAGATTTCCTACCAGCTCTTCGGCTATACCCGCCCCTCGGTGTACACCCGCCGTCCGACCGCTCAGGAACAGGCGATTGATCTGAATGATCGCCAGACCTATCTGATTGTCTATCCGTTCAGCAAAACGACGGACTGGTACCTGATGAGCCGTGATGCGCGTCAGGGTATGATGAATGAGCATATGCGCGTTGGTCATGAGTACGCCGATATCCGGCAGGTGTTGCTCTACGCTACCGGTCTCGATGATCAGGAATTCGTGGTGGCTTACGAAACCGAGGATCTGCCGCGCTTCAGTCAGCTGGTCACCGACCTGCGTGCGACCGAGGCGCGCCGGTACACCTTGCGCGATACGCCGATCATTACCGCTATTCATCGACCCCTGCGCGAAGCGCTGGCGCTGATTGGATGAACCTATGACGCTTTTACGTTTTCTGGCGGCGTGTCGTCGCCAGCCCGTGGATGCCACGCCGGTCTGGTTCATGCGTCAGGCAGGACGCTACATGCCGGCGTACCGCGCGATTCGCGAGCGTTACGGCTTTCTGGAAATGGTGAAAACGCCTGAACTGGCTGCGGAAATCACCATGCAGCCGATCTGCGCCTTTCCGGTTGATGCTGCGATTATCTTCGCCGATATTCTGCCGCTGCTCGAAGGCATGGGGCTGCACCTGACGTATGAACATGGGGAAGGTCCGGTCATCCACAACCCAGTACGTTCACCTGCCGATGTTGCCGCACTCCGCACTCCCGATCCGCGCGAGACGGTGGCGTATACGATCCAGGCGATCCGCCTGGTGAAACGCGAACTGGAAGGGCGTGTACCGCTGATCGGTTTCAGTGGCGCGCCGTTCACGCTGGCGGCGTATGCAATTGAGGGTGGTTCGTCGCGTGATCACCGGCTCACCAAAGCGTTGATGTACGCCGAGCCGCAGGCGTGGCGTGAGTTGATGGAACGTCTGACGGCGCAGGTGAGCGTCTATCTCATTGCCCAGATCGAGGCTGGCGCAGATGCCGTGCAGATCTTCGATAGCTGGGCAGGGGCGCTCGCACCCGGCGACTATGCCGGGTATGTCTTGCCATTTGTGCAAAAGTGCATTATTGCGGTGCGTGCCGGTTGTGGTGTCGTTCCACTGCCGCCGATCATCTACTTCGGCGTTGGATTGTCGGGCATGCTGGGGTTGCTGCGCCAGACCGATGCTGACGTGATTGGTCTCGACTGGCGCATTCATCTCGACGATGGCTGGGCGCAGACGGGTCCCGGCGTCGCTGTGCAGGGCAACCTCGATCCACACGCGCTGCTGGCGCCATGGCCCGAAGTGCGCCGTCGCGCCGCCGATATTCTCGACCGCGCCTCCGGTCGTCCGGGGCATATTTTCAACCTGGGTCACGGGATTGTGCCGGAGACGCCGGTCGATACGGTGCGTCGCCTGGCTGAGTTCGTTCATGAGTATTCAGCGGAATGACCTATGACACACATATCACCGCCTGTGGGCATTTTTCTGCTGGCGTATGGCACGCCGGAAAGCCTCGACGATGTTGAGGCGTATTTCACCCACATTCGTGGAGGACGTAAGCCGTCACCTGAAGCGGTGGCGAACCTGCGCGAGCGCTATCGTCTGGTCGGCGGGCGCACGCCACTGAAAGACCTGACCTTTGCGACCGCCGACAAATTGCAGGCACGGCTAGATGCCGAAGCGCCGGGACGCTACCGCGTCTATGTCGGTATGAAGCACTGGCATCCATTCATTGCCGAAACGATGCCGCGTATTGCTGCTGATGGGGTGCGTGATGTGGTTGCGCTGGTGCTCGCGCCGCACTATTCCCGCATGAGCATCGGCGGCTATCGCAGGTATGTTGAAGAGGCGAACGCAACGCTCGAACAACCACTCCGGATCACGTTCATCGAGCGCTGGCACGACCATCCAGGATTTCGTCGCCTGATTGCGAATCGGATCGTTGCAGCACGCGCCGAACTGCCACTCGATCTGCGCGATCAGGCGCTGACGCTGTTCAGCGCCCATAGCCTTCCCGAACGCATTCTGTCATGGAACGATCCGTACCCCGATGAACTTCGTGAGAGCGCGGCAGGTATTGCCGGTTTGCTCGGTTCGACCGACTGGCGCCTCTGTTACCAGAGCGCCGGTATGACCGGCGAACCGTGGCTCGGTCCTGATATTCTCGATTATCTCGAAGAACTGCACGGCGAAGGGGTGCGCGCCGTCGTCAGCGCGCCGTTCGGGTTCGTTGCCGACCATCTCGAAGTGCTGTGGGACATCGACCGTGAAGCACAGGATAAGGCGGCGAAGTTGGGGATGGAACTCCGGCGCATCCGTATGCCGAACGCCGATGATGAATTCGTGGACGTGCTGGTGTCGCTGGTTGATGGTGCACTCCGACAGCGCGTATGAAACAGCCCCTGATGATCGGCACACGCGCCAGTAAACTTGCACTGGCGCAGACGTACATGGTTCGCGATGCTTTGCAGTCGGCGCACCCCGGCTTGACGGTCGCTGTCGAGCATATTACGACACGCGGCGATCTCATCCTTGATCGTCCGCTCAGTGCGATTGGTGACAAAGGGTTGTTCGTTGTCGAGATCGAGGAAGCGATACGTGCCGGCAGAATTGATCTGGCAGTCCACAGCGCCAAAGATCTGCCGTCTGTGTTGCCACCTGACATGACGCTGGCAGCATGCCTGCAACGCGCCGATCCCCGCGATGCGCTGGTTGCGCCACCCGGCATGACGCTGGCTGCCCTCCCTTCAGGTGCACGTGTCGGCACCAGCAGCCTGCGGCGCGCCTGTCAGTTGCGTGCCCTGCGACCCGATCTGACGCTGGTCGATCTGCGCGGGAATGTTGATACACGGTTGCGAAAGTTGCGTGAGGGGCTGTACGATGCGATTGTGCTTGCCGCAGCCGGGTTGAAGCGTCTTGGTCTCGATGACGCGATCGCCGAGTTGATCGATCCGGATGTGCTGATTCCGGCAGTTGGGCAAGGAGTGATCGGCGTCGAAGCGCGCACCGGCGATGAGGAGGTGCTCCGCCTCCTTGCGCCGCTCGACGATCAGGCGGCGCGTGTCGCCATTACCGCCGAACGCGCATTCCTGGCGCGCATTGGCGGTGGGTGTCAGGTGCCGGTAGGAGCGCTGGCGCATCTCGAAGGCGACGAGTTACTGTTGCGTGGGATGATCGGTGCGCGCGACGGTTGGATGGTGCGGGGAATGCGGCACGGCTCAGCGACCGATCCGGTTGGTCTGGGGTGGGCGCTGGCAGATGAGTTGCTCGACATGGGCGGACGGGCTTTGCTTGCAGGATAACGAAAGGCTATGAAGGTCGCCGGTCGATTACAGGGCAAACGGATCGCAGTCACGCGCGCCGTCGAACGCGCCGAAGGTCTGGCGTCGGCTTTGCGCGCAGAGGGCGCGGAAGTATGGATCTGCCCAACCATCGCCTATGCCCCGCCTGAGGACCCAATGCCGCTCGAAGCAGCGTTGCGCCATCTTGATCGGTACGACTGGATTGTTTTCACCAGCGCCGCTGCGGTTGATGCGCTGGCAGAACGGGGGGCGTTGCCCCCGCCGGCGCACGTGCGCGTGGCAGCGGTCGGTAAAGCAACCGCTGCATCGATCGAAGCGCGCGGCGCGCGGGTCGATCTGATCCCCGCCGAACAGCATGCTGCGGGGTTGCTGGCGGCGCTGCACGACGTTGCTGGCAAACGCTTTCTCCTGCCGCTCGCCGACATTGCGCGTGACATACTGGCTGCCGGTCTCCGCGCGTGTGGAGCGCTGGCGGATATGGTGATCGCCTATCGAACAGTTCCCGGTCCGGGGACGCGTGACCTGATCACGCTGCTCTGTGGACGTTCTCTTGATGCAATTGTGTTCAGCAGTCCATCGACGTTGCGTTATCTCATCGATGGTATGGAACAGTTCGGCATCGACCGTTCGGTGGCGCGTGCGCTGCTGAGCGGTGTTGCGCTGATCGCCATCGGACCGGCAACGATGCAGGCATTGCGGGATGAAGGGTTGCCGGTTGCGGCACAGGCGCCAACGCCGGATACCGAAGGTCTGCTTCAGGCATTGTATGATGGGCTGGCAGACAAGGATTGATGGTCGAAGGAGGATCGTATGCTGATCCAGCGTCCGCGGCGATTACGCCGCACGTCGGCGCTGCGTCGCATGGTGCGTGAAACGACGCTCAGCGTCGATCATCTGATTGCGCCGCTTTTCGTGGTCGCCGGTAGCGGCATTGTGCACCCGATCCGCTCGATGCCGGGTCATGCTCAGATGTCTGTCGATCAACTCGATCTCGAAATCAACGAGATTGCCGAACTCCAGATACCGGCGGTGCTGCTCTTCGGCATTCCGGCACACAAGGATCCGATCGGCAGCAGCGGCTGGGATCCGGACGGACCGGTGCCGCAGGCAATCCGCGCGATCAGGCAACGCGCCCCGCAACTGACCGTGATTGCAGATGTGTGCGTCTGCGAATACACCAGTCACGGTCACTGCGGTGTTCTGGCAGAAGCGCCCGGTAGCGGCGATGTGCTCAACGATCCCACGCTCGACATCCTGGCGCGCTGCGCGGTTGCGTATGCCGACGCCGGCGCCGATATCGTCGCTCCCAGCGCCATGATGGATGGGCAGGTCGCTGCTATTCGCTCCGCCCTCGATGCTGCCGGTCACACCCAGGTGGCGATCCTTTCGTATGCTGCCAAGTTTGCCTCCGCCTTCTACGGTCCCTTCCGCGAGGCGGCCGAGTCCACGCCGGCATTCGGCGACCGGCGCGCCTACCAGATGGATCCGGCGAATGGACGCGAGGCGCTGCGGGAGGTGGATCTCGATGTTGCCGAAGGCGCCGATATGATCATGGTCAAGCCGGCTGGCGCCTATCTCGACATTATCAGCGCCGTGCGCCAGCGCTACCACCTGCCGCTGGCAGCGTATCAGGTGAGCGGTGAGTATGCCATGGTCAAGGCGGCAGCCCGGCTTGGATGGCTCGACGAGCGCCGTGCCGCGCTCGAAAGCCTGATCGCAATTCGACGGGCAGGCGCGGATATGATCATCACCTATTTTGCAAAACAGGCGGCTCGCTGGCTTGCGACGCCTGATTTTTACTGATTGAGGCGCATGATGAAGACAACACGTTCCGAATTGCTGTTCGCCGAAGCGCAGTCGCTCTTTCCGGGCGGCGTCAACAGCCCGGTGCGCGCCTTTCGTGCAGTCGGCGGAACGCCCAGATTTATCGCGCGTGGCGAAGGCGCTCTAATCTTCGATGTCGATGGCAACCGCTACATTGATTATGTTCTCTCGTGGGGTCCGCTGATTGCAGGGCATGCCCACCCCGAGGTGGTTGCCGCAATCGCGGATCAGGCAGCGCATGGTACATCATTCGGTGCACCGACTGAACTGGAGAGCGAACTGGCGCGTTTGATCACCCGGGCGATGCCGGCGGTCGAAATGGTGCGTTTCGTATCGTCGGGCACGGAAGCGGCGATGAGTGCGCTACGCCTGGCGCGCGCCGCAACCCGCCGCGATAAGGTCATCAAATTCGCCGGATGCTACCACGGGCACTTCGATGGATTTCTCGTGCAGGCCGGATCGGGCGTGGCAACGCTGGGTCTGCCCGACAGTCCCGGGGTCACAGCGGCAACGGCTGCTGGCACGCTGACGGCGCCTTACAACGATCTGGATGCGGTTGAAGCATTGCTGAAGGCGAACCCCGGCGAGGTTGCGGCGATTGCGGTCGAGCCGGTTGCGGGAAATATGGGGCTGGTGCTGCCGCAACCCGGCTTTCTCGCCGGCCTGCGCCGCTTAGCCGATGAGCATGGCGCGTTGCTGATCTTCGATGAAGTGATGACCGGCTTCCGCGTTGCGTATGGCGGCGCTCAGGGTCGATACGGTGTCACTCCCGACCTGACATGCCTGGGAAAGGTGATCGGTGGTGGTTTGCCTGCTGCCGCGTATGGCGGAAGACGTGAGTTGATGGAACTGATCGCGCCTGCCGGTCCTGTCTACCAGGCGGGCACCCTCTCCGGCAATCCGCTGGCGATGGCGGCGGGTATTGCCACTCTGCGCATCATTGGCGCGCCCGGCGTCTTTGAGCGTCTGGAACAGGCAACCGCCACGTTGTGCGCGGGTTTCGAGCAGGCAGCAGTCGAGGCCGATATTCCGCTGTGCACAGCATATGCTGGCAGTATGTGGGGCTTCTTTTTCACCGGCGACCCGGTTGTCGATTACGCGTCGGCGAAAAAAGCCGATACCCGCAGATATGCACACTTTTTCCACGCCATGCTGGAACGCGGCGTCTATCTCGCCCCGGCGCAGTTCGAAGCAGCGTTCGTGTCGCTGGCACACAGCGACGCGCTTCTTCAGGAGACGATTGCCACCGCTACCGATGCGTTGCGCTCGCTCTGAGCCGCTGCACTGGCGCCACGTCATACCACTTATCAGGGTCTCCGGGTGGAGCAATCCATTGTGATATGGCGTGTCCCAATCTGATCGAAGCGATGCAGCGCATCTGCCACCTGACCTTGCCTTCTGACCGCTTTTGGAGGCGCGTTGTCTTGCTGCACCTGTCATCTCTTGAAGTTTGCGCCTTTCCATAGTATGATGGTGCATAAGTGTACTACGTACCTCCATTATTTGTGCTCTTTCCCCAAAAAATAGTACGCAGCGCCTCAATAACGCCGGAAGAAAGAGAGAATAGGAATGAACCGCTATCGGATGATCGCTGGAGTTCTGCTGGCGCTTGCACTCTGGTTCACTTCTGCGTCATTCGTTCCTCTCCAGGCGCGTGTCACGCAGTCGTCCTCGTCTGACGATATGGGTCTGACCACGCATGTGTTGATGTCGGTGCCAATAGGCGATGCTGTGAATGATCCGGTTGGGTTGTCACCGGTTGCCCAGAGCGGTTGGGGAAACTGGGAAGCGGTTCCCGGCGCGGTATTGGCGACCTCGGCGCCGTCCGTGACCACATGGAGCCGTGATCGGCTGGAGGTGTTCGTCCGTGGCGATGGTGGCGCACTGTTGTGGCAGACATTCGCCGGTGGAACATGGTCGGGCTGGCGCAACCTCGGCGGCGGACTGGCGTCGGCGCCGGCCTGTGTGGCATGGGGGCAGAATCGGATGAGTTGCTTCGCTCTTCGCTACGGCAGCAGCGCCGTCTGGCACATCTGGTGGAGCGGCGAACGCTGGAGCGAATGGCAGAGCCTGGGCGGGATCGCCACCTCAGCGCCGGCTGCGGTCTCGTGGGGAGCGCAGCGAGTGGGCGTCTTTGTGCGCGGCAGCGATAACAAGATGTACCAGGCGTACTACGACGGTCAGCGCTGGATCGGCTGGATCAACCACGAAGGCATCCTGACCTCGGCGCCTGCCTGCACCGCACCGGGCGAAAATCAGGTGCAGTGCTTCGTGCGCGGCAGCAACAACCGGCTCTACCGCCGCGTGTGGAACGGTATCCAGTGGACGATCTGGGAAGATATGGGGGTAAGTGCAACCTCTGCGCCAGCTGCTGCATCGTGGGGACCGAACCGGATCAGTCTGTTTGCGCGGGGCGATAACGGCAACATGCTGCACCGTTACTGGGACGGCAGTCGCTGGATCGGATGGGAAGACCTGGGTGGCAATATCACATCGTCGCCCGCCTGTGTCTCGTGGGGTGCCAACAGTCTCGACTGTTTCGCCCGTAACATCGATCCAGTCTTCAACACCGATCAGGGGTTGATCCGCCGCTCGTGGCGCGGATGAGAGGCATTCTTTATGAGCGTGTATCACTGTGTTTTGCTCTGTTTTCATTGACTGAGCGCTCCTGGCGCAGCAGAGCACCATCACCCGGTTGCGGAGCGTCCATCGATCCAATTGCCAGGTGTGCAAGTAATGAGTTTTCAGCGTGACAGCATTGCTCAGATACATTGACATCGTTCATAAGTTCCACGAACAGAGCGTCATATCTTCATGATCCACCAGGCTCCGGCGCGAACTTCATGATTGCGCAGGCAGGCGCTGTGCATACAGCGTGTCAGGCGAAGTCTGAAACAGGTCGTTGGTGGTGTTGCGGACAACCAGGAAAACCCACCATTCAGTAAGCGGACAGTGTGGGTTTTGCCCTCTGAATCCGGTATGCGCTACAATCGAGGCAGGAAGCGTCACCTTGTTTTGGACAACCCAGGTCGCAAGGTGAGTGACGTGACAGGATCGAACTGTATTCACATCGGGCAAGTTATTCGACACGCTGTTGTCTTTAATACACAGCGCTGGCCAGAAGTACGGTACAGCACGGTCAACCTGCTCAACGTGGTAAGCGATTTGTTTGATTTGCTGCAAAAGCGCAGATCAGGTATACACTGGTTGGAGACGTTGTTCTCATGAGATATGTTCAGGGTCGGACATCTTCCGAATGTATTGTATTTGAGGCATGATGTGCGCGAGGCACGGGCGCTGCTCGAGTCGCCGGAGGTGCAGAACTTTCTGGGAGGTGAGCGGCGGGTGGCATTCGGGTTGAACGGAATTACTGTCTTCCTCTCACCCGACGAGATTTCACGCCTCTTCCACGATCTCTATGAGTGGGCAGCGCCGGGTTCTCGACTCTACATCACCTACGAAACCAAAATGCCGGGGCTGATGACTCCGCGTATGGAACAGTTTATCGACATGTTCCGTCAGGCAGGATCACCCTTCTGGCTCTATTCGCTGGAGGAGTGCATCGCGCTCAGTCGACCGTGGCAGATCCCACCAACGGGATTAATGCCGTTGCACGAGTTCCTTGGGCTTCCCGCCGACTACATCACCGAAGCGGATCAGGAAGGCGTCGGGTTGCAGTTCTACGCCGCAATCCTTGCCAGGCCGTAGTGACGGTCATCTCGGGCGAGCAGGGTGGAAGAGGTGCGGTCGTCATAGCAGGTTGCGCATGGCAACGCCAGAAAACGCATCTTTGCGCAAACGTTCTGCACGCTCTCAAACTCGCGCGCTGGAGGGTGCGGGGAAAGGGGGGCAGGATGCGACAAACACCCCTCGTCCTGGAAACACTCTATACCTGTGAGTATCCCGTCCTCATGGAACGATCAGGGGCACGATGCGTCCTTCGCTCCCGTGATCGGCTACAGCGTTGTGTGCAGGTGGAGCATCCGTAATCCGGGCACGTACCTGATTCCATCGTTCTGTCCCTCGTCATAACCGGTGCAGCGGCAGAGGTGAGGCAGCGCAATCAGAGTTTTGCGTCAGGGAAACTATCTCGTAATGAGGGGCTATAGATTCGCCTCGAAGATCACTTCTTCACTTGGTTGAGCAGCAGTATCGGCTTCGTCCAGGGTAATCATCACCTGATCGTAGGCGTCCATCGGTTCTGGCGCATCGACCACGAACTCGGCAATGCCATCAGGTCCAACCGTAACGACACCGATGGCGATTGGCTGATTTCCTTTCGCCAGCCACAACCGATACATCTTCCCCGGTTCGGCGGATTTCAACCCATAAATCATCAACACGAGACGATTGTGCCCCGGTTGCATGAACATGCGCGCGCTTGCCTCATCAGGCGCGTGCTCAGTCGTCCCCAGCTGTTGCGAGACGGTCTGCGGCGCAGCAATGAATGAGACAAGTTGCTCGTCCTGTCGCTCTGATGTTCGCAACGCCTGGATTTCCTGCTGGCTCTTTGCGAGTTGAATGCGGGTGTCATCGAGTTCGCGTAGACTGACCAGCAGTTGGGTCTCAAGGGCTGTCGCCGTCTGGCGCACCCCGGCCAGTTGCAGTTCCATCGAACGCAGCATCTGCTGATTGGATGCAAGTTGTGCTGCGATCTGGTCGGCGCGTCCGCGTGCCTCGAAAACCGCTGTTCCCAGACCGATAATCAACGCCAGCGTCGCTGCGAATGCTGGCAAAACCCAGCGACCCATGCGGGTGGAACGCGGCATCGCCGTGGTGCGCGACGCAGGCGCAGTTTTGGTAGGAGCGTCATCGCTTGCAGCGGCAATACGCGCAAAAAGTTGACGCTTGACCCGGGGTGGCGAGTTAAGTGCTCCGGATGCATAGGGCAGCAGCCCGACGACTTCGCGGAACGACTCTGCTTCGGCGCGACATCGGGGGCAGGTGGTGATGTGTACTGCCACTCGTGCGGCTTTATCCGCATCGAGCGCGTCCAGCACAAAAGCGGGAATGAGTTCTATAATCTCATCGCAGTTCGACAATGTCATCGGCGCGCTCATCAATCGTGCAGATCGCCTGCCCCTATCTTCTGGTTGTGTAACAGATCGCGCATCTTCTGCAGTGCGAGCCGGGTACGGGTTTTGACCGTACCGATCGGACTGTTCAGCCGCTGAGCGATCTCGCTTTGAGATAAACCGCGAAAGTATGCCAGTTCCAGCACCTCGCGCTGCTCCGGCGGGATCTGTGCCAGTGCTTGCAGGATGATACGTCGACGTTCACGTTCGATAGCAGCGCCAGCGACATCGCTCTGCGCATCTGGTTGATCGAGTATGGCCTGCTCTTCCTGCTCGTTCTGAACAGTCGTCGGACGGGAGCGTTGTCGGCGCAGTTCATCGATGCACAGATTATGGGCGATGCCGAAGATCCATCCCGCCACCTGCCCGCGCCCGATGGCAAACGACCCACTACGCCGCCAGACTCGCCAGAACGTTTCCTGAACGATATCTTCCGCGAGTTCGGCGTTGCCAAGCATGCGGAGCGCTGTTGCGTACACGATGCGTGCGTACCGGTCGTACAGTTGCTCGAGTGCACTGCTATCGCGCTCCGCAACACGAGTTATCAACATCTCGTCGTCCAGTGCAGACGAGTCAGCGGCTGGCATGCTAATCTGACTCATCGCACTGTCCCACAGTGCTGAATTGTTTTCCAGATAAGCATACGGATAATCTTCACAATCGGATGGCCGCACTATTATAGCAAAAGGCGCAACTCTGTCTGCCGTGTCGATGGGAGCAGAGCAGAGTTGCGCCTGGTAGCGCCTGTGAGTTACTGAAGGTTCAACCAGTATTCAGCGATTCCGTGTCAATTGTTCGAGGAACTCCGTGATGATCGGTGCCTGCTGATCGATATCGACCAGAAATGCATCGTGACCGGCGATTGAGTCGATCTCAATGTGCTCGACCGGTTTCTGCACCCGGCGCAAGGCATCGGCAATCGCCAGCGACTCGGTCGTGGGGTAGAGCCAGTCGCTGCTGTAGGAAATGACGAGGAAGCGCGCCTGCGTGTGGGCGAATGCTGCATCCAGCGAGCCGTAGCGCGCCGGCAAATCCCAGTAATCCATGGCTTTCGTAGTGTAGAGATACGAATTCGCATCGAAGCGCGCGTTGAAACTTGCCCCCTGGTGCTCGAGGTAACTCTCGATGGCGAATTCCTGTGCCATGGTGTAGGAAGGACCCCCGCGTTGGAACGCACGCCCGAACTTGCGTTCCAGTGATGGTTCGCTCAGATAGGTGATATGACCGATCATGCGCGCAGTTGCCAGCCCGTCAACTGGCGGCTCATGACCGTAGTAGTCGCCGCCGCGCCAGCGCGGATCCGCCATAATTGCGCGCCGCCCGATCGCATTCCATGCCACCGTCTGCGCCGAGGAGCGTGCCGTCGTTGCCAGCAGAAGAGCGCCGCGCACCCGTTCCGGGTATGCCGTCGCCCATTCGAGCGCCTGAAAGCCACCCATCGAACCGCCGGCAACGGCGAGCAACTGATCGATCCCCAGATGATCGATCAGTCGCGTCTGCGCCCGCACCATATCGCTGATCGTAATGACCGGGAAACGCAAGCCATACGGCTTGCCGGTCGTCGGATCGATGCTGGAAGGACCGGTGCTCCCCTTACACCCGCCGATGACGTTGGAACAGATAATGAAGTAGCGGTCAGTATCAAAAGGACGACCGGGTCCCACCATCGCATCCCACCATCCCGGCTTGGGATCGGTCAGGCTATGACGACCGGCAACGTGTGCATCGCCAGAAAGGGCGTGCAGGATCAGAATGGCGTTATCACGCGCCGGGCTGAGTTCTCCATACGTCTCATACGCCAGTGTGACCGGCGCCAGCAAAGCGCCGCTATCGAGTGGCAGCGGCTCGAGCCAGGTGGCGTAGCGGGTCTGGACGAGACCGACACCGAGCGGCGCGCGCTCTGTCGCAAATGCAATCATCATAGGGTGCCTTCCTGGTTCGGTACACACGTTCCCTGATGAGTTCGATATGGGCGCCAGCCAGAGGCGCCGCTGTATTGCCTGCTACCTGCAACCGTCTTGTCTGCGCATCTCCGAGTACCCCATAGTGTCGCAGAGGGCGCGGAGTAAACCATCTGCAACCCTCTGCGCACCCTCAAATCCCCGGCTACACCTTTGCCAGCGCCTGATCCAGGTCGGCGATAATATCGTCGATGGTCTCGATCCCGACCGACAGGCGCACAAAATCGTCGGTGACACCGGTCAACCGCTGCTCATCGGGGGTCAACTGGCTGTGAGTCGTGCTGGCCGGATGGATCGCAAGACTCCGGGCATCACCGATATTCGCCAAGTGCGAGAACAGGCGCAGACTGTCGATGAATTTCGCGCCAGCTGCGCGCCCACCTCTGATGCCGAACCCGACGATACCGCTCTGCCCCCTGGGCATATACTTTTGCGCCAGCGCATAACTCGGGTGGTCTGGAAGTCCGGGGTACAGCACCCATTCAACCTTGCTATGCTCTTTGAGGAACTGTGCCACTGCCAGTGCATTCTGACTGTGACGCTCCATCCGCAATCCCAGTGTCTCGATGCCCTGGAGCAGCAGGAAGGAGTTGAACGGACTGAGGCACGCGCCAATATCGCGCAGCAACTGCACCCGCACCTTCAAGATGTATGCCAGGTTGCCGAACGCCTGGGTATACACCAGACCGTGATAGGACGGATCGGGAGTCGTAAACTCAGGGTAGCGTCCATTTGCCCAGTCGAACTTTCCGCTATCGACCAGCAGCCCGGCGATGCTGGTTCCATGCCCACCAAGGTATTTGGTGGCGGAGTGGATGACAATATCGGCGCCCCACTCGAATGGACGGCACAGATACGGGGTTGCCGTAGTCGAGTCGACCATCACCGCCACGCTGTGTTCGTGGGCGATACCGGCGATAGTTTGTAGATCGACGATATCCAGACGCGGGTTGCCGACCAGTTCGAGGAAGACCAGTTTGGTGCGATCATCGATCGCCCGACGAAACCCTTCGTGATCGCGGGCATCGACGAAGCGCGTCGTAATGCCGAGTTTGGGGAGCGTATGGCGGAACAGATTGTAGGTGCCGCCGTACAGGTCGCTCGATGAGACGATATTATCACCGGCGCCCGCCACATTCAGGATTCCCAGCGTTTCCGCCGCCTGACCCGATGCCAGCGCCAGTGCGCCGACGCCGCCTTCGAGCGCGGCGATGCGCTGTTCGAGCACATCGGTCGTCGGGTTCATAATGCGGGTATAGATGTTGCCGAACTCCTGCAACCCAAATAGCCGCGCAGCGTGATCGGTATCCTTGAACTGATACGATGTCGTTTGATAGATCGGAACAGCGCGTGCGCCGGTGGTCGGGTCGGGTTGCTGCCCTGCGTGGAGTGCCAGGGTCTCGAAGCCGGTGAAGCGGATTGCGTCTGTCATAACGGTGATCGACTCCTTGTGTTGCAATTGTGTGTGCCAATCCAGTGCGTGATCGGTTCAAAGGAACAGCAAAGCCAGCGCAGCGCGACCTGCAGGTGTGCTGCCATCTGATGAGCAATCTCTCGTGCAGCGTGAGGGCAACAAAATTGCCCTCATCTGTACGATGAGGGCTGTCTGTGTGAGCTTTGGGAGATACCTCAGGGTGGGCATCTACTCCCACAGCGCACGCCTCTCATCTTCCAGATACACTCTGCCGGAATTGGCACCTTCCAGTGTGAACAAGATATTCAGATTGCCTGAAATGAGAGGGCATCGCCTTTGACGCCAGTCTCGGCATCTGAACGTCTTACCCTGCACCGGAGGTTGCCGAGGCTTCATTGGGCCGGTCCCTCCGCCTCTCTGGATAAGAGTTGCGCTTATTGACTTATTTGCTCAGATAGTATACGACATTGCGCGAGATTGTCAAGCAGCTTGTACATCTTTCAACAATGCCGGATCGAATGCATATGGTGCGGCGCCCTTGTATGGTTGCCAGAGTTGCGCTCAAAGCAGCGGCCTGTAGTCTGCCGCGTGGTTTTTGATTGACAGAGGTCGGGAAGGCGTGGTAGAGTATACGGGCTTTTTTCCGGATACTGAAAATCGATCCAACAATCTGCAATCGGAAGAGGGTGGTAACCTTTTGACGCTTGTTGGATAATAGAGTGGCGGCAGGGCAATTGCATGCAGTGCCCTGCCCTTCGTTCTGAAGTGGCTACAATGTTGCAAACCCAGACTTGCGGAGGCGCTCTACGACGGGCAAACGTATCTTCGCCACGTTCCACTTTGTGAAGGACTGTTTGTCCATCATGCCGATCCATCTGCATGCTGCGAATCATTTGCGTGCAGTGGCGACTACTGGAGTCCCCGGATGCGCGCACCAGTGTCCCAGTTCGTGCATACGCTCACAGAGCGACCCCTGGGGCAACTATGGAGTTGGAGCCGGCGCGTTACTGGCGCGAGTGCACGTACAGCCACCATCCAACCTCAGGATCGAATCGACAGTCTGCTCTATCCACGGTCTGTCTCCTGTTGTGCTGACGACTCCTGTCAACGCGAGATGGCATCTGCCAACCGGTGATGTCAGCGATTGCAGGAACGTTCGTTGGTGTGGCAGTATTGTGAGTGTTGCGGGTATTTGTTTCGGCTATCATCAGAGGCGTGCATGGCTTCCATAAAACGGAAATTCCGCTGGGGTCTTGTGCTTCTGGTGCTGGGGTTGCTGATTCTCCTGACCGGTTGCTCGGATTTCGTAGACGACGACCAGGTGAGTATTGCACCGCATCTGGTACTGACGCTCGAGTCTGGCCATACTGTCGGTCAGACGTTTGTAGCACGGCATGGAGGGCTGAATGGAGTGGAGGTTTATCTTTCTCCCGAATCAGATGTTCAGGGGCAAGTAACCCTGCATTTGCGCGAAAGTCCCCTGAGCACTGCTGACATACTGACCATCTCTCGTTCTGTGAGTGCCGGTCAAGAGGGGTACTATCATTTCAGTTTCCCCCCTATCTTGCATTCGCACACGTGCTATTTCTATGCTGTTCTGGAGTACGATGGTTCGGGTGTGATCAACGTGCCTGTTGGTGATCTCGACTCTTACTCATATGGTGCATTCTATTTTGACCATAAGCCACAGAAAGGGCAGGCATTTTTCCGCTTGAGATATGATCCGATATCTATAGCGCAAGACTTGTTGCTTATGGTTTGGGGCTGGATGACATACGGAATAGCCGGACTATCGATTTTGTTCTTCTCTGGCTACTGGATCGCTCGTAAATGGGTCAGTCACACCACAGATTTTACTTCTACGCTGATTGTAAGTATATGCGTTGCCTTAGCAGCCTGGATGACCTTTTTAGCCTGGTGTGGAATGTTCATTCGCTTGAATGATTGGTGGGTCAGATGGCTGGCAGGCTTGAGTTGTGTAGGAGGGGCATACTTTTTCTGGAACGACAGAGGCATCTGGCAGCGAAAAAGCTTCTGGACGGGCTATAACCCCCTTCAAACCATCGCTTTCTGGTGTGTTGTGCTTCTCGGTGTAGCCTTACGGCTTTTCGTCGGCAGAGGATACATTGTGCTGCCTGGGGTTGATGCATATCACCACACGCTGATTGTACAATTACTGGCAGAACAGGGCGGAATTCCGTCCACCTACGAGCCTTACGCTCCACTGATCAGTTTCTCTTACCACTTCGGATTTCACAGCATCGCTGCTCTCTTTTACTGGTTGTTCGGCGCCGATCTTCTGGCCACAACCAAGATTACTGCACTTGTCCTCAATGGGTCTATCGCTGGTATGGTGGGTCTGCTCAGTGAGCGGATCACCGGTCATCGACGCTCTGCGGTCATCAGCGCTGCGCTCGTCGGACTTGTTCTGGTTTCACCTTTTTGTCTGTTGCGGTGGAGTCGATTGACCCAGACAACCGGAACACTTTTTCTTACTGCCAGTCTCTGGTCTGTGCTTGCCAAAAAAGATCGAGCAGGGTGGGTCATTCCAATTTTGTTAACAGCGGGCACAATCTTTAGCCACTATCGGGTAGCACTCTTTGGCGCCGTATTTCTGGCAATCCTGGGGGGAATGCACATGTTGAGAGGTCACTGGAAACGGGTCCGTGAGTTGACACTGATCGGATTGTTTAGCCTGGTTGTGAGTGCTCCCTGGATCGCACGCATCGCATGGGTTCAGTATGACCCTTATGGCTTGCGGATCACCTATCCTGTTCTGGACAATTACAATACCATCGAGCGTGTTGAGTCGATAGTCTTATCGTTCCCAACCAACTGGCCGGTAGTATACGCGCTCATACTGCTTGCTGGAATGCGTCTGCTTTGGGGCAGAACGAAGCGGAGACTGGAACTGGCTTTTGTAGTATGGGGCATCGTTCTGATAGGCGGCGGGGCGCTTCTTCCCAGAGTCACCGGCAGGCAGTTCTGGGAATTGACAACTGCATTGCTCACACTCTCGCTGCCAGTTGCCACCTTGATGGGGGTATGGGCACATGATGTATGGGATGCACTGTTGGGGAGATTACGTTTCGCAGTGCGGGGAATACTGATCACTGCGCTGGTTGCTGGCATCTCTGCGGGTATATACGCTCTCCCCGCTGTCGTATATACAGCGCAACCGTACATTCGACCCGGAGATCTGGTCGTGATGAAGTGGATAAGAGATTATACCTCCGAGGATGCTTTCTTCCTGGTAGAATCTCTTCAGTTTAACTGGTCTCCGGGATGGATGGTGGGAGCAGACGCGGGATACTGGATTCCGCTGCTATCCGGTCGAGCCAGCGCATTGCCTCCGATGATCTATCCTGTAGAGTGGGGTGACCGTTCCCGACTTTCTACAGGCGTAGAGGTCACATACAGAATGTGGTCGAGACAGGGAACAGATAGTGTGCCTCCAAGTCGGATTTTGTCTGACTATGGTGTGACGCATGTCATGATAGGCTACCAGAGTAGCCTGTCGCAGTCGTCGGCGTGGTTAGCCGATCCCGGGCTTGAAGAGGTCTACCGCTACGATAAAGGGAAAATCCTGGTCGTGAGGAATTCGGCGGATAAACCTGAACGTAGCGGCAATTGAGCAGAGGGTCAGTGCAACGGCTGTTCAGTATCCTGTCCGGAAATCTGAACATCTGGGACGCTGACCTTTTATGTGATATGCGAAACATCCGTCGGTTTGTTGTTTGCACGGAGTTTTGCTTCAAACATTCTCTACCTATCGTTCGTCAATCTGGTCATTTTTTTCGATCTTCATGGTTGAGATGCGATCATTTTTTTGAAACATGTTTTCGGGCGGATTTGAAAAGATCGTTGCGGAAAATCTTCTGAATGGAGCCCAACATGAAGGTCTGCTTCGTTACGACTGCCTTTCCTCGTTGGGTAGGCGATGGCGACGGGGCATTCATATGGGAACTGGTTCGGGCAGTGGCTCGACAAGGAATCCACGTGCGTGTAGTTGCTGCCCACAGTCCAGGAGTTCCGACACATGAATATATGGACGAAATCGAAGTCGTTCGTCCTCGCTACTGGTGGCCCGAACAATGGGAGGTCATGCGAAAGGCTGGCGGAGGACTTCCGGTCGCCTGGCAAAAGTATCCAATGACGCGCATACAGGTTTTGCCATTTCTCCTTGCGCACACACTGGCTACAGTTCGCAGTGCGCGACGCTGTGATCTGGTGCATGCTCACTGGACGCTATCCGCAGGAGTGGCCTGCCTGGGTCGTTCTCTCCATCGCAAGCCAGTTATCGCTACAGTACAGGGAAGCGATATCTTTCAGATACCCCGGCATCCCGTCGGAGCATGGTTGACGCGCAGCATCCTGCTCGCCTGTGATCGGGTCACGGCATTGAGCCACGCACTGAAGGAACGGGTGGTGGAGCTGGGAGTTAACCCTGAAAGGGTACATATCATTCCCAATGGCGTAGACACCGCTCAGTTTGTTCCCTCCGACGAGGAAGAGCGTGAGAATCTCATCCTGTTTGTAGGTTCCCTGATCGAACGTAAGGGAGTACGGTACTTACTCAGGGCAATGCCGGCGGTCTTCAGCGATTTTCCGAACTACCGGTTGGTGGTTGTTGGAGACGGTCCTCAGGCTGGCTTCCTGCGCACGCTGGCTGATGATCTGGGGCTTGGCGAGCGCGTGACCTTTGTTGGTTTCCAACCTCAGGACATGATTCGGTCCTTGATGCAGCAAGCCCGGCTCCTGGTCTTGCCCTCGCTGGAGGAGGGAATGGGAGTGGTCCTGGTAGAGGCGCTGGCTTGTGGCACCCCTATCGTCGCCAGTCACGTCGATGGTATACGCGATGTTATCACGCCTGATGTGGGAGTGATGGTTGCTCCTGCCGACTCAGCCGCGTTATTTGCGGGAGTGCGCGAAGTCTTGGGCGATCCTGTCCGATGGAAAGCGATGAGTCGCAGCGCACGTACGCGAGCCGTAACACACTATGGGTGGGATGAGATTGCCGCCCGGTTTGTCGATCTCTATCGGTCGGTGCTGTAACCTCGAGAAAGCGATGCGTCACAGCGACATCCGACAATTCCAGATGATCGATGATGCGCGCGTACCAGTAGATCTCTTCTCTGTACCTGTTATTGCTCTTCACCGGTGCGTACCATCGTGTCCCTGTCATTGTGCAAGGTCGCCGCGTTCATCGGCGTGGTCGCGTCAGATTCCGCTCCTGTTACGTCGGGTACCTGAAGGCGCCACTGGCGGGTGGACAACAATGCAGCATAGTCGCTGCGCCTCGATCAACACAATGTCTGATGCCGGATGGGTATCATCACCTGGAGGCCTCACCTTGCCGTGGTGTGAGCGTGTTTCTGTTTGCCACTCCCCCGTTCTGCAGCACGGTCCCCGACTTCACGAACGTTAGTGTGATTGTACTCCGCGGGGACGACACACTCGGCCGTGCTGATTGTATTACCCGGACCACCGTCCAATCCAGTAGCGGCTGCCTGGCGTTTCTGACGGGCGCAGGCGATACCCGGAAGAAAAATCTAGTGCCTTGACAGATCTCTGGTAGCACCCTACAATGCCGCACGGCGTTGCTTAAGAAACAAAAATCGAGTAGTATTCCGCAAGGTCGCGGAATCATCATTAGTGTTTTTACCCGAACGCTGCCTTCAAGGATGGCTACCCACCTGCATGCTGAACTGCCTGCGAGTCGATGTGTTTCCGACAGCGTCATTACAGGTGCCCGTTTGCTCGCAGCGTTTTTGCCTTGTATCGCCTGATTGATTGGTAGTGACACGCCGTGCGAAGTGCACGTGCTACTGCTTGCTGTTCAACATCCGCCAGGGCTGGTGTTGACCGGTGGCAGCTCGCAGGTGGTGTTGGTGGGTTATAGATTGATCGGTCGGGGTGTCACGCTATCCACGGAGCCAGGTGATACCACGTTTGGGATACACTTCTGGAAGTAAGGATATGTGGGAATGGCTGCACGCCAGCAGACAGCGGATTGAGGAAGAGATGGTCGGCTCACCTGAGTGGTGGTGCTTCTCGCCATCTTTCTACGCTCACTACGTCACCGTTATGCCGCTGCTCAACCGATACGCGCGGGGAAGAGTGATCGACCTGGGGTGCGGTTTGATGCCCTTTCGGAATGTACTGATGAAGCAAAAAGCTCTGTATCACTCCCTGGATTTGCGGCCCCGATCAAGTGAAGTGACGTATGTCGGGGATGTGCAGAACCTGCCTCTCCTTACAGCCAGCTACGATGCGGCAATCTGCTTCGAGGTACTGGAGCACATTCCCCATCCCTTTCAGGCAGTTCGCGAAATTCATCGCATTCTTAAGCCCGGCGGCTTCGTCATCTTCTCGGTACCATACCTTAGCCGACTTCACGATCAGCCCTACGACTACTTCCGTTTTACTATCTATGGGTTACACCTTTTGTTTAAAGAGGCAGGCTTTAACGTGCTGAGCATTCAGGCGAAAGGGGGGATCATCGCTTTTCTAGGTCATCAGGTTTCGACACTGTTGCTGAGTATCGGGTGGTCTGTGTGGGGAGTGCGTCAGGTAGTCTGGTTCTTGAACAAATGGCTTATTACGTACTGGCTCTACAGGATGGACAGGGCGCTCAAAACCTCGGACCTCTTTGCCTTAGGATATGTGGGAGTCGCCCAAAAAGCATGTTGAGACCCTGAAATGTAGCACTGTTATGAGGAGATCGTATCAGACGGATTTCTACAACCTGTCGCAGCGTGTACGAGACCCATCCAGTCGGCAGGAAAAAGCGGAGAAAATCATCTGGGCGCTGACGCAGTACGTGGAACATATTTCCTCGCCGGCAATATGTTTGGATGTGGGGTGCTCATCGGGAATGATTACCTCTGCCCTGGCCCCGCTCTTCAGCACCACGGTAGGACTAGAGTATGACACGGTCGCTCTCCGTGCAGCGGATGATGTTTCTCGAAAAAGGGTTCAGTTTGTGCGGGGAGACACCATGTGTCTCCCTTTTGATGATAGTGTCGTTGATGTGATCATTTGCGCTCAGGTCTATGAGCATGTTCCCGATGACGAGAAGATGTTCGCAGAGATCTACCGTGTTTTGAAGCCCGGCGGTGCTGTTTTCTTCAGTGGTCCCAACTGGCTGTTCCCGATTGAACCGCACTACTTTTTGCCATTTCTTCACTGGCTTCCTGAGCGGTTCGCATCGTTGTACTTGCGGATGAGTGGGCGGGGAACCTCGTACTACGAACGGTCACGTCATCTGTGGGGACTTCGGCGATTGGCGGCTCGCTTCACAATCCAGGATATTTCTATTGACGTCCTGAGGCAATGGTACTTGCCCAGGTCTGGGAAAGTCGGGAGAGTTCTACAACGTTTGCCAGAAGGGTTCTGGAGCGCATTGTTACCTCTTTTTCCGAACTTCAACTGGATTCTACGCAAGCCTCTGGAGTGATGGTTTTTCCCGGGTCTGGGGTTGCATATTCGGCGATCTAAAGATGCATCTCTGCTTCTTATGCGTTTGCGACATCTGGAAGGATCAATCTTGAAGAAGAGGTACACGTCCTGGCGAAAGCCGCTCTTTGTGATGGGACTGACTCTAGGGGGCGTGTTATTCCTGCAACAGGTATGGGAGATCTATGCAGCAACGGGTTGGGGAAGGCTGCATCTTTCCCAGCCAGCCTGGCTGTGGGTCGCCCTGTCGTGCGTGACGGTCGCTTATTTTGTTCAGATGCTCTCCTGGAGCCTGATTATGCAGTATCGGGGGGTTTCTCTGGGACTGAGTCTGACGGTACGGGGGTACTTTCTCGCTTTTCTTCCCCGGTACATTCCCGGAAGTATATGGGGGTACTGGAGCCGAAGCGAGTGGCTGAAGCAGTCCTGTGGGATTACCTATACAGATTCGGCCCTGGCTTCCGTTCTCGAAACGCTGGCGTTGGTGCTGACCGCGACCTCAGTTGCAGGCGGTTGGCTTGCCTTGCGCCTGCAGGGATTCGGCGGGCTTGCACTGGGTATAGCTTCTGTGGGGATGCTTCTCTTCACCTGGTTAGGATTACCGGGACTGGTATTCTGGTTGGAACAGTTGCGGAGCGGAAGTCGGTCGTATCGTGCGAGTCCTGTCGCGTTCCGTGCCTGGAGTGCAGCTATCGTTCTATATCTGATCCTGTGGATTCTGCATGGTGGCGCCATATACTCGATCATCCAGGCTGTCCTGTTCGATCCTCTGGTCGATTTTCCAGGGGCAGTATTTGTTATGAGCTCGGCATGGCTCATCGGGTTCATTGCTGTTGCGGTGCCAGCGGGGATTGGAGTGCGCGAGTTGACCCTTGCAACGCTTCTGTCCAGTCAGTTCGGTCTGCTCGCCTGGCAGGCAGGTCTTGTGGCCGTTGCTGCCCGGCTTGTCGTCATTGTGGCCGAGGTCGAGTGGCTGCTGGCTGGTATGGCTCTCCACTTCTACGCCCAATGGAAATCTTCTACAGAGGGCTAATCACCCGCTTGTGGTATTGATCCCTTCGACTTTTCCTGCTATAAGATTGGACATACTACGTTATATCTATCGACTCAGGAGAACCGACATGCGAAGTGAAGTGCGGATCGTATCGGCAGTGGTGCTGGCTGTAGCGCTTGCCCTGGTAGCGAGTGCCTCTAGTCTGGCACAGTCTACAAACAAGCAACTATCGACAAACTTTACCCTGGTCAATCTGGGGAGTGGTCCTGCTACCGGGACCATCAACTATATCAAGCCGAATGGGGCACAATGGGGCCAGGAGAGCTTCAACATCCCCAATGTAGGTGGCCAGGCAATCTTCCGTCAGTATGCAAATACAGGGAGTCCTGGCAATCCTAACCTGAGTTCTGGAGCAGGCTCGGTAATGGTTATGTCTGATCAGCCCTTGGGCGCGGTCGTACAGATCCAGGCCCGTGGTCAGAATCCAACCAGTAGTGGCGCCTATTCGGGTCTCTTGCAAGGCGATACGAAGTTCTACGTGCCTCTCGTGGCGAAGAATCTCACCACCGCCAGCGGTACGGGCAATTCTCAAATTATTGCCCAGAATACGGGGAATTCAGCCACCAATATTCAGTTCACGCTGATTGGAGGTGGTAACACCTATACTTATACGGCTCCCAGTGTTGCGCCGGGTGCGTCGTTTACCTGCGATCTTACGACTGCTTGCGGCACCGGTGTGCCCAATAATTGGGCTGGCTCTGCTGTTGTGGAGGCTACTAGTAGTGATGGAACAATCGCCGTTGTCTCCAACTTCTTTACCGGTGATGCGCTGCAAACCTTCAACGCCTTTAGCTCCACATCACCGAGTACGAAGTGGTTTGTGCCGCTGTTCACGTCGCGGTTGCCCAATAGTCTGAGCACTCCTGTGGCTGTTCAGAATTTGAGTGGCAACACGATCAATCCGGGTGGTGTGACTCTGACCTGCACGCCCGATCCTGCTGCTACAGGCTTCTCTACTTTCCAGAAGCAGAATACTGATCCTATCGTTAACAATGCGGCTTACTACTTCAATCCCGTTACGGATACATCGATCCCGACAGGGTTCTTTGGGTCTTGTGTGATCACTGCTACAGCCAATGTGGTCGCTTTCGTTCAGATGCGATTTATTGCCACCGGGGAAGCGGCTGCGTATGAGGCGATTCCTGATGGGGGAACGGATACTAAGACAATAATTCCGCTGGTCGCCAAACGCCTCGCCAACGGCTTTGCAACCGCAGTGACCATCCAAAACCTGAGTAGTGACACTGCGAACGTGACTTTGACGTACACTCCGTCGTCAGGTTCCTCCATCACGTATAATACGACCATTCCTGCCAATGGTAGTCTGATCCAGAACCATCGCGTTCCAGGGGGATCACCAAATCTTCCTGACGGCTGGGTTGGTACATTGATAGTGCAATCCAACAAACCTATCAATGCCTTCGTCCAGCTCACGTTCTTGAGGTCCATCAATCCCGGTTTGCCGGGCGGCGATAACTTTATGGCACATAACGCCTTCACTCAGCCGTAACAAGACCCCTTCAGAGGACGGGCCGGCCGGTTTTGCGGTGCAACTGCAACGGGCCGGTTCGTTCTCTTTTGCTTTTTTGATGTCGCGGGTGAGCCATGTTGACGTTCTGCCGTTGACCTGCGGCACTCGAAGACGCGGTCTTCGGAAGAATCGACTCTCCCGACTGCGTTTTGGAATGCGAGGAGATTGTGATGAAATCCAATCTGGGACGGTTGAGATTGCTTATGTTTTTGCTGATCCTTGGGGTTGTCGTTTCTGCCTGTGCTTCTTCTTCCTCTACTGTATCCCCCTCCCCGACCGGATCTCCTCGTGGAGAACCCACCCCCGTGCAGAGTGAGCTTTTGCCTGTATCCTCCCAGGACCCGCCTGCACCCGGTCGGGGTAAAGCGTCGATCAGTGGTGTTCTCTACACGTTTACCGGTAAAGGACCCATTCCCGGCACTGCTTTCTATCTGATCCCCGCCGGAGATGGTGATCAGTCTGAACCTCCTCCTGCAATGATGGGCATTCGGGAAGAGAATAAGGACGTCAGTGGTCAGTCCGATAATCAGGGAAGGATCGTGTTGAACAATATTCCGCCTGGACGGTACTATCTTGCGGTCTGGGCGCCGTACAACTGGATTGTAGCGGTCGAGTCAGATGTCAACCCAACCCCTCGCTTGATTGTACTGGAACCTGATCAACGTCTCAATCTGGGAGTGATTTATCTTTCCTGGCCCTAGAGGTTGTTCGGTACGCTAGATCCTGACCGAATCATCCGGCCGTGCAGGGGAGGTGAAGGGGCAGGCGACGACACTGCCGTCGCCTGCGCCTGGGGACCGAGCACACAGAAATGTGCGGGTTACATTCTCTGCTGCGCGGAAGCATCGCTTCCGTGCGCTGCCAATCAAGAGCGAAGGGGATTGCTCTGGCGTGCATCGGGAGGGGCATCGCATGCGATGCCCCTCCCCCATTCCCCTGGTGTTCATTGGTGTAAGCGATTCTCAGCAGCAAAGCACACCACAGTGGATGATCGGGCGCTCGTGTGCCTGGGATGTACGGTGCGCCTCGAACGTGATCCGCAGATGCCGCATCCATCAGGAAGAAACGTGTATAACAGGCTCTAGATCGGCGTGAGCAGGAGCATCATATGGTCCTCGGATCAAGGAAGAACAGAGCCTGCGTTCGGTGCAACGTGATGTTCTTTGTTCGATAGAAAAACGTTTCAATCGAACCTCTGGCGAAAACCTGCAAGGTATGCTATACTTCGCTCTGTCTTTACAAGGTTTGGTCGTAGCGAGCTGCTTCTGCACCCCCTGATCCTCGCAGGTGTGCTGTCTTCAGGCTCATCATTCCCCAAACCAAGGACGTGGTACGGTATCATTTTCATCAACAAGGAGCTGGCAAGCGATGAGCTTCACAGACAAGACACTCACCTGTCGGGATTGTAGCGCGGATTTCGTCTTCACCTCAGGTGAACAGGAGTTTTACGCCCAGAAAGGGTTCACGAACGAGCCAACGCGCTGCCCGTCGTGTCGGCAGCAGCGGAAGACGTCAGGAGGCGGGCGCGGCTATAGCGACCGCAACGGGTATGGTCGGTACGACGGGTACAGCACCGGTCGCGGCGGTTACAGCGGCGAGCGTCAGATGCACAGCACCACCTGTGCGTCGTGTGGGCGTGAAGCGCTTGTGCCGTTCATCCCGCGTGGGGATAAGCCGGTCTACTGCTCCGACTGTTTCCAGGATCAGCGCCGCAGCAGCAGCCGTAGACGCTGGTAGGCGAGTGCGTGCAGGCAGGTGCGATGCACTACACCGTCTTCGCAGCATAGCCCTCTACCTGGCAGAAAGAACCCCGATTACTCCCGCAGGCTTCGATGTCTGCGGGAGTATGGTTTCGATTCGATGCCATGGTTTCTGGACAGCAGGATGCGTGTGATCGTCAAAAGCCAGGGCAAACGAAGTGATCTCCAAATAACTAAACCTCCCTTCTCCGTATTCGTACATCCCGTTCAAATCAAAATCAGGCGTTTATACACCGTATACCAATATTAGGTGAGCGTTTATCGGTACATATCATCAATTCGACAAAGGAGTCGTCATAGATATGCAACCATCGCGCTATCCTGTTGATTGGGAGTGGCTTTCCGCTGCCTGGCGCCAGTTCGTTGCGACCGGTGTACTGGATCCAAATCTCGATCCAATTGTAGCAATGTCGTGGCAACGCTGCGCATTACGCTACAATCCCCTCACGACTGCCAATCTTCCAGATCTATCGGTAGTTGAGCTCGAAGATCGGCGCAATAAACTGGCTCACCTGATTGCACTGGTGAGACCTTTCATGGAAGATATCCATCAACTTGTGGAAAACGCAGGGTACATTGTTGTTCTACTGGACGCCTCGGCATGCGTGCTCGAAATTATCGGCGATGCGGCCATGCGCAATCAGGCAATGGCTTTGGGATTACGACCGGGATGCTATTGGAGCGAAGGGCATGCAGGAACGAATGCGTTTGGTCTTGCCTTGTACGAACGCTGCCCGATCCAGGTTGCAGGCGCGGAACACTTTTTTGCACAGTTTCATTCACTCAGCACCTCAGCTGCCCCTATTTACAATTGGGACGGAAAACCTATCGGCATTCTGGGAATGGCATGTCATCTATCGGTTAGCCATATGTCTACACTTGGCATGGTATACGCAACGGCACGAGCGATTGAGCACATATTGCAGGCGGATAAGCTCTTCAGTGAATTGAATATGCAGCGGACCCAGTTGAATGCGATCGTCGAGACCATTTCGGAAGGGTTGATCATGTGTGATCGGGAAGGTCTGGTGCTGTATATGAATACACGAGCGGCGCAGATTCTCGATCTCAAACTGGAGTCGGTTGTTGGGCGTCCACTGAGTGCTGTGGTAGAAATGCCGCCAATCCTGGTAGAAGCAATGCAGCGGCATGTATCATTGATCGACACTGAAGTCAGTTTTCAGGTTAGGGGATTGCAGATCGGGTGTTTGATGAGTCTGTCTCCAACACAATGGCAGATCGGTGAGATGAAACCGATCGAGGGATACATCATGATGCTGCGCCAGATCGATCAGGTGCGTCGATTGGTGCAGCATATGGTGGGCAACCGGTCGTCCTTTACCTTTGCCAGCATTACCGGTAAGTCGAGCGTGATCCATCAGGTGCGACGGCAGGCACAGGTGGCGGCGCGCAGCAATGTGCCGGTGCTGATTGTGGGAGAGAGCGGCACCGGAAAGAGCGTACTGGCGCGCGCCATCCACAATGAGAGTGTGCGCGCTGAAGGACCGTTCGTCACCGTCAACTGTCGCGTGTTGCCACGTGACATGATTTTGGGAGATTTTCTGGGCTACGAAACGGATATGTTTCGCAGCGATGGGCGGCACGGACGCCCCGGCAAATTCGAACTGGCGCATGGCGGAACACTGCATCTCGAAGAGATCGAAGAGCTGCCGCTCGAAATGCAGGCGGCGCTGTTGCGTGTGATCGAAACCGGCGAAGTGATGCGCCTCGGAGGTTGGAGCATCACGCGCGTCGATGTGCGTTTGATTGTGACAACTGCCGCGAACCTAGAACATCTCGTGTTGCATGGCGATTTTCGTGCCGATTTGTACTACGCGCTGAGCCGGATGATGATTCGCATGCCGCCCCTGCGTGAGCGCCCGGCAGATATACCACTCCTCATCCGTGATGCCTTGCGGCGCATCTGTCGTCAGATCGGCCGGTCGGTCGACGTGTCGTATGAAGCGCAGCAACTTCTGCGCAACTACCGCTGGCCCGGCAATCTGCGTGAAATGGAGAGCGCGCTGGAGCGGGCAGCGTTGCTGACCGATACAGGTGTAATCGAGGTCAGGCATCTCCCTGATGCAATCAGGAAGCGTCTGGCAGAACCTCCGTCGTTGCCGGAGTACGTTCTGGCATTGCGAGAAGCGGAATATGACGCCATTCTGCGCGCTGCCCGCGCGTATCGAGGGAATGTCACCCGCATGGCGCACGCGCTTGGCATTGGTCGCACGACCCTCTGGCGCAAACTCAAAGCTGCGAATATCAACCTCGACGATTTCAAGAAGAGTCCTCTGCGTTCATCCCGTGACCCGGCATCGTTGCAATAACCGGGCGCCACACCACGGCACACGCTTTTGTTTGCACCACCGATGGTGGTCTATACCTCAGAATTTCTTTACATATGTGTATTAACGCCATGTGTTCGACTGTTTCATATCGAAACAGTCACGCTGTGTTGTTTTAGTATGAAACACTTTGAGCGTGTTCGATTGACACCGTTTGATCTGTCAGGGTATAATAGGAGTGCAATTTCTCCGCATTACTCTATTTTCGGATAAATATCAGTGAGAAGCCTGTTTTTGGTTGCTTTGACGCAATGGACGTGATCTACGTTTAATGGTCGATCACGCTTATATGTTGTGTCCTGACATCGAAAACCGGCTAAACGGCGCTAGAGGGCGTTTCTTGCGCTTCGATGAGGGTGTTGCTGATTCTAGATAAGGCAATGCCTGAATGAATGGTAGTGCAGGAATAGCTATTTCTATCGCTGTCAGCGGTTTTTGTCATCCGGAAACGAGATGTCACTTATTTTGCGAGAATAATCCGCGATCTTGTGGACATTCGATTATGGATGGTAGAGCCGCTGAGTCTGTTGCTTACCTGGATCCGCATGTCTACGGAGGACCATGCAATGTCACCGTTTCTCGGCGAAGTGATCGGGACGATGTTGCTCGTTTTGCTCGGCGATGGTGTGGTCGCCAATGTAGTGTTGAGCAAGACGAAAGGCAACAGTAGCGGGTGGATTGTGATCACCACGGCGTGGGCTATGGCTGTCTTCGTTGGCGCCTATTCCGTTGCAGCGATCAGCGGTGCACACCTGAATCCGGCAGTAACCATTGGTCTGGTGGTCGCTGGCAAGTTTGACGCAGCCATGGCGCCGATGTATATCGGTGCGCAGTTCATCGGTGCGTTTATCGGCGCTGTGCTCGTCTTCCTGCACTATTATCCGCACTGGGCGGAAACTAACGATCCAGGGTTGAAACTCGCTGTGTTCAGCACTGGTCCTGCGGTACGCAATACAGCGTGGAACCTGGTCAGCGAGATCATCGGCACCTTCGTGCTAGTCTTCGGCATTCTTGCAATCGATGGTCCGGTTATTCCGGGTGGTGGTCTGGGTGCGTTGGCGATCATTCCTGTGGCGTTTCTGGTGTGGGTGATCGGTCTCTCGTTGGGCGGTACAACCGGGTATGCCATCAATCCTGCACGCGATCTTGGTCCGCGCATCGCTCACGCGGTGCTGCCCATCCCCGGCAAGGGAAGCAGTGACTGGGGATATGCCTGGATACCGGTGGTTGGTCCGATCATCGGCGGCGCTGTTGCGGCTGCGTTGTATCTCGCTCTGGGCGCTTTCTAACGAATCCGCCCTGATATGAAGAGGGAAGGTTCTGGTGTTGCCCACCGGGTTACGCCACTTTTCGCAGCACCAGAACTGCCCACAGATCGACAAAGGGGAACAGGAGTTATGAAAAAACTGATCAACAAACCCGAGGACGTGGTCGTCGAGGAGCTGAAGGGCATTGAATACGCGCATCCCGATCTGGTCAGGGTACACTATGACCCGAACTTTATCTATCGCGCCGATGCGCCGGTGCAGGGCAAGGTAGCGATCGTGTCGGGCGGCGGATCTGGGCACGAACCGATGCACGGCGGTTTTGTCGGTATGGGAATGCTCGATGCCGCGTGTCCCGGTGCTGTCTTTACCAGCCCAACTCCCGACCAGATGCTCGAGGCGGCGAAAATGGTCCACGGCGGCGCTGGCGTGTTGTACATCGTCAAGAACTACACTGGCGACATCCTCAACTTCGATATGGCAGCCGACCTGGCGCGCGCAGAAGGAATTGAGGTAGAATCGGTCGTGACGAATGATGATGTGGCGGTGCAGGATTCGCTCTACACTGCAGGTCGACGCGGTGTGGGCGTCACTGTGCTGGCGGAGAAGATCTGCGGTGCAGCCGCCGAAGAAGGGCGTTCGCTCAGTGAGGTGGCTGAGATATGCCGCAAGGTCAATGGCTGGGGGCGGAGCATGGGTATGGCGCTGACCAGTTGCACCGTACCGCACGCTGGCAAGCCAACCTTCGATCTGCCCAATGACGAAATGGAGATCGGTATCGGCATCCATGGCGAACCGGGTCGTACCCGCATGAAACTCAAATCTGCCGACGAGATCACCGAGATGCTGATGGAGCCGATCCTGAACGATCTGCCGTTCCGTGCGGGTGACGAGGTGCTGCTGTTCGTCAACAGTATGGGCGGCACTCCGCTGATCGAACTCTATGTAGTGTATCGCAAGGCGTATGAGATCGCAGCCGGGGCGGGTCTCAAGGTAGTACGCAACCTGATCGGACCGTACATTACCTCGCTAGAGATGGCGGGTTGCTCAATCACGCTGCTGAAAATGGACGATGAACTGATCCGGTTGTGGGACGCACCGGTCAAGACTCCCGCGCTGCGGTGGGGGGTGTGATCTATGCCGATTAGTCGCGACGACGTTCTGTCCTGGCTCAAGGTCTACAGCCAGGCGCTGGCGGAGAACAAGGACTATCTCACCCAACTCGACTCGAGTATCGGTGATGCCGACCATGGCGTGAACATGGATCGTGGCTTCAAGGCAGTGCTGGGAAAGTTGCCGACAGTTGCCGACAAGGATATCGGTACGATTTTGAAGTCGGTCGGTATGACGCTGGTTCAGACCGTTGGCGGCGCAAGCGGACCGTTGTATGGGACATTCTTCTTACAGGCGGGCGTTGCCACGGTAAACAAGATGGAACTATCGCTTGCCGACTGGGTTGCTGCCATCGATGGCGCCATTGCCAGCCTGATGGCGCGTGGCAAGGCGAATGTCGGCGATAAGACGATGGTCGATGCGCTTGTACCGGCGTTGCATGCACTCAAACAGGCGGTTGCCGATGGAGTCGATGAACGTGAAGCATTGCGCCAGAGCGTCGTCGCAGCCGAACAGGGGATGAAGAACACCATTCCGATGGTGGCTCGACGGGGGCGGGCTTCGTACCTGGCGGAGCGAAGCGCCGGGCATCAGGATCCGGGTGCAACCTCTTCATACTTGATGTTCAAGGCGATGGAGGAAGCCTGGACGACAGGGTAGTCGCTGGCAGTGTTGCTGGTGTGCAAAGGAGTCGTGGTTATGGCAAAGTACGTAGCAGCGGTCGATCAGGGAACGACAAGCACGCGCTGCATGATTTTCGATCATGCGGGGCGCGTGGTTGCGGTGGATCAAAAGGAGCATACCCAGATCTATCCTCAACCAGGTTGGGTCGAGCATGATCCGCTGGAGATCTGGACACGCACGCAGGAGGTGATCGACGGCGCGTTGCGTAGGTCGGGGGTGGAGCGCAGTGAGATCGCAGCCGTCGGTGTGACCAACCAGCGCGAAACGACCGTGGTATGGGAGAAGGCGACCGGTAAGCCGGTGTACAACGCAATTGTGTGGCAGGATACGCGCACCGACCAGATGTGCAATCAACTGGCGCAGGATGGCGGGCAGGATCGCTTCCGTCCCAAGGTCGGTCTGCCGCTTGCGACCTATTTTTCCGGTCCGAAGATCGCCTGGATCCTCGACAACGTGCCGGGGGTGCGCGAAAAAGCCGAGCAGGGCGATGTCCTCTTCGGTAACATCGATACCTGGCTGATCTGGAATATGACCGGTGGCGTCAATGGCGGCGTCCACATTACCGATGTGTCGAACGCTTCGCGCACCATGCTGATGAATCTGGAGACGCTCAACTGGGATGACGAGATTCTGGATGCTATGCGCGTACCGCGTGCAATGCTGCCGAAGATCATGCCGTCGGCTGCAGTCTACGGTACTGCGGTCGGTGCGCTCGAAGGCATTCCGGTTGCCGGCGACCTCGGCGATCAGCAGGCAGCGCTCTTCGGTCAGACCTGTTTCAGCGTCGGTGAGGCAAAGAATACGTATGGAACCGGATGCTTCATGCTGCTGAACACCGGCCTCAAACCGGTGCCGTCGCAGAACGGTTTGCTGACGACCGTCGGGTACAAGATCGGTGATCAACCAACGGTGTACTGCCTGGAAGGTTCGATTGCCATTACCGGTGCGCTGGTGCAGTGGCTGCGCGACAATCTGCGCTTCTTCGATTTCTCCTCACATATCGAGGAGTATGCCAATGCGGTCGAGGATAGTGGCGGCATCTATATCGTGCCGGCGTTCTCGGGTCTGTTTGCGCCATACTGGAAGAGCAACGCGCGTGGTGCTATCGTTGGGTTGACCCGCTACATTACAAAAAACCACATCTGCCGCGCTGCGCTCGAGGCGACTGCCTATCAGACGCGCGAAGTGCTCGATGCGATGAATAAGGACTCAGGCGTCGATCTGACTGCACTCAAGGTTGACGGCGGCATGGTCTTCAACAACACCCTGATGCAGTTCCAGGCTGATATTCTGGGTGTGCCGGTCATACGTCCGACCGTGTCGGAAACAACGGCGCTGGGCGCCGCCTACGCTGCCGGTCTCGCAGTCGGCTTCTGGAAAGAAGTCGAGGATCTGCGCGCCAACTGGGGCAAGGATCACGAGTGGTCGCCGCAGATGGATAGCGCGACCCGCGAACGTCTCTATAGTGGATGGAAAAAAGCGGTGACCCGTACCTTCGATTGGGTTGACTGACCGCTGATACAGGACGATCCTTTGTGCGCATGCCCGACTCGTCGCCGTTGACTTCCGATCACAGAACTCGCAAGCGAGTCACGCGACCGATGACGGCATGCGCTTTTATTCGTCGGATTCTGGCTTTCGTTTCGCTCTGCTGCGCCACAGCACGATTGAGACCAATGAGCGCTATCGATTGGGAAAGCATGTGGGCGCCATACGATGACGAGACATATCAGTATGTCCTGGCGCAGGCGTGTGCGGATGACATCGTGGTCGATATTGGGGCGGGCGATTTACGTCTGGCGCGGCGGCTGGCGCAGATTGTTCGTCGGGTTTACGCGGTTGAACGAAACCGTGACCTCGTTCAGCGTGTGGCGCCGTTACTCGAACCGTATCCCAACCTGATTGTGGTGAATGGCGATGCTCTCGTCTGGGAATTGCCAGACGACCTTACCCTGGCAGTATTGCTCATGCGTCACTGTACGCGTGACCATTTTGCGACCTATGTGCGGCGTTTGAAGCAGGCTGGTTGTCGGAGATTAGTGACAAATGCGCGTTGGAAAATGGGAGCAGAGATGATCGATCTCGGTCATAAGCGGGGGTACGATCCGGATCGGGCTGGCTGGTACGCCTGCCACTGTGGCGCGATCAGGTTCACTGCCCCTGAGTTTGCATCGATCACCGCACACTCGGTGAGCGATACTGTGGATGTCGTTTTCTGTCCTGATTGTATGTTGCAGGCTGGTATCGATTATGGTGAATATCGTTCTTGTGTCGCATAGTGCCCTGCTGGCTGCCGGAGTCGTGGAGATGATGCGCATGGTGATGCAGCAGTCGCAGGTCTCGATTGCTGTGGCGGCGGGCGCCGGTGACCCATCGCATCCGCTGGGAACAGATGCAGCAAAGATCCGTGATGCCATCGAGGAGGTGTACAGCGATGACGGCGTGCTGGTGCTGATGGATTTGGGTAGCGCGGTGTTGAGTGCAGAGATGGCGCTCGATTTTCTTGCCGGAGAAAAACGTCATCGCGTGCGATTATGCGCTGCTCCGCTCGTCGAAGGCGCGATCGCCGCTGCTATTCAGGCCAGTCTGGGCGCATCGCTCGAACGTGTGGCGGTGGAAGCGGAAGGGGCGCTGTCCGGCAAGATCGAAAGTCTGGGTCGGCGCGCAGGCGCAGATGCCGTCGTCCTCCAGCCATCGTCGGCATCTCCGGCTGCAACCGGTGTGCAGCAGGTGCGACTGGTGGTTGAGAATCGCCTGGGATTGCACGCCCGACCGGCTGCGCTGTTCGTCCAGACTGCCGGTCGTTTTCAAGCCGATATTCGTGTCGCCCGTGCTCACGACTCCCGACAGGTCAATGCAAAAAGTTTCAATGCGGTGGCAGCACTGGGCATCCGGCAGAATGATGAGATTGTTATCTCTGCTACTGGTGTGGATGCTGCTGATGCACTGACTGCATTGCAGCAACTCGCGGCAGAAAGATTTGGTGAAATTGATGATGTGCCGGACGATCAACAATCGTTGCCGTCACTGCGATCCACAGATACCCCTCCAGGCGCGCTACGCGGTATAGCCGCTTCACCGGGGTATGCGCTTGGTCAGGCAGTCGTGCTCCGCACGGTTGAGCCGCAGATCGAGCGTCTCGCTATCGATGACCCAGCAGCCGAGATGGCCCGGTTTTCTGCTGCTTTGGAAGCCGTGCGCTGCAAGACACGCCAGGTGCGCGATCAGATCGCCCAACGGCATCCCTACGAAGCAGCGATCTTCGATGCATACCTGATGTTTCTCAGCGATCCCGATGTGTTGCCCCGTGTCCAGCAGATCGTCGAGCACGAGCGTGTTAATGTCGAATGGGCATGGCAACAGGTGGTGCGCGAATCGGTACAGGCGTTCGAAGCGCTCGACAGTGATTACATGCGTGCGCGGGCTGTCGATATTCGGGATGTCGGGTTGCAGGTGCTGACGCAGTTGCTGGGACATGCTGCGGTGACGCATGTCGATCAGGCCGGGATCATCGTTGTTGACGATCTCTCACCGTCTGACACTGCGCGGCTCGATCCGGCGAAAGTGTTGGGCATCTGTACCGAACGCGGAAGTCCGACCTCGCATAGCGCCATTCTGGCGCGCACGCTTGGTATTCCTGCCGTTGTCGGCGTTGGTCCGATCGTCGTACAGATGCGCCCGGCAACGCCGATCATCGTGGATGGCTCCGCCGGTCTGGTCTGGATTGATCCTGATGAGTCGATCATCGCCGATTACCGGACGAAACTCGCACAATGGCGCGCCACCTATGAGCGTGCTCAGCGGTCGAGTGCCGCTCCAGCCGTGACGAAGGATGGAATCGATATCGAAGTCGCGGCGAATATCGGTAATCTCGAAGATGCGCGCGCAGCACTGGCAAATGGCGCCGACGGCGTTGGATTGCTGCGTACCGAATTCCTCTTTCTTGACCGCACAACGGCGCCCGATGAGGAGGAGCAGTTCGAGGCGTATCACGCGATCGCCCGCCTGATGGGTCAGCGACCGATTGTCATCCGCGCACTGGATGTAGGGGGCGATAAGCCGCTGCCCTATCTTCGTCTGGCGCGTGAAGAAAATCCGTTTTTAGGACAACGCGCTATCCGGTTATGTCTGGAACGTCCCGATCTGTTCAAACCACAACTGCGTGCTATTCTACGCGCCGCTGCCGGTCATCGAATACGGATGATGGTCCCGATGATCGCCGATATTGGCGAATGGCGGCGTGTGCGCCGCATCCTGGACGAAACCATCGCCGAATTGCAGTGCCAGGGCGTGCCGATCCCCGATCACGTGGATGTGGGTATGATGGTTGAAGTGCCATCTGCGGCTTTGCTGGCGCATATCTTTGCGCCTGGGGTCGATTTCTTCAGTATCGGATCGAACGATCTGACACAGTATACCCTCGCTGCCGAACGGGGCAATGCATCTGTTGCGTATCTCCAGGATGGACTGCACCCGGCAGTCCTGATCCAGATTCGCCAGGTGGTACAGAGCGCCGAAGCCGCTGGCAAATGGGTGAGCGTGTGCGGTGAACTGGCAGCGGATCGCCAGGCTTTGCCGATACTGATCGGGCTAGGGGTGAAGAAACTCAGTATGTCGCCGGGTGCGATCCCGCAGGCGAAAGAACTTGTGCGACAGATAACTCGCAGCGATGCGCAACAATGGGCAAACCATGCGCTTACGCTCGAATCGGCAGATGCGGTTCGCCAGTTTATCCGGCAGCAACTGGCGGCGATTGGCGAAAGTTGAGGGATGTTCACTCCTCACAGGTAGAGAGTTTCTCAGGAGCAATGGGTGTGTGCTGCATCCGTTCCCTCGTCCCCTGTCTGCTCTTCCGCAGGTGTTCGAGGGTGGAAAGAACATTGGGGTAACGATGCGTTTGCTGGGGTTGCCGTGCGCAATCCGCCGTTCTGTCCATATCTGAACCTGTGCGAGAGAGGGAACAGGGTGTCTTGATCTCCTGGAGCCTGTTATGTGCGTTGGATCTTGACCGAAATACCATACCGGACGAGGTAGACAAAGGTGTTGCCTTCGCCTACCCACGAGGATCGAGCATACAGGAAAGCATGGGTTATATCACCTCTTGCTCAAAAGATGTGCATCGTTCAGGTGGCATCCTTGTGCTGTGTGCGACCAGGCGTCCCACAGGCGAGCCGTTGACGGGTTGTCGTAGGGCGGGATCGCTGGTTAGCGTATCTGCGCTCAGGTGCGGCGCCAGCGTAGGTGATGATGAGATAGCGTGTTCCGTGTTCTCTGCCCCCGCTGGGGGCGGGAAAGCCTCTACCCCAGCTCGCCCCCGCTGGGGACAGGAAGGCCCCACCCCGGCCCGCTCTCAGGCGTAGGGTTTTGGGGTTGTGAGCGCCCGGGTGGAAAGGCGTATTGAAGGCGCGGCGTCCGTCTGGTCCGATGCGGGTTACTACGACCAGAGCCGTACCAGGAGCACCGCATGCCTCGCCTCCCTGGATATCGCTAGAGCAGCAGACCGTTCAACCCACCTGCCGCAGCTGAGCAGACCCC
>DAOUBK010000081.1:0-61660 GCA_034432635.1 Roseiflexus sp.
GCGCCTGCCGCTCAACCCACCAGCGCGCCTGCCGCTCAACCCACCAGCGCACCTGCCGGTGACCCGATCAAGATCGGACTGGTCTCGCCCTTCAGTGGTCCATTGGGCATTCTTGGTCAGTGGATGCAGGCAAGTGCACAGGCTGAAGTCGATCGGATCAACGCTGAGGGTGGCTTGCTCGGTCGTCCGGTTGTCCTGATCAGTCGTGATGATGAACTGAATCCAGCCAGGACGGTTGAGATCGTGCGCGAGTTCATTGATCGTGAAAAGGTCAGCATGATCATCGGACCATCGCTCACCGCCTTTGCTCTGGCGACGAAAGACTTGGTCACCCAGAACGAGACAATCCAGTTTCTCCCGACTGTGTCGGGCATGGCTGCACTTGCCGACGCTCCGTATACCTTCCGCACACTCGAGTCGATCCAGTTGCAGATGACGGAGATTGCCAGATATCTCAGCACAACCGGTGCCACGAAGGTGGGGATGGTTGTGCTCGACGATGCAACTGGAGCGGAGTATATGGCGTTATTGCCAAAAGCGGTGGAGAAAGCTGGCATGACCTACGTTGGTCATGAACTGTTCCGCAATGACGATCAGGACCTGACGACCCAGGTGCTCAAGGTGCGTGAACGTGGCGCTGACGCTCTGGTCGTCGGTACTGGCAACAGTGCGCAGGCTGCCAAAGTCATCATCGCAGCGAACCAGATCGGTTGGGATGTCACCACGATCGGCGTTTCCGGTCTGGAGAGTTCACTTCTGGGTCAACTCGTCGGCGACGCGCTGGACGGGGTGGTTTTTGTCAATACCTTTCGCGGCTATCAGGCTGGACTTCCATCCGCCGAGATGCCTGCCGGGTACATTCGCCACATCAAGACGGTGCTCAAACTCGAAACCATTCCCGAACCGGAACAGCGCGATCTGAGCAATATCGGCATGTCCACCTCAACGGCAGACGCTATCTACATTTGGGCTGACGCGGTTCGGCGGGCCGGTACGCTTGATAGCGACGCGGTCAAGGCTGAGATCGAAAAGACGAACATTCCTGCCGATGAATCGCCGTCCGGTGGCAATCTGATCATCTCCGCCGACAATCATGAAGCGTACCGCGAGGGATCGCTCTTCTTCTACCAGTGGCGCAAATTCGAGAATGGTCAGCTTCGCTACGTGACGGTGACCCGGTAGAGGTGCAGGACGCGGAGTCGGTTTCGGCGCACTCCTGCGATAATGAAAGGGAGTGCGCCTCGCTCCGGTATGGTATGCGCCCGGTCGTAAGCAGGATGTTGGAAGCGGCGCCGGTTGTGGATTCCACCGAGGAGATGATATGGCAGTTTTCTGGCAGGCACTCGTGAGCGGCATCGCAGTCGGCTCCATTTATGCGCTGATTGCGTTGGGTTTCAACATCATCTTCCAGACGACGCGGATCATCAACTTTGCTCAGGGCGAGTTTGTCATGGTCGGTGCGCTTGCCGGCTACAGTCTGATGGTTGTGCTGGGATGGCCTTTGCCGGTGTCGTTAATCGGTGTGGTGTTGATCTCAGCGGTCGTCGGTGCACTGACCGAGCGATTGGTCATGCTACCAGTGCAGCGTTCGACCTACCGCTACAGCTGGATCATCACAACTCTGGCAGTTGCCATTATTCTGCGCAACCTGATGGGCACACCGTGGCTCTATGGTCGTGAGGACTACCGTGTGCCGCCGCTTGTGCCCGGAGCATTCTTTCTCGGTCCTGCTGTTGTCGCCTATCAGCAGGTCATCATTTTGGGAGTTGCGGCAATCCTGCTGGTGCTGATAGAGCTGTTTTATCAGCGCACCTTTCTGGGGAAAGCGATCCGGGCGACTGCATTCAACTACGATGTGGCCGGATTGATGGGCATTCCTGTGCCGACCATGATCCGGGCAAGTTTTGCAATCAGCGCGGTAGTCAGCGGCATCGCCGGCGTCCTGGTGGCGCCGCTGATTTTCGCCAATGTGAGCATGGGCATTTTGATCGGTTTGAAAGGGTTCGTGGCGATTATCATCGGTGGACTTGGCAGTCCGCGGGGTGCGGTTATTGGCGGGTTGATCGTCGGCGTGCTCGATACGACCGTGCGTGCACTTGCGCCCGAAGGGTGGGGCAACTTCATCGTGTTCGGTGTTCTAGCGATGGTGTTGCTCGTTCGACCGACCGGTCTGTTCGGGAAGTCCGGTGCTCAACACTGAGGAGGTGCGTGGCGTGTTCGATCATCTACGCGGACGGGCTTGGATTATTGCGCTCTGTGGCGCAGCACTGGCGCTGCCGTTTGTATTCCCATCCGAGGAACGCAACTTCTGGGTCTATTACAGTGCAACCATCGGTGTTACGATTGTGCTAGCCTCAGCGCTGAACGTGTCGTTGGGCTATGTCGGTCTCTTTTCGATGGTTCACAACGGGTTGTACGCCGTTGCTGCATACACATCGGCGGTTCTGGCAACCCGTGCAGGATTGCCCTTCTGGTTTTCCCTTCTATCCGCGGTGCTGCTGACAACCTTTCTCGGCGTAATCATGGCAGTTACGACCCTGCGGGTTTCGAATCTCTACTTTGCCGTGATTACGCTGGCGTTCGCCTTGCTAATCCAGGAACTGGCGCGTGTCTGGACTCCGGTCACCGGCGGCCTGTTTGGTTTGTACGGCGTAGCGCGACCGTCGTTCGGCGATGAGCCGCTCAGTCCTGGAACATACTTTGTGCTGATCTGGATCGTGGTTGGATGTGCGCTGTGGGGGCTGGCGAATATTATCAACTCACGCTACGGTCGCGCCTTTCGCGCCATCAAGTTGCGTGAAGAGGCAGCAGCGGCGCTGGGTGTCGCCCCGCTGCGCTACAAAATCATCGCGTTCAGTTTCAGCGCAGCGCTGACCGGCATCGCTGGCGTACTTTTCGTGCATCTCGCCGGCTTCATCGCCCCCGAAATCGCCGGTCTCGACGCCGGTCTGTTGCTGTTTGTCGGCGTCTTTCTTGGCGGTGTGGGAACGCTGACAGGTCCGGTAGTAGGCGTACTCTTTGCCAGCGGCTTGCAGCAGGTGATCGGCAATACCCTCGACGCTGCCTATCAGCAGTTGCTTTTCGGAACGGTGATGCTGCTGACCATCCTGCTGCTGCCTTCGGGATTGATCGGCACACTCCAGGCATGGTGTGCGCGACGTTCCGGTCGCGCTGCTCGCGTGGCTGAACACCAGACTGCCGCGCAATTTCTCGACCCGGAGACGATCCGACGGTTGATCGAGTTCGATCAGGCGCCACCGCTGAATGGCGAACCCCTGCTCAGTGCGCGCGGGATTGTCAAATCGTTCGGCGGTTTGCAGGCGCTCAAGGGAGTCGATCTCGACATTCTACCCGGCAGCATCCACGGGCTGATCGGACCGAATGGCTCCGGGAAATCGACACTGGTCGGTTGTCTGACCGCCTACCACCGCTGCGATCAGGGGACGATTCGCTACGCCGGAGCGCCCCTGCCGTCCCAGGCGCATCAGGTTGCCGAAGCCGGACTGGTGCGAGTCTTTCAGATACCGCACCTGTTCGGCGATATGAGCGTGCTCGACAATGTGCTGGCGGGGTTCCATCTGCGCTCGCGCCAGAGTTTCTTCGGTTCGCTCTTCCAGTTGCCAATTGCGCGACGTGATGAACAGCATTTGCGCACTGCTGCAATGCAGTTGCTGGAGGTGGCCGGTATGGCCGATAAAGCGCCCCTTCCGGCGAATCAACTGCCGCACGGTCAACAACGGATGCTGGAAGTGATTCGCGCGCTTGCGGTACGTCCGCGCCTGCTCATTCTGGACGAACCGGCCACCGGCCTGGTCACCCAGGAAATCCAGGCGCTGGCCGGGTTGCTGTTGCGCTTGCGTGATGCCGGTCTGACGATTCTGCTGATCGAACATAATATGTCGTTCGTTATGCGTGTGTGCGATCGGGTGACCGTACTCGAAGAAGGGATCAAGATCGCCGAAGGATTGCCGCAGGATGTGCAACGCGATCCCGAAGTGATCCTGGCATATCTGGGTGAGAGTGCCGAACGCGCCCATCTCGATCTCTCCACCGCTATGGATCAGAGGGTATCTGAACGGCAGGAGGCGGCGCATGCTGGAGATTGAGTCGGTCTGTGCCGGTTATGGTGCTGTGGTTGCAGTCCGCGATGTAAGCCTGCGTATCGATAAAGGAGAGTTCATCGCGCTGATCGGGAGCAACGGCGCCGGTAAAACTACTATTCTGCGAACGATCTCAGGGCTGATCCGTCCGTTTCAGGGGCGCATTCGTTTCGAGGGACAACGGATCGATGGACTGGCGCCACACCGCATCACCTGTGCAGGTATTGCCCATGTACCTGAAGGAAGGCGGGTATTTCCCGATCTATCGGTTGCTGAGAATCTGGAGATGGGAGGGTTTATCTGGCGGCGCGATCCGGCGAAGTTTCGTGCAGCGCTGGAAATGGTCTACAGTGTCTTTCCCAAATTGGCGCAGCGACGTGCACAGGCAGCCGGCACGCTGAGCGGCGGTGAGCAGCAAATGCTGGCAATAGGTCGTGCGTTGATGGCGCGCCCGCGATTACTCTTGCTCGATGAGCCATCACTTGGTCTGGCGCCAAAACTCGTGCTCGAGATGTTTGAGTTTCTGGCACGTTTACACCGTGATACCGGGTTGACTATTTTGCTGGTCGAACAACTGGCGGCGCTGACGCTCGAATATACGCAACGTGGCTATGTGCTCGAACAGGGTGAGATCCGGCTTGCCGGCAGGAGCGCCGATTTACGCGACAATCCGCGGGTACAGCAGATCTATCTTGGAGCGTGAACGATGACAGCGATCCCCGAAGAGTGGAATGTCCTCCTGACCGAGTTCTGCGCTGCGTGGCGTGCTCACGATGGTGCACGGCTCGAAGCGCTGTGGGATACTGATTACCCTGATCTGGTCTATGTCGCCGAGGAGCGCCGCAGCCCGATGATTGGCTGGGATGCCATTCGCGCTTATTACTGCGAAACGCTCACATTGATGACTTGGATGAACGTGAAAGTCAAGCCACTCCGCTGTGGTACGGTTGGGGAAGCCGCCTGGCTCGTTGGCAAAGGATCATGGGCCGGTCAAAACCAGACGCGCACACACGTATCCGGCGGCACGTCCACTGTCTGTTTCATGGCGCGCCGACACGGTGGCATGCTCCGGCTCATCCAGTATGTCGAAGCGCCACTCAATGCACGCTACGCCCGTCCAGTGCGTAAAAGCAACACTAATGTAGCGTCTTCTGAGTAATATCACATCTTGTTCGGGTCAAACGCTGGTCTTTCCGGCAAGTTCCCGACATGCCAGAATGGTGAGCGTTCCTGCACTGCCTGGATGCGCGGCTTGTCTCACCAAGAGGTGCGCTCAGCGTGTCCCTGGCTGCCCTGCGAGGTCGTTTTGCCCTTGATCCGTGGCGTACAGTGCAGATGGGAAATAGGTGCCTGCATACGGTGCATCGTTTTCCGCCGGGTTTGATCGTGCGGTGATGGCGATGCGTCGGATATCTCCTCATTGCACCGTGCGTTCAACGCGCCCGCTGACTGCTACAGGCTCGACCAGCGCGCGGAACACCGGGCAGAGGCGCTCCACATCCGTCTGTATCTGACGCAATTCATCATCGGAAACATCTCCCGACACACGGGCGAGATACGTCAGACCGAACGGGGCAATCGGTGCATCAGGTATGACTTCCAGAACGCCGCGGAAGTCGATCTGCCCGCTGACTTCGACTTCGAGCGTTTCGAACCGCATTCCACGGTTGGCGGCGACGATCAGGTAGGTATGCGCCAGACAACTCGCCAGCGATGCTAGCAACAGTTCCGGTGCAGTTGGTCCCAGGTTATACCCCGCGAGCGCCGGCGCCGAGTCGGTTACGATGGTAAACTCGCGGATACTCACCGGGCGCACCCCTGAGCCACCGGCGACCCGTGCCACCGCGCGCAGTGGCGCCGGTGCAGCGTCGCGCGCTGCCAGTTTCTCACGCAGTGTAGCCATGCGTTGTGCCTTGAACGCCAGGTAGTCGGAAAGTGCTGGCATATCGGTCTCCCTTCTTTGCTTCATACACCGGCTGACATTCCCTTATGCCGCAGGTGGGCGATCAACCGCGCCAGGTGCGACAGGAGCGCCGGCGCAGGTTCACGCAGCGCCTCGAATGCTAGTACGCCGCCGAGCAGCAGCATGCCGTAGAACTTATACGATACGCCCGCAATTGTCAGGATGCCGTGGATCGTGCCGTCGTAAAAACTCCACTGGTTGCCATGGGCAATGAGCGCAAAACTGAGCGCCAGCAGCGCGGCATACGACAGTGACACGCTACGTTCGCGCAGGTGAAGAATCAGATTGCCGAATGGCACAATCAGAAGTGTCTCATAGTGCATCCAGGCAGCCGGTGATGCCAGCACCATGAGGAGCAGGAACATACTGTACTGCAACGCATATCCGGTGCTGTCGCGCGATGTTGGACGCAGCGCCAGCGCACAGGCGACAAGCGACACAATGCCTGAGAGAACACTCCCTAGCAGTTGCACCGTGTCATTCTGGTAAATGGTTGCATTGCGCGGCGAGTCTGTCAGACGTGCAAGGAATCCAGAGATTGTCTGATTTTCGACCCACGAAGTCGTACTGCCGATGTTGGGCAGCACACGGGTCAGGTAGATCAAATGCTCATCCCAGCCAATGACGGCAATCGCTATGCCATTACACACTACCATTGCTGCAACAAAACCAGCAAGCGCACGCCAGTGCCCCTTCATCACAAAGAATGCCAGTAGCAGGATCGGATAAATCTTGAACAGGGTTCCCAGCGCCACCAGCGCGCCGGCTGCGGTATCACGACCGCTGCGCAACGCCCACAACGCCAGCGTGAGCAGGAGCAGCAACACCAGATCGATCTGCCCATACGCCAGCGTATCCGCCAGTGGACGAAAATTGAACACGATCAGCAGACCGGCGGTGTCCAGCGACACGAGGGGTATGCGCCACATCCGCAGCCAGAGCAGCGCAGTGGCGACGATCAGGATCGTATTCATGATCCGGTGCCCCAGCAGCACCATCAACCCATCCATCGTCACAAAAGGGACAAACAGCATGCCATAGAAGGGCGGCACTTTGAAAACGTGGCCAAAGTGGTTGGTCAGCACTGCTTCGATATCGTACATCGAGCCACCCCGCGTCCACTCTCGTGCGCCACGGAACAGAATCCAGAAGTCGGGCGCCTGGCGGGTGTAGGCGAACGCAATACTGTACACGAGATGTGCACATGCACTGAGCGAGAGGATGAGAAGGACAGCAGCCTGCACACGGTCGTGCAAGCGCCGACGCAGAGCAAAGCGGACGATCAGCAGGCTTGCGATTGTTCCAGCTCCGATCCATATCACCGGTTGCGGTGGAAGCGGTGCGCCATCGCTGCTGATCAGCCACTGCGCTAGCGGCGACATCCACCACACAATCGCCATAGCAATCGGCACATGAGCGCCGACAAGTCGTGGGGCGCTTGGATCGTGCTCGTGGATGAGCGGAATAAACAGGCGCAGCAGCAATCCGCCGACAGTTCCAGCAGCCAGCAGAAATGCGAAACGCTGCGTGAAAGGGAGCGTTTCAAGAGGATAGAGCAGGGTAATAAGCGCAATAAGCGCCGCAAGCGACAGGCTGATCACAAACGCGCTGTGCAACGCCGAACTGAGCAGACGTAACAGTGTATATCCCAGCCCGCCGATGAACAACACACAGAGCGTTACCCAAAGGGATGGTAGTATCACAAGCGTTCGCAACGGCGCCACTATCACAGTATCAACGACGATCCCCATCGCGCGCGTATCGGTCGGTGTGCTGATCGTGTCACTGATAATCCCGATTCGCACTGCCCAATCGAGACGTTCATTTGGTGGAATGATCAGACGGTAGGTGCGGGGATAGTAGTTAGGAGGAGTGAGTAATGCCAGTTCACGTCCATCGGTCGTCAATGTTACGCGAGGTAGCGGAGCATGAGTTGGACGACTATTTGACAGGCGCACAATCAACAACAAAGGCGCCAGCACCGGTGGTCGTGGCACGGCAATCGTCGAGTCACCGTCGCTCCAGCGAAAGCGTGTTTCCGAGTTGGCATCTATCTCCGGATCGTGAAAACCATATGTGAAGCGCGCATCACGCCCCCCAATATCGATCACCAAGGGCCACACTTGAGCATTGACGATACTTATCGCCAGCAGAGCGAAAAGCGCTGCTCCCAGAGCGTATGCGACATTGCGAGCGAGGCACACGCGATTCGTTTGGTACCCGGAGTTGTTGGTGCTCATGTGCTCAGATTTTTGCTTCTCAAGCGCTCACGCTTTTCACCCGCGATGTTCATTTCCATCGTGCCTACTCGTCAGAAACACTGTTCGGACCTGCTTTCTTGCTTCCTAAACTGCGACATTCACCCTTTGCCTTCTCCGCCCCGCAGCGCGCGTTTCACCGCTGCAGCAACCGCGTGCACCTCATCGTCGGTCAATTCGGGGAACAGCGGCAGCGAGAGGATTTCCTGCGCCAGGTGTTCGGTTACAGGGAGACCGCCGGGAGGCGCAAACGGGGCGTAGATCGGTTGCAGGTGGGTCGGCAGTGGATAGTGGATATCGGTTCCGATACCCTCATCACGCAATCCGGCTTGCAGCGCGTTGCGCTCCCGGCTGCGAACGACGTACAGATGGTAGACATGGTCGCCGTCTGGCGGCGCTTCGGGCAGGATCAGCCCGGTATCCTTCAGCAGCGCGTGGTACTGTGCGGCAATTGTGCGGCGGCGTGCATTCCAGGCGGGCAGATGTCGCAGTTTGACCGTCAGGATCGCCGCCTGAAGTTCATCGAGGCGCGAGTTGAGTCCACCGGCGTCGCGAGTGTAGTATTTGCGTTCCCAGCCGTACTGTCGCAGCCGCCGAACCTTCTCCGCCAGCGTCTCATCGTTTGTGGTGATCGCGCCGCCGTCGCCGAGCGCGCCGAGGTTCTTGGTGGGGTAGAAACTGAAGCACCCCAGTGCGCCGATGCTGCCGGCAGGTTTTCCACGCCAGGTCGCCCCGTGTGACTGAGCACAGTCTTCGATGACCGGAATGCCGTGGCGGTCGGCAATCGCCATAATGGCGTCCATATCGGCCGTGCGACCGTAGAGATGCACTGGCATAATGCCCTTGGTACGCGGCGTGATCGCGGCTGCAAGCGCCGCCGGATCCATTGTATGACTGGATGCATCCACATCGACAAACACCGGACGCGCGCCGACTGCCACAATCGTGAGCACCTGGTAGATCCCGGCATTTGCAACCGTGATCACCTCATCACCGGAACCGACGCCGAGCGCGGTGAGCGCCAGTTGCAACGCTTCGGTACCGCTGGCGACGCCAATGCAGTAGCGGGCAGCGCAGAATGCGGCAAACGCTTCCTCGAATGCGCGCACTTCCGGTCCAAGAATGTACCACCCGCTGTCAATCACACGGGTGACGGTCGCATCGAGTTCGGTGCGGATGGTCTCATGCTGACGTTTCAGGTCACCAAATGGAACCTGCAGGTGCATCGTTCACCTCATTTCGCGGGACCAGACTCGTTCATGACCAGTAGTACTCGCGTTCGTGCCGGTAGAACTCGAGAGTGCGGCGCAATCCATCGCGCAACGGCACTTTCGGTCGCCATCCCAATCGCCCCTGGATTAGACGGTAGTCGGCGTAGTAGTCGCCAATATCAATCACTTTCCGCTCTGGCGGGAACGGCAAAATCTCAAAACTGCCGCCGCCATTGATATCGATCAGCAGGGCTGCCAGATCACGCAGATTGATCGTCTCATCGCTACCTAGGTTGAAGATGCCGCCATCTGCCGCCGGTGAGGCGCCTGCCAGCAGCAACGCTTCAACCACATCATCCACGTAGTTGAAATCACGGATCTGCGAACCGTCGCCGAAGACCTGGATAGGTTCCTCGTCGATCAGGCGCCTGATCCAGATGCCGAGAAAGGTCTGACGGGCATCCTTCACACGCATGCGGGGACCGTAGGTATTGGTCAGTCGCAGCGCGCAGGCGCGAATGCCGTAGACATTGTTGTAGAGAATGTGGTACCACTCACCCGCCATCTTGTTGACGCCGTTGACATCGACCGGATGGAGCAGGTGGCGCTCATCGACCGGCAGATAATCCGGTTTGCCGTAGATCTGGCGCGTCGAAGCGTACACCAGTTTCAGGTGGGGATTGTTTTTGCGGCAGGCTTCGAGGATCGACAGTTGCGCCCGGCAGTTGATCTCCAGATCGGTGTAGGGATCGGTCATCGAGTCGATGTGCGAGGTCTGACCGGCGAGGTTGAAAAGGTAATCCTGCCTCTGCACCAGATAGTTCATCGAATATTCGTCGCGCACATCGGCGATGTTGACGCGCACACGGTGCTCGATACCGGCAATGTTGCGCTGGTTGCCGCCATAGATCGGGATCAGCGAATCAACGAGCGTCACCTGTGCGTCGAGTGCAACCAGGTGGTGCGCAAGGTTCGATCCGATGAACCCCAGCCCGCCGGTGATCAGCACCTGTGATCCGCGATATGCACCAGCATAATCATGTATTCCCGGCATATACGGCGCCCTTCTGGTCTACCTGTTCGCATCACATCCCGTGATTCAGCGTTCGACCGGCAATTCCTGCTGCTTGCGACGTATCTTGATGCGCCGCATGTGGTCGCGTCTGACCACCAGTTTCCACCAGAGACCGATCAGTTGAATGCCGGTGCGCCAGAGACGCGGAAAATTGAAGAACTGGCTCTTACCATAGGTGCGATGGTAATGATGAACCGGCACTTCGGCGAAGCGGTAGCCAGCATCCTGTAATTTCTTTACCAGTTCCAGACAGATCGTGCCACTGTCGGATTCCAGGTCGATTGTATCGAAGACGTGCCGCCGGATCAGGCGAAAATCACAATCGACATCGCGCAGTTTGAAGCCGAAGAGCAACTTAACTGTGTGATGGTAGATCCGCCCGATGATCTTGCGGTGCAGCGGATCGCTCCGGTCAATTTTCCAGCCGTTGACGATATCGATATGCTCTTCCATCGCGGGGAGCAACTGTTTGAGTTCGCGTGGATCGTACTGCGCATCGCCGTCGGTGTAGAAGATCAGGTCTTTGGTGCAGGCAGCAAACCCCACACGTAATGCCCCACCGTAGCCAAGCGGCTCACGATAGGAATAGTAGCGAAAGCGATCAAACCGCTGCGCCAGTTCTTCTAGTACCTCGACGGTGTAATCGGTGCTGCCGTTTTCCACCACAATCACTTCATAATCGTCGGTCAGTTCTTCGAGCGTGCGAATCGTGGTGACAACCAGACTTCCAATAGTGCCGCCGTCGTTGTACGCTGGAAAAAATGCCGAGATGCTTGGTCGTCGCTGCTCCTGTCTCATTGCTTCCCTTGTATTCCGTGCACGCGAGTGAAAGCCGGTAAATTATAGCATATCGATGCCGGGGTGGTATTCCAGGTCAGCGGTGACGCTTTCTCCTTGATCGATGCATTCCGTTCGGGTCACGCTACGATAATCGATAGCATAGATGTGAACAAGTGTGAAGAGATCGTAATTAGATTTCGATCATCCCTTTATCGTGATGGTCGTGCCGCACAGTGGCTCAACGAGCCGTATTTGGTCATTGGCGTCGAAAAACATGACTATGATCGCATCACCTATCCTTCGTTCAATGGCTGGATCGACGAGGTGCGCATTTCGAATGCGCTGCGATATACCGCATCATTCGCCCGTCCAACGCAACCGTTTACACCCGATGCACTGACGGCTGCACTCTATTACTTCGATGAAGGCACAGGATTGATTGTCAACGATACATCCGGCGCGGTTGGTGGGCCTGCCAGCGGAACCCTCTTCGTTGATCCGCTGTCAGGTGGCCCCGCCTGGTCTACCGAAACGCCGCCCTGGACAGGAAATCTGCCAACCAGTACACCGGTACCGACGGCAACCAACACGCCAGCCGAAGGTCCTGCAGAAAATCTGCTGCAGAATGGCGGATTTGAACTCGACGCCAACAGCGACACGCGACCGGACAACTGGACCGCGAACACGCGCGTTACCCGGAGTGCGTTGGTAGTGCGGAGCGGCAGTTATGCCATGAGGTGTCGCTGCCGGTTCCATCTAGCGAGGAGGTCGGTGTTGTGCAGGCAGCAAGTGTAATCAGCAGCGCCAGCAAGAGAAGCGTCGGTCGCGGTTGAACCATTCTGATGTGCATCTCGACCTCCTGTACATTCATCTGTGGGGTTTTGCTGACATCGCAGACGGTTGGGAGTCGCTCAGGAGCGCCAGCGCGTCGAAGTCCTCGTCTGACCCGGACGATAGACGCTACCTGAGTGCGCGCAGGCGTGGGATCGTGTTCAGGTGTCGTGCTGCTGCTCAGGGAGCGCGCAGATGCATGAACGGGGATCTGCGCATCGGGGAAAAGCCTCCCTCAGCACTTGCACGTATCGTACTCAGGTTGGTTGCAGTGCAAGTGCCGGAATACGGCTGCGGAAGAAAGCGTGAGAGGACCCTCAGCGCGCAGAATCCCCTGCGCCCTGGCTCGGTCTATCATCGACAATTGCCGTTATGCTTAACCCTGGCAGTGCATCGGCTATGTCAACCGCTCGAAGCGCGCCTGGAAGAAACGCAGATATTTGGGTTCGTACACCATCCGCAACCCGTGGGTCTGGGCACGCGCATCGTACACCGCTTTCACCGCTTCGGCGACAACATCCATGTGCGCCTGGGTGTACACGCGGCGCGGAATAGTGAGGCGCGTGAGTTCCAGTTTCGGATAGTAGTGATCACCGGTTTTTGGATCGCGCCCGGCGCTGGCAATCCCGCGTTCCATCGCCCGGATGCCCGAATCGAGGTAGAGCTCGGCAGCGAGTGTTTGTGCCGGAAATTGGTGCTGCGGAATGTGCGGGTAGAAACGGCGCGCGTCGAGAAAGATGGCATGCCCGCCAACCGGTTGCACAATCGGAATGCCCCAGTCGGTCAGCAGTTCGCCGAGGTAGCGCACCTGCCCGACCCGCGCCCGGATGTAGTCGTCCTGCACCGACTCTTCGATGCCCACGGCGATCGCTTCCATATCACGCCCCGCCAGCCCGCCGTAGGTGTGCAACCCTTCGTAGACCACCACCAGGTTGCGCAGTTCATCGAACAGGTCGGCATCATTAACTGCCACCCATCCGCCGATGTTCACCAGGCTGTCCTTCTTGGCGCTCATCCATGCGCCGTCGGTGTAGGAGCAGAACTCTTTCAGAATAGCGGCGATTGGCGTCTGTGCGTACCCTTCTTCACGCTCCTGGATGAAGAAGGCATTTTCGACCATGCGCGTTGCATCGAGGAAAATGCGGATGCCATGCCAGTCGCACAATGCGCGCAGCGCGCGTACATTCGCCATGCTCACCGGCTGCCCGCCAGCCATATTCACCGTACCCGCCAGACTGACGTAGGCGATATTCTGCGGTCCTTCGCGCCGGATCAATGCTTCCAGTTTGTCAAGATCGACATTCCCCTTGAAAGGATGCATGTGCTGTGGATCGTGCGCCTCGTCGATGATGACATCGACGAAGATGCCGCCGGCCAGTTCCTGGTGCAGCCGCGTGGTGGTAAAGTACATATTGCCGGGAACATACTGCCCGGGACGAATGGCCGCGCGACTGATCAGGTGCTCTGCGCCGCGCCCCTGATGCGTCGGAACAACGTAACGGTAGCCGTAGTACTGCTGCACCGTCGCTTCGAGGCGGTAAAAATTGCGACTGCCAGCATATGCTTCATCACCCAGCATGATGGCAGCCCACTGACGGTCGCTCATGGCATTGGTGCCGCTATCGGTCAACAGATCGATGTAGACGTCCTCCGAGCGTAGCAGAAAGGTGTTGTACCCAGCTTCTGCCAGCGCGCGTTCACGCTCCTCGCGGCTGATAACCCGCAGCGGCTCGACCATCTTGATCTTCCACGGTTCAGCCCAGGATCGTCTGCCGAACTGCTGACCCATGGTTTGCGGAATAGAATGTGTCACGGTTCGCCTCCTTGCGCTACCGGCTACTCTGCGGCATGGTAGATCCGCTCGTGCAGTACGCCAATGTATGGTAGATTACGGTACTTTTCATCAAAATCGAGACCGTACCCGACAACGAACTCGTTTGGAATGTCGAACCCCAGATAATCGATCGGGATGTCCGCCCGGCGGCGCTCCGGTTTGTTGAGCAGCGCGCAGATGCGCAAACTCGCCGGATGACGGCGCAGCAGGTGCCCACGGAGGTAAGCTAGCGTCAATCCACTGTCGATAATGTCTTCGACAATCAACACGTGGCGTCCGGCGATGTCGGTGTCGAGATCTTTCAGCATGCGCACGACCCCGCTCGACTCGGTTGTTTTGCCATAACTCGAAGTGGCGATGAAATCCATGCCGAGCGGGAGATCGATGGCGCGCGCCAGATCGACCATAAACATTGCGCACCCTTTCAACACCCCGACCAGCAACAGATCGCCGAGTGGTCGATAATCGGCGGTGATCTGCGCTCCCAGTGCGCGCACTCGTTCCTGGATCTGTTCTGCCGTTAGCAAGATTTTCGCCATATCGTCGTGCATGGAGTGCTCCTTTACCACATCAACGCCCGCCGACTCGCCTGTATCGGATAGACCTTCGATCCACACCCGGATTGCCACCTGCCCGGGTGACGCACAAGCCCCTTCCGCCACGCCAATACCCGGCACCCAGACGATCCGTTCACCGGCGACCACCAGGGGCCACTCAGCACGCAGCGCGCGCGGCATCCTCGCATCGACCATAATGTCCTGAATGCGACGTGTTCCGCGCGCGCCAGCCAGTCGCACGCGGTCGCCGGGGCGTCGGCGGCGAACGGTGAGCGGCGCAGCACAGATGGCTGCATCGAGAAAAACCTCCCAACGGCTCGACGCTGCCGCGAAGCCATAGTCAGCGCAGAGCACACGTCCGTCGTGAAGTGCGATGCAACCAGGAACGGTCAGGGTTGCTTTGCCGACAGGCAGGCGCAGACCATCGCCCGGCGCCGGTTCGCCGCGTATGATACCAAATCCACCATCATAGTCGGTCACCAGCGCAACACCACCAGGCAGTTCGATTCGTCGCCCAACGCCGCGCCCAACGACGTCACAGGCGCGGGTCACATCATCGTATCCAAGGGTGTCACTGCCGCCGATCAGGGCATATGCCCGGCGGATCGCAGCGTGCTGAAGCGCCGGATGCAGATCGCGCCAGCGGCGCCCATCGAAGGTCAGGCGATCGGTCTGCGTGAGGGTCAACGCATCCCATACACGGTCGAGTTCTTGCTCGACGAAATTAGCAGTTTCGGCGCAGGCGGATGCCATGCGCCCCAGTGCTGCAACGATCTGCGGGTTCAACGTTGCCAGGACCGGTAGAACATCCTGACGGATCCGTGTCCGCAGATAGCGCCGGTCAACATTCGATGGATCGCGGCGTGGCACAAGCCCGCGTTCGACGCAGTACGTCTCGATGTCGGCGCGGGCAACTTGCAGCAGCGGACGGATAAGGCGCGGCGCATGCCTGTCTGTCGGCGACACAGCCAGGGCATCGTCGTTCATATCACCAATCGCGCGCCATTCTTCCCAGGCAACCACCGGACGAATGCCGCGCAACCCTTCAACGCCGGCGCCGCGCACCAGATGCAGCAACACTGTCTCCGCCTGATCATCGGCGTGGTGCGCCGTTGCCACTGCCTGCGCGCCGATGGTTAGCGCCACCTGCGCCAGCAGGCGGTAACGCGCCAACCGCCCTGCTGCGTGCAGATTAAGGTGGCGTTCCGCCGCCAGCGCACGCACATCGACCGCCTCAATAGTTGCTGCGATCCCCATGCGTTCCGTAATCTCCGCCACGAACGCCGCTTCCGCCGCTGCCTGTGCGCCACGCAATCGATGGTCGAGGTGAACGACGTGTAACGTGCACATTAGTTCGACGCGCAGGTTCACCAGCACATCCAGCAGGCACAGCGAATCCGGTCCTCCGGACACTGCAACAACAACCGGCTTACCGGGCGCGATCATGCGATAACGGCGGATCGTTGCGCGCACACTCTCGACGAGCGAAGGCATGGCGCCACCATTTACGACGCGCGCAACCGGATGACGAACAGGGTCAATCCCTGCTGCGACGCGGATCGACCATTCATTTCGAGCGGAACGGCAGGCGTCGCACTCCAGCCGATCAGATACACCCCCTGCGCATCCAGCGGTGATCTAATAGACGGACGCGTGAGGTTGTTGTTGAAGAGTTGGAACAGGATCTGACGACGGTTGAACATTCGATCGTCACTGACAGACACCCCAAAAGGGAAACTGCCACGCGAACCGTTGAAGTCGAACCGGGCGCTAGCGCCTGGCATCAGATTGCCAATTTGCTGAAACATTCCCTGATATACGACAATCGCATCTTCGAATGCAACCCGTCCGACATTGCGCACCTCACCTGTAGGATCGCCACCATCGAAGCGAATGGCACTCTCGACCTGAACCGGCAACTCAACGGCGCTCTCGGCGATCAATGTTCGGATCGAGGCGACATCGACCAGCAGGTCTGGAACCTCGACGCCCGCATCATCAGCAGTTACGATCAGCGGACGAGCGGTGAAGTCGTCGAGACTGCGCGTTTCGCTCAGCAGACTGCCGGCTGGCGTGCGCAGGACGTAACTGCTGCGTAACGGCGAGAACAGCGCCAGATGTGCCGTGGCGACGCCACGGGTCTCACGTTCCGCTCCCTGAATAATGGCCACCTGGTAGAGTTGCGCCTGCCCGCCCCGGATCACAAATCCGACAACAAAAACGCCGCCAGCAAACAGCGCTACGGTGAGCAGGATCGTCCACCCTGCCCATTCAAGGCGACCAATCCGGCGGAGCGCCAGGTAATTCACCGGTCCCACCAACAGAATGTACACCAGCAGAAATGCTGCCAGCGCCGATGCCGGCGGCAGCCCGGCAGCCCGGATCTGAAGCGCGTCCTGCATCAGACTGATCTGATTCACCCGCCCCTCGAATGCTGGAATGAAGAGCGGAACCGGTTGCAACACGCGCGACCAGAGTTGTGATTCTGATGCCCAACCACGCAGCAGGGTCAGGTCGAATGTACTGAAAACCACCACGCCGTTACCAAAGGATGCGCGGTAGATCAGCGAATGACCTGCCGGCAGCGCTTCCGCACCGGAACGCGGCACAACCGTGACCAGCGGACCGGTCGATGGTTGCGGTTCACTCCCGCCAAGCTGCGCGAGCGGCGTCAGATCGCCCTGATTGAGCGTGCGGGTGACTTCGACAGGCAGCAGGTCGGCAAAACCGGCTGCGGCGCGTTCGCCATTGATCCCGCCACCCACCACGAGTTGCCCGCCGAGGAGAACCCAGTCACGGAGCGCAGTACGTTGATCGAGCGCAAGAGCAGCCGTATCGACATCATGGATAAAGATAGCGTTGATACCGCGCAACACGAGCGCATGCGAAGGCAGGTCGTCGGGTGAGATGTGGCGTACTGTCACTCCGCTCACGCCGCTGATCGACATCGCGCTGAGGCTTGTCAGAAGCGCCGGGTCGGAACCGACGATAACGATCAGGAACCGATCCGGTTCAACGGCTTCGATACCAACGCTCTGCTCAAGCAGGACATTTCCATTTTCGATCAGGCGCAGCGTACCGTTGCGCGCGAATCCGGTAGCAAACGCTTCGAGCATCACGCGCTTGTGCGAACCGCGCGGCAGATCGATGGTGCGGCGGAACAGGGGTTGGTTTTGCCATCCAGGGAAACTCCACTCCAGCACGCCCTGAATATCGCGCCCATCGTTTGCAACGTCAACCGTAATCGGGAACCATTCGCCCAACCGATACGCACCGGCATAACCGGGGCGCAACGTCAGGGTCAATCCCACCACCTGCTCCTGAGCCGCAACCGGCACGACTGGCAATACGCACAGCAGGGCTATCAGGACAGCACGAAGGTATGGCATTGATCTTCCTTCTTGGAGGATTACGAAGGTTGTTCACTATTACGACGGCGCATTCGTTCGTGCAAGGCGCGGATCGCTGCCTGACGACGCGCGTTGCGCGCCACACGACGCAGATAAACGTTAATCTGTGTCGCCACAGCGCCGTTGAACATATCGGCAGACGTGTCGTTCGCCGATCGCTGGTTGAGCGAGCGCCCGATCAGTTCCTCAACCGCCTTCTCGAAGCTCTCCCGATCCATTTTTTCACCGTGCTCACGCTGAGCCTGATCGTACTGCTTCAGCAGCGCAAGCGCATCCTGCAACTGACGCTCCTTCTCGTGCTTACGGAAGTCGGTCAGATAGTCGTTGATGGTAGCCTGGACGCCGCGCGGATCGGGCACGTGGTTGAAAGTGAACTTTCCGCCGGCTGCGCCGCCTGTTTCAACAACGACAGTACCCAGCCCCAAAAGGCGCTCGACAAAACTGACGTCGAACGAGATATTCTGAATCGCGGAAAGTTGCGCTCGACGGGTGTTCTCCGGTCCCAGCGGGCGCCGATCGACATCGATAATGTCGGTGCGAGTCAGGATGTAGGTGTCATTGATCAGCGCCTCGCGGATCCACCATCCCCACACACCGAACACCAGCATGGCAAGCAGAACGGCCAGGCTGACCGCCACGCCATCGAGCAACCCAAACTGAACCAGCACCGCGGCTACAAACATCGTCAGCGCAAACCCGGTTAACGGGCGCAACAGTTGCAACAGGACATACACCCACGACGGGCGCCAGATGATGCGATCATTACGGATTTCGGGATTGGGCGGGTAGAGCGCCGAGATGGGGAACCGTTGCGTGCGGGCTTGCAGCGCAGGCGCCGATTGCGGCGGAATCTTGTTGCCGTACACCTGATCTTCGATCAGCGCGCGCAGCAGGTCGGGTTGTTGACGCCGGCGCAGGTTGCGCACCTGATCCAGGATCGCCTTTTCAATCTCGCGCGGCTTTGCTGCGAAATCGAACTCGAGCGTGCGCGGGCTGAACGACCGGATGATGATTTTACCGTATCCGAACAACGTTGCCTGATAGGTGTCTGCGCGTACATTGACCTGCTGAATATCGTCGATCAGGATTTGCTGCCGCACATGGCGGATGAACATGGTCTCTTCATCATAGATGACGCGCTTGTTGGTGACGACCAGCACATCGTTGCGCCAGTCGTTGTAGAGATATGCTACTGCCAGCAGCATGAACATCGTGATCAGGCTCAGTACGATATTAATCGCATCGCCGGCGCGTGAGTACACCGGGTCGATAACGATCAGTTCACCGCCGATGGAGCGGAACCAGATCGCCAGCCCAAGTACAAGAATCGCCAGCAGGTACAGCACATCAGGGTTGCGCCAGGGCGTATCCTTGCGGCGCTGCTTTTTCGCCTCGCCACGTGCCCACAGCGCCACAAGGAGAATCGTTAGCGTCAGGAGCGTAACATTGATCGGATCGGTCAAGGGGCGCGAAACGCCCTCACGCATCACCAGCAACGTTCCGCCAGCCGCGCGAAACATCGCCACCGCCGCAGTAATAAAACCGACGACCAGAAAGACCAAACTGGACTGCAACAGTTCGATCCAATGGCGCTTGCCGACCAAGATAACCTGCTCGTCGCTATCGAGTTCCAGGGGGATGGGAAGTTTTGGCTCGGTCATAGGCGCGCGTATCCTGCGTGTCGCCCGGTTCGCAATCGATGCGGGAGACGACCAGATTAACCACCTGTTCCGGTGACAGCCCATCACTAACAATAATGCATGCATCGGTCGCCGGCGCACTCACGTGACGGTCCAGGCTGTCACGACGGATGATTTCATTGCGGATGTTCTGGAGATCGGCGCTGCCGCCGCGCTGCCGGATCTCATCGGTACGCCGACGGGCGCGTTCATCGACCGATGCGTCCAGATAAATCTTGAGCGGTGCATCAGGCATCACGATACTGCCGATGTCGCGTCCGACCATCACCACGCGCCCACGCTGACCAATGGCGCGCTGTTGGTCGCGCAGGACAGCGCGTACCACCGGGTGCCGCGCTGTGATCGAAACGATACGCTCGACTTCAGGATGCCGCAATTCCCAGGTGACATCGGCGCCATTGACCAGCACCGTATACGGTCGTCCATCAGTCGCGTCGCCGGGTGGTTGCACGTGAATGTCGAGGCGCTGCACCAGCGCTGCAACTGCTTCCTCGTCTTCGGGATTGATTGAATGGCGCAAAACTGCCCACGCCAGCGCGCGATACATAACCCCGGTGTCGAAGAAGAGATACCCCAGACGCCTGGCGAGCATCTCGCCAAGCGTACTCTTCCCTGCGCCGGCAGGACCGTCAATCGTGATAATGGACGGAGCAGACATGCAAAAAAGAGCGTATCATGCTACTGTATCACGTGGTATTGTAGCACGCGATGCTCACGATGTGCAAGCAACAGCTTACAGAATACGGAGCCTTTCGATGACATTCTCCCAACGTGTGTGGGAGCTGCTGCTGATGGCGACGCTGCTGACCGGCAGTGTATTCATCTGGATGACGCGCGTCACTCCAGGCATACCCGCCACGGCGCCGGCGCCAGAACCGGCGGCGACACAACCTGCACCGCGCGTTGGTCATCCCGCTCCCGGGTTTACCCTGAGCGCCATCGATGGATCGCAGGTCACGCTCGACGATCTGCGTGGTCAGGTGGTACTCATTAATCTGTGGGCGACATGGTGCCCGCCGTGTCGCGCTGAAATGCCTGCCATTCAGCAGGCTTACGAGCGCTTCCGCGATCAGGGTTTTGTTGTGCTGGCGGTCAATCAACAGGAAGACGCAGCGAGCGTTGCCGCGTATATGACCGGGCAACGTCTGACGTTTCCGGCGCTGCTCGATAGCGATGCGCGGGTTAGCGCCGCGTATCAGGTGCGTGTGCTGCCTTCCAGTTTCTTCATCGATCGCCGGGGGATTGTTCGTGCTGTGTATCGTGGACCAATGTCGCGTGGTATGATTGAGGGCACAATCGAGCAGTTGATTGCTGAGACGCCATAACGTGTACCCGATCATTGAACTCGGACCGGTGAATCTTGGCAGTGGCGCGTTGCTGCTGGTGATCGCCGTTTTTATTGGTCATTCGCTGTTTGAACGAATAGCGCACAAACGGGGCGGTGATGAACTCGAGCAATATGCGCGTCGCTGCGCTCCATTCGCCCTGCTGGGTGCAGCAGTTGGTGCGCGTTTATGGTATGGTTTGTTCAACTGGGACATGTACGGTCAATCACCTGGTTTGTTTCTGGCGCTTCGTCTGGGTGATCTGGCATGGCCCGGCGCATTGATCGGCGGTGCGCTCGCCGGGTATGCGTATCTGCGGTTGCGAGGGTTGGACGCTGCAACAGCGGCGCTGGCAGATGTCGCGGCGCTGGCGCTGCCCCCGGCGCAGGCTGTCGCGGCACTAGGCTTGTTGCTCAGTGGCGAAGCGCTCGGCGCACCCACAGATGCGCATTGGGCGTTGCCGTTATTTGGTGTGCTGCGACATCCCGTGTCACTCTACTATCTTCTGGCGACGCTGGCTACATGGGGTGTGCTGATATGGCTCACACCGCGCATGCCCCGACCCGGATCGGCTGCGACGCTCTATCTTGCACTACAGGGCAGCGCAATGCTTCTGCTGGAAGCGTTGCGCGTCGATTCGCTGGTAACCCTAGGCGGCATTCGCGCAGCACAGGTTGTCGGTCTAGCAATGTTGCTGATCGCCCTCTGGCAGAAACGAGTGCAGATGGAACGGACGCTATGAACATCACAACCGTGCAGGAAAGGGGACTGGCGCTAATCCGTGTCTATGGCGACCTGAACGATTTTCTGCCGCCTGGACGCCGCGCAACGTGGTTCAAACGACCATGCAAAGGGCACGAGACCATCAAGAACCTGATCGAGACGTGTGGCGTGCCCCATCCCGAGATCGGTGCCCTGATTGCTGGCGGTCGTCCGGTCGATTTCAACTACCCCGTACAACCAGGCGACATGATCGAAGTCTTTCCGATGACCATGGCATCCACATCGTCAGTTGCGCTGCGTCCCCCGCTCGATGAACCGCGCTTCGTGCTCGACACGCACCTGGGGCGTCTGGCGGCATACCTGCGGATGCTGGGTTATGACAGCCTGTACTGGAACGATGCGCACGATGCCGAACTGGCACGGCTGGCGGGTGAGGAACGCCGGATCCTGCTCACACGCGACCGGGAATTGCTCAAACGAAGCATTGTTGTTTATGGTTCATTTGTGCGCGAGATTATTCCGGCGCGTCAGATCGTCGAAGTGATGCGGCGGTTCAACCTGACGCCGACACCAAACGTTTTCCAGCGTTGTATGCGTTGCAACAGCCTGACAACGGTGGTTGAGAAAGCCGACATCGAGCATCTGCTCGAACCCAGGACGCGGCTGTACTTCGATACCTTTCGGCGTTGCGTCGCCTGTGGCAAAATTTACTGGCAGGGTTCGCATTACACCCGTATGGCTATGTTGCTGGAGTATGCGATCCGGTCGAAAGTCGAGAGTTGAACGCAGGCTCAACGATGTTCCGCTCCACCGTCGAATGGCACGTGGTGGCAAGCGGTACATTTGCCCGGAAGGAGAAGCCGGGGGGCAGCGGTGCTGCCCCCCGATTCATACGAAAGGAGACAATGACCTGTGCGTATTGCAGTCGTTGGTGCTGGCGGGGTGGGCAGCTACTTTGGCGGACGGTTAGCGCAGGCTGGCGCGGATGTGATATTCATCGCGCGTGGCGACAATCTGGTTGCCCTGCACGAACGAGGATTACGGATCGAGAGTATCGTCGGTGATGTTCATATCGCGCCTGTCCAGGCGACCGACGATCCAGCGCAGGCAGGTCCTGTTGACATGGTGCTGGTCGCCACCAAAACCTGGCAACTCGATGAAGCGATGGAGGACATGCGTCCGCTCATTGGACCGGAGACCGGCGTCGTACCGCTGCTCAACGGCGTCGAGGCTTCTGATCATCTGGCAGCAGCGCTGGGCGAATCTCACGCACTGAACGGTATCTGTTACATCTTCGTTGCCCGCGTTGCACCGGGTGTGGTGCGACACTCAGGCATCCATCCGCTGATCATCTTTGGCGAACGTGACAATCGTCGTACAGCGCGTATCGAAGCACTGCGCGACTGGCTGGAACGCGCCGGGGTGCGGGTGACGATCCCACCGGACATCGACGCCGAGGTCTGGCGCAAATTCGTCTTTGGAGCGACAACCAGCGGATTGGGAGCGGTCACACGCGCGCCTATGGGATTGCTGCGCGAACTTCCAGAGACGCGCCAGCTTCTCGTCCAGGGTATGCGCGAAATCATTGCAGTTGCACAGGCGCGCGGCATCAATCTTTGCGAAGAAGCCGTCACCGCAGCGCTGGCGCAACTCGATGCGCTACCCTACGAAACAACCGCTTCGATGCAACGCGACATCATGGCCGGTCGTCCATCAGAACTGGATGCACAGAACGGCGCAGTCGCACGTCTGGGTGCAGCAGCCGGTGTTCCGACGCCGTTGCACGCATTTGTCTACGCTACCCTGCTGCCACAGGAGCGGATAGCGCGCAGCCAGCCTCTGAACGGACAGCCGCAGTAAAACAGAACAGGGTGGTCGCATATATGGCACGACCACCCTCACCGTATCCTATCGTCGTTCAACTAGCAGGCGGATTGCTGTACGCTCTTCATCATCGATGGCGACATCAATGAACGAAGGGGTGCAAACAATATCAATACCTTCTTCGCTGAGATAACTGCGGGCAATTGCCACTGCTTTGATCGCCTGGTTGGTTGCGCCTGCGCCGATCGACTGCACCTCCGCCACACCACTATCGCGAATGACGCCGGCAATTGCACCGGCGACCGCACTGGGACGCGAGCGTGTCGAAACCTTCAGAACCTCAGCGCTTTGCCGCTCGACCACGTCGGCGCCACTTGCGCCGACGGCGCGAGTGGCAGGTGTGGAGTGCGAAAGATTGCTTGCCATACGTGCCTCCTCCGATCTGGGTTGGGCGCCGGCCGATGCGCCGGCTGGTAACTTGCGATAGAATGACCAGAATTGTCGCCATAACGGGGAGAAACCCCCGCACCGGCCCCTGAGAGAGTGTGCGGCGCGGTCGGCGTCGAAGCCGTCCTGTGCCGTGAAGCGTTCCGTTGTCGTCTCAGGTGCTGTTCCTGATCAACGTGCATAGTCCACCGCGCGCGTCTCACGGATGACCGTCACCTTGACCTGTCCGGGATACTGAAGACTCTCCTCGATCTTCTTGGCAACATCACGGGCAAGGTGAATACTGCCGAGGTCGTCGATAGCATCCGGTTGCACCATCACGCGAACCTCGCGCCCGGCCTGAACCGCAAAGGCACGTTGAACACCTGTGAATGACGTTGCGACCGTTTCGAGCGCTTCGAGGCGCTTGATATACAGGTCGAGCGTTTCGCGGCGCGCTCCGGGGCGCCCGCCGGAGATGGCGTCGACAGCCTGCACTAACCAGGCTTCGACTGTTTGTGGTTCTTCATCATTATGATGAGCGGCAATCGCGTGCACGATCGCCGGCGATTTTCCAAGGCGACGCGCAATCTCAGCACCGATCAATGCGTGCGGTCCCTGCACTTCGTGGTCGACTGCTTTCCCGATGTCATGCAGTAACGCGGCAGTTTTCGCTACATTGATGTTTGCGCCGATCTCAGCAGCAATATGCGCTGCAAGCAGAGCGCACTCCAGCGAATGCTGCAGTACATTCTGCCCGTAACTCGTGCGATACTTCAGCCGTCCCAGCAGTTTGATCAGGTCAGGGTGCAACCCCTGAACGTTCGCTTCGTAAGCGACTCGCTCGCCTTCTTCGCGCATGATCTGTTCGACTTCCTGCTGGGTTTTGCTGACGACTTCTTCGATCCGCGTCGGATGGATGCGTCCGTCCTTGAGCAACTTGATCAATGCCAGTCGCGCCACCTCGCGCCGCACCGGATCGTGGCACGAGAGGGTTACCGCTTCGGGCGTATCATCAACAATAATATCAACGCCAGTCAGTTGCTCGAAGGCACGAATGTTACGCCCTTCACGCCCGATGATTCGTCCTTTCAACTCCTCACTCGGGAGCGCAACTGTAGAAACGGTCACTTCGGCAACATACTCCGAAGCGCACCGCTGAATGGCCATACTGATCACTTTGCGTGCCAGTTTATCCGCCTCTTCGCGAACGTTCTTTTCGATGTCACGAATGCGGCGTGCCGCCTCGTCGCGCGTTTCGTCCTCGACGCGTTTCAGAATAATCGCGCGGGCTTCTTCCTGGTTCAATGCAGAAATCCGCTCGAGTTCCGCACGTTGCTGCTGACGCAGTTGTTCAGCCTCCTGATGAAGCTGCTCCATCTGGCGCTCGCGTTGCTGGAGCTGGCGTTCACGCCGTTCGAGTCCCTCGATTTTGCGGTCAAGATTTTCCTCTTTCCGCTGGAGTCGCTCCTCCTGCTTCGCCAGCGCTGCGCGCGCCTCACGTATTTGCGCCTCGGCTTCGGCACGGAGCCGCAGCGCCTCGTCGGTTGCGCGCAAAATGAGATCTTTCTGCTCAGATCGCGTCGCTTCCAGTTGCAGTCGGGCTTCCGCCTCGATCTGTCGAATCTGGCTCTGTACGCTCTTTTTGTAGATAAGAATGCCTATGCCTGCACCGATGGCAAGTCCAATCACCAGGGCAGGCAAGGCCCATATGAGCCATTGCACAACATCCTCCTGCTCGATTGTAAAGGTGCAACATGCTACAACCCATTGCCGGGCTGTGGCCACGGGTTCAAACATGCGCTGACATGTGGGTGAGTACATGCTATATTACTCTGTCGATACATCTTCTGTCAAGATGAACAGATTGTCAAGGGTGTTGATGGTATAATATCACGCTATCTGGCGTGAATGTTGAAAACGATGTATCTGCGGTGCCTCGAAATCCAGGGATTCAAGACATTCGCCGGGCACACGCTGTTCGAGTTTCAGCCTGGCATCACTGCGGTGGTTGGTCCCAACGGCAGTGGGAAGTCGAATCTCGTCGATGCCATCCGCTGGGTGCTTGGTGAACAGCATCCGGGGACACTGCGCTGTAAACGCACCGAGGACCTGATCTTCAGCGGCGGCGGGCGGCGGGCACCTGCCGGCTTCGCAGAAGTCTCGCTGACCATCGATAACAGCGACCGCCTGTTACCGGTTCCGTATGGTGAAGTGACGATTACCCGCCGTGCGACGCGCTCCGGCGATCAGGAGTACTTCATCAATCGTCAGCGCGTCCGCCTGCGCGATGTGCAGGAAATTGCCGCGCCGATCAATGGGGCATACGCGATCGTCAATCAGGGTCTGGTCGATGCTGCGCTCAATCTGCGCCCGCTGGAGCGGCGGCGTCTGTTTGAGGATGCTGCGGCGATCAGCGTGTACGAGCAGCGTCGCGCCGATGCAGAACGTCGTCTGCGTGAGACGAACACGAACGTTGCTCGCTGTTCCGATATTCTGGCGGAACTCGAGCCACGATTGCGCTCACTAAAGCGCCAGGCGACGCTTGCCCGCTCCCATCGCGATCTGACAGCTGAGCTTCAGCAGTTGTTGCAGGCATACTATGTCTGTCTCTGGTTGACGGCGCAATCGGAATGTGCCGCCGCCGAACAAACAGCGCAAACGCGGGCAACGACCCTTGCTGCACGTCAGGCAGAGATGACCACCGCCTCGACCGATCTCCTCCATCTTCGGGAGCGCATCCGCGCCATCCGTGACCGGACTGGATCGCTCCACGCAGAGATGAGAGCCCTGCGTGCTCACGCTGAGTCGGTCCAGCGCGCACTGGCGGTTGGACAGGAACGGCTCGTCGCGCTGTCGCACCAGATCGAGGATCAGGAGCGCGCACTGCGTGATCTGGATCATCAACGTGCCGTCCGATGCATGGAACAGGAAACGATAGTCGCCCAACTTTCCGGCGCCGAGCAACGCCTGGAGCAGGCACGGCAGGAATATGCCGCACACGAAGCGCGTCGCACCGAACGGATCGCTGGTCGCGCGACGTTTTACCAGGCGCTCGATACCGCTCGTCGCAACCTGGTAGAGATTGGTGCGGCTCTGGGCGCGGTGCAACGTCAGATTGCACAGATGAATGAGCAGCGTGATCGCCTGACCCGTGAACGTGCAGTTGCCGGGGAAGCGCTGGCAGTTGCGCAGAACGAACTGACAGCACGCCGCGCTGCTGGCGTACAGGCGGATGCACGCGTGACTGCGCTGGAACAGGAACTGAACGACGCCGCACATCGCGTCGAACAGGCAATGAGCGCCGTCGAACAGCGCCGCCAACAACGCACTGCTGCTGCTGAGGCACTCGAAGCGCTGCGCCGACAGCAGATGGATCTGGAAGCGCGGCTGGAAACATTGCGCCGTCTCCATCGCAGTTATGCCGGAACATTTGCCGGTGTGCGGTCAGCCATGCAGTGGGCGGAGTCGCAGAACCGAGCCGGATTTGCCATGGTGGCGACCTTACTGCGTGTGCCGGCAGAACTCGAAACGGCCATCGAAGTAGCACTCGGTTCGCGTCTGCACACGATTGTCGTCAACCGCTGGGAAGATGCGGAAGATGCTATCGAAGCGCTCAAACGCAGCGGTGAGGGACGCGCCACCTTTCTGCCGCTGGATACGATCCGCCCTCGTAGCGCCGACGGGGTGCGCCTGCGGTCATCCACCGGATCGGCGGATGGTGTCCTGGGGGTTGCTGCTGATCTTATCGATGTTGACGAACGCTACCGACCGGTAGCGGAGCTCCTTCTCGGTCGCACCCTGGTTGTGTGCACGCTGGCGATCGCCCGACGCGAGTTGCAGCGCATCGGCAGTGGATGGACAATTGTCACGCTGGCAGGAGAGCAGGTGAGTGCCGGAGGCGCAGTGACCGGAGGCGCAGCGGCGAAGGAGAGCGGTACGCTGCGGCGCGAGCGGGAATTGCGCGAACTCCCCGAACGCCTGGAAGCAGCTTCACGTGAAACAGAAGCAGCACGCACGCGCCATGTCGCCGCAAACGAAGCATATATCGCTGCCGAACAGGCAGTACGCGATGCTGAACGTCACCAGCGCCAGATTCAGCGGCAACTCGACCAGGCGCGCATTGCTGCGGTGCAGACGCAGCGAGCTGTCGATCGCGCCGAAGCAGAATACCTTGTTTGTCAACGGCGTATCGAGCAGATCGACGCCGGAATGACCACGCTTCTCAATCGCCTGCAAACGGCAATCGCCGAGCAGGAAGAACTGATGCAGCGCGAGCAGGCGGCGCGTGCACAGGTCGAGCGCCTCCAGGCTGAGGAAGCAGCACTGCGCACCGCAGACACCGCCGACGACGAGATCCTGACACACCTGCGGGCACGCCTCGCCGATGCCGAGGGCGACGTGCGCACAGCACGCACCATCCTGCATACAGTTCATCAGGCGCTGGCGCGTATCGATGAGCAGCGCGCTTCACTAGCAGAGCGCATCGAGCACCTGCACCGCGAACGTGCTGCTCTCACCGATAACCTGACGCAAACCGCCGCAGGGCATCAGGCGCTGCTGGCGCAGATCGATGCCCTGCGTGCGCAGATCGAGCCGTCCGAGGCAGAGTTGGGGGCGCTGGAACAGCAACGCGAAGTGCACGAAGTGCGTGTGCAGACGCTCACTGCTGACCTGATCGACGCTGAAGCGGCGTACAACCGTGCGACAGTCGATGCCCAGCGCGCACGTGATCGCCTGGAGACATTGCGGGAACGTGCCGCAGGCGACTCCATCGATATCGAATCCGCCGCTCAATCCTGTGCAGCCCCGTTGCCAGATGCCGGTATCGAGGACATGCAGCGACGTATCGGCGACCTGAAGAGCCGCATCGCCCGCCTGGGAATCATCAATCCGCTGGCGCTGGAGGAGTATGAAGAAGCAGCAGCACGCCACGAGTTCCTGAGTTCCCAAATGAGCGATCTTCGCACAGCGTCGGCAACACTCAATGAGTTGATAGCCGAACTGGACAACGCCATTCGCACCTGCTTCGAAACAACGTTTCGCATCGTCGCTGTGGAGTTCGAGCGGAGTTTTACGAACCTGTTCGGCGGCGGCGAGGCGCACCTGGTGTTGATCAACGACAACGACGACGATGCTATCGATCAGAACGGCGGCAGCCCCCCCGGTATTACCAGGCTCGGCGTGGAGATTATTGCCCGTCCGCCAGGGAAACGTCAGCAGCATCTGGCGCTGCTTTCGGGCGGTGAGCGTGCGCTGACTGCTGCGGCGCTGCTCTTCGCCATCCTGAAAGCCAACCCGACCCCCTTCTGCGTCCTTGATGAAGTCGATGCCGCCTTGGATGAAACCAACGTCGGTCGTTTCCGCGAGGCACTTGCCGGGTTGAGTGAAAAAACGCAGTTTATCGTTGTTACCCACAATCGGGGAACGATCGAGGCTGCCGACACCATCTACGGCGTGACCATGGGCGACGATGGTGCCTCGCGGGTGCTCTCACTCAGGTTGGAGGAGGTCGGCGATAGGTGACGTACATGGTTATCCGATGGTGCGCCCGAACACTATCTCATTCGCATCCGAAGCGCTCAACTGCACAGCCACGCGCCACATCACCGATGCGCACTGCCCGAACCACGAACCCGGCAGTGGTCAAACGCTCAATTCAGACCATACAACAGCATATGATCTGTCTAGGCCTTCCCATCGGCAGGAATTCGGGGACGCTCTGATCGTCATCTGCTGGTTTGTGCCACAACAGGACGGGCATAATGGCTACGCTGCGGATCGTATACGGCAATACACGTCGCACATCGCAGTGGAATCATCAGACGTCTGCCTGGGGATGTGGCTGCGACAGATGAGGCAAGTAATTCACGGGAACATCGTCGTCGGAGATATGTCACATTGTTGTCCACCGAGGAGCATATCACCATGATCACGTTCGGAGCTGCTATCTTCGATATGGACGGCACCCTGCTCGACAATATGCCACTCTATTTTCGGGCATTCCGGGTATTCATCGAGCGACATGGATTGCATCCGCCCCCGCCATCTGAAGCAGTGCACCTGATCGGCAGACGACAAAGCGACATCTTTCCGGCGCTTTTCGGGCGACCGTTGACATCGGAGGAAATCGCGCGCTACAGTGAAGAAGCCGCGCAAATCTACCAGAACATGCTTGTTGGAATAACCCCATTGCCGGGATTGGTGCGATTCCTCGACCTTCTTGAACAGCGTCGAACAAAGATTGGTCTGGCAACCTCGGCGCCACGGGCAACTGTCGCACCAACTCTGGCGGCGCTGGGCATGACTGGACGGTTCGCTGCCATCACCCTCGGCGATGAGGTGCCGCACGGCAAACCGGCGCCCGACATCTTTCTCGAAGCTGCGCGTCGCCTTGATCAACCGCCTGATCGCTGCGTGGTCTTCGAGGATTCGCTTGCGGGGATTGCGGCGGCACGCGCCGCCGGAATGCGCTGCATTGCACTCGCTACAACCCACTCTGCCGCTGATCTACACGCTGCTGCACCAGACCTTGTTGTTGCCGACTATGACGAACTGCTCCGCATGATGCCGGACCTTGCAGTCGGCGAAGGCTGATCGTCGAAAGGAGCACTTCCACCTGATTGCCGACCTGTCGCCCGTGTCACTGGCGGAACATAGGTTCGATGCCCTTGGGCGACAGACAGGCAGAGGCGTTGCCTCCACTCACCCGAAGAGCAGTCCAGATCTGGCAAGGAAGACACGCATCACACCAACACTTCTTTCTTCAACTCTTCCAGACTCTTCAGCGCCCGATCAGCATTGCGACGCAGCAGTTCATACGTTTCGAGCGATGTATCGTCTCTAAGCTGACCCTGGACGATCATATCCGCTGCCAGCACCAGGACAGTGAGACACTGAATAAGTTCCGTTGCCGCTGATGAGCCGGTCAGTTGATACTCGCGCAAGCGGCGCAGCGCTTCTTCGGCCTGTCGGGCATTTGGTTGTAGCCATATCAAGAGCGACTGCAACACGGCGCCGCCTCTGTGTCCTTGAGTGAGCATATCGGCTGCACTCGCCAGGACGGTGAGCGATTTATTGAGCTGGCGCATGATCGCCTGTAGGGATGTGCGCGTGTGGAGATTGGTGCGTGGATCTGCTGGCGCCGCCTGTGCACGATTGGTCAGCACAACAGGTAGCGCCGGATATGGCTCGATCATGACACTACTCCTGCCGTGACCGGATGAAACGGGCTTTGCCTTGTCAGCATCGTATCGCGGACGCTCTCCAGTCATAATGCGAACACTCTCAGATGAACAACCTGTCATTTTTAGTTAAGAAAGAGTATACCGTTTGATCCCGGATCTGAGCAACAGACCATGAGTCCTGATGTCAAACAGTACTTACGCTGGTCGATAGTAAGGTGCAATGAGACCAACCTCTGTTACAATCATCTTAGAGTTGCGCAGTAGTTTGGTAAGGATGCGGATGGCAGGGCAGAAAACTTTGGGCACTACAGACATACGTGCAGAGCGTCGCGTTGCTCGTGATACTTTGAGGTTGCCGGTCATCGCGCTGATGCTTTGCGTGATTGCACTTGCGCCGCGTGTCATCGGGCTTGCCGATTTTCTCACCACCGATGAAGCGTACCACTGGATCCGTTTTACTGAACGTTTCGATGCAGCGATCTCCGAGGGGCGCTGGTCTGATACCATTTTCGTCGGCCATCCCGCCATTACAATGTTCTGGTTAGGGCGCGCGGGGTTGATGCTCGAACGCACCGCGCACGATATGGGCTGGATTGGCGTCCGTTCGATGGTCGAGCACCTGGCGTGGCTACGGCTGCCAGGGGTATTCCTGCAGGTGGTGTTTGGCGTGACAACCTGGATGTTGTTGCGTCGCCTGGTGGATCCGATGGTCGCGCTGGTTGCCGGATTCCTGTGGTCTACATCCCCATATCTGATTGCGCACGGGCGCGTGCTGCATCTCGATGCACTGCTGACAGGGTTGCTAACCTCGAGCCTGTTGCTGCTGCTGGTCTCCTGGCGTCAACAGCAGACAGGCTCTGGAGGATGGATGGCGCTCCTCGGTTCTGGCGCGTTGACCGGACTGGCGCTCCTGACCAAAGGACCAGCGATCATTTTTTTGCCATTTGTCGGTCTGACACTGTTCGCCCTTGCGCCTGTGCACGATCCGTCGAACTGGCACGCTCCCGGCACTGTGCCGGAGATATTTCGTCGTCTGAAGTATGCGGTCGTGCGTTATGGCGTGTGGCTGGGAGTTGCACTCGGTGTTGCGTTTGCCGGATGGCCCGCACTATGGGTGACGCCCGAAGCAGCATTGCAAGCCTATGCAGATGAAATTATCTTCAACGGCGGACGCCCCAACGGTGATGGTCAGTTTTTCAACGGTCGAGCGGTTGGCGATCCCGGTGTATGGTTCTACCCGATCGCCAGCCTGTTTCGCACGACACCGGTCATGTTGATCGGGTTGATCGCTTTTGTAGCCTTTGCAGTGCGCAAAGGTCGGCATTTCTTCACACAGCGCGATGCTGTCATTCCTGTCTTGATCGCTTTTGCGGCATTCTGGACATTAATCATGACATTCGGTCCAAAGAAGTTCGACCGGTACGTCCTTCCGATCTGGCCAGCGTTGATCGTGCTGGCGGCGACCGGCATTGTGCGTGGGTACAATGCTGCGCGCCTCTGGTGCATCCAGCACGCGACTGGGTTGCGACGAGGCAGCGGTTTTCTCAAAAGTGTGCCTCTGGCAGGGTTGATGGTGATGGGCGCGATAGAGATTGGTCAGGTTATCTGGTACCATCCCTACTATCTGAGTTACTACAATCCGTTGCTCGGTGGAGGTGCAAAAGCACAGCGTATGTTTCTGATTGGATGGGGGGAGGGCATGGATCAGGTCGGGGCATGGTTGAGCACACGTCCTGATATCGGGTATGGACCGGTCATCTCGGCGCTCAGACCAACGTTGCAACCGTTCGTTCCGGTCGATGTTCGTGACATAACTGATCTGGGACAGCAGCCGATCAACTATGCTATCGTCTATCTGGAGTCGATCCAGCGCGGTGCGCACCCTGATATCTATCGTCAGTTCGAATCGATGATCCCGATCCATACGATTACAATTCACGGCATCGAGTATGCGAAAATCTACCAGTTACCGCGCCCATACGAGCAACCGGTCGGCGTGCGCTTTGGTGATGCAATTGTGCTTCACGGAGTCTCGATTGAATATGAGCAGAACGATCTGACGGTAACGCCTTCGTGGGGAGCACTGGCATCTCCAGAGCGCGATTACGTCGTATTTGTTCAGGTGATCGATGTCCGGAGAGAGCGGGTTGCCGGTGTTGATGTGTCGCCATCCGGCGTTGGCGGGATACCCACCAGTGCCTGGTTGCCAGGGCAGCAGGTGGCTGTGCCGTTGCCGTTGTCGCTGCCGCCTGATCTTCCGGCAGGCGAGTACGACGTTATTCTGGGTTTGTACGATGCCGATAGCGGCGAGCGGTTGCCGGTTAGTGGCGACATCGATCCGGCGTACATGACAATGCGCGCCGTTCGATTGTCCACATTAACGAATCCATAAAGGAGGGCCGGTCATGAAAAAAGCGCTCGTCCTTTCCGGCGGCGGCGGTCGTGGTGCCTACCATGTCGGCGTGATCGAGGCACTCGTCGAACGTGGCTGGATCCAGGATGGCATCGGACCAGACATTATTGTCGGGACCTCGATTGGCGCGATCAATGCAGCGGCGCTGGCGTCTGGTTTGACTGTTGCGCAACTGAAAGCGCGCTGGCTCGATATGCACACCGAGGATGTGCATCGACTATCGGACGATCTGCCAGTGGTCAGTCGACCACTCATCCGCTTTTTGATGCGCAGTGTCCTGACATCGGAAGCGTACGGTGGCGCGAGTGTCGTTCTACCGCCTGAAGAACGCAACTTGAACGCGCAGGGGTTTCTTGAGCGCCTCGGTCAGGTGTTCCGCACGCGCCCATTTCGCAGTCTGCTCGATACCGCTCCCTGGCGGCATACGCTGAGTCGCTGGATGGATTTCGACCGGATCAATGCACCGGGTTCGCCCGCCCTGCTACTGACTGCAACCGATCTCCAGTCTGGCGACCTGCGGGTATTTTGTAATCGACCGCTGCGCGACCATCCGGCTGACAGGATTACCCTCGATCACCTTATGGCGTCGTCGAGCATTCCGACCGTCTACCCCTGGACGGAGATCGATAGTCGCAAGTACTGGGATGGGGCGGTGCTGGCGAATACTCCGTTAGGACCGGTGATCGATCTTGCGGCAGGCGAGGATGTCGAGATTGTGGTCGTTATGATGACTCCCTGGGAGGCTACACCGGAAGCGATGCGTCAGCAGTTGCAAAGCGTGCCGGAAGACCTGGTGCAGGCATTATCGTTAACTCTCGACTGGGCGCTGCTAGCATCGTATCGCGCGGCGATCAAGGCGCTGCGCGCATATAATCGCCTGGCAGAGGCGGCGCAGAAACTCGAACGTGCTGCGCAGCAAACCGGCGATCCGACGCTGACTCTGGAAGGGAAGATTCCCCGTATGATTGCCGAGCCGCTGGTTATTGCACCGCAGCAGTTGATGCCGCTGGAATGGATTATCGATTATGAGGAACGCAACCATCTGGCATTGTTCGAGATGGGGCGGAATGATGCACTGCGCGCACTCGACAGGCGACTGCTCAATCGGTTGCTCGACCAGCGATGATCGACCTGCACATCCACACCAACGCAACACCTCACCATGCAACCTGGACGCCAGACACACTGATCGCAGCAGCAGCGCGCGCCGGGTTACAGGTGATTGCCGTCACCGACCACAACACCACTACCAGCGTTCGGGCAGTACAGGCAGCGGGACTGCGCACCGGCATCCACGTCATCTCCGGTGTGGAGATCGATGGTGGTTTCCCTGCAGGGCGACGTGATGATCGGCTGGCGTTCAAACTCTGGCATGTGCTCGTATACGGCGCCGATCCGGCGCATCCCGCGCTCCTTGCACTGTGTCGCTCTGTCGATGAACGTAACCTGGCAGATGCAGACAGATTGCAGCGATATCTGATAGCAGCCGGGTTTCGACTACCCGGCATCGACGCGATGAAGCGTCCGCCACGGGTAGCCGACATCGGTACGGCGCTTGGGCAGGCGAACGATCTCCCCGATCGCGCGCCGGAGGATGACGATGAGAGTGCCGGGATGCGCTACATTCTGGCCCGCATGCCGGGTATGTATCGCCCTCCTGGAGTGGAGGAGATTATCGCCGTTGCCCATGAGACCGGCGGTGTGGCTGTGCTGGCGCATCCCGGTCGTTCAAAGGGGGTCTACGCCATCCCGGCGACTGCTGAGGACATTGCCATAATGGCGGAGGTCGGGCTTGATGGCATCGAAGCCTGCTATCCGACGCATCGACCAGAACAGATAGCGCTGTACTATCATCTGGCGCAGCGGCGCCGGTTACTCATAACCGGCGGGTCGGACTCGCACCATCCGCACCAACCGCTCGCCCGGTGGCCCGCTGCGTGGTTCCGGGCATTCCTTGAGCGCGTCGGGGTAGATGATAGTGGAAGGTGAGGAGAGTGAACACTCTGCACCGTGGCGTAGGAACTTCACGCATTGGACGACAAGATGTAGCATGGCAGCAGCGACACAATGGCATGCAACGACTCCTGGAAGGTCAGGGGTGGTACGTTACGAACTGATTACGGTTAGCGCTGTGTTGCCGGAAAAGCATTAATATATGGTAGAATTAGGAGTATCATGACAGTATCCTCTGGCGTTTTCATGCATGAGACGTAGTGACCCGTCAGGGAAGTCAGACGTCAAATAGAGACTGAGTCATTTCATCTTGATCATGTGTCTCTACAGTCAGGATGGTCGATAACGGCTCCAGGATATGCAGAACTATAGAGGGGTGTATATGTCTACGACGATAGAACGATCGCACAATGGTCACAACGCTGATACGGTGCTGATCGTCGAGGACGATGCTGCAACCCGGCGTCTGTACAAGTTCCTGCTGTCGAACGGCGGATATGTCGTTCTGGAAGCCGAAGATGGTGCGGCGGCAGTTGAAGTGTTACAGCGTCATCATTGCGACCTGGTGATTACCGACATGAATATGCCGCGAATGGACGGGCTGGATCTCATCCGGACGATCCGGCGCGATTTCGGTGATATCTATATCATTCTGATTACGGCATTCGGCACCCCTGATACCCAAAAGCAGGCGATGCGCCTGGGTGCCAACGACTATCTTGCCAAGCCCTTCGACTTTGAAGAACTCGAGCGACGGGTGCATACCTACTTCCGGAATCGCCCTCGCCCCTCCGCACCGTAGTTCATTTACCCCTCCAGACGGACCTGGCATTGACCGCGTGGCAGACTGCCGGCGCGGTCTGTTCTTTTTCAACGTACATATCCTCAGATGCGCCGTCAGGCTCGCTGCGATTGTCTCTCACAAATCTGGTGTCATAGCAGTCATGGCACGCTCTCGCATCATCACCCTGGCGCCCAGGCGACTCCTGCCCCAGCGAGGGGCGGGTCGCACGCAGCACGCGGATGACCCCTGAACGATGCCCATCTTTGCGCAAAAGTTGATATTCGGATGCTCAATATCGCCAGCGCAGGATCACGGCATATCGATATGGCCGGCGCCGCAAACTGGTACGCTCGAAGAAATGCCTGCGCGCTATAATGGTAACTCGAAACATATGGCGTACACCAACCAGGTGAGGCAGTGATGAATCAGTCCCTGACGACGAATACCGATCCGGTTTCGATTCTGGTCGTCGAAGACGATCCGATGGTCAATAGTTTCTGCGCACGGTTGTTGCACATGAAAGGGTACGGTGTCAAAACTGTGTTCAACGGGCGAGAAGCATTGACCATGCTCCAGACGAACCGGTTTAATATGGTGTTGACCGATCTTCAGATGCCTGAGATGGGTGGTATGGAATTGCTGTGGAAGATACGTGAACAGTACCCCGATATTGATACCATTATGTTCACCGCGTATGCAACTGTGGAAACGGCACGTGAGGCGCTGAAACTGGGCGCCTTTGATTATCTGACCAAACCATTCAGCGTCGATGAATTGGAACGAACGGTGCGGCGTGCCGTTGAGTGGCGACGGATACGCCAGGAACGTCAACGTCTCTCGGAAATAGTGGCGCTGTACGAGGTCAGCCAGATGTTCACCAGCACTCTCGATACCGAAACTGCAGTGAACGAGATTGTCGGTCTTCTGTGGCAGCGTTTTTCGCCAGCAACGCTCTCGCTATCTCTGGTGCATCCCGAGGATAACGAGCTCGAACTTCTGGCACTGCGAGGAACCACATCATGTGTCTCGGTCGGCGCACGCATTCCATTGCAATGCATACCCGGGAAAGAGGACCTCTTCGAGGATCACTTCCGTCTCACTGGCGCCGCCGTGTCTGTCCCTTCTTCGCATGCGGCGCGTTTTGTGCTGCGCAGCAACGACCGGATTGTCGGAGTGCTCGATCTGAGCCGGGCGCCCGATCAACCGGGGTTCGACCGGGATGAATGCACCTTGCTGACGATCTACGCGTCGCAGATTGCCGTATCGCTCGATAACAGCCGCCTCTATCGCCAGGTGAAGCAGCAGAATATCGAGACGATCGCGGCGCTGGCAGCCTCGATCGACGCCCGTAATCCGTACACTGCCGGGCATTCGATGCAGGTGATGCGCTACGCTGTGCGCCTCGGCGAAGTCATCGGTCTTGATGCTGCGCGCATCGAGGTGCTCCGCTACGGCGGATTGCTGCATGACATCGGTAAAATCGGCGTACCCGACGCCATCCTGCTGAAACCGGCGTCGCTGTCGACTGAGGAGATGGAGATCATGCGCACCCACGCCGTGATTGGCGTCGAGATCGTGCGTGGCGTGAAAGCGCTGCGTCCAGTTCTGCCGGTTATCCGGCATCACCACGAGCGTATCGATGGAACCGGCTACCCCGATGGACTATCCGGCGATCAGATTCCTCTCGAAGCCCGGATCATGGCGATTGCCGACGCTTACGATACCATGACCTCGGATCGTTCCTACCGTCGCGCAATGACGCAGGACGAGGCGATCGCCGAACTGCGGAAATGGCGTGGCACGCAGTGGGATGCCGAACTGATCGATCGCTTCGTCGAGTTGCTGAAATCCGAGGCACAGACATTGCGCCTGTAACCGCATGTCGCCTGGGCGCTGCACGATCAGAACCTGCTCCACATTCCGCATCTGTTTGTATTGCCCTGGGATCCACACGCTGGCTGGCATGACCTGTGATGCCCCTCCCACACTCACAAAAGGCGTCTTATCCCTGAAGATGCGGGTGCCTCACCCCTGTGCCACCAGGTTTCGTTGAGCCATCGCTGTTTCCGGCATCTGCAACAGTCGTTTCGCCGCCGATCGCCGATACTATTGAGCAGCAGCGCCGCGTTGTTGCCACCGGCGACGGCACAAGTCTTCCGCTTGACAAATGCTTCACCTGTCGGTACTATAAAAAAGAGCGCAGATTAGATCAGAATGCATGCGTCCCTCTCCGCAGGTGCTCTTCACGTGTGCGTTGCACAGCAAACAACGCTGATCCGCCAGATCGCCTGATACCGAGGTTTCTTGCTGCAACGAAAGGACCGGTTCAGTGAAGATTTCCGGTAGCTACACGATAGACGCACCGCGCGACGTCGTGTGGGAGGCGCTGAACGATATCGAGGTGCTGGCGCGGTGTGTTCCAGGTTGTGAGCGTCTGGAACAGGTCGGCGACAATGAGTACGAAGGGACAATCAAGATCGGCATCCAGGCAATCCGTGGCGTGTACAGTGGGCGCATCCGTATTGAGGATATCGATCCGCCGAACCACTATAAACTGATCGCCAGTGGGAAAAGCGCCAATGGCGTAGTCGATGGCGTCGGCACGGTTGATCTCGTGGCGCAGGACGGGAAGACGTTGCTCATGTATGGTGGCGAGGCGCAGGTCGGCGGCACGCTGGCAAGTGTCGGGCAGCGCCTGATCGAGGGCGCTTCGCGTCAACTGATCAATCAGTCGCTCAAGGCGCTTGCCGAGCAGGTTGCCACACGTGTCGCTGCACCGGTGGCGGCCGTAGCCGAAGCACCCGCCGCGCAGGTCGCTGCAGAAGCGCCGGCTGCACTGGAGGCGGCAGCCGAAGCGCCCGCTGCGTCTACGCCACCCGCACCCGAACGTCGCACCGTCGTGGTGCCGCCCGAAGAACAGTTGCGTCCCGAATCGGTCGTTTTCGGCATTATCAACGATTTCATCTCCGAGCGCCCATGGGCGCCCTGGATTGTGGTCGCTTTCCTACTTGGCTACATTCTCGGACGGTCACGCAGCCGCCGGGAACGCTAGCATATCTCCCCTGTTCTGTCTATACGCTGCTCGATGAGGAGGTGTCTACAGTGGCAACGATCACGGTTACGGTCAATGGCAAATCGTACACCAGCGAAGTTGAGCCGCGCACGTTGCTCGTGCATTACCTGCGTGAGCACCTGAACCTGACCGGTACACATATCGGGTGTGATACCAGTCAGTGCGGCGCGTGCGTGGTGCTGGTCGATGGTGTCAGCATCAAATCATGCACGATGCTGGCAGTACAGGCGGATGGCGCCAATGTGCTGACTATCGAGGGGCTGGCGCAGAACGGTCAACTGCATCCGCTCCAGGAAGGGTTCTGGGAGTGTCACGGCTTACAGTGTGGCTACTGCACGCCGGGCATGATCATGGCAGCATACGATCTGTTACAGCGGAATCCTGAACCAACCGACGAAGAAGTGCGTCACGGACTCGAGGGGAATCTCTGCCGGTGCACCGGTTACCACAACATTGTGCGCGCCGTGCAGCACGCCGCTGCAAAGATGCGCAGCGAAGAAGTGCCTGCGTAAGTCGCTCCGGCTGAAGTGGAAGATTGCACCTGTCGCTCGACTTCTGGTTTCTCCGCACTAGAAGGGAAAAACAGCAATGACGGCTGAAGCAACGCTGACGAGACTGGTGGGTCAGGCTATCAAGCGCCGCGAGGATCCGCGGTTGATTACGGGACAGGGTACATTCCTCGATGACATCAAACTCCCCGGCATGACGCATGCCTGTGTGCTGCGCAGCCCTTACGCCCATGCAAAGATTAAGTCGATCGATACGAGTAAAGCGAAAGCCCATCCGGGCGTCGTTGCCGTGTTCACCGGCGAAGATATGCTCGATCTGAATCCGCTGCCGTGCGCCTGGCAGGCGGGACGGGTAAAGAATAATGTCAATACTCCCCGCGTTCTGGCAGTTGGTGAAGTGCATTTCGCGGGCGATCCGGTGGCGCTGGTGATCGCCGAAGATCGCTACATCGCGCGTGATGCCTGTGATCTGATCGAGGTGGAGTACGAACCCCTGCCGGTCGTAGTCGATGCAAAGAAAGCCACCGAGCCGGGTGCGCCGCAACTCCACGAAAATGCGCCGAACAATATCGTGATGGAGTGGGAGGCGGGTGACAAAGCGAAAGCCGATGCTGCTATCGCTGCTGCCGAGGTGGTGGTGCACGAGCAGATCATCAACCAGCGCCTCATCCCCACGCCGATGGAAACCCGTGGCGCGGTGGCACGTTACGAGCCGGCAACCGGTGAGTTTACCCTCTGGACGACCTCGCAGGCGCCGCACGTCTTACGCCTGCTGCTGACTGCCTTCGTGTTTGGGATACCAGAGACGAAACTGCGGGTCATCTCGCCGGATATTGGCGGCGGCTTTGGGCAGAAAATCTTCTGCTACAACGATGGCGCCTTCACCATGTGGGCGGCGCGCAAGATCGGTCGTCCGGTGAAGTTCGTCGAGGACCGCAGCGAGAACTACAAGTACTCGACCCACGGGCGCGACCATATTACCGATGTTGAACTGGCTGGCAACCGCGATGGCACGATTACCGGTCTGCGCGTCACAACCTACGCCAACCTGGGCGCGTACCTCAGTACGGTTGCACCCGGCATTCCAACCACGCTCTACGGACGGATCATTACCGGCGTCTACCGCATCCCGGCAGCATACGTCAAAGTATACGGCGTCTACACCAACACGGCGATGGTCGATGCCTATCGGGGCGCCGGTCGCCCAGAAGCGTCGTACCTGATCGAGCGCATGGTCGATCGCTTCGCAGCCGAAATTGGAATGGACCCGGCAGAAGTGCGACGCAAGAATTTCATTCCGCCTGATGCCTTCCCCTACGACAACGGCCTCGGTCTGCTGCCCTACGATAGTGGTAACTACGAGGCAGCGCTCAACAAGGCGCTCGAAATTGTTGGGTATGCCGATTTCCGCAAAGAGCAGGAGGAAGCGCGCAAACAGGGACGCTACCTTGGTCTGGGTATCAGTTCATACGTCGAAATCTGCGGTATCGCGCCGAGTAAGTGGATGGGTCTGCCGGGTGAAGGATGGGGCGCCGGATTGTGGGAAAGCGCCAATGTGCGTGTCCATCTAACTGGCAAAGTGGTCGTTACGACCGGATCGCTGCCGCATGGTCAGGGTGTTGAAACCACATTTGCCCAGATCGTCGCGGACGAACTGGGCGTACCGTATGACGACATTGTGATCGAGCACTCCGACACGCTGGGTACGCCGTTCGGCTACGGCACCTACGGCTCGCGATCGCTGGCTGTCGGCGGCACGGCAGTCTACCGCAGTGTGGCAAAGATCAAAGAAAAGGCGAAGAAGATCGCTGCGCACATGCTCGAAGCCAACCCGGACGATATGGTCTACGAGAACGGTCGCGTCTACGTCAAAGGGTCGCCAGATCGCGCAAAGACACTGGCGGAGATTGCGCTCCAGGCATCGGTAGCGTATGATCTGCCAGAGGGCATGGAACCGTTCCTCGACGAAACGAGCTACTACGATCCACCGAACTGCACCTTCCCGTTTGGCACACACATTGCGATCGTCGAGGTCGATTCGGATACCGGCATCGTCGATCTGAAACGTTACGTGGCTGTCGATGACTGTGGCAATGTCATCAACCCGTTGATCGTCGATGGTCAGATTCATGGCGGCATTGCCCAGGGCATTGCTCAGGCGCTTTACGAGCGAGCAGTGTACGATGAGAACGGGCAACTGGTCACAGGTACATTGATGGACTACGCGGTTCCTGCAGCGCACATGCTGCCGCCTTACGAGACGGCACGCACCGTCACACCCAGTCCGGTCAACCCGATGGGAGTGAAGGGCGCAGGCGAAGCCGGCACGATTGCCAGTGCCCAGGCGGTGATGAACGCGGTCATCGACGCGCTCTCGCCGTTTGGAGTCAAGCACATGCAGATGCCGGCAACGCCTGAAAATGTCTGGAGAGCGATCCACGCGGCTCAATCGGCTTCCTGAGAGAGTCAGCAGTATTGCGCGACCGGCAGCGACGTCGGTCGCGCCATCAGGCATAGAGGAGTATCTCGATGATACCGGCACCCTTTCAGTATTTCGCACCCAGGACGGTCAATGAGACTATTGGGTTGCTCCAGCAACATGGCGACGATGCCAAGCTGCTGGCAGGCGGTCACTCGCTGCTTCCTGCGCTGAAATTGCGCCTCGCACAACCCGCAGTGCTGATCGATATCAGTCGTGTATCAGAGTTGAAGGGCATCACCGCTGATGGGGATCGTCTGGTGATCGGCGCAGGCGCAACCTACCACGAGATCGCAACGAGTGAGGCGGTGCGTTCTGGTTGCCTGGCACTTGCCGAATGCGTGGGCCAGATCGGTGATATTCAGGTGCGCAATCGTGGAACCATCGGCGGGTCGCTAGTGCATGCCGATCCGGCTGCTGACCTCCCGGCAGTCGTGCTGGCGCTCGGCGCAACGATCAACGTGATGGGACCGAATGGCGCGCGCAGCATTGCCGCCGATGATATGTTCGTGGCCATGATGACCACGGCGCTCTCATCGGACGAGGTGATGACGTCGGTGACTTTCCCCATTCTGGGCAGAGGCGAAGGCGCAGCATACGCTAAACTGCGCCAGCCAGCGTCGCGCTACGCTATCGTTGGTGTGGCAGCGTATGTCAAACTCGATGGCGGAACCGTCTCCGCGTGCCGCATCGGCGTCACCGGCGCCGGCGCAGTCGCAGTTCGCCAGCCAGCCGCAGAAGCAGCGCTGATCGGCACCTCCGGCGACGACGCAGCAGTGGCGGCAGCAGCAAACGCTGCTGGCGATGGCATCGATTATCTGGGGGATATTCATGCCTCGACAGAGTACCGCCAGGCGATGGTGAAGGTCTATACCCGGCGCGCATTGACCGAAGCGCTCCAGCGTGCACGTGCGTGAATGGTCGGTATAAGCGATCTTCGCTTGAGAACCCGTGCCGTCGGTCAACAACCGGTGGCACGGGTTTTTCACCATACTTTAGGTCGGCAGGTCTTCGCGGGTGGAGCCATCTGCTACCCTGTCTTGCGCGGGCTGTACTGGACTCAATGACTGAAACCCATCAATATACATGCTCAAAGACCATGATGTCGGTCGACACTTCGCCAGAAGCGAGTATCTCGTGCGACGCGGTAGACATGGACGATGGTCAACGTTTGGGATTACCCTCAGAAGGCGCTCCGGTATATCTTGCCAATTCTTGACGCCTATGAAGCACTCCAGATCGCCGACGATCTTTTTTGTTCATACATGGGTTGCCCTTCTTTGGCGAAACGTGGTCATATCTGGGAGCATTCCTGAAGTTGACCGGCGATCTTGCGAGGTTGCGTGCGCTTACCGAATCCAGCTTCTGGCGCCATGCGCCGTTACTCACCGGACAGGGAACGACAAACATGAAGATGCTTTGATGTGCCGATTTCTGGAGCGCTAGCCCGTGCTGCTCGAACCGTCACGCGCACTTGATGTGCGCCTGGCTTCAGTATCGGGAGGGAAAACTGCACCCAGGCGTTGCTGGATAGCCGGGGAGGCCGCAGATCATGATCTGATCCGCTCCAGGTATCGTCTGATTTCATTGGAGTCGATAAAGAAGCCTTGTAAGCGCTCAACTGTTGGCGGATGGACGAAGAACATATCACCACGTCCCAGCAGGTTCTCAGCGCCAGCGCGATCCAGAATCGTCATCGAGTCGTGGTGTGAGGGGAGGCGGAAAGCGACACGCGCTGGCAGGTTCGCCTTAAGATTACTGGTAACGATATCGGCGCTGGGACGCTGGGTGGCAATCACCAGATGAATACCAACATTGCGTGCTCGCTGTGCGAGACGTACTAACTGTCGCTCAAACTCCTGGCGTCCTATTTTGTCTAGCACCTGAATCAGGTCAGCGTATTCGTCAATAATGACGACAAGCGGCGCCAGTGGCATTGTTGGATGTTGAGCGTTGTAATCGTGAATATCACGGCAATACGCTGCACGCAACTGCTGCGAGCATGCTTCCAGCGTCTCAGTTGTCAGTTGACTCAGCCAGTCGATCGCCGCCTTTGCTTCAATGACCGTCTGTTTGCCAAGCAGGTGCGGTAGTCCATCAAAATACACAAAATCGGTTTGTTTTGGATCAATCAGAAGCAAGGTAAGAGACTCCGGTCCATGCAGATGGATGAGACTGAGCAACAGGCTATACAAGAAGATGGTCTTACCGGATCCGGTGCTACCGGCAACAAGCAGGTGCGGCAAATCAGCCAAATCAGCAGTGACGACCTGACCGGCAGTCGTCTTGCCAACCAAGAATGGTAACCTTCCCACCGAAGCCGGAGGTAATTCGTCCAGCGCAGGGCTCAGAGGCAAAGTCTCCGGTTGCGGATGCGGCAGGTCAATGCCCACAAAGTTGGTGCCGCGCACGTTATCAATAAGCGGGGGATCTGTCAGGGACAGTTCGCGCTGCAGGTCGGTAGCGATGGCTTGCAGACGATTCAGTTTCTCACCCGGCCGCAACCGTACTTTGAAACGTACTACGCTGGGACCAACACTGGCTTCTTCTGGATTGATAGAATAGACCTGGATGTTATAGTCGCGCAGGGTATGAGAAAGGTTGCGGGCCTGCTGCGCGCACCAGTCGGTTAGCGGTGCAGGGGCGGGGGTGCGCTCGGGCTTGAGAGAATTGATAGACGGTAGTGGATGCCCTGGCGTCACTGAAGTAACCACTGACGGCAGTGCTGGTCGCTCTGGTTCAGGCGGTTGGGGCGGCGCATCATAGGTTGTAGCCCACGTTCCAGTAGGAACAGGCAGTTTCCACACTTCTACTAGCCTGCGCAACAGGTGGCGCAGTCCCGCGCGTCCGAAGTGATGGTAGCGATGGGGCACCTGCAAAGCATCCGGCGCAACAATGTCCGCTTCTCCCTCATTGCTCAATCCAGCGATCCCCGGCGAACCATCGTGACAGAATATCCAGACATGTCCGCTCATTTCCAGAGTAAAGTCGCCCTGCAGTAACCGGCAGCGGAAAGCTTCCCACAGGCGTATTTGATCACGCTTCAGTGCCAGGTTGCCCACCACGGCACGATAGAGTTGGTCGTACCAGTAAGGTGCGTCCAGGTGCTTCGCCCCTGACGACCATGCCTGCGCCAGGCGGTTGATACCCTGTGCAACCTGCCTTTGCGCATCGACGGCTTCAAGTGCAAAGTGAGACACGCTCACACACTTGGTTTCCAGTAACTCCACGTGCAGCAGCAATTCACCGTTAGCTTCCGGCGGAATCGCGACAAAGAGCAGGTCGGGAATGCGTCTATCGAACCAGTGGGCAAAGTCGTCCAGATAAATCCAGGTAGTCAGCGCACCAGGATACTGCTCAAGATAGCGACGTTCGGTCTCGTGTTTGGCGATGACCATCCCGATCAATGCGTTAAGATAGGTGCCGGGTCCGGCTGCACGCAGCGCAATGTCGCCGGAAAGCTGCTTGGACTCTGTAATCAAACACTGGGCAATCTCACGACGAAACTTGTCTGATGTGCCGGGCAATAGCGCCTCCAGATTAGCGGCAAGGCGACTGACCACAATGTCCCTCGCGTGGTATGACGAAGAGACAGTGAGATTGTGGCGGCGTTTGATGCCCAACCCTAGCGAGTAACGGATGACCTTGATCGTCTCAGGAAAGGTGGCCTCCAGGAGGAAGCGGTCTACAGCAGTATCGTAGCAAATTACCCAGTTGAAGTGGTGGTGCAATTTGGTCAACAGTTCCTTCCACTCCAACAGGGAAAAGCGCTGGAAAAAGCGTGGCGTTTGATTGGCAGGCAATGCTTTACGGTTCTGCGCAGCCCACTGGATACGGTAGAAATGCTGCAAGAGCGCAGGCTGAGGAAGTGGTGTAAGCAGAAGTGTGCGAGTGAGCTCACCAATCTCAAACGGGGTCTGCTGGGAACGGTAAAGCGGCCATTCGTCCCCGTCATTCGATGCTGGCGCTGCAGGCTCCATCTCCAATTCCACGGTCTGTCCTTTCTCAGTCAGAACATCAGGCAGGATGACCAAGTTAGCGTCACGCATCTGGTGGAAGAGTTCATCGTACTTACACTCCAGCACGCGTAGGGACACCTGTGGGAAATAGTCACCATTAGGCCGAGCAGTAAACTCTTCATAGGATTTGAGCCATTCCGTAACGCGCCGATAGAGGGGCGCGCCGCGATCCGTACTATGGACGACAACATTTAGACGCAACCCCCACTGCCGATGATGTACCAGTTTGTCCAGCCGTTCCACTAACTGGCAAGGTAGCGTACCGTTGCGGCACTGCACCAGGTAAATCTCCAAGCCATCGTGAGCAAAGGGATAGGTCTCGATGTAATCCTGCACAACGCGCGCCAGTTCAACCGCTGCGATTTTTGTTGCCTGTTCACTTTCATCCTCCGAGACCAGGTCAGGATCCAGTCCATAGGCCAGACTGGCCAGTCCCTCTTGACGAAATAACTCGTAGCCGTGCATCTCGTGAACGGGCAAGAAACAGGTAGGACGGCGATCCTTGCCTGGCAGAGCGATCAGCGCCGGATAGCCCGCCGAGCTGTAGGTGATGATCAACTCCTGTCGGAATCGGCGCACGTCTACAACAGATACCGGTTCAGTGTTCGAAAGGAGCGCATGCAGGAATCCAGCAAAGCGCAGGGTGCGAGCGCGATACCAGTGTAGCTTGAGCGGATGCAAGAGTGGCATCACAGCCCATTCATCAAAAGTCTCCGGACCGACCATCCACGCCTGGACCAGACAGCGGAAGCCGTATAGGATCTCCTGCCCCTGCTGGAGGTGGTCAGCCGCAGTAGTTAGCAAGGCGTCATATGCAGTGAGAAGACCGTCCAGATTTGCAGCCAGCAGGCCGTCCTCGCTGGCCGTTTGAACGAAAGCGGCCCAGGCCTCTTCCAGACGAGTCAAGGCGGCATCTATGGCAGCAAAAGAATCTGGACGCGCTACTCGCCGAAGCGCTTCGCGCAGTTCGCTTCCCAGGTCTGTTGCTTTCCGATACCACGTACCCAGGCTAGAGAGGGGCTGGCTGAGATCCAGATCGCTCACCTCATTGGGTACAGGGCAGGTGTTATAAATAGGAATATGCAGACGGGGCGTGACCATCTGGAAAAGCGGGCCGTTGCCCTGTTGCTCAGCAAGACGTTGTGCTTCAGCCTGTAGATGCGCCAGAGTGGTTGCCGCCAGGCTATCGGAGCGATAGTGCCAGATGAGGTCAGCACTGTTCAGCTTCTGACCCTCGCCATCGGCAAGGGTCACCTGAAAAGTCAGGCTAACCTTGACACCCTTTTCTTGCTCGCTCTCGGTCTCTTCCTCCGTTTGCTTCCGCGCAGCCTGTTGCGTCTGCGCCCACAGGTCGCCTAACTCCCAGTGTATGCGGTGTATGTCCGGCATTACTGCTTCAATGCCGCCATAGAGAACACGAAACGCCAGCAGTGCCTCGGTTTCCCGCGCTCCTGCCTTCGCGTTCTTTATCCATCGAACAGTCAGGATTGCGTCTGACGGCAGGTCATCTCTGGCAGCGGTCAGTAATTCCACGCCTAAACGGGTCACACCGGTGATAAAGTCGTCAGTCTGGTGCTTTTTGATGCCCCGTAGTCGTCGTAGTTGATTCTGCACTGCGCGGGGCAAACTATCGCCGTAATCAATCAGGAAGCGATCAACAGTCTCTTTCTCCGGCTCCTCACCGTCGGACAGGTTCTGAAGCATATCCTGCACGTCTTCGGGGAGTATCTCCGACGTAATCTGTTGGTCATCAAGGATTTGTCGCAATGCATCAGCAAGAGCCTGCATGCGCTCTGTCTTGCTCCTGCGTCGACTCTTGTGCAGCACAGGCGCTACTTCGTGCCAGTCCAGACGCAGAACAGCGAGTAACTCACGGCGGTCAATGATAGCCTCGGTGAGGAAACGGCGCAGCAGGGCATGCTTCTCCTTTGCTGTCAGTCCTCCGTCAGGAGAATCATCGTCAAACTCCGCCTCATCCAACCGGGACAGGTACTCGTCACGCTGCTGGTCGTCCAGCACTTCGCTGCCTAGCCGTGTTGCGCGCTGCACATTGCGCAGGATTGCATCACCTTTAGTGGTATTGAGCACATCAGCCAGTTTCCGGCAGCGGAAGAGACCCAACGCAGGCAGGGAGTCGGCAATGGCTGTTTTAATCGTTGCACCGGGACGCCTGTTCAGGTAACTATCTATGTCGCACAGGAATTCGGCCAGGTCACGCAGTTGTAGAGCCGGGTGCAGACGTGTCAGGAATTCATGCAGCACGCCTATCTGTTCCGGCGAAGGCTGGTAGGCAGTAAATGCGGCACGGATGAGGTGTTCCAGTCCCTCGCTAACCAGCAGGCTCTCAGTGACAGGATAGATGTCCTTGAGACTCTGAGCGTCAGAGGTGGGCCTGTTGAAGATAAGTATCAGCGCATATCCGAGTGGAACGTGGTTGCGGTACCAGGTGGCGGATGTGTTTGCTTCCAGAGCACAGACTTCGTAGCCGGAAAGCGGCGCGGTGGTGCGTACCCAGAGAGGTTGCCCGGACAGCTGGTTGCCTTCAACCTGCAGGCGCTCCAGGAGGGCAGCATAAACAGGATCATCAAACCCGTCCAGGCGAAAGAAGCGGCGGGTTGAGCCACCGGATTGAGCACTGAGGAAGGCATGAAGCGATTGGGCAATCATCTTTGAAATAGTCGCCTCAGTCATCAGTGTTTTCCTACTACTGCCGTTGCATCGGAATACTCCGTTGTCAATCCGGCGTACTTCATTTTGACCAGCAGAGCAGCGCGGTTGCGCTCAAAGTATTCACCGTTGACGCGCTGACGCTCCAGCAGCCCTGCTTCCTGCGCCTCGCGGCGCCCAACAACCAGGCCGTAGCGTCGGTAAAGCCGTTGCAAGAACTCATCGTAGGTCATACCGCCGCCGGGTGGAATGTTCGCCAGAGTCAGCGCCTTGAGTAGATTATCACCCAACACAAAGCGCGCATTCGGTCCTTTGCGCGGTGCAACCAGCCCTACTGCTTTGGCTAATTTGCGATGCACGCCCTTGAAATGCTTGTCAAAGTCCTGTCGCAGCACATCTACCAGCACCTCAGTATAGCCATTAGCCAGCGTATCCCGTTGGGAGTCAAAACCCATCCGCGAGATCAGTGCATCCACACGGTCAGCAAAGTCACGTTGAGTGTCACTGGAAAGTCTGGACAGATCGAAATGGGCGCGGGCTTTAGAGTCGAGTTCCTTGTATAGGTTTGTACTGTTCGGCAGGGACTGGATCCACACGGCAACCTGTGACCGGATATATGTCTCAGCCTGGCGGGTGATGTTCACTTCCTGCTCTCGAAAGGCAGCCATAGAAATCGTGCGCACAACGCCGCCGTCAGCGCCTTCCAACGCGTCTACCAGCAGGCACGGACGGCACTGATCCAGATAACTGCCGTCGTTATGGCGTACGGACAGAGCCGCCGGGTGTGCACGATAGTAGATATAGATTGTCAGATGGAACCCCATCAGGTGCGCCAGCAGATCCAGCGTCTCCAGTGGGTCCAGGTCCGCCTGCAGAAAGGTCGCCACATCTTCGGCGATGAGGGTATAGAGCGGGCAATCAGGGTCAGGAATCCAGCCCAGACGACCGGTAGGGTTACCATTTCCTTGATGCTCGACCTGTTGCTGCCAGGCTCTGTCGATAATGGTGGCCAGTTCTCCCAGAGCCGCGTTGGGCTTGGTCAACAGGGTGTGCAGGCAGTCGGCGATCTTCCGACGACGCTCAGGATCGTTCCGCGTGCCGGTGGAGAGGATCAGGTAGTAGATTTCACCACCACGAGCGAAAAAGTTGCGGGCGTCAAACGCAATCCCTTCGTCCAACTGATGGGGAGAAAGTCCGGCAGCAGAACGTAGTTCTCTAGGTCTCGTTGCTCCCTTTCGCAAACCCTCCCAGAAGAGCAGGTTGTGGTGAGCCGGGAAGAGCGACTTGGCAAACCAGGAACGGCCCTCTTCCACCGCCGAAAGGGAGCGCAACAGGGCGCGGGCCAGCATTAGAGGGTCTTCTTCCGATCCAGTGTTCCCATCGCAGAGTTGGCGGAGTACTGCTTCCAGTTGTGTGCACGCAGCGTCATCGAAGGGATGGTGGTTCTTTTCCCGATTGTCATAGAAGACAAAGCGACGCAGACCCAGACGGGTGAAGCGAGTATATTCCCGGCGATCCGATGTTTCGCCAATAGTGATACCCTGCCCCAACATATAGCCAAATCCAGCTAGGACATTGAGAAATTCCAGCAGGTATTCCATCCAGTGCTGTCCCACTCGCAGGCGATGGCCCCATATCCACGCTGCAACGGGATAGCCCTCACGGTGATCTTCCAGGTAGCCATACCGTTCCATTACCCCTCCGCACCGTGCTCAGATACGAATGCGTCCGTTTTCAATCCAGAGGGTGCGCAGTATATAGCGGTTACGATTCGCAGCGAAAAAGTCAATCCGTCCAGGAAGCAACTCCTGAGCGAATCGAGTGAGCACATCATCTTTGAGCTGGCGGATGCTCAGTTCGCATTCCTCAGCCAGGATATTTGGTGTACTGCCCCGCGCTCGTCGCATGAGATACTCAAAGCGCAGCAGGTCTACCGTCCAGGTCAGCGGTTCTGCCTGTATCCCCGGTGGAGGGTAGATAATCAGACACAGCGTCGTCAGATCGCGGTCAAACGCTTCGGTTGGAACAGAAGCAGACCGGAGTCTGATACCATCGGCGTGAATTTTGACCCGTACCAGCTCAGGGGCGTACTGTGAGGTAACATAGAGGGTGTTGGTATCGGTCAGATAGAGGCCAGAGAAGGCGCGGTTGAGCCCCAGGATGATCTCGCGGCAGTAGTGCTCCAGCAAAGCAAGGTCGCCACTGATCAGGAGAAAGTACTCCGGCAGGTGCTGGAAGGGGAAAAGCCGATCGGTAACAGCGGTCTCTTTCCATTCAAAGAAGAGTTTACGACGGCAGTGTGGCAACCACTGTATCAGGGGATGATCCTCCTCCGGATGAGGTGATGTAGCGCCGCCGTAGAGGTAAGCCTTGCACTCCTGCCCGAAGCGTTGTCCTCCCAGATCCAGCGCTGGCGCAAAGAGATGTTCGTGTTCGGACTGTGCCGCAGGGTCAGCAGACGGACCGTTGATAATGAAATTGTCCACCTCGAAGACCGACCTTTGCCCCACATCGAGCCAACGCAGGTGACGGATGACCACAGCCTTACGGCGGAAGTGCTCATCGGCGCTCTCGCCCCAGACATTTTCGTAGTAGACATGGTGGTGTGGCTCCCAATGGAGCGGCGGCTGACCCTGAATCCGGTCGCAACCCAGCCCGCCAGTGATGATATAGGCCAGGTGGATGAGCATATCGCGGATAGTGACGTGAATGCCCAGATGCTCCAGTACCTGATAGAGCCGCTGCACACGCCTGGCAACACGCGCATCTGCCAGACGCCCGGCGTTGAAGTAGATTGGGCAGTTCTCCCTGGCCTGGCACGTAGTACACTCTTTCCAGTGTGCTGGATCAGTCAGCCAGTCCAGTGCCGGAAGGACGTAGGTAGAAGTAGTGACTTGGTTAAGATTGAGCACGATCAGGCGATCGTTACTGAGATCTGGCCCTTCCCGTATCTGGCGGTCTATCTCCCAGTAGAGGTCTTCTAGCCGTTCCCGTTGAAGGACAGCACGCAGACGCCCCTCGTTGGCAGCGATGAGGAAGACTGTTGCAGAATGCTGCGCTCGCCGTCCGGTAGCCAAATCGCTCAGGACTCGCGATCCAGCCTCTTCTGTCATCTCAGACAAGTCCTTGACGATGCGCAGGGTTACTCCATTGCGTTCAATCGTCCAGTCTAGATGGTTAGCCCAGTCCACTACTGCCTGTCCGGTGAAAGCAGCGACGATCTGGCGACACAGGTAGGTCTTGCCGTCACCGGCATTGCCGGTGAGGATGATGGAGGGTGGCTGCGAGCGCTTGAAGCAGTCACGAACGAATTTTTCTGTGCGGGTTTCCAGGCGCAGCGTAACACCCTCTGGCGGTGGGGTCTGACCGATGAACTCATCAAAGGCCGCCTCGTGGTCAGGCGAGGCGGTGGTGTAGCGATTGAGGTAGGTAACGAAGGGGTTGGTCTTAGACATACTCTGATAGGTTAATACTGGCTACTGCTTTGTTCAAGAGGACTGCAAGTTCTTGTTTCAGCTTTTCTAATTCGAGATCGGATAGTTTTCCACTCGCTGCATAATAGAGCAGTTTTTCAGCCGCCTTCTGGTTTTCCGGTGCGGTTATCATTCGTTTATTTACAGCATTCCAGAGCAGATTGATCCATGACTTTTCTGATAAATTCATGGAGACTTTTGAAATCTTATGAACTGTCTCTTCGAGAGTAAGATTTCTGAGCAAAGCGTCCTGCACATCGCGTATACCTAAATTATAAACCTACGCCTTGTCAGAGTACAAGAGGAATTGGAACGTGAACGAGATCAATTTGTGATCAATCTGATCACAAATGGCAGATGTCACACCCCCGATCATCGTCTTCAGCATCGAACGCGGCGCCAACGAGTTCGATGAGCGGGCGGCCCGGACGCCGACGCCGTTCTTCTTCCAGCCGAATGCGGTGTTCGCGTTTGATCTGCATAATCCGCTCCGGTCGTTCGAGTCTGGCAAGGCTCTCCCGCTGCCGCCAATAAAAGCCTTCGCTGCCGTTCTCGCTTTCGTACCTCTTCGCCTTTTCAAATAAATCCGGATGCCGTTCCTTCAACCCTACCCACTCGCTGCTGCGCTGGAAAAAGCAGAAATAGCACCCGCTGCGCTGACGCCATTCGTAATATGCGGGCAAACCAAGACCGCTCTCTTCCAGAATACGCTCGATGTCGGCCAGCACCAGACCATACTCTTTGAATGGATACACCGGGGTGATGTTTGGTTTGGTCGAAATGTAGCCGTTTCTCTGTTCGTCAGCGCGAATACCGATGTAACTCCAAACCTTATCGCTGCCGACATAGGCTTCGAATGGTTCGATCTTAAGTTTACGGGTGCACCAGCGTACCTGCGGCGAGGGGAGCACACCGTTAAAGACCCGCAGCCAGTGTTCAAATCCGCGTTCAGCGTTCAGGCGAGTGATTCTGCGTCCGAGGAAGGCCTCTAATCGGTCTAGATAGTCGTAGGTTTCGGGCAACTCCTCGTGTGTATCGCAGAAGACATACTCCAGTTGCGGGATTTTATCGCGTAGAAAAACCGCCAAAGCAGTGCTGTCCTTTCCGCCGCTCAGCGATACGATATGGCGCCCTGGGCGTGATGCATAATCCGGTTCGGTCTGTTTTGCCACGGTATCCTCCTCGCTTTTGATTTAATACTCGCCGCCGCTCCTATTCCCCTAAGAAGCCGCATCGCCGGTTGACCCGTCCGACTGCAACCACTCCTGAAGCACCTCTGCTAGCGCCGCAGCATGGTGCTCGTCGCTCAGCATAGGGTATTGCCGCAAAAGCGTGCGTAACTCGACACGCAACTGTTCTAGCTCGGGTGGCGGATTCGTCAGACGAATAATGCGGCGGTATTCGCTGTGTCGATCAGCAATCCCAATGCGCATCACCGGCGCTTCCTGCGTGGGTGCCTCCTGTACGAACGCAATCTCTTCAGCGATCTGGAAGCGACGCCCGACCTCCGTAATCCGGGAACGGAACTCTTTGACATCGTCGTCATTCCATGCATCGAGCGGTTTACGACCGATAAGCGCAGCCACGCTTTCAATCCAGGCGTTTCCTGGTCCAGCGTGCTCTAACCGCACGCCAAGTGCGCGCACGGTTGAGTCGCCAGTAAGATGCGCAACAGCTGTGTATCGGCGCAGGAGTTCTTCACGCAGCATACTGCCGCTTGTTGTGCTACCAAATGCCCGTCGAATCTGATCACCGACCTCTTCAATGAGACGCGGGTAGGCCTCCTGAAGTTCTCGAAGCGCGTTGCGTAGTGTAGTAAAGAAGACATCAATAGTGTCATCTTGCAATGAATCACCTGCGAGAAGTGGCGCCAAACCACATGCACGAGGCAGGAGATCAAAGAGCAATTCATCAGGCGCGCGCGCTTTGAGGAATGCCTGACGCACAGCAATTGCGCGATCGCTAAGCCGGCGTGTTGTCCGCGCGTAGGCAGGCAGACGGGTGATCTGGCGAAAAAGCGGCTTCACCACATCGAGCAACTTCGGTTGCCCAGATTGTTCTGGCACGTCAGGAGCGAGAGCTGAAGTCAGATAGCGAAGCGCCTGCTCGCGGGCGCCAATCACCCGGCTGCAACGAACACTGAAATCCCCCGGTCGGCGGAGCATCCGCTCGAACAGGGCTATATCCGGTTGCAGCACATAGTTGCCATGCTCATAGATTGCCAGTTCCCCTGCGCGCTCCAGGTAGGCAGCGATCATAAGGATAGGCAACACGCCTGACTTGATACCGTATGGCGGCGCTTCAAGTCGGGCATACAATTCAGTCAACGGGCGCGCGCCATCTTCGGTTGACGCAAAGAACTGCTGAATAGCATCCCACGTTGGTCGCACACGCAGGGGGTCGTCGTCAAATGGCGGTCCAAAGCCCCAGGCTCCGGGCCGCCGACAACGATGGAGACCGCTCTGACGCAAGATGCTCTCATAGATAGCCCGTTCGGGCGGAAAGCCGGTCAGTCCCAGCAGTTCCTCGTGCTCATGAAGCACCATCGCTTCGATGAGGTTGCGGCGCGCCTTCGCTGCGGACGACGACAACTGCCGACGAATGATCAGTTCATTCCAGAAATGCGGTGTGAGCGCATATGTTGTATCGCAGGCTTGAGAGAGCACTTCATCGACCAGGCGCGCAGAGGTGATACCAATTTCTTGACCACGCCAGAACCAGCGACTATTCTTCCAGCCGAACACATCATGTATCACCACGTTCAATGCCTGTTGAGCTTCGGCGAGACGAGCAGACACTTCACGTCGGGCAGCACGGTCACGTTCCAGTTCAGGACGGTTGTGCAGAACCTGCTCAAGCGCGGCGACATCGCGCAACAATTCGCGGATTGCATACATACGCAACGGGACGACAACAATCCGCCATGGTTCGATGATACGATCAGGATGTAGTGCCCACGCTTCCGCGCGCACCTGCTCATCATCATCAATCGGAAAGACATACACAACTTCGCCGTCCGCTTCGTTCAGCACATCATGCGCAGAACCAGGCACTTCGTGCAGCATGCCGCTATCGACGAAACGAACACGAAACGCGCGCACAGCACCGGTGCGGTAACTGTGTCGTCGCGCGACAAATGGCGTTGTTGGTGCATAGCGTTGCAGCAATTGCACCTGCGTATACCGGTCTTCTACCTCCCGCCAGGCCTCCTGCCTCATTCCGTCGAGGTCAAGATCGCTACCTTCCCACAGAACGAAACTGTCGCGATGTAGCCGATAGGTGACGTGTTTGCAGGCTTCCAGTTCGGCAAGCGCGCGTTCGATGCGTTCATGACTGGTCTGATCGGTAAGCGCGAAGGAAATGATACTGCGACGTGCTCGTAAACTTCGATGCTGTCCCAGCGCGTTCAATACCCCAATAGTCGTCAATACATCGGTTAATTCCTGATCGCGGTCAGCTAGCAGCGTGCGTGCTTCAGCGATCTCTGCCCAGCGTTGACCGCGTGCATGAGTGAAGAGACCGGCACCCAGGTTTGTCGCAACGTATGCATAAACGTGGGTCAGTCGATAGACAGGTATCGTACCCTGTTGGTCTGCTGCAGACGATGTCAGAAAATCGGTCACACTCCACGGTTCGTTGGACGTCAGGAACGCGAAGAGTGATCGCTCATTCTGCGCGAGCTGACGCATCAGGTGAGGAAGGGCCAGCAAGACGGTCGGATGAAGCGGATAGGCTTGTGCAACGAGATCGCACCATTCATGCTCTTCCATGTCAGTCGGGCACAAACCCAAACACCAGGACTCAAGGGCGACGGTCTCAGCCCATCGACGACGTATAGGTGCAAACGGATCACCTGATGATGGGCGCAGAGCGCGCCCGACCATGCGTATAAGTTGCGAGGGGGGTTCCTGGAATGGTAACTCAATGTATCGCCCCTGGACTTTCGCCCACTCGTCACGACGGGTAGCGCTTACGCTCCCGGCATACTGATCAAACGCCTGATGCAGAATGGTAACAACGAGATCAATCGTGGTTGAACTTCGTGCAACTGTTTCGGCAAGCGTCTGCAAGACGAAGAGATCACCGGTGTGGCGCTGGCGTGCAGCATAGTCGAGAAACTGACCAAGCTCATCGATGATCAAGACTAACCCGCGAAATACAGTGCGTTGCTTTACCAGGAGACTGGTTTCTTGAAAAAGATCAGCAACACGCTGCGGATCAATGTCGGGATCACGTGCTGCATCGACCAGCAATCGCGGCAGCTTGAGCCTCCGATCCCGCAATGGCGAAAGCGTGGCTAAGAGACGGGCGAGCGCTTCCAGGATAGCAGTGCGCAGGGAGGCGTTGTTCCCGCTCACCAGTACCGGCAACAGAGAAGGAGCGTCGAAAAGTAATGGATCGGGAATGCTGCCAGTACTGTATTCCGTGATCAAACGTTGTCTTCCTGACAAATCTCTGTGCAGAAAATATGCCAGGAAGACGCCAAATGCAGACTTCCCAGACCCATACGGTCCAATTATCGAAAACGCGCGTGATGCAGATTCTGGATGCAATCCAGCGACGATGCGCTCCAGCGTCTGTAAGACGAGCGGAGTGACTTGATAGTCTCGTACTCCGATACCCTGAAGGGAATAGTCGCGCACCAGATGGATGGAGCGCATAAAACGATTTGAAAGCGAAAAAGCTTGCGAAGGTTCAATTGCAATTGTCATGACTCGTTGCTGAAGGCTTGTTCGAGCAGTATGTCTGCCAAGCCAGGTTCGTTGACATTAAGCCAGGCTACCTGTCGAATACCTGCCTGGTCGGTATAATATGCGCGCCCACCGGTTATCTCGTCCAATCGGTACAAACGACGCAGCAATGCATCTTCTTCCAGGCGAAATATCCGTCCCGGTGACCGGGGAGCATACGCCAGATCACTGAAGGCAATGGTCTGCCGACCCAAAACCTGCAGCATTGAGAGAATCGCATAAGCGACCAGAGCATCGGGCAGACTCTCCTGTTTACCAGAGACCAGATAGTAGCTGCCACGCTGCCCTGGCATCTCTTGAACCAATCCGAGTCGGGTTAACGTGCACAATAATACATCTTCCCCCTCGTGCAGCATACGATTTTTTCCCGGCTGGCGGTAGCAATCCAGCATACACGCAATATCACGTTTGAGGGTCATATCGGAGGGTTCGCGCAGATTACGTGCGCGGATATATCCTCGGATCTGCTGCGCCAGCCCATCGATGGTGAATTCGCCGCCTTTCAGCAGATTGAACGTATAATACCAGGTGAACGCTGCTTCGGGGTGTGCAGCGACACGCCAGTGCAACAGCCAGCTTGCCGCCGGCGTTGTCAGAAAGGGATCCCATCCGTCGTCGGATAGCAATTTTCTTCCCAGATCGGTGATAACGTGTCTGGATTCATCAGGAGCGCGCTCAAATATACCACAAACCCGACCCCAATACCGGATCGATTGTGCCATGTTTTTGCCGACCCCTAAAATCACAAAAGCATCATCCTGAAAGAAGAGCGCAGGATTCTCAATCAAAAGGTCGAACGCTTTCTTGAGCCATGTGCTTCGCAGGGCAAAGGTCTCGTGACCGCTGAAGATCAATGGAGTGGTCGGCGTGCGTGCGTCGCTCATAGAAAAGAACCCCAGGTTCATTATTCCCTATCAAACAATCTGTTGATGCCTGCCGCTCCGACGATTGGTCGTCAAGTATACTCTCGGATGGAAAGCATGTCCACGCTCGTGTCGTCACAAGCGAAACCCTTTTCCGTCTATTTACGAACCGCGGCACTCCCTGCTCATGACGTCCCCCGTCGCAGAGCTGTCTCACACACGAGCAGTTGAATGCGTCACAGGCAGAGGCTTTCTCCTCTTCTGGTACACACCAGTCACATGCTACTGTTCACTGCCTTCAACCGGGTCACGGGTAAGATCTTTCTCCACTTCCGGCGCACACCGGGCTGCCCTGGTTCAGAGACGCATCCTCTGGATTGCGATACGAATGTTGTTACCCTCCGGCGCACCATCCCTCGGTGGACTCACAGGTCTCTCCTCACCGGATGAGCCTCTGTTGACACGCTATTGCGATAGCACACTTTTGATTATAGCTGGCAGTGAGAACCTTCGCTCGTCGAACGATAGCGATGACCCTGCCTGTCGTTTCTATTGGGACATGCGAAATGCACTCATCGATGGTTCACCGGTAGACTATCGCACGGTGCGTGACACATCTGGAGGTTGCCTGACATTGTTCGCTATCCCGTGGCATCTGATGCACTCCTGTTCCGTTACTTCCCACCTGTACGCTACAGACTCACCGTCTGCTATGACTCCGGTACTCACCGCTGCAAGCGCAGAGCGACGTCAACGCACGACAGACTTGCCGTCCGCTATGACTTTGGTACTACTCTCTCATCGCCTATTTGTCCAACGATGGTTGGGCACAATGACCTCTTTCATTAAGTATAGGTTAATGCTATCCTACCGTCCGTAGCAAGCGGCATACGCTGTCATAAGGTGGAACAGAACCGTAGTCGCGCCTTGCCGCGCACTCAGTATGAGAAAGGAGACACCGTGGTATGGAACCGCACATCCGCGTCCCTGCTCCTCCCGTCCCACCTGACCGCCGCGACCCGTCGGTTCCTGCCGGCGCGCCGTCGTCCGGCGATGTCATTCCTGTCTCCCGCCAGCGGTTGGAAAGCCTCCAGCGCCATCTGACGTGCAGCTACGAGCGCTTCCCAACCCGTCATCTCCGTCAATCGCTCCGAATTATTCAGCACCTGCTCGTCGACGGCGACCGCGTCCCCTAGACGCGGGTACATGGCAGCCTTCAGCAGACCCAAGGATCGTGATCTGCGGACGATCCGGACGGCAGTGCGCCGCTGTGCGCTTGCGCCTCCGATCTGTCCGCAGATGTTTCTTAGTGAGGTATCTATGCGCATTCCGTTCTTTCCGATACGTACCCGTGCATCAGCTCATCCACCGCGCTGGTTGCGCCTGCCTGCAACATCTCCGGTGCATACACCCACATTCGAGCGCGATTGTGCCACCCCGCTCAACGGCGCACTTGGATTGCCGCTCCCACGTCATCCCCGCTCGGCAGCGCGTCGACCACAGCGTTGCCCGCGCCGGACGCACCACGAATAAGTGCAGCGGGGAGCGCAGATCGTGCCGGAACCCGACCTGAGAGAGAGCGTGTTGCAACGACTGACCGGTGACGGGGACGCCGTCAATGGCTTGCGGGGACAGGTTTTTCGACAGGTCTCCGGGTTCCATCGCCCGTTCTGATCATCAGGATGGCACACCTTTCCCTTCTCCCTTCAGGGGCGGACAGAACACGCGAGCGTGCGCGGGAGATAGGGCTTGGAGAAGCTCTGAATGCCCTCACCCCCGGTCCCTCTCCCGTGCACGCGCTATGCATGACCCATACCTCGGATTCACGTGCAGGTTGTGGTCGTTGTATGAGGAGTAATCGCACAGGAGGCAACGTGCCGCGACGCTGCCATCGTGGTCGGTACAAGAACTGCGCTACGCCCGATGCGGTGCTGCCCGCGTGAATCGGTGTCTGCTCCGCCCGGTCGCAGCGTTGGCGGCGCCGCCGACCGCCAGCGCGTTGCCGGCGTGCGAGCGCTGGGCAGCCACCAACGGGGCCTCTCGGTTCTGGCGTTCGGGTCGGATCACCCTAGCGGCGATGTGGGCGGCGCATGACCACACAACGGTGGCACGCGGGCGTGCGCACGCCCGGATGCCGGGCATACAGGACCTGACCGATCGAAACGTCATCCGGCATCCGGCTACCCGCGGGCTGGAGCCGTTCGACCAGGCGCGCTCACAGGCGGTGACGGTGCACGCCGCCCTGGCGGTGCGCAGCGCCGGCGTTCCCTTGGGGCTGATCTACCAGGACGTATGGGCCCGCGACCCGGACGCGATCGGCACACGGCAGCGGCGGCGGCAGCGGGAAACGAACACCACGGCGAGTCAACGACGGCTCACGGCGCAGGCCGCCACGCAACCGGCCGTCCCGATCGACGTTACGGTCAGCACCGTTGCTGATCGGGAAGTGGACATCGATGACCTGGGTGCGGCGCCGCGCCGGCCAGGCGACCAGCTGCTGATCCGGGCGACGCATCATCGCCGGGTGCAGCATGACGCCAGGGAGCCGGGTCCGACCATTCGCTGGCGCCCGATGTGCGGACACGTGACCATTGAGTTGCAGCGCACGGATGACCGACCGCCACGCCCGGCTACCGTCACCGTGCGCACGCGCCCCCTGACGCTCCTCCCGCCGCGTCATCAGTGGCAGCGCGCTTCGTTGCCGCCGCTGCCGCTCCACGTCGTCCTGGCGGAAGCGGAGCATCCGCCTCCTGGGGCGTACCCCGTGGGCTGGTTGGTGCGCACCACGCTGCCGGTCACCACCCTGGCAGCGGCGCTCCGGCGTGTCCGCTGGGACCGTCATCGGTGGTTGGGGGAACGCTCGCACGTCGTCCTCACAAGCGGGTGTCGTCTGGAGGAACTCCAACGGGAAGACGCGGAACGGATGCAGCGGGCCGTGGCAACCTCGTGCATCGTGGCGTGGCGCCTGGTGTGGCTCACCGATGCGGCGCGTCAGAATTCCGACACCGCGGGCGCGCTCGCCCTGGAACCGCATGCGCAGCAGGCCGCTCTATTGTGTCGTCCCCACCACCCCGATCCCATCGGCCACGCCGCCGACTCTGCACGACGCGGTTCGGTGGATTGTCCGACTAGGCGGGTTCCTGGGACGCAACCACAATGGGGAGCCGGGTGTGACGACTATCTGGCGCGGGCTGCGCCGCCTGCGCGACGTCGCCGCGACCTGGCAACTCCTGCGCTCAACCTCGCCTGCCGCTGGTGACACGTAACGTATGGGTCATGCATAGCGTGTTGCAGGAAAGGGGAGCAGCGTCCCGCGCCAGGGTGTCCCGATGTGGCAGGAGTTGTGTTAGCTCACAGATTCTGTCCGCCCTTGAACCCTTCTCCCGGGGGAATGATGCCTCTCAGGTGGAGGGTTTTTGCTAGGCCGCTTTCTGATGCGCTTGGTCGTTTGGCGGACGCGCGCCGCGGGGGT
>DAOUBK010000082.1:0-69282 GCA_034432635.1 Roseiflexus sp.
AGTCCAAGCGCAAGCTGGTGCAGGAGAAGCTGATTAAGTTTGCCACGCTCATCCCGGCCTTCATGTACCTGACCGACTTCCGCGAGAACACCTTGCAAGACGTGATCACCCGGCTGGAGCCGGATTTGTTCCTGGCGGTAACGGGCCTCACGGTAGAGGACTTCCACCTGCTGGTGCGGCTCAAGGTCTTCAACACCGAGCAGATGAATCAAGCCGTCTTCGCGTTCCGGCGGTACGAAGACGCGTCGCTGCGTTACACGGGCATCGAGAGCCACCGCGGACTGACCCATTACGGGTTGTACGACACCGTCGTGGCGAGAGAATGATGGGCGGCCGTTTGGACGATCCTGACTTACTCGATCGTGCCACTCGACCTGGACGTGCGCTTTTCACGCATGATGTTGATCTGCTTTCATAGCTTGTTCACTGCGGGCTAACACCGCATGCAGGCGACCGATGGAAGCGGGGCGATTTTGGAAACCAGGAGCCGCACGAACGCCGAACCAATCTATCGCGTCAGTGCCCCGCCGCTGCGGAGCTGTGTCGTTCGACGACGGAGGCAAGACTTTCCATGAACAAACGACAGTTCATGAACCTGATGACGATGGCGATGCTCGAGCTGTCGAGCCGGGCGTTCGCCGGTGATCGACGTTGCGGGAAGTTGCAGGGCAAGAAGCGCGTCGTGGTCATCGGGGCGGGCTTGGCGGGGTTGGCGGCCGCGAACCGACTGCAAGCCCTGGGACACGACGTCGTTGTCGTCGAAGCTCGCAACCGAGTCGGCGGGCGGGTGTGGACCAGTACCGCATGGAAAGATATACCGCTCGATCTGGGGGCATCCTGGATACACGGTGTGCGTGGGAACCCGCTCAACGCGCTGGTCGGCGAGATCGGTGCCCAACTGCTCGTCACGCGCTCCGACCGTACGGTCATCTACAACACATCGGGCAAGTTGCTCACCGATAGGGACGAAACACGACTCGACAAGGTGCGATCACTACTGTTCAAATCCATCCAGCGCGCCCAACAACAGGACAAAGACGTATCCGTCTGGCAGGCCATCGAGCCAGTCGTCCGAGGGTTCGCCAAAGACTCCGAAGAGCGGCGGTTTGCGCATTTCATCCTCAGTTCCGAGATCGAGCACGAGTATGCGGGAAGTGCGTTGTATCTGTCGGCACACTGGTACGACGCAGACGAGACCTTTGGTGGCGATGATGCCCTATGCGTTGGTGGCTTAGGCACCATCACCGACTTCCTCGCGAAAGGGCTGACGATCATGCGGGGGCAGATCGTCCGCGAAGTGCAGTGGGTCAAGTCGCCCGTTCGTGTCATTACTCAGGATTCCAACTTCGAAGCCGATTGCGTCGCCGTAACATTGCCACTGGGTGTGTTACAAGCGAACACGGTGACGTTCACGCCGGATCTGCCCCGCCACAAACGAGACGCGATTGGCAAACTCGGAGTCGGCGTTTTGAACAAATGCTTCTTGTTATTCCAGAAGCCTTTCTGGCCCAGGGATGTCGACTGGCTGGCGTACATCCCAACCGAGCACGGGGTCTGGACCGAGTGGGTCAGTTTCTGGCGCACGACCAGGAAGCCTGTGCTAGTTGGCTTCAATGCCGCCGATCACGGCCGAGCAATCGAGGCACTGACCGATGAGAAAGTCGTGGCTAGTGCGATGCGAACGTTGCAAACCATCTTCGGCGACCGAATTCCTGACCCGACCCGTTTTCAGATCACGCGCTGGGCGCAAGACCCGTTTGCATCAGGGTCGTATTCCTACAACGCGGTCGGCTCGACGCCAGCCACGCGGAAGACGTTGGCGGCGCCGCTGGAGGGCCGGGTGTTCTTTGCAGGTGAGGCGGTACACCCCAGGTATTTCGGAACCGCCCACGGTGCGTACCTCTCGGGCTTACGGGCAGCGCAGGAGATTCACTCGACCTGATGCGAAACCTGAACTACGATACGCATGCGGACGAGCGGGGCACGTTCTGGCGCGGTAGCACGCTCGATACCGATACGCGACTGCGCGTTGGTCGGGCGATTGGCAAGACCGAGGAGGAGGTGGCGCACGAACTGATGGCTCAACTGAAGCAGCGTGGGCATCCTGATACGCCACCGCCCATGGCAACGGATGGCAAAGGCGACTATCGCACCGCGCTGGTCGAGACGTGGAGACAGTTTCCGGACTATGGCGGTCGCGGCCGGCCCCCGACGCAGAAGCAGCCCCTCCCTGATCGGTAGTATGTCTAAGTGGTCAAGGAGTGGTCCGGGTATCATCTGACCGCGGTTCACATCAGAGTGGAACTGCTTCCCATTCGCGCCGAAATAAATTTCGGCTTACTCCCGGTTGTAGCGCAACCTCAGCAACCGCAGACCGTTCAGCGTAACCAGCAGCGACGTCCCCATATCTGCGAGTACTGCCATCCACATGGTGCTCCAGCCCAACGCGGCAATAACGAGAAACACGGCCTTCACGCCAATGCTGAAGACGATATTGACCACAATCGTGCGTTGCATAGCGTGCACCAGATCGAACACGAACGGCAGCCGGCGCAGGTCGTTGCTGACGAGGGTGACATCGGCGGTTTCCATTGCCTGATTCGTGCCGCCATGCGCAGCGCCCATTGCGATCCCGACGGTGGCCGATGCCAGGGCGGGAGTATCGTTGATGCCGTCTCCGACCATTGCCACAGCGCCACAGGTGCGCTGGAGTTCTGCAATTGCTGCCGCCTTGTGCTCCGGCAGCATCCCGCCGCGCACATCATCGATACCAATCCTGGCAGCGATTGCCTGTGCTGTTTCCTGACGGTCACCGGTCAGCATAACGACCCGTCGAATCCCTGCCTGTCTCAGACGCATAATGGCTTCGCGCGCTTCAGGACGAACCGTGTCGGCAATGCTCAACATACCGACAAACGCTCCATCGACGCTGATCAGCAGCGGTATACGACCGGCGCCGACATCCTGCTCGGCGCGATCACAGAAGGAGGACAGGTGTGGCACCATTTCATCGAAGTAACGATGACTGCCAATGAGCACGGTGCGTCCATTCACATCTCCCACGATCCCGTGACCCAGCAACGCTGTGACCGATGTGGCGCGTGGTGCACTCTGCATGATTCCACGCATACGCGCTGCATCGATAATCGCGTGCGCCAGAGGATGTTCGGAGCGTTGCTCGACGGCGCAGGCAAGTTCGAGCAGCGTCGTGCATGCAGCGCAACTGCCCTCCTCGTGCTGTTCTGGCTCGCGGCATTCAACCGAGCGTACTGCGACGAGCGCCGGTCTGCCGGTGGTCAGCGTCCCGGTTTTATCGAAGGCAACAGCACGCACGCGACCGAGCGTCTCCAGCACTGCTCCGCCTTTGATCAGCACGCCGGCGCGCGCAGCGGCGCTCAATGCACTGACCACACTCACCGGCGTGCTGATGACGAGTGCACAGGGACACGCAATCACCAGCAGCGTCAGGCTGCGGTAGAGCCAGCCAGTTTCGTCCGGCGACGGGTTCCAGAACGGTTGTCTGAACAGCAGCGGCGGAATGACGGCAGTGAGTGCAGCAAAGGCAACCACTGCCGGCGTATACCAGGCTGCGAAGCGATCGATCAGGCGCTGCACCGGCGCGCGACGATCCTGCGCTTCCTGTACCAGACGAATCAGGCGACTGATAGTATTGTCGTTTGCCTGGTGAGTGACCGTCACCTCGAGTACACCTTCGCCATTGACGCTCCCGGCATACACTTCCGCTCCTGGCGTCTTGATGACCGGCACACTCTCACCGGTGATCGGCGCCTGATTGACGTGCGATACTCCAGCGCGCACAATACCATCCATTGGCAACCGTTCCCCAGGACGCACAACGATGACGTCGCCAATCTCCAGTTCGGCGACCGGTGTCCTGGTTTCATACCCGTCGCGGAGACGCAGAGCAGTTTCGGGAACGAGGGTCATCAACGAACGAATGGCTTCGCGCGCGCGTGCAGCAGTGAACCCTTCGATTGCCTCACCAATGGCAAACAACACCATGACCAGAGCGGCTTCGACATGCGCTCCGATGATCACGGCTCCGATTGCAGCGATGGTCATCAGCGCATTGATCGAGATTGTGCGACTGGCGAACAACGAACGCCAGGCACTGCGTGCAATTGGAATACCGGCGCTCACGAGTGCAACAAATGCCAGCGCATCGATCCAGATGGCGCGCCATCCAAGCAGTTCATGCAGGACAATGCCCGGAGCAATCATTATCGCACCGATCAGCGCCAGGCGTGTATCCGATCGTTGCCACATAAACCGGAAGAACGATACGGATGATGCCGGTGCTGCGCCGACATCATCCGCCGGCGCCGCTTCATACCCCAGTGATCGCAGATGCGCTATAATCGTGGCGGTATCGACCGTCCCAAGAATCCGGAGTCGTCCGGTGGCGGCGTTGAGTTCACACGTTTCGATACCGTCGAGCCGGGTAAGACTGATTTCGAGGGTGCGTGCACAGTTGGCACAATCGATGCCATGAACCATGAATACGCGATCGTGCATATCTGCCCTCAATACACTCCAGCGCCCACACTCAGCGCCCACCCAACGCCTCCGGCAATACCGACAACCACCCATGGCGGCAGTTTCCACACCGTCAGCATGCCGAAGCAGGCAAGCGCGAGTGCAGCATCGAACGGTTCAATCATAGCACTGGTCATCACCGGCGTGTAGAGTGTGGCGAGCAAAATGCCGACGACTGCGGCATTAATGCCGCGCAGCGCTGCCTGAAAGCCTTCTCTGGCACGCAGCCATGCCCAAAAAGGAAGCGCACCAACTATCAGCAGCCAGGCAGGGAGAAAGATCGCCAGCAATGCCAGGATGCCTCCTACCCAACCATTCGGAGGCGGCGTCTGCACTGCGCCGAGGTATGCTGCAAAGGTAAACAACGGACCAGGCACTGCCTGCGCCAGACCATACCCGGCGATGAACCGGGTATCACTCACCCACCCTGGGGGCACAACCTGAGCGTGGAGCAGGGGGAGGACGACATGCCCGCCACCAAAAACCAGCGCACCGGCAAGGTAGAAACTGTCGAACACGTTCAGCGCATGCCACGAGAGGACCGCACGCGCCAGCGGCAGCGCGAACAGCAGGCTGAAAAAGCCAATCCAGCACCCCATTGCGATGCGCCGATCGAACGATACTGTCGGTGGGTGCGCTGCCGCTGGCGCGCCGCCATGGAGCAATCGCCAGCCAGCCAGTCCGGCGGTAGCAATGATTAATATCTGCGCAAAAGCGCCCTGCCAGATAAGCAGGATCACTGCCGCGATCAGCGCGATTGTCGCCCGCTCACGATCGGGGCACAGTGTGCGCGCCATGCCCCACACCGCCTGAGCGACAACGGCCACTGCGACAATGTTCAAGCCACGCAGCGCTGTACTATCGACACCTGGCGCTGCGATGCCATACGCCGCTGCGATCATGATCAGCGCTGAGGGCAGCGTGAACCCTAGCCATGCTGCCAGACCACCGGCAAGACCGGCGCGCAGCATGCCGATCGCAATACCTGCCTGACTGCTTGCCGGACCTGGGAGAAACTGACAGAGCGCCACCAGGTCTGCATACGTGCAATCATCCAGCCAGCCTCGCCGGATGACGAACTCCTCTCGAAAATACCCCAGATGCGCCGTTGGTCCACCGAACGACGTCAACCCAAGACGCACAAACGCCACAAGGACCTCTCTGGGTGAACCCTGCGGCTTTGCATCGATCGAAGCACTGTTAGGCACGTCACTCAGGGCTGGTCACCAATTCTTCGCCGGCTACCCATCCCTCGCGTCCATCGGCGGCGCGGATCCGCCACCAGTGGTACCCATCAGCAGCAACCGGACCTTCGAGCAGGGTCAGTTGCGTGCCCGGCGCCAGACCGTCGTAGACCTGAGTATTGAGACCAGGTGCGCTGCGCCGACGCAGGCTCTTGCCGCCCGCCTGCTGAACCCATGCTGTTGCGCCGACCGCCAGACCCGGCTTGCCGCCTGCCATTTCGGCGATGGCAGCGCCTGCGCTCTTTGCCTGCTCTTCCATCGCAGCCTTTTCTTTTGCCAGTTGCGCAATCTGCGCCTCAAGTTCACGCATACGCGCATTTGCATCACGCAAAGCGTCCTGAGTTGCGGAAAGCGCCAGTTGTTCCGCACCGGCCGCACCCCTGGCGGCGTCGGCCTGTTGTTGCGCCTCGGACAGTTGCATCGTCAACTGATCGATCTCAGAGTTGCGCTGGTTCAGTTGCTTCTGCAACTCGTAGATCCGATCACTCAGATTCTTGATCGTCTCACCGAGTTTCTGCTGTTCCGACTTCTCCTCTTCCTTCTTGTCCTTATCCTTACCGAACAACTGACCGAGACCCATGAGCGTTCTCCTTTGCCCGCCGGGGCGCTTCTGCTTTGTAGCGTTGAGGCAGTCCGTTTACGGGTTAGCTGCGCGCCAGATCTTTTCGGATCGCAATGGCATGTCGATATGCCGCACACCCAGATGCTTCAGTGCGTCCACCACCGCATTCACAATTGCCGGTGTCGAGCCAATCGTTGCCGCTTCGCCGATCCCTTTGGCGCCCAGTGGATTGTGCGGCGTTGGAGTGATGGTCTGCTCGACGACGAATGAAGGCAGATCATCGGCGCGCGGAAGCGTGTAATCCATGAGCGACCCGCTGAGCAACTGACCGTTCTCATCATACACCACTTCCTCGAATAGCGCCTGCGCAATGCCTTGCGCCAGCCCGCCGTGCACCTGACCGGCGACGATAATTGGGCTGATGCGTGGACCGCAATCATCGACGCTCACGTAGTCGCGCACGGTGACGATCCCGGTGTCGGGATCGACCTCGACGACCGCCAGGTGCGCACCGAAGGGGTAGATCAATGCCGGCGGCTTGAAGAAATCGGTCGCTTCCAGCCCCGGATTGACATCATCGGGCAGATCGTCAGAGTAGGCGCGTTCGGCGATCTGCGCCAGTGTGAGGCCGCTGTCGGGCGCACCTTTGACGTGATACCGTCCTTCTTCGAAGACCACATCGTCGAGCGCGGCTTCGAGCATATGAGCAGCAATCCGGCGCGCTTTCTCGCGCACCTGCGTGAGCGCGCGCACCAGCGCGCCACCACCGACCGCCAGGCTACGACTACCCATCGTACCGTTGCCCATCGGGGTCATTGCTGTATCGCCACTGATCACCACCACGCTGTCGAAATCGGCGCCCAGCTGGTCGGCGACAATCTGCGCAAACGTTGTGGCATTTCCCTGACCGTGCGGCGAGATGCCGGTCATAACGGTGACCGTTCCAGACGGTTCGACGCGCACATGCGCGCTTTCGAAGGGACCAAAGCCACACATTTCGACATAGCAGGCAATACCGATGCCCAGCAACGGCACACGCTCGCCCGCAGCGCGCGCCGCAAGGCGTCGCTGCTGCTCGGCGCGCAGGTCGGCGTAGCGCCCGACTTCGAGCGCTTTCCTCAGCGGCTTGTCGTAATCGCCGCTATCGTACAGCGGACCGGTCGGAGTTTTGTAGGGGAATACCTCGGGCGGAATGAAGTTGCGCCGACGCACATCAACCGGGTCAAGGTTCAGTTCGAGCGCAATCGTGTCCATCAGGCGCTCGATGTAGTATGCGGCTTCCGGACGACCCGCGCCACGGTACGCGGCAACCGGCGTCGTGTTGGTGTAGACGCAGGTGATCTCATAATCGACGGCCGGAATCCGATATACTCCCACTGCCATCATCCCGGTGAGGTCGGGAATGCCTGCCGATACCGGATATGCGCCAAGATCGGCCACCACACGGGCGCGCAATGCCGTCACGATACCGTCGGCAGTCACTGCTGCCTCATACTCGGCGACCTGTGCGCGTCCATGTGTCGTAGCCTGCATGTGTTCCAGGCGTGTCTCGACCCAGCGCAGCGGGATGCTCAGACGGCGTGTCAACACCGCCAGCGCCGCTTCTTCGGGGTACAGCCCGATCTTGACGCCGAAGCCACCGCCGACATCGGGCGCAATCACGCGGATCTGGTTTTCGGGCATCCCCAGCATCTTCGCCAGATCGCGCCGGATCCAGTGCGCCGCCTGGGTGCTGGTCCAGACGGTCAGCCCCCCAGTTGTCGGATCGGGTGCGGTGAGCACGGCGCGTCCTTCCATAGGTACCCCTGCCAGTCGCTGGCTGGTCATGCGGAGTTTCACGATCCGGTGCGCACTGGCGAATGCCGCTTCTACATCGCCACGTTTGCGCTGCCAGACATGGTCGATATTGTTCTGTGCTCCCTCGAACAGCAGTGGAGCGTCAGGACGGAGCGCCTGTTCCATATCGACGACCGCCGGTAGTGGTTGCCAGTCAACCATAACTGCAGCAACACCATCGGCAGCGGCATCCGGGGTGGTCGCAATGACTGCTGCAACGATTTCTCCCACATGGCGGACCTTCTCGATTGAGAGAGGATAGTGGGAGTGGCGCGGCGACGTTGCACCCGACACATCTGATCCTTCACTGCCTTCGAACAACATTTCGGTGGAAGCGTCGCGCAGGTCCTGACCGGTCACCACAGCTGTTACTCCGGGAACGCGGAGCGCCTGCGAGCGGTCAATGGCGCCAATCCGGGCATGGGGGTAGGGACTGCGGACAAAAGCGACGTACTGCATGCCGGGCAATTTGATGTCACCAACGTAACGTCCGGCACCGGAAATCAGACGCGGATCCTCTTTGCGGCGCACTTCTGCGCCAATCAACGATGCATACGCCATAAGACCCTCAGTTCTGGAATTCGGAGAGCGGATCACCTATGTACAGTATAGCAAAAGCAGCAAAGACGACAAGCACAGAAGGCTATCCATGCTACAATAAACTCAGTTCTCGGTTCTCAGTTCTCGGTTCTCAGCATGTCACATCCAGATCTCTCTCAACTCACTAATGGTGGTCTGGCTTCCCGGCTTGGCATCGAGATTGTGGAGCTATCACCACAGCGCATTGTTGCAACGATGCCCGTCACACCGGATCATCACCAGCCGCTTGGTTATCTCCATGGCGGGGCATCGCTTGTGCTTGCCGAAACAGTCGCCAGTATCGGCGCTTTCTTTAATTGTCCGCCGGGCAAAGCGGCATTTGGGCTGGAGATCAACGCCAATCATGTTCGCCCCAAACGTGACGGCAAGGTCATTGCCACCGGTACGCCATTGCACATTGGTAAATCAACCCAGATATGGGATGTGCGGATCGTCGATGAGCGGGAGCGCCTGATCTGCATTTCGCGCTGTACCATTGCTGTGGTCGATCTGGCACAGGCGATGGAACGATAATTCTATGAGAGCAGTTTTGCAGCGGGTCAGCCAGGCTTCGGTTACGGTTGGCGATGAAGTGGTCGGCGCTATCGGGCAGGGATTGCTGATCCTGCTTGGGGTTGGCATTGGCGACAGTCAGGCGGAAGCGAGACTGCTGGCGGAAAAGACTGCCAATTTGCGCATCTTTGCCGATGAGGAGGGACGCTTCAACCGTTCGCTGCTCGATACTGGCGGCGAGGCGCTGGTTGTCTCACAATTCACGCTCTACGCCGATACGCGGCGTGGGCGGCGCCCTAGTTTTTCCGATGCTGCGCCGCCAGAGATTGCCGCACCGCTGGTTGACATCTTTGCCGACGAATTGCGCCGTTTGGGGGTTGCGGTCAGCACCGGGCGTTTCGGCGCCATGATGCGCGTCGCGCTGGTGAACGACGGTCCTGTAACCATCCTGCTCGACAGCGCTATCTTCCGCGAACCGCGTAATCAGCATTAACCGCTCTCGTTTCCGGTTCTCGATTCTCAGTTCTCAGACACCATGGCAGAACCGCACACCGAACCAATTGAGCAACTCGCCAGAGCAATTGTACAGCGCGGATTGACGACACCGGCGCGAATGATGCTCGATGTTATCGCTCCGCTCGGCTTCCTTGCCAGTCAGGCGACACTGTTTGTGCGTCCGTTCATTCCCGCAAACCGCTGGACCCGCACGATCGATGCGCTCTGTGACGCACGCGGCTGGCGTGTGTTACAGGATTTGCTGCACCGCGACTGTTGACAAACGATTTGATTTGAATTACACTCAAAGCCAGCACAGCGCACGACTGTGTAAAGAATTGTGCGGAGGCAGTTCGTGGATCTCCCCCTGCAAACGCTTGCTCTGCTCCTGATCGTTTTCATTGTCATCATCCTGACGCTCCTCTATCACGCCCGTGCACTCGACCGGCGGCGCACCTTCAGTCGTCGTCCACTGCATGCGCTCGACGCACTCCGGCGAGGTTTGGGAGGCGGTGCTGAAACCGGGCACGCTATCCACCTTTCACCGGGCAGCGGTGCGATTGGTGCACGTGCCACGACAGCGGAAACGATTGCAGGGCTGCTCGCCGCCGAACGCACTGCTACCGAAGCCGTATTGAGCGGAATACCGGTGGTTGCCAGTTCCGGTGATGCAGTGGCGCATCTGGCGCTGCGTGGAACACTGCGCCAGGCGTATCAGCGCGCCGGTCTGGGACAGGATTACGATGCTGGCAATGTGCAGTTGCTGGCACAGCAGGACCCAATGGCGTATGCTTCTGGTGTCAGTATGCTGTATGGGCGGCAGCGTTTTGAAGTAAGTCAGTTGATCGGCAGTTTCGGTTATGAAGTGCTGCTGGCAACCGGGTCAGGTGCACAACAAGGCGTACCCCAGGTGGCCGGTGCAACCACATCGACGGCTCTGCCCCTTATCTATCTGACCAGTGAGGGATCGCTGATCGGCGAAGACATGTATGTCGCCGAAGCGTATCTGTCACGCGAGCCCGAAGCGCAGGGGCGTCTCCTGACCCATGATGCCCTGCGCACGGTTGCAATCGTGGCGATTATTACGCTGGCGCTCTGGCAGGTGGTGCAACCATTCATCGGGACATAACGCGGAGTGAAGCGATGTCCTTTCTGCGCGATCCAAAACGCCTGATCGCCACGCTGGTCGCCGGTGTAGCCGGGCTGCTGGTGTTGCTCGATTTCACCGGTCCATTGCCGGTCGTCAGCTTTCTGGCGCAGACGACGCTCGACTGGGCAGCTTTGATCGCCGCGCTGGCGCTGGTGGTCGGTCTGGTAAACGTCGCCGGTGATCACCTAGGGCGGGTCAGGCGGCGTGATGCGGATTGGGGGTATAGCCTGCTTCTCCTGACCGCGATGGTCATTGTTATCTTTGTCGGAACACTGTACCCATTGCAGAACCCGGACGGCAGCCTTACTCTACCGTCGAGCCTGATCGAACAACCGGTTCGCATCGTTTTCAGTGCGGTCTATACGCCGCTGGCAGGTTCGCTGCTGGCATTGTTGACGTTCTTTAGCCTGAGCGCAGCGCTGCGCGCAGCGCGTCGCCGTACCGCCGATGCACTGGTTATCATCACAGTGGCGCTGGTTGTGCTCGTTGCGACGGCGTTGCCGCAACTGGAACTGGCGCCCCTGATCGGTGATGGTCTACGCTGGTTTTCGGATTATGTCGTGCTTGCTGGTGCGCGCGGCTTACTGATCGGCGCTGCTATCGGCGCATTGGTGGCAGGGGTGCGGGTATTGATCGGGTTCGATCAACCATACCTGGATCGTTGATGAGATGAATGGACGCTCTCAGGCGGTTCGCCGCTTCGAAGAAATCAGCGTCCAGGGAGCCGGTGTTGAGCCAGTCGAAGCGTAATCCTCATTTGCCGCCCTGGCTTCAAGATGTGCCTTTGCCGCCCAGGCCGCCGGATGTTGATCAACCGGCGGGTGGTGCTCCGCTCTTTGCTGGCTTGCCTGAGTGGCTGCGCGATGAGGACGAAGCGCCTCCATCCTTTACACCAGACTGGTTGAGTCAGACAGCCGAACCGCCACATCCAGAGCCAGATTGGTTGACCGTTCCCGATCAGACGCTTCAACCGCCTACCGAAACAACTGCGCCACCAGAAGCATCGCCCCCTTCCTGGCTTCAGTCGTTGCGCGACTCCATCGTGCTACCTGAAGAGGAAGCCGGGCATGAGCCACTCCCCTTTGCATTCGCCGGTGAGCCAGAGGATGCTCCACAGACCGGATCGAGCAGCGACGCGGAAGTTCCGTCGTGGCTGATTAGCGAACAACCTGACCACGGATCCAACCAGCCGCCGGAACAACCTGCCGACAGCGCATTTCCGCTTGCGTCTGACGCTGCCGGTGAGCCGGTTGAATCGGTACATCTTCCAGACTGGCTTCGCGAATTGCCGATCGATAATGTATCGCAGGCATCACCCTCTCCGCAAACCACATCGCAGGGTGAGGAGCTTCCTGCCTGGCTACTCCGGGATGAACCTTCAATTACAGCATCACCGGAAGGCTCCCAATCGGCAGGCAACCTGCCCGACTGGTTGCGTGACATCGCTGCCCAACCGCCCACTGCGCCGGTTGCGCCTGCTGCGGAGACCGCTCCGCCTGCCACCGACCTGCCCGACTGGTTGACGGGAGCGATGTCCACACCCGACGTTCCATCGGCAGAAGAGAAACCCGTTACACATCCGTCAGCACCGTCCGATCTACCCGACTGGCTTCGGACACCAGATGCGTCAGCAGGAGCGACAGGATTGCCGGACTGGTTGCGCGGTGCCGAAGTTCCAGTATCACCTGATGCACATGATGGTCGATCATATACAGCTGAACCTGCTGCACCCCGTGGCTCCAGCGATCTGCTCAGCGGGATGGATCTACCGGAATGGTTGCGCATCGAACCGGAGCCAAAACCGGAACCCCCTCCTCTCAGCGGGCGCGATCTCGACTGGTTGACACGTCTTGGCAGCATTGCAGAGGACGAGACGATTACCGGCGTGACAGTTACCACGCCAAAACTGCCTCCTCCTCCGGCGCCAAAACGCACTGAGGAACAAGTTGCCGCGATCAACCTTCTGCGTCGTCTGGCCGCCGAACCAATTCCGGCAGCGGTACCGATGCCGCTGCCTGAACCGACGGGCGCACTTCAACGCATTGGTCTTGAGCGCATGCTCTCGATGGTTCTGCTCATCCTGGTTATCGTCGCCATCATGGTTCCAGGGCTGGTTCCGGCACTTGAAACGCCGCCGGTTATCCCTAGCGCATCGGGGATACACCAGCAGATCGCAGCCCTTGGCGCAAACGACGTTGTGTTGATCGGCTACGAGTGGGATGCCCGGCGCGTTGGTGAATTGCGCCCCCTTGAACAGGCGGTGATCGGGCAGTTGATCAGGCAGAATGTCAAACTTATCCTGGTGAGCACCGATCCACAGGGAACATTGCTGCAGTTCGATCTCCTCGACACGCTGCGTCAGGAAGGTTACCGTCAGCAAGGGGAAGGGTACCTCCTGTTGGGCTACAAACCCGGCGGCGAAATGGCGCTGCGCATGGTAGGGCGCGACTTTCAAACTGTGCTGCGCAGCGACTACCGCGGTGATGATGCCACCGGCAGCATGCTGATCACAGGCGTCGACACCGGTCGCCCTATCACACGTCTGAACGACATGTCGCTGATCATCGTTCTCGCAGATGATACACCCGATGTCCAGGGATGGATGGAACAGGTCTACCCTCAGACGCAGGCAGGCGATCGTCCCGTGTCACTCGTTTTCCTGCTGCCGGAAGAGGCAGCACCGATTGTGCAACCATATATGCGTCAGCCTGGTGTTGCCGCGCTCGCCGGGCGCCGTGGCGCACTAGCGTATGCTGCACTTGACCAGAACGCCGGTTCACTCGATCCGGTGGCCGCCACGTCGATCGCACAGCAACGGCTGGCGACGCTGCTGTTTGCCCTTGTTCTCCTCGTCGGTCTGGCAGGTGTCGGTGTTGCTGCGCTGCGTGGGAGGCGGTCATGACTCAGGACGCTATCGTCAATATCATCGCAGTAGCGCTGACGCTGATGGTTTTGAGTCGAGTCGCGGGCGATAACCCACTGTTTCGTATTGCACAGTATCTGTTCGTTGGCGTATCACTCGGTCTGGCATTCGTGGTATCCTACCATCAGGCGCTCCGTCCTGCAGCCGTGGCGCTGTTGAGCGCCGAACCACCGGCGATCTGGCTATACGGCGTGCCGCTGGCGCTCGGCGTGTTACTCCTGCCGCGTATCACCGGCGATCAGCGTCTGTCATGGCTGGCGAACATTCCGCTGGCGCTCGTCTTCGGCGTTGGAGGAGCGCTGGCGATTGGTGGTGCGATCATCGGCACATTACTGCCGCAGATCCGCGATACTGCGCGCGCACCCTCCGACGACATCGGCGCCATCGCTGGAGTAGCAGTGCTGGTCATCGGGACTGTTCTGACGCTTGCGTCCTTCTACTACACGACGCCACCAGAGAGCCGCAGCGGACGCATTCTCAAAGGAATAGCCACGATCGGGCACTGGCTGATCATGGTTGCGTTTGGTTTTTTCTTCGCCGGTGCGCTGCAAAGTTATCTGAGCGCACTGGTTGAACGGTTGAACTTCGTGCTGGCGGTAGTTCGCAGTTTCTTTGGCGTCTGAGAACAGGAAACCGTATCGCATGTCCGACCTAAAACTCCACGCTCTTCTGATTGCCGACATCGGCAGTGTGATGACCCATGTCTGGCTGGTTGACGCTGTTGATGGCGAAACGCGCCTGATTGGCCAATCCGAAGCACCTGGCGGTCTCGCGCCGGCGGACGATCCGACATCCGCCATTCTTGAAGCCACTCACCATATCGAGGATCAAACCGGTCGTCGCCTGATTGACAACGGTGCGCTAGTTACGCCGAAAAATGCAGAGGGTCATGGGGTCGACGGCATAGTGGTGTGCAGCAGCGCCGCCGGCTTGATGGGGCTGGTGATTGCCGCAATCGCCGGTGACATTTCAGCGCGGAGCGCTCTGCGTGCCACACGTTCCACATATACGCACATACTTCAGACAATCACGCTCGACGATGCGGTACGCCAGGATCAGATCGGGGTAATCGGCGACTCAGGATTGACGTGGATCGAACGGCAGGTGCAATCACTCCTCGGCGTTCGTCCCGATGCAGTTTTGATCGTCGGCGGGATCGAGGGGGGCGCGCAGGAGTCACTGGTTCGCCTGGCGCACATTATTGGACTGGCATCGTTGAATATTCAGGTCGATACACAGGGTCAGCAGATGCGTCATCTTGCGCGGCGACCGGTTATTTTTGCCGGGAACAGTCAGGCGCGCGAACGGGTTGCGGCTGCGCTGGCAGAACGCGCCGATCTGATTGTCATTGATAACATCCGACCAACGCTCGATATCGAGTGTCTCGAACCGGTGCGCCGCGAGATCGTCCGTCTGTATGATCGATTGATGATGCCTCGACTTGCGCGCATATCGGGATTGACGCGCGTGCCGGCGCGCGCTTCGTGTGATGCGGCCGGAGTGATGACACGCTTTATCGCCGAACAGACCCGGAGTGGCGTCCTTGTACTGGATGTCGGTGGAATGAGCACAACTGCGCACCTGTGTAGCCAGGGGCGTTACAGTCCAGTAATACTGGGTGGCGTCGGCAGCGGGTATGGGGTCGGCGCAGTCCTGGCACGTCGAGGCGTCGAAGCTATTCGATGCTGGCTGCCTTTCCCAATCAGTGAACGTGATCTGGTGCACTGGCTGCTCAACAAAATGCTGCGTCCACACATCCCGCCGCTCACCCGCGAGGATCTTTTGATCGAGTATGCCGTTGCACGCGAGGCGCTAGCGTGTGTGCTAGAGGCGTTGCTGGACGAGCGCCCGGACGCTGCTTACGAGCGTGTCTTCATCGGAGGCGGGGTCTTCCGGCATGCGCCGCATCCTGGACTGACGACGCTGACCCTTCTCGATGCCCTGCAACCAACATCGAAAGAGAACGTGCTGGCGCTCGATCTCCATCTCGATGCGCTTGGCTTGATCAACGCCTGCGGTGTGCTCGCTTTCACCGAACCGGATGCAGCAATGACCCTTTTTGAACGCGATCTGATGCACAATACTCCGCTGGCAACCGTCGTAACGACGCTCGGCGAAGGTCATCCAGGGGAACTAGCTGTCGAAGCGGAGTTGCGCGTGGAAGGCAGAGCCACCCACACGGTGCGCGTTGCTCACGGCGAAATTGCACGCCTGAACCTGCCTCCCGGTCGGTACGGCACATTGACGCTGCGTCCGGCTGCCGGCGTGCGGATCGGCAGAAATGCGCCCGGTGCGGAAGTATCTTCAGACCTGGCAGCCATCCATGGCAGCACTCTTGGTGTGGTCATTGATGCCCGCGGAAGACCGTTGCGCCTGCCGGAGGACGCACAGGCGCGTCAGCAGGCGCTCTGGTCGTGGCTGATGGCGCTGGGCATCGAGCGCGAACCTCTGCCCTATCCGGCGCTCGATAGCGTTGTTGAGGCATCACTCCCTGTGCTGACCGCGCCGGTCATCCCGGCGTCGCTGCAGCGTTCCAGCGAAAGCCGCCCGACAACCGAGACACCTGTTGCGAGCGGCAGCATCGAGAGTGATCTGGCAAAACTGCGACAGACGGTCGAAGAGCCGAAAAAACGTGGACTCTTCCGCCGCAGGTAGCATCATTGCTCGGTGATCGTTACTCTGAGCATCTGCTCGCCTGGTTCGGTCGGATTTTCATCCGGGTTGCGCAACGGGATGCCGTCGACAATCTCCTGACCCTGAATTACCTCGCCGAAAATGGTGTACTGACCATTCAGGTGTGGCGCCGGTGCGGTGGTAATGAAGAACTGTGATCCGGCGCTGTTGGGCATGGGTGTTCGTGCCATTGCCACGATTCCAGGGCGGTCGAAGATCATGTCCGGAGCAAACTCGTCTTTGATTGTATAGCCAGGTCCTCCCGTACCGGTTCCGGTCGGATCGCCTCCCTGGGCCATAAAGCCGGGCAGCACCCGATGCCAGGTCACCCCGTCGTAGAACCCTTCACGCGCCAGAAAAACGAAGTTGTTGACCGTTTCCGGCGCAAGATCGGGACGCAGCCTGATGACAATATCGCCGCGGGGTGTGGTGATCGTTGCAGTATAGGTTCGCGCCGGGTCGATCCTCATTGGTGGGGGGGCAGTGTAAAACCCATTACGCGCAGCAACATCCGCCGGCAGCCCGCCAGGAGTGTAGCCGGATACCGTTGGCACAGCCACAAATGGCGCAGGCGTCGGTTCAGCAACCTGTTGCCGGGCATTGTTACCGGATCGTACCAGCATGATCCCCAGCGTGATAAAGATGAGAATGATGCCAACCGCAGCCGCAATCCCGGCTGGCGAGACGCTCTGAGGCGCCGGTTCTGGCGCCTTTTTGTTCCGTGATGTCTGACTCACACGCGCTCTCCTCGTTGTATGTCGTGCGTTTCGCCTGCTTCCAGGCAACCCAAACAGCACACTATTATAGCAGCACCGCCGATTCTGCCGCCCGTGGCACATCCATTGCGCAGTGCATACAGTAATCTGGTATCATGACGGTCACACATCCGACGAGGAAAACTATGAGCGAAACGGTCACACATCCGACGAGGAAAACTATGAGCGAATCTGAACAGACGATCAGCCGCAAGCTCGACCATGTGCGCATCGTGCTGGGTGAAGATGTTGCCGCTAAAGGGGTTACCACCGGTTTCGCCGCTTACCGCCTGCCGCACGACGCTGCGCCCGAACTCGACCTTGCCGAAATTGATACCAGTGTGACGTTTCTCGGCAAACGAATGCGCGTGCCGCTCCTCATCAGTTCAATGACCGGCGGCGCACGTGATGTGGCACGTATTAACGTGGCGCTCGCCGAAGCTGCCGAGGCGCTTGGACTGGCGATGGGAGTTGGTTCGCAGCGTGCAGCACTGGTCGATCCGCGCCTGGCGGACACCTATCGCGTTCGTCATGTTGCACCCACGATCCCGTTGCTGGCGAACCTCGGTGCCGTACAGCTCAACTACGGTTTTGGCGTGGATGAATGTCGTCGCGCCGTCGATATGATCGAAGCCGATGCGCTGGTGCTGCATTTCAATGCGTTACAGGAAGCCGTTCAACCCGAAGGGAATACCAACTTCAAAGGATTGTTGCGGCGGATCGAAGAAGTGTGCCTGCACCTCGACGTGCCGGTGATCGCCAAGGAAGTGGGCAACGGCATTGGCGCAGCTACAGCGCGACGCCTGGTTGATGTGGGGGTGAAAATCATCGACGTGGCCGGCGCCGGGGGCACCAGCTGGAGCGAAGTTGAGCGCTTCCGCCACACAACCGAGCGCGGTGCACAGGTGGCTGGCGCTTTTGCCGGATGGGGCCTTCCCACAACCGAGGCGATCCGTCAGGTACGCGCCGCACTTCCCGACATTACGATCATCGGCAGTGGCGGTGTGCGCAGCGGCGTCGATGTAGCAAAAGCGATTGCGCTTGGCGCCGATCTCGCTGCCACTGCACGACCCGCGCTTATTCCGGCAGTCGATGAACGCGGCGCGGCGGCGGTTATTGAAAGTTTGCAGACCTATATCGACGAACTGCGGATCGCAATGTTTTGTACGGGGTGCGGCGACCTTGCAGCGCTGCGGCAGTTGCGTCTCGAACGGGTCTGAGCGCTGTGTGCCCAACGGTCGCTGGTATGTATGTATCACACCTCAGTCTACGCGATTTCCGCAACTACGAACGGCTCGATCTGACGCTCGAACCGGGTGTGATTCTGCTCTACGGTCTGAATGCTGCCGGTAAAACGACTGTGCTCGAAGCGATTTACTTTCTGGCGACGACCCGCTCGCCGCGTGCCGGAGCGGATCGCGAGCTGGTGCGATTCGAGGCGCAGGGAGACATTGGCGTTCCCCCTTTTGCACGACTGGTATGCGACGTTATGCGCGCTGACGGGCATGTGCGTCTCGAAGTGGTGGTACAGCGTCGTGCTGACGACGAGTCACCCGGCGGCATCTCCCCGACGATCAAGACCGTGCGCGTGGATCGTAAGACCGTGCGCGCGCTCGACCTAGTGGGCAACCTGCGCGTGGTGCTCTTCACTCCAGCCGATATTGCGCTGATCACCGGCGCACCTGCCGAACGTCGCCGGTATCTGGATGTGACCCTCTCGCAGATCGAGGGGCGCTACGTTCGCACCCTGGCACACTACCAGAAAGTGGTTCAACAGCGCAACAGCCTGTTGCGCGCCTGGCGTGACGGACGCCGTCCACTACGGTATGCCGGCGATGAACTGGCGTTCTGGGATCGGGAACTGGCAATGGCTGGATCATACCTGTTGCGTGAACGGCTCCGCGCAGTTGTCGATCTCAATGAACTGACAGGACCACTCTACCGCCGGATGACCGGCAGTGATGCGCCGCTTGTTGTGACCTACCAGAGTAGCGTGGCAGGCATTGATCCGACGTCCGACGGTCGGATGATCGAGCAGGCGTTTCTGGCGCACCTCACACATCTGCGCGACGACGAGATTGGACGCGGACAGACGTTGATCGGCCCACACCGCGACGACCTGCTTATTACTGTCGATGACATCCCAATGGGCGCATACGGTTCACGCGGGCAGCAGCGCAGCGCGACGCTGGCACTCAAACTCGGTGAGGCAGAACTGATGCGCGCGCGCACCGGCGATACGCCGGTGCTTCTGCTGGATGATGTGCTGTCGGAACTGGACGCCGAGCGGCGGGTGTATGTGCAGGAAGTTATTGCACGCCCCGGTCAGCAAACTCTTGTAACCGCCACTAGCACCGACGACTTCAGCGTCGAATTCCTCAGAAGCGCGCGTCGCTGGCGCGTCGAGGGTGGCCGTCTCTATCCTGCCTGAAGCCTCCAGGTACTCTGCCTGTGTCTACAAAACCTGTCCCCTCTTCCGTAGTACGAAAGAGGGGACAGGGGCAGAACGTCACACCTCCCTCACGCTACGACGCCGGGGTCAGCATGGTATGGTTGCAGCATTGCAGCGTGCTTTTCACCGTCCGCGCCAGCATATGCGGAGACGCAGTCACGGCGGCGGGAGTGAGGATTGCTCGAAGGAATTACTCCTTCTTTTCACCTGTGCTAGACATCCAGCTTTCCATCATTTTGCGCTGCGCTTCGATCGCGCTGTTGACCGTTTCGCGCCATGCATCGAATGCTTTGCGCGTCCCCTCGTCCCAGTTCTGAGCCATGGCAGCCGCATCAGCCTTTGCAACTGCATCCAGCCAGTTGCTCCAGATCTCGTTCTGCACATTCGTCCAGCGCTGGGTGGTTTCGACGATCAGAGTGGATATTTCCTCCATCTGCTTGCCCATCAGCGGCATAGCGGTCATGCTTTCCGACCAGAACTTAACGAAGTCGGCCTGGGCGTTGAGCGAGCGCTGCATGACATCTTTCCATGCCGATACCGCCTGCTTCCACTCTTCACTGGCAGGTTGTGCACTCATCGTCGGCATCAGCGAGCGCCAGTTCTCCCACAGCGCTTGCTGTGCCTTTGTCCAGGTCTGCATCAATTCCTGGGTTTGAGTCAGCCAGTCGTTGTTTGCCATAGCATGTCTCCTTTTTATTCAGCCGGTATGCTGGTGCGCCGTGGTTCATAGAATTCCCTTCGGATGCAAAATCAGTATACACACGTGAAGAATGCTCACAGTTACGCGCGCCTGTTCCTGCAGCCAGGCTTTGAAGCACATCGGTGCGCGGTGGAGAGTATGCGCAACATTCTGTCGCGGTGCAGCGTCCCATCACCGGTTTGGATCGTCGTGGTGGTAAAAATGGTATACTTGTGACAATCAGGCAGATTGCGTCCCTCAGAGGAGTGTCATTATGCCGTTCTGTCCTCAATGTGGCGTCGATAATCCTGCAGGTGCGCGTTATTGCGATCAGTGCGGCGCAATGTTGATACCGGTGCCGGCGCAAACCGCAGCGCCGGCAACTACTCCGGCAACATCTGTCCCGGCGATCGGTCCGACCGTTTGCCCGCAGTGCGGTCAGGCTGCGATTCCCGGCGAAGCGTTCTGCGATAACTGTGGCGCGCCCTTGAGCGCGCCATCGCGCCTGGTTGCGCCGGTTGTGCCGCCGCACAGCGCTGCTCCGCCACAACCGGTGTATCCACCGCCAACACCGGTCACGATTCCTCCAACGCCGCCTGCGCCTGCCGCACCATCGTCATACCAGGCGCCGCCGGTGCCGCCTGCGCCTGCCGCACCACCGTCATACCAGGCGCCGCCAGTGTCTCCTGCGCCTGCCACACCGCCGGTATCGCCGCCGACACCAGCGCCCATCAGCGGACGGACATCGCTGGCTCCATCGAATCTGGTTGTTGTCGGCGCAGGCGCCGCTCTGCCATTGCCCGCAGCATCGCAGGCAATCATCGGGAGAAGCGACCCGGTCAGCAAGTTTTATCCCGATATCGATCTCAATCCGTATGGCGCACTCGATCAAGGCGTCGGGCGACGCCACGCGCGCATCTTCCTGCAGAGCGGGCAGGTGTTGATCGAAGACCTCGATAGTATCAACGGAACGCTGATCAACGGTCAGCGGACGCTTCCCTTCCAACCGCGCCCCCTGTCTGATGGTGATCAGATCACCCTGGGGCGGATGCTGCTACGCTTCCAGGCATAAGAACACACAGCCGTAGAACAAAAACAGGTCCGCAGTATGACATTTGATCGAGACTGTCCATCGTGCGGCGCAACGTTGGGCAATGATGGCATATGCCCGTCGTGCAGTTCGCTATCGCGCGGCTTTTTTCGCGGATTTGATCTGGATGCGCCACAGGTTGCCGCAGCCGTGGCACGCGGTCTCGATTTTTACCGCCTGCTCGATGTCGATCAGCAGGCGGAAGCGTCGAGATCGCCCGGCAGTATCGGCGACTGCGGACGCTCTTTCCCGATGACCCAACATCGCTGGCGCCAGAACCGCACCGCAAGTTCGAACTGCTTCAGGTCGCCGGTCGTATCCTGACCGACCCATCGCTGCGCGCCCTCTACGATCAACTACGCGCATCCGCCACGCCGCACATCCAGAACGAAGTGGTTCGCCGCAACCGGCGCAGCCTGCACCACCGGTCGTCCCACCGCTCGTCGGACCGCCTGCCGCCGAACCGGTAGGCTTCTATGCAATGCTGGGGCTTGCGCCGGGCATCTCACGAGACGCGACCCAGGAGTGCCGCGCACGAGGACGCCCTACTCGTCAGGGGAGAGCCTGGCTACAGTGGAGAGCGCACGCCCTCCGACACCGGAGGAGGTCGATGCTGCTTCTTATGCGCTGCAACGCATGATCCTGCTTCGTCCAGGGTTATCGCCCGAAGAGCGGGAAGCGCGCGCCGGTGAATGTGAAACCGCCCGACGTATCCTCAGAAACGAGCGGCTCGGCAGCCGGTACGACGGTCTTTGGCAGGCGTTTCGCCAGGGAAACTTCAATCAGGGTCATCTCGAAGGATTGCGTGCATTGATTGAAGAAGTGCGCGCCGTCGACGATCCAGACTCGAACGCAACGCTCTTACCCGACCAGGCGGAAGCACTGCTCCGACAGGGACAAGGACTGATCGCCGCCGGGTTGCCGCGTGAGGCGCTCGAACCGTTGCGCCGGGCGTGTGCTGCGTTGCCAGATCGGTCAGAAGCACACGCTGTGTACGCCAGCGCGATACTGGCATCCACCGATCCGCTCGATCTCGGCGCTCACGCGCTGCGCCAGGCGCTGACAGCGATCGAAACCGCCGCGCGCCTTGGCAACCCGCTACCTGGAAGCGACGCGCTCCTGGCGCTCTGCCGGGGTCTCCTGGCGCGTGACGCCGGCGACATGCGCCAGGCCGAAAGCGAACTTTCCGCTGCAGTACAGCAAGACCCATCGCTTGCCACTGCCTGGCGCGGACTGGCGGCGCTGGCAATCGGGTGCGGGGCGCATGGTGAAGCCATCGAACACTGCCGGCGCGCCCTGAAAGATCGACCCACGCGATGAGCGCGCCTGGTTGATGCTTGCAGGCGCCTGCCTGCGCGCCCGTCGCTACGCAGAGGCGCGCGCTGCGGCAGAACAGGCTGCCGCACTGCGCGGCATAAGCGCCGACACAATTCTTGCGGACATCGGAATCTGATGGTTGCACAATTGCCATCGTGTGCTATACTCGATAGCGGACTACGGCGCTGTCCGCCAGATCTCCGCCCATAGCAGAGCAAGATTTGCAAAGAAGCACGTTTGCCTATCCGAAACATCTCATAGCGCGACGCGTATAAGGAGTCAGGGAGACGCTTCATGGGGGCGTGGCGCGCAATGTCGCTCGGCGCTCTTGTACAGGCAACAGGTTTCCTAATGTCGGTCAATCGTTCAATCGTACACACATTGTGAGGAGGAACCAACGATGATGGTACAAGGGGTTTCGATCAACGAGATGCTCAACCAGAGCATTCAGGTGCTGACCAAGCCGAGCGTTGAAACATTCGAGCGCTTCGAGCGGCATGGCGGTCAGCGTGAGGCGACGATCTACATTATGGTTGCGGCAGCGATCAGCGCCGTGGCTGCGCTGGTCTTTGGGCTTCTGAACGGTATCGTGGCAGCATTGATCGGAGCTGCTTTTGGTTTTATCCTGCCGGTAATCGGTTTCTACATTTTTGTCTTTCTGGTCTATTTCATCGGGAAACAGCAGGGTGGCACCGGCACACAGGACGAAGTGTTCTACACCATGTCGCTGTTCGTTGCGCCTATTCAGGCAGTTACTGGCGCAGTAGGCGCCATCCCTCTCCTCAACTGTCTGGCGCTGCCGGTCACGCTTGCGCTGGGTATCTACCAGATCTATCTGGGCTATCTGGGGGTGCGTTCGAGCATGAACCTTGACCAGAATAAGGCGATCATCACGATGGTGCTAGCATTCATCGCGCAGTTTATCATCATCATTATCGTTGGTGCAGTCTTTGGCATTATTCTTGCAACGTTCGGCGTGGCTAGCGGCGCTATTGAGCTCAACTGACGCCCTTATTCACACTTCGAGACAAAGCATGCCGGGGGAGCGCGTGATGCGCTCCCTCTGTGCTGACAGGGCGCTGCGCCATCCGCTGCTATCGATAAGACGTACCATTGTTTGATGGATCGATCAAACAAGAGGACTGTCATCGCTCCTATGTCGTTTTCCTCGGGTACACATGCTGAACCGCTGATTATTCTCGATCGTGTTTCGAAGAGTTATGAAGAAGCCGGTCGCGAGCGCGTCGTGCTGCGCGATGTCAGCGCCTCGTTCGCGCGCGGTGAGTTTGTGGTGCTGGTCGGCAAGAGCGGATCGGGCAAAAGTACGCTCCTGAACCTGATCAGTGGCATCGATACGCCAACCTCCGGCGAGATCATCGTGAACGGGCAATCGTTGACCCGCCTGCCGGAACGTGAACGAACCCTGTTTCGGCGCCGCTCGATCGGCTTCATCTTTCAGTTCTACAATCTGACGCCAACGCTGACGGTGCTGGAGAATCTGCTTCTGCCGCTCGAGTTGAACGGTCGAGTAACGGCGCGTGACCGCGCGGCTGCACTCGATCTGCTGGCGCAGATCGGGCTTGCCGATCGCCGGAATGCTTACCCTGACCGTCTTTCCGGTGGAGAACAGCAACGAGTGGCGGTTGCGCGCGCGCTGGTGCATGATCCTCTGCTGGTGCTGGCGGATGAGCCGACCGGGAACCTCGATAGCGAAACTAGTCAGCAGGTGCTCGATATGCTCGATACCCTTACCCGCCGCGCCGGGAAAAACCTCGTGATGGTTACCCATAGCCCTGAGGTGGTCGGTCTGGCGGATCGCCTGTTCCGGATTGTCGAAGGGCATCTGACCGAAGAACAGGCGTTGGCAGCGCGTCCGTTCCCCTCATCCTCACGGCCCCCGTCTTCCTTTCGGGAAGAAGGAGGCATCTGAGCGTCTTGAAGCCTGACAGCAGAGAGAACACAAGGGCTGAGCAAACATAACCGTTTCATCCTTGATTCTTTCCTGCAAAGGTGTAGACTCTCAGAGAGTGCTGTTCCATCACGAGGAGGTCGCTATGAGCAGGCGTACATTCCTTGCGCCCGGCGTCGTTCTGGGCGATTGGTGGCATCACACCACCGACGGACGTTTGCAGTGCGATCTCTGCCCGCGCGGTTGCACCATGCGTCCAGGTCAGCATGGGTTCTGCTTCGTGCGCGAAGCGCGTGCAGAAGGGGTTGTGTTGACCTCATATGGGCGTGCATCGGGTTTCTGCGCCGATCCGATCGAGAAGAAGCCGCTCTTCCATTTTCTGCCCGGCACCGGCGTCTTTTCCTTTGGCACCGCCGGATGCAACCTGGGATGCCGCTTCTGTCAGAACTGGTCGATCTCCAAAGCACGCGAGATGGCGTTACTCGATGCACACGCCACCCCGGAGGAAGTCGTCGAAGCGGCGCTTGCCGCCGGATGCCGGAGCGTTGCATTTACCTACAACGATCCGGTTATTTTTGCTGAATATGCTATCGACTGCGCTCGCGCCGCGCATGAACGCGGCCTGGCGACAGTAGCGGTGTCGGCAGGCTACATCTCACCTCAGGCGCGCCCTGCCTTCTTCGAGCACATCGATGCAGCCAATATCGACCTCAAGGGGTTCAGCGAGGAGTTTTACCGGCGCCTGTGCCTTGGCTCACTGGCGCCGGTGCTCGATACGTTGCGCTGGTTGCGTCACGAGACGAGGGTCTGGCTGGAAGTCACCAACCTGATCATCCCAGGCGCCAACGATGCACCAGATGATGTTGCACGCCTGTGCGACTGGTTCGTGCGCGAACTTGGACCGGATGTGCCGCTGCATTTCACTGGGTTTCACCCCGATTATCGCATGCTCGCCACACCGCCAACCCCGGCTGCAACCCTGAAACGCGCCCGTGACCAGGCGCTCGCCGCCGGTATTCGCTACGTGTATACCGGAAATGTGGACGATAGCGAAAGGCAATCGACGATCTGCGCCGGTTGCGGCTTACGGGTCATCGAGCGTAACTGGTATCACCTGAAACGCTGGCGGCTCGACGCATCCGGTCGGTGTGTTCGCTGCGGTCATCCGGTTCCGGGGCGTTTCGAGAGTGCGCCAGGACGCTGGAAAGGACGCATCATGCCGGTACGCATTGTTACGGCGTGACAGAGCGCCTGTGCTACACACCAAACCGTCGTGCAGCGTACAGCACTGCCGTTACCGTCATGCTGTCGCGGATGTCGCTGCGCAGCACCAGGTCCAGCACCTTCTCGAATGGCATGGCTTCTATTTCGAGAAATTCGGTATCATCGGGCGGCAGACTCGATGGCGTCAGATCGAAGCCAAGAAACAGGTGCGCCGTTTCTTCCACGACACTCTTCGAGGTGTAATAACTGCTGATCCATTCGAAACGCCCGGCGCGGTAGCCGATCTCCTCCTGCAATTCGCGCTGTGCGGCTTCTTCCGGTGTTTCTCCCGCGTGCATCCCACCGGTCGGCATCTCCCAGCGGTGCCCCTCACGGTAGACGTAACGATACTGTCGGATCATCACGACCCGTCCATCGGGCAGAAACGGGAGCACACCGACGCATTGACCGGTGCCCGGTGTGAGGACGCTGTAGATCGTTGTGCGTCCATCGGGCAGTTCTGCAATGTCTTCACGCAACCGCACCCACGCATTGCAGTAGATGTCGCGTGAGGCGCGTGTACGCCAGGGTTGGGGCGCCATCTGTTCTCCTTCCTGTTGCACTGGTACGAACATGGTATAATGCCGTCCACATTTTGCTGGCGCCGGAAGCGGCGCTTCAGAAGGGTGAATTATGAGCAGAGTGTGCATCGGTATTACATGTGGAACATTTTACGACCGCGACTGGTGTCCGCCTTCAATCGGTCATCGCAGGACCTATATAGACGCCGTCGTTGCGGCTGGCGGGGCGCCGTTCCTTCTTCCGTCCATCGATGACGAATCGGCGCTGCGCGCATTATATGAACGGATCGATGGTCTGTTACTGGCAGGCGGCGGCGACATCGAGCCGCACCACTATGGCGAAGCGCCGCTTCCTGCGCTTGGCGTCGTCGATGCACTACGCGACCTCACTGAACTCCCACTGGTGCGCTGGGCGGTCGCCGAGGGGAAACCGGTGCTCGGCATCTGCCGCGGTGCGCAGATGGTCAATGTCGCGCTTGGCGGCAACCTGTACCAGGATATCCCTTCACAGATCGAAACATCACTCGATCACTCCGACTCGTATGCCCGCCAGAACTGGACCTATCTGGCGCACATGTTGCGCCTGTCACCCGACTCGCGCCTGCGACGCATTCTTGGCAGCGATGAACTGCCGGTCAACTCGTTGCACCATCAGTCGATCAAAACAGTTGCACCCGGGCTTGTTGCCGTCGGTTGGGCGCCGGACGGCGTGATCGAAGCCATTGAGGGCACGAATGGACACTTTCTGATCGGCGTCCAGTGCCATCCCGAGGCGCTCCAGGGCGAAGTCGATCCACGCTGGCGCGCGTTGTTCCGCCGCTTCATCGAAGCATGCGTGCCGTCAAAGATCGCAGCGTAGGATGATCTGTCGATCACCGGTGCGCCGGAACCCGAACCATTCGTAGAGGCGCCGGGCATTGCGGTTGTACGCCTGGGTGTTGAGCGTAAGTCGCTGCGCACCGATGGCGGTAGCATAGGACACCACCTCGTACAGTAACCGCGCGCCAATCCCACGATGCTGCCGGTCAGGCAGCACGGCGATCCGCACCAGATGCACCAGACGCCCCTCGTGATGGGTGGTCACAAAGGAATAACCGACCACTTCCAGGTTGTCTTCGACGACCAGGAAACGGGGGGTGTCGTGCAACGCTAGGCTGATCTGTACACCGTCTTTGCGCCACTCGGCGGTGAAGCAGCGCGTATCGACCGCCAGGATCGCCGGTATGTCGCCAACGGTCGCTGCGCGTACCCGCACTGCCGGGTTGCCCTGTGTCGGGATGTTCATGCGCACTTTTTCGTAGACGATGACGTCGGTATCGTGGACATAACCGGCGTTGCGTAGCGCCGCCATCGCCCACGAGTCGCCCGGATCGGCACACGCGACATAGATGTGCGCAACTCCTCTGGCGCGCAGTGTTTCGTGGAATGGCGGCAGCAATGCCTCGATGGCGCGCCGAGTCGATAACCCGCTGCTCAATGCCAGCAGCCGGAGCCACGCAATCGCCTCGTGGGGCCAGTCAGAAAGGATGATGCCGCGTGGTCTGTCGCCAGCAAGCAGCAACAGCGCCGGCGCCCCGGCGAGCAACCCCATCGCTTCATCGATATTGACGTTCATCAACCAGCGATCAGCCTGATCGATCAGACCCAACGCAACCTCCAGGTCGTCGAGCAACACCAGGCGCGTGGTCAGCAACTCGGAGGAAGGTGATGAGTGCAACACGGCTCGTTCTCAGTGCGATCCGTTCCGCCGGTACGCCACCTGTCCATCGATCACTGTCATATCCACCTGGATCTCTTTGATCTCCTGTGGTGGACAGGTGAAATAATCACGGTCGAGCACAGCCATGTCTGCCAGAAAACCGGGTGATAATCGCCCTTTGATATGCTCTTCGCGGGTCAACCAGGCGCCGGCTGCGGTGCAGGCATAGAGGGCTTCTTCGCGGGTGATCGCCTCTTGTGGCGCGATGAGTGTTCCCTTCCAGGTTTTGCGCGTTACCAGGCTATAGAGGCTGATCATTGGATTGTAGTGCACGGTGCTGGGAATATCGCTGGTTGCGATGACCGGAATGCCGCGATCGAGATAGGTTCGCACCGGTTTGTACTGATGCGCCAGACACTCACCCACATCGCGGAAGAGATCATCACCTTCATAGTAGATAAAGGTGGGTTGCACGACAGCAGCGATCTGATGTGCTGCCATATGCTGCAGGCTTTCTTCGGTGGCAAAGTAGGCATGGATCAGATTGTGTCGGTGATCCTTGCGCGGCGAGGCTTCGATAACTCCGGCAAAGGCACGCGCCGCCTCGTGATGCGCCCGGTCGCCGATGGCGTGAATGCCGATATCCCAGCCCAACGCGTGACCGCGGGCAAAGAATTCACGCAGGTCCTCCGGGTCGAGCCGGTTGTAATCGTAGACCTTATCCTCACCGACGAACGGCTGGAACATCCAGGCAGTGCGGCTCGTCGTGCCGCCGTCAATCGCCATCTTCAGCCCGCCCAGACTGAGCCAGCGATCCCCCAGACCACTGTACACGCCCAGTTCGGCAGCGCGCGCTTCGAGTTGCTCGCGGGTCTCGTCTTCGCGGAAGCCGTGCCAGGAGGGCATCAGGTTGACCCGTACCGGCATTCGTCCGGCACGGCGCGCATCCAGATATGCGCGCATTTCCCAGGGTTGCAACCCCGGATCGAGGATACTGGTGATACCAACCGCGAGGTACGCACGACCGGCAGCCTCGAGCGCCGCGACCGCCTGTTCAGGAGTCGGTCGGGCAATCAGGCGCCGGCAGAAGAGTTTGGCAGATGCTCGCAGAATGCCATTTGGAGAACCATCGGCAAAGCGCTCGATCTTACCGCCCTGTGGGTCGGGGGTCGTCGCGTGGACACCTGCCAGTTCGAGCGCCCGGCTATTCACAACATCCATATTGAAAAAACGCTTCAACAGCACCGGATGATCGGTCGTTGCCGCGTCGAGATCGAGACGGTTGGGCAAACGTCCTTCCGTGAAGAGCGACTCGTTCCATCCTTCGCCAATGATCCATTCGCCGCGTGGCGTTTGTGCTGCCTGATCGCGCACCATTGCGACCATCTCTGCAATCGAGGTGCAATGCTCGAGTTGCAGGCGGGTGAACTTGATCCCCAGTTCGAGCATATGGTTATGAGCGTCGTTGAAACCGGGGACAACCGTGCGACCGCCGAGATCGACCTGTTCGGTGCGCGGACTGGCAAGCGCCCGAACATCGGCGTCGGCGCCAATTGCGACGACCTGCCCATCCTTGCAGGCGATGGCGGAACAACGCGGCAACTCAGAATCGAACGTCGTGATCACACCATTGAACAGGATCAGATCGGGCGCAAGATCGCGGGCACGCAGCGTGGGCATTGTTAGCCTCCAGAATGTGCGCTGACGGTTGTGCAGGTTCGAGCCTGCGGAGCATGAGAGTACCTCACCGGCCACCTGTGCGGCAGGGAAGACACCACCCGTAGCCGGGTTGTGGCGCATATCGGCAGCATCTGTCCGGCGCAGGTCGACGCCGGGCATTATACCACAGGCGTCGTGCCAGAAGCAGTATGGTATAATGACCGCACAGGTGTGCGGAGGAGTCTATGAGCGGAGAACGGGTCGTCACGCCGAGGGCCGGCGAGGAAGATCAGCAGATCGAAAAGAGTCTACGACCGCGTCGTCTCGCCGAGTTCATTGGGCAGGAAAAGGTGGTCGAGCAGTTGCGCATTGCCATCGTTGCTGCGAAAGGGCGTGGCGAGCCGCTGGATCACACCCTGCTGTACGGACCGCCCGGTCTCGGAAAGACGAGTCTGGCAGGTGTGCTCGCTGCTGAGATGGGAGTCAATATCAAGTTGACGTCCGGTCCGGCCATCGAGCGCGCCGGCGACCTTGCCGCACTGCTGACCAACCTGCAGAAGGACGATATTCTCTTCATCGATGAGATTCATCGCCTGAACCGGGCTATCGAAGAAGTGCTCTACCCGGCAATGGAAGACTTTGCACTCGATATTATGGTCGGAAAGGGTCCGGGAGCGCGCAGTTTGCGTCTGAAACTGCCGCGGTTCACGGTGATCGGTGCTACGACCCGTCTGGCATTGCTGACATCACCGCTGCGCGATCGGTTTGGTTCGGTGCACCGCCTTGAATTTTACTCGATCGATGCGCTTTACCAGATTGTGATGCGCTCGGCGCGTATTCTAGGGGTTGATTGCACGCCGGAAGGGGCGCGCGAGATCGCCGCCCGGGCCCGCGGAACACCCCGTATTGTCAATCGCCTGTTACGCCGGGTTCGCGATTATGCCCAGGTGGTCGGCAATGGCGTCATTACACTGGAGACAGCACGCGACGCACTGGCGAAACTGGAGGTCGATCACCTGGGTCTCGACGAAAATGACCGACGCCTGCTGCACGCGATTATCGAGTTGTTCAACGGGGGACCGGTCGGGCTTTCGACGCTGGCGGCATCGCTTGCCGAAGAGGTCGATGCGATCGAAGACGTGTACGAACCGTTTTTGCTGCAACTAGGCTTTCTGCAACGCACGCCGCGCGGTCGAATCGCTACGCGGCGCGCGTATGAACACCTGGGCATTCCCTACCTCGAACGCACCACCGATGACAGTGCGGAGCAGGGGCGGTTGTGGTCGTGACTAGCGCTTCGACTCGCGTTCTTTACCCAGTACGCCTTCAAACAACGGCAGGTATTCACCGTACCCTTCCTCTTCCAGTTTTTCGACTGGAATGAAGCGCAGCGCAGCCGAGTTGATGCAGTAGCGCAACCCCGTGGGCGCGGGACCATCGTCGAACACATGGCCAAGATGCGAGTCGCCGTGCTTCGAACGCACCTCGGTGCGCACCATCCAGAGTTTGCGGTCCTCGCGCGTCACGATATTGTCCGGATCGAGCGGCTTCGTAAAACTGGGCCATCCGGTTCCCGAGTCGTACTTGTCAAGCGAACTGAAGAGCGGTTCGCCCGACACAACATCGATGTAAATGCCGTGCGCTTTATTGTTCCAGTAAGCATTCCGGAATGGCGGCTCGGTTCCTTCATGCTGCGTCACTTCGTACTGCTCAGGCGTCAGGCGCTTGCGCAGTTCTTCGTCCGATGGTTTCGTGTATTGCTTCATAGGTTGCTCCCTCCTGATCACGGCTATTCTCCGTCAGTGTACCATGTCTTCGCATCCGACGGCGAAACGGATGCACCCCGACAGGTCGGGCGCTTGCACGTATGCTCTCCTTCTGGTACACTGCGCAGAACTTGCTCGATGGGCAGGCATAAGGCATGGAGCAAACCGAATACGAGGTGATGGCGGTAGTCGAAAGCCGCCACTGGTGGTACGGCGGCATGCGCGCCATTGCGGCGGCGTTGCTCGACGAGGTGTATGCCGGACGACGCGATCTGCGCATCCTTGATGCCGGTTGCGGCACCGGCGGAAATGTGGTCTTCCTTCGTCGTTACGGGTCGGTCGCTGCGGTCGATCTGGCGCCGGAAGCGTCGCTCTTCGGAGGTGAACGATTACGCGGTGCGCTGACGCAGGCAACTGTGCTAGCGTTGCCATTCGTCGATACATGCTTCGACCTGGTAACATCCTTCGAGGTGCTGTACCACCGTGGCGTTCCCGACGAAGCAACGGCGTTGCGCGAAACGTGGCGTGTGCTTCGACCCGGCGGGCGTCTTCTCCTGCGATTGCCTGCGTTCGAGTGGTTGCGTGGCAGGCATGATCGCGCCGTCCACGGTCGGCGGCGCTATACGATCGATGACGTCCAGACATTGCTGCAGAGCCAGGGGTTTGTCATTGAACGTATTTCTTATGTCAATACACTCCTGTTGCCATTTCCACTTATCCAGCGGCTCATCGAGCGTCTGCTGCCTGACGCTGCTGATGATGGATCAGACCTTCAACTGCCGCCAGCGTTGCTGAACGAAGTGTTACGCTGGCCCCTTGCCGCCGAGGCTGCCTGGATTGCCCGCGGTGGTTCGTTTCCGGTGGGTCTTTCCGTCATTTGCCGTGCGCGGAAGGATCAGGCAGCGGTTGACCGGGCTGAAATGACCCTGCAGAGCATAAGAGGGGGCAACAGGTTCGCTTCTTTGCCCCCAACTGGCTTAGATTACGCATGGGATGCGCACGCTCCACAATGACGGTGACGAGATGTTTCAGACACCGCTCAACAGAATCTCCGCCCATCCTGGACTCTGGGGCTTTCTGCGACGTATTGTCGAAGACGGGTTCGATGCCGAGAAAGACGTAATCCGGCGCGAACTCGATCCCTGGCATGATCGCGGGAAGCGGCAATTTCTCGATTTTGGCTGCGGCACGGGCGAATTTTCGATCTGTTTTCCGCCCGAATCGTATACCGGCGTCGATATTGCCCGGCATTACATCCACTACGCAGCTCACCGTCGCCCCGGACGCTACGCGGTCATGAGCGGCGCGGGGCTTGGCTTTGCTTCCGGCAGTTTTGATGGCGCTCTTGTTCTGGGCGTGTTCCACCATCTGCCCGATGATCTGGTGCGCACCACGCTCGCAGACCTGCACCGCGTGCTGCGTCCCGGCGCTGCGCTGCTTGTGATGGAAGACATTCCTTCGCCACGCCCGTGGAATGTGCTGGGTCACCTGATGCACTGGCTCGACCGTGGCGATTATATTCGTCAGGACGACGCCTATCGCGCATTGATGCAACCATACTTCGCGCTGCGTCGCAGTTATCATATCAAGAGCGGTATCTGCGACCTGGCGGTGTATGTGTTAGACCGTCTCGATCAATCGGAAGCCATCGAGTCGGAAGCGCCGGTGTTCCGTTGCGTCGGGGAGTAGATCGTGGAACGGTTTCCGGCTCATCGACTGCCTCGCCTGGGCGTGCGCCGTCTGATCGCTGTTGTGCTGGCAATCCTGCTTGCCGGCGCCGTTTTCTGGCTTTTCCACACCTCTGGCGAACTGCTGAACCCTGCCATCATCCGAACCATGGTCACCACGCTTGGTCCATTCGGTCCGCTGGCGCTGATCGGTGCGCTGGCGCTGTTGCTGGTCGCACCGGTCGCACCGGCGGCAGTGTTGCAGATCGGTGCAGGACTGGCGTTCGGTCCACTGTTCGGTTTCCTGTACACGTTGATCGCCGACGCGATTGGGGCGAGTATCGGATTCTGGCTCGCCAGGCGGTGGGGACGCGCACTGCTTGATCCACGCCTGTCGCCGGAGATGCGCACGCAGGTCGAACGGCTGGCACGGCGCGTGACCTGGCACAGTGTGATGCTCTTGCGTCTGCTGCCAGGTCCGGCGTATCCGCTGGTGTCGTTCGCTGCCGGTTACTCGCAACTGGGGTTTAGCGCATACATACTGGCGTCGCTCGCCGGGGTAGCACCAGCGCTTGCACTGCTCGCATTTGCCGGCGACGTGGTGACACACTCACCTCTTCTGGCGTTTGGGCTGGTTGCGCTGCTGGTCGGTTCGCTGGTGTTTGTCGGGCGTTGGAGGAACCGGCGCGCGCCTCCCGTGTAACCAGAGGATCAACGCCAGCAACCATCCCATCCAGGCAAGTACAGTTTTGCCGTAGCGCGCAACGAACAACCCCGTCAGGATCACGGTTCGCGCTGTCAGCATCACCAGGTAGGGCGCCGGCGCAACCCGCACGGTTTCGTTCCAATCGAGACGGGCGATCCGTTCCAGATAACCAGCGGTAATACACTGTTCGAGTGTTGCAATATACACGATATCGGTGCAGGCAGCCGCCAGGAGCAGGTCACGCCGCAGATCGTCCCACTTCAGGATCGTACCGTCGCTGCCCGAACTTCCGACGGCGAGTGCATCGGCAGATGGACCATAGACCGCGATCAACGCACTGCCAAACCACGCTGGCGCCGTTTCGCTCAGACACATCAGTACTTCAATATCGGCAGGAAGATCAACAATGTCGAGTGCGCGCTGCAGGAGGGTCGTGCCAACCCGGCGATCATCGGCGATGAGGGGAATCTGGTAGGCATGCACCTCGTAGCCGTCACGTCGTGCTACTGCCATCAATTCGAGATATGCTGCACGCGCCGCCGGAAAAAGTGCATTATCGCGCGCCAGCCAGATCCGCCGTGCAATCTCGCGCGCACCGCTCCAGCCGACGAACAGTGTATCACTCAGCGGCGGCTCCATATCAAAGCCGACGGCAGCAAAAAGCACGTTGTTCGCACGTGCCCAGGCATGGAACGCCTGATACGCTGCCGCAGCACGTGGGTAATTCTGGAGATTGAACGCCAGACCTTCGTCGGCAGGTAATGTCAACCAGGCAACGACCGGAATACCATGCGCATTGAGCAGGCGCGCCGCAGTTGCATGGGCATCATCGAGAACGGGCAACGCCAGGGCAATGCCGTAGTTCTGTGTGGCAAGCAGGTGCAGCACCTCTGCGCGATCAAGGAACCGCAGCAATTCAGCACCGCCCGATTCGCAAAAGAAAAAAAGTTGCGGCTCTGCGTGGAGCTTCGTGATTGTCGCATTCATAGTCGCACCATTGTAGCATGAGCGGAAAAACTGGTATCATACATAAAGGAAAGACGGCATGCCATCGAGAAGGCAGATCGATGACGGCTATTGTTGAAACCCGTGATCTGACCCGTCGCTACGGATCGAACCTGGCGCTTGACCACCTGAATCTCACCATTCCAGAGGGCGCTATTTTTGGCTTTATCGGTCCAAACGGCGCTGGTAAGACCACGACCATGCGTATCCTGACAACATTGCTGGCGCCAAGCGCCGGTGAAGCGCACGTCGCCGGCGTATCGGTCGTGAGCGATCCGCGCACGGTACGACGGCTTGTCGGCTTCATGCCCGACTTCTTTGGCGTCTACGACAACATGAAATCGTGGGAGTACCTCGACTTTTTCGGTCGCGCCTACGGTATACCAGTGCAGCGGCGCCAGCAGTTGATCGGAGAGTTGCTGGAACTGGTCGATCTGGGGCACAAGCGCAACGAACCGGTGATGTCGCTATCGCGCGGCATGAAACAACGTCTGAGCCTGGCGCGCGCGATGATGCACGATCCACAACTGCTCATCCTCGATGAACCGGCAAGCGGTCTCGATCCACGGGCGCGCATCGAGTTGCGCGAACTGCTCAAGGAGTTGCGCGCGCTTGGTAAGACGATCATGATCAGTTCCCACATTCTGACCGAACTCGCGGAAATGTGCACGCACATTGGCATTATCGAGCGTGGGAAATTGCTCGCCGCCGGCGAGGTGCAGCAGATTCTGCGCTCGATGCGTCCCCACCGCATTGTCGAGATACGCATCGTTTCCGGCGCAGCGCACGCTGAAGCGATGCTGCGCACGCATCCCGATGTACTGGAGTTGCGGCGTGCAGGCGCGCGCGACGCTGAAGAACAGGAAGCAGAGCCACTCGACGACGCAACAGGTCCTCATACGCTCCTGGCAGACTTCGTCGGCGACGAACACGCGCTTGGCGCATTGCTGGCGGCGCTGGTGACCGGTGGCGTGCGCATCTCACATTTTGCCGAGCAGTCTGGCGACCTGGAAGATATTTTCCTGCACGTCACCAAAGGTATTGTTTAGAGTCACGCATATGCCGGAACTCAACCCAATCCTGATCAAGGACCTCCGCAGTCGAATGCGGGGTGCGCGCGCCTACATTCTGTTGACCATCTACCTGATGATCCTTGCCGGCGTCACCCTCCTGCTCTATGTGGCAGTTGCCGGGAGCACCGGCAGTGACCTCAACGCCGGGCGTCAGATCGGTCGCTCGTTGTTTTTCACGATTGCGACAGTGGCGCTGATCGAGGTCTGCCTGATCACGCCCGTGCTGACCTCGGGCAGTATCGCCGGTGAGAAAGAACGTCAAACCTATGATCTCCTCGTTGCGTCACTCCTCACACCCTGGCAGATTGTGTGGGGCAAACTGGCATCGGCGCTGGCATTCGCGCTGCTACTGATTGTTGCAGTCGTGCCAGTGATGAGTCTGGCTTTTCTGTTTGGCGGGGTTGGATTGACCGAAGTGCTGATTGCAATTGTCGGACTGGTGACGACCGCCATCCTGTATGCTACCATTGGGCTATTCTGGTCGGCGCTGATGCAAAGCTCACTGGGGGCAACCAGTTTCGCTATCGGCACAGTGATTGTCATTCTGCTCGGCATCCCGTTTCTGATCGTCATCGTCACCCTGATCCTGGGCGCCAGTGCGCCATCGAGTCTGCTTGACTCGCGCTGGTTCATCTACATCAGTCGGTTGTTCACTGCACTGCACCCCTTCATCGCGCTTGGGACAACGGCCACGCAACTTTCAAACGGTGAGAGTCCCTTTTTCGAGGTCGTGCGGACAGGTGCGACAAATGTTGTGGTGCCCAGCCCCTGGCTGCTGTATGCAATCCTTTCCCTGATCGCAACCGTGATCCTGATCGTGTCGAGTGTGCGCCTCATCCACCCGGTGCAAGCCGCATCTCCCGGGCGCAGACTACCCGTTCACCACAGGTGACGCCTGAACCTGATCGATAGGAGGCATTCCTGTCGGGTCAATTCCTGATCCTTTTGCGATGTGTCGGACGTATCGGAACACTACGCGTCGCCGCACAGTCCGGGTGGGCGTCTCACGTGTTGCAGCAATGTTGACCTGTCATGGAGGTGCAGGCATCCCTCAGCCGCATACGAGGGCAGCACGTCCACGCCACGGGCATAGAGCACCAACAGGGAACGAACACCGGTGCACCGTGAATGGCTCTTTGGTGTTCAGGCAGCGCCGGAGGAGCGGGTCAGCACACGATAGCAGATCATCCCGACGGGGAGCATCATCCAGAAACTGATCAGGCGGAACAGAATAGCGGCGCCCAGCGCGGCTTCGAGGGGCACCCCCTGGGCATGGAGCGCAACGGTCAGGGCGGCTTCAACAGTTCCGCCGCCGCCGGGCAACAGGGTAAAGACACTGACGATCAGCGTCAAGCCGTAGGCAGCAAACATTGCCGCAATCGGCGGATCGGCGCTGAGGCTGTGGAGGATCGCCAGCAACGCCAGGCTATGGCAGCAAAAGATGAGCAACTGCAATCCGACCAGTGAAACGATGCGGCGGGGTTGCTCCAGAATGAGGCGTCGGCTGGCAAGAATCTCATCGACCGCCTGAGTAACCTGAGCTGCGGTCAGCACCGGACCGAATAGGCGATTGACGATGCGTTTCAGACGCAGTGCCCACTGCTGCAGGGTCGCATCAGGACGTGACGCCACGTAGATAGCGCCGCCCATCACCCCCAGCGCCACTGCCAGCGCACCATAACTCACCGATGCGCCGCTCAGTCCGGTCGTGATCAGCAAATAGCACAGCCCATAACTGAACGCCACCAGCACGGCGCCATTCCAGCTCAACAACTCCATCCCCGCAACCATAGCCACGCTACCGACCGGAAACCCGCGTCGACGGAGACTGGCGACCAGAAACGCATATGCGCCGACACTCCCGGCGGGGATCGCCTGGTTGATCAGGATGGTCACCATTGCGGCAGCAGTCAACCACCAGAACCTGGCGCGATGACCAAGCATCGTCAGCACACGCCCATAGACCTGTCCCGCACACACAAAACCTGCCAGCACTGCACCAAACGCCAGCAGCAGGTAGTGCGGACGCACATTGCGCAGGAGCACAAAGGCTTTGATCACCTCTTCACGGTTGAGGTACGCCACTGCCACAATGGCTGCCAGCAAAAGCAGCCCGATGATGGCGCCCAAGGGAGTACGTCGAAGCTGCGCGGTTTTCGTACTAATAAGTCACCTCCGCAACGCGTAACATGTTCAGTAGCGCGCCAGGCCACGCATTGCCGCTGCAATTTTCTGCGGGTTCAGCATAAAATGCTCTTCGAGCGGATCGGCAAATGGCGTGGCAAACAGATCGGGGGACGCCAGGCGCCGTACCGGTGCATCCAGATATTCGAATGCATGCTCGGCAATGATCGCAGCAATCTCACCGCCAATGCCGCCGGTCAGCACGTCCTCATGCACAATCAGCGCCCGCCCGGTCTTCTCGACCGATGTCAGGATCGCCGCACGGTCGAGCGGCGCCAGGGTGCGCAGATCGATGACCTCCGCATCAATTCCTTCAGCAGCGAGTTGTTCCGCCGCAGTAAGCGCATAGTGCACCATCAACCCGTAACTGAACACACTCATATCGGCGCCGCTCCGACGCACCACCGCCTTCCCGATCGATTCGTGGTAGAGACCGTCTGGCACCTCGCCGCGCACCGAGCGGTAGAGTTGTTTATGCTCGAAAAAGATCACCGGGTCCGGATCATGGATCGCGGCGATCAGCAAGCCTTTGGCATCGGCAGGGGTTGACGGGATGACGACCTTGATGCCGGGCGTGCTGGTAAACAGGCGCTCGACACTCTGCGAATGATAGAGCGCGCCGTGAATGCCAGCGCCAAACGGAGCACGGACAACAATCGGGCAGCTCCAATCGCCATTCGAACGGTACCGGAGACGCGCCGCCTCGTTGAGAATCTGATCGATCGCCGGGTAGATGTAGTCGGCAAACTGGATCTCGGCAATTGGCAGCAGACCATGGATCGCAGCTCCAATCGCAACCCCCACAATAGCGCACTCAGCGATTGGCATATCGATCACGCGATGTTCGCCAAAACGCGCCAGCAACCCTTCGGTCGCCAGAAAAACACCGCCTCTGACGGCAACATCCTCACCGAGAACGATGATCCGGTCATCGGCTGCCATCGCATCGTGCATTGCCGACCGGATCGCTTCGATGAATGTCATAACAGACATACGCTGTACTCACGCCACTCTGTGCAAGACGTTATCCATACACATGATCGGCAATGCTTTCAACCGGGGGCCAGGGTGCTGCAAGCGCAGCATCGGTGGCCGCATCGACTTCGGCGCGCACCTCACGCCGCATTGTCTCAATCTCTTCGTGAGTCATAATCCCATGTTCCACCAGGTAGTGCTCGAAGCGCTTGATTGGATCACGCGCACGCCAGGATTCAACCTCTTCTGGTTTGCGATAGCGACGGTCATCATCGGCGCTGGTATGGGGGCGAAAACGGTACGTTTTGCATTCGAGCAACGTCGGGCCCCCGCCGTTACGCGCCCGTTCCATCGCCTGATGCGCGGCTTCGTACACGGCAAAGACATCGTTGCCATCGACAACCACACCGTGCATGCGATACCCAGCGGCCTTTACAGCAACATCTGACGCCGGAACTTCCTTGTGCACCGGCACCGAGATCGCGTACTGATTGTTCTCGCAGACAAAGACCGCTGGCAACTGATAGATCCCAGCGACGGTCAACCCTTCGTGCCAGGCTCCCTCCGCCGTTGCACCCTCGCCAAAGAGACCCATAACCGCGATGTCCTGCTCGCCCTTGACACGGAATGCCAACGCGATGCCCGTCACATGAACCAGATGACTTCCCACTGAACTGGAGCCGCTGACAATGCGGAGACGACGGCTGCTGAAATGCCCGAACATCTGTCGCCCGCCGCTCGATGGATCGTCCCGTCGCGCCATTGCATGCAACAGAATGTCCAGCACTGACTGACCAAGCGCCATTACCAGCGTCATATCGCGGTAGTATGGCACCACGTAATCGTGACCCACGCGAATTGCCCAGGCGCATCCCACCTGGGTGGCTTCGTGACCTGCCGGAGTCACCACGAAGTGGGCGCGTCCCTGACGGTTGAGCAACCAGAGCCGGTCATCGGTTTCACGCGACGCAATCATGGTGCGCAAACCGGCAATCAACCGCTGGCGGCTCAGTCCCAGGCGAATATGGGGTGGGACATCGTGCGCTTCTTCCATAACCCTCACCACCAGATATACTATACTTCGTCTCATCATGCAAGCGGCACGCGCAGTTCGACCGTCGTGCCTTCCCCTTCCGCCGAGCGAATCCGGCACTCACCGCCGATCAGACGTGCGCGCTCACGCATATTTAGCAAACCAAGCGATCCACGGGTATTGTAATTCGATTCGACTGCCGCAAGGTTGAAGCCCCGCCCCCGATCCCGCACACTGGCCATCAGGTATCCTTCCTCCATGTACAGGTAGATAACCACTTCATCAGTGCGCGCGTGTTTGCGCGCATTGTTCACTGCCTCCTGGATGATGATGAAAATCGCGCCTTCGATTTCGACCGGCAGGCGGGGAATGCTCGATGGCGCTTCGAGACGCAGTTTCATCATTCCCGCAGGATCGCGGAAGCGCGCCACGTACTGTTGCAATGTCGCCAGCAATCCCTGCGTTTCGAGACCAAGCGGGCGAAGCTCAAAGAGCAGGGTACGAATATCGTAAGCCGTCTTTTGCACCAGATCGGCAAGCACGTTCAATTCACTTTCGACCCGTTCCGGCATTGCGCGCAGCAATTTCTTGATGAACTCAATATTCATCGCTATTGCCGCAATGCTCTGGGTCGGACCATCGTGCAGATCGCGCGCAATCGCCGCCCGCACCTCGGCTTCTTTGGCGAGCAACCGGTCGCGCTCTTCTTTCAGATGACGCACCAGACGGGCGTTTTCGACCGCGATTGCAGCCTGGATGGCCAGCGTTGTCAGCAGGCGCAGGTCCTGTTCGTCAAAAGGCGTGCCATCGCGCTTGTTGAGCACCTGCATCACTCCAACGACGCGCTCGCCGATGCGCATGGGAGCACAGAGGATCTGGCGGGTTACAAAATCGACATCACGCGCCACTCCGTCGAACCAGCGTGGATCCTGTTCGACATCATTGACGATCTGACCGATGCCATTCGTTGCCACCCAACCGGCGATGCCACGATCGAGCGGAATGCGAAACTCACGTTGCTCGCCGGTATGGGGATCCGGCAGTTCGAGCACCAGTTCGCGCGTTTGTTCATCGAGGAGCATGATCGAGCATCGCTCGGCGCCCATAGCCTGCGGCACCTGGTTGCGAATATCGTTCAGCAGGCTGGAGAGATCGAGGTTACTCGCCAGCGCCTGCCCGACCTGATAGAGCAGGTGCAGTTCGCGCAGATCCTGCTCGGCACGACGAAGACGCGCCAGTTTATCAGCTTCTCCGCCAATGGCGCGCACCAGCAGCATGGCCAGGTCATCGTCCGGCGCCGGCGCTGGACGTTCTGTGTCGGTGTCGAGAATGACCAGGTGGAGCAGACCAACGGTGTGCGAACCGCTCGACAACGGGAGTTCGAGCAGTTTGCGTTCATCATCGAGCGTATAGTATCCGATGGTCGGTTCACGCCCCTCTTCGCGGCGTGCAAAAGTTTCGCGCGCTTCTGCAATCAAGGCGCCAGCCTCAGCATCGATAATGCCGTGGTGCAGGCGGATGACTTCGCCATGCGGGGCATGGTAGAGCAATGCTCCTCCCTGAGCGGGCCAGAGGGCAACGAGTCGCTCCAACGATGCCTGAAGCAGTTCATGCACGTCCTGATGCCCCCCAGCCGAAATGAGTTGCCCCAGGGTTTGCAATTGACGCTGATCAAGGAGCAGTGGCGCCATAGCAGACCTCACAGCGGTAGCATTTTTCGTACTGTACGGCATTGGACGATCTCTGTCAATGCCGCACATCTTCATATATCATACATCATACCGGAAGAGTATGGTTGCCAGCGGTGCAAACTCTGGTACACTGGTACATACGTAATGAAGATATGACGATCCGCAGGTCTGTCGCAATTGACGAAACGGTCATATCTCATCCGGTGCGAGTGCTTCGCCTATTCGCCAGAAGCAGGTAAGACAATGTCTAAGCCTTCTGCCACTCATGTTGACGTTCTCATCGTCGGAGCCGGTCTCTCCGGTATTTGCGCTGCGTACTACATTCAGACGCATTGCCCGACGCGAACCTTCATCATTCTTGAGAGCCGTGACGCCATCGGCGGCACATGGGACCTCTTCCGCTATCCAGGAGTCCGTTCGGACTCGGATATGCACACGCTGGGCTACAGTTTTCGTCCCTGGCGCGGGTTAAAGTCGATGGCGGACGGGCCATCGATCCTGCATTACATCGAGGAGACGGCGCGTGAATACGGGATTGATCGAAAAATCCACTTCGGGCATCGTGTTCTCCGCGCAGCCTGGTCGTCCGTCGATGCACGGTGGAGCGTGGACGCGGTGCGCGTGTCGGAGGGAACAACAGTCCGGTTCACCTGCAACTTCCTCTTTATGTGTACCGGATACTACAATTACGAACAGGGCTACACGCCGGACTGGCAGGGGGTCGATCGTTTTCGCGGACGGATTGTTCACCCTCAACACTGGCCCGGCGATCTCGATTACGCCGGAAAGCGTATTGTGCTGATCGGGAGTGGGGCAACGGCAGTGACGCTGGCGCCAGCACTAGCGCACCATGCGGCACACGTAACCATTCTCCAGCGCTCACCGACCTATGTCGTCGCACTACCGGCAGAAGACCCGGTGATGCGGCGGCTCTACCGGATCTTCCCCGCACATGTTGCCTATCCGCTGGCACGCTGGTGGTCCATCGGGATTGGTATCTACTTCTACACCCTGGCGCGTCGCCTGCCTGACGCTACCCGGCGCAACATTCTCAATCAGGTGCGGGCGCACCTGGGACCCGATTTCGATGTCGAAACCCATTTCAATCCGCGCTACAATCCGTGGGACCAGCGGCTCTGCGTGGCGCCGGATGGTGACCTGTTTCAGGCGATCAGGTCTGGCAGGGTGTCGATCGTTACCGATCAGATCGAGACGTTTACCGAAACCGGGGTGCGCCTCTCCTCCGGCGCCGAACTCAGCGCCGACATTATTGTGACGGCTACCGGCCTGGCACTGAAACTGATGGGCGGGGCGCAGATCGTCGTCGATGGCGTTCCGGTCGACCTGGGAAAGACGGTAACCTACAAAGGCGCTATGTTCAGCAATGTGCCCAACCTGGCGCTGGCATTTGGCTATACCAACGCCTCGTGGACATTGAAGTGCGAACTGATAGCGCGCTTCGTGTGCCGTCTGTTGAACCATATGGAACGCCACGGGTATGTTCAGTGCACACCACGGCTTCCCGATCCTGCGCTGGCAAAGGAACCGGCGGTAACGCTCACTTCTGGCTACATCCAGCGCGCGATCGACGTCATCCCTCGTCAATCGGCACGCGCGCCCTGGAAGGCGTACCAGAACTATCTCCGCGATGTTCTATGTCTGCGCTTCGGTCGGCTTCACGACGGCGCAATGGAATTCGTCCGACCGGGCTATCCCCGGTTGCCGGTGGTTCGAGGGGAACGGTAGTGGCACAGCGAATGCGTCTTGCGGATCGGACAGCGGTCGTCACCGGCGCAGCCAGTGGTATCGGCAGAGCCGTTGCCGTATCGCTGGCGCGGCGTCGTTGCCACCTTGCGCTTGTGGATATCAACCAGACCGGGTTGGAGCATACCGCAGCACTGGTTGCAACCCACGGCGTGCGTGTGAGTTGTCATTGCCTGGATGTGGCTGACGCGGCGGCGGTCGCGGCGCTGCCCGATACCGTGTGTCGTGTCCACGCCGGTGTTGATGTGCTGGTCAACAGCGCCGGTGTCGCCATGTGGGGAACATTCGAGCAGGTCAGTGCCACCGACTTCGAGTGGCTGTTCGGGATTAACGTTCACGGTCTCGTGCGCATGACGCGCGCGTTTCTGCCACTCCTGAAAGCAAGCGACGACGCCCGCCTGGTCAATGTATCGAGCGTATACGGGTTGGTGGCTCCACCGGGGCAGGCGGCATATGCAGCAAGCAAATTCGCAGTGCGCGGTTTCTCCGAAGCGCTGCGCCACGAACTGGAGCATACATCGGTTGGCGTCACGATCGTTCTGCCGGCTGGCGTGGCAACATCCATTTCCAGACACGCACGCCGCCCCGCGGCGCTTTCGGATGAGGAATTCGAGCAGGGGATGGCACGAGCGCGGAGATTGTTGAGACTGCCGCCAGAGATCGCGGGCGAGACCATCGTTCGAGGAATCGAAGAACGCAAGGCACGGGTGCTGATCGGCGCCGACGCTCGATTGATCGATCTGCTGGTGCGCATCGCTCCGGTGTCGTACTGGCGGATTATGCAACTCGTGATACGCCGATGATCACAGACTGTTTTCTAGACGCATTGGTGCGTCTGTCCGGCGAAGGAAACAATCGGTACAGGTTAGCAACTCTTAACACATCGCACTTGCACTCCTCCTGTTCGCGTAGTACAATAAGATAACAATTGTGAGTCTATCGCCTCTACTGAATATTCGTAGCCTGGAAAGGACGACAAACGTGATCCAGATCGTTTGTGGCCCGCACGGTTACGGAGACGCGCATACTGCTATCGTTGTTCGTTGATGACAGACAAAGCCCTCAGCCGCCTGGTGGTGGTTGGGGGCTTTCTGCATCCTTTGTGGCATTGCCGCCACCTTATCGTCGTTCGCCCGTCACTGATGCGGGCAGTAAGGCAGGAGGCCGTTATGGACCTAATCGTGAAAAGCCGCAATGGCAAAATCTCGGAGCGTCAGCGTCAGCACATCGAGCAAAAACTCTCACGTCTCGACCGGTATCTCGACCGGATCGCTCAGGTCACAGTCGAGCATATGGAAGAAATGCGGCGCAACGAGGGAAATGTCCATCGCGTGCAGGTGACGGTTGTTGGTGACCATGGCGTTCTGGTACGCGCCGAGCGACGGGCGCCGGAGCTCTACGCCGCAATCGATGAGGTGTATGATACGCTCCAGCGTCAGATCGAGCGCTACAAGGATAAACACTGGCGACGCGGAAAATTGCGTCGTCAGGGCGGGCAGATTGTCGAGGCGTTGCCCGAACTGACCGCTGCTTCGCTTGCCGACACCGGGGAAGAGGAGGAACGACCACGCATCGTCCGCACGAAGGAGTTTCAGGTCAAACCGATGTACAGTGACGAAGCAGTAGAGCAGATGGAGTTGCTGGGACACAACTTCTTCATCTTCCAAGATGCGGACACTGGAAAACTGAATGTGCTCTACCGCCGCCAGGACGGTCATTACGGTCTGATCGTGCCAGAAGTCAGTAGTTGAGACCACATACACAGCAGGCGCGGCACGATCTGCGCCGCGCCTCTGAACAAAGCCCCGCCAATGCGGGGCTTTGCGTTTCTCGTGGTGCTATGCTGCCTGCCAGATAGCCGCCGCACCATACCCGACAACCCACGGCGCTGCCCGTTCGACATCGCCGGAAGTGCCGTAGCGCAGGATGGTCACCCGGTTCGCGCCGAGGTCGCGGCATGCCCGCAGGATGGCCGCGATCGCGCCACTGCCGCATGCATATCCGACCCCTTCTGCCTCAGCAGCAATGACAGCATCTGGATCGAAGGCTTCGACTCGCTGTAGCAACCCGGCATCGAGGCGCCGCGCTACCGGTTCTGGTTCGTAGTGCGACAGGTCGGAACTGGCGACCAGCAGCGCATCCTGCCCACGCAGCGTTTCCGCTAGCGCAGCGCCGAGCGCAGCCGAGGTCGCAGCGCTCTGATCCGCCAGCATCACCGGTAGCAATCGAAATGAACCGAACACGCGCTGGAGAAATGGCAGTTCGATCTCAACTGCGTGCTCATCATCATGGCGACGTGGCGTCAGACCAAATCCTGCCCGTCGTCGCAGTGCTGCGTCAAGCCGAGTAACTGCAGCGCTATCGACGGGAACAATGCCAAGCGGTGTTGCATAGGCGGTGTGTCCGGTAGTGATCAGCGGCGTTTGCCCGCCACGGTGCCAGGGTGACGCGATGACGACGATCTCTGGAGTTCTGCTGCGCACACAGGCGAATGCCCACGCAGCGAGCGGACCGGCGTAGCGCACACCGGCATGCGGCGCCAGCACTCCCCAAACCTTTCCAGGTAGTTCCGGTGGTTCTGCCCGCGCCAGATAACGATCAATCGCGTGTCGCAGCTGCGCAGGGTCTGATGGGTACCAACTCCCGGCAATTGGGGATGGACGAATATCCATGTTCCACCTCCGACCGAGAACTGAGAACCGACAGTCTTCATAACCAACCGCGCCGTTTGAAAATGGCGATCAGGAGCAGGCTGATCGTGGCCATCAACCCCAGAGCGAAGGGGTACCCCCAGGGCCAGCGCAACTCAGGCATGACATCGAAGTTCATACCATAGATTCCGGCGACAAGCGCAGCCGACATGAGGATGATCGAAGCGATAGTCAGCGTTTTCACCACTTCGTTGAGTTGGTTGGACTGGATCGAAAGAAACGCATCGAGCGCGCTGGACAGGAGATCGCGGTAGGTATCGATACTGTCCGTGATACGGATCAGGTGATCGTAGACATCCTGAAAATACGCCATCATTTCACGCGGATAGATCGGCGCTTCGCGTCGGATCAGCACATTCAGCACATCACGTTCAGACGCTACAATCTTGCGCATCAACAACAGTTCGCGTTTGAGTGCAAAAATTTCCTGAAGCGACTCAGGACGGAAATGGTCGAAGATCTGCGCCTCGACTTCTTCCACACGCCCGATCAGTTCGTCTAGCACCGGAAAATACTCATCGACGATAGTATCGAGCAGGTGGTAGAGCAGTTCGGACACATCCTCGCCAAAATCGTGCTCATACCGCTGCCAGCGGCGGATGGTTTCGTCAATAGCTGCGATTGGCTCTTGATGGACGCACACCAGATAGTTCGACCCAATAAACAGACTTACCTGCTGAGACGACACCCGTCGTTGTTCTGCATCATACTGTAATGCGTAGAAGACCAGGAAGTAGTACTGATCGTAGGCATCGATTTTGGGTCGTTCGTGGAAGTAGGTCGCATCCTCGATTGCTAGCGGGTGGAAGCCGAACTCTTCAGAGAGCAGCGCCAGATCCTCCGGACGCGGATGCTGCAAATCGACCCAGACAATCTGATCCTTCTGCTGGATCAGATCGCTGATCGCTGCAGGCTCGACCGTACTGTCGAAGCGCCCATCGTGCTGACAGACAACGAGGTGACGAACAGCCGCACGTGCTGCAGCCCGCTGTCGGGTATTGCGAATCAGACGCGCCATACTACTGGAACCGCTCCGACAGCGCAGCCTCACGGTCGCGATATGCCAGAGCAATGATCTGATCACCCACCTGAATGACGGTTTCACCCGAAGGCAGAATGACATCGTCGCCGCGCAGGATCGCGGTCAGCAGGCAATCGGGAGGTAAATGCAGCGACGCAACATTCTTCCCGACGGCGCTCGACTCGACGGAAACGGTAAACTCGATCAACGAGATCCGTCCTTCGCGCAGGCGGGTCAACTGAACAATCGCCCCAAGATTGATATCCGCCTCCAGGCCACGCCCGATCGTCTGCGCCGTATCGATCGGCAGATCAACCCCCATGCGGCGGGTGAAAAGCCAGGCGTTCTTCGGATTGTTGATCCGCGCTGCAACGCGACCCACCCGGAATTCGCGCTTGCACAGCACTGCAATGACTAGATTATCCTCATCGTCGCCGGTGACCGCTGCAACCGCATCGGCAAACTCTGCACCCGCCTCGCGCAGCACCGAGGGATCACACCCATCACCTTCGATCACCCGGATATCGGGAAGGGTGCGCATCAGCGAATGTGCCACCTGCTCCTGTTTTTCGACCAGTGTGATCGAATGACGTCCTTCAGCCGTCAGAAACATTGCCAGGTTGCGCCCGATTTTGCCGCCACCGACAATAATCACATTCATATCCGTGGTATTCCATCTCGCTGTGATACGTATGCACACGAAGGGCTGCTGATCGATACATTCGATTGAAAGTCCGAATTACTGGGTCATCGACTCAAGCAATCCCGTCGCTGTCGCCAGAACTGCGATATGCACGATATCCCCTTCTTCGAGCAACACACCCGGTGTGGGCAGAAACGCGCGTCCACGACGCACGATAGCAACCGGCATGATTTCGCCCGGTACTGAGAGATCGCGCACAAAATGCCCCACCAGCCGCCCGGTAATGGTCACCTCTGCGATCTCCACTTCACCGCCGCCAAACTGGATTGATGAAACGGTTTCATCGCCGTGCAGAATCCGGCGAATGGTATGGACCGCCCAGCTTGTCGAACTGATCGTGCGAATGCCCAGCTCACGGTAGATCGCTTCACGCTGAGGATCGTAAATGCGCGCCACCACATTTGGCACACGAAAGACATCACGGGCGACAGTTGCCGTAATGTAATTCGAATTATCGCCGTTCGTTACGGCTGCAAGCGCATCAGCACGCTCAACGCCAGCCTCGCGCAACGTATCGCGATCAAACCCGACGCCCAGCACCGTCTGTCCGCGAAATTCACGTCCGAGGCGCTTGAACGCCTGCGGATTCTTGTCGATAACCGCAACTGAATGACCCTCAGCAACCATCTGCTGCGCCAGCAGACATCCAACGCGACCGCATCCGACAACGATCAGATGCATATGCCACCTCTACAAGCCAAGCAGGGTCAGAATCAGCGCTTTCTGAACGTGCAACCGGTTCTCCGCCTGCTCGAACACCACCGATTGTGAACCATCGATGACATCAGCAGTAACTTCTTCGCCGCGATGTGCCGGAAGACAATGCATAAACAGCGCCCCGGAACGAGCGCAGGTCATCAGCGCGGCATTGACCTGATAGGGTTGGAAGATTGGTCGCCGCCGCGCCGCTTCGTGCTCCTGTCCCATCGAAGCCCATACATCGGTATAGACTGCGTCTGCACCCTCGACAGCTTCAGTCGGCGAGGGTGTGATCTCGATCGAAGCATTGTTTTCGGCGGCAAGCCGTTCAGCAAGCATCAGAATCTCGGGATCGGGGCGATAGTCAGGCGGGCAGCCGATACGGACGTTGATCCCCAGAGTAGCGCCCAGCAGCATAAGGGAATGAGCAACATTGTTCCCATCGCCAACATACGCCAGCGTCAGTCCCGCCAGTCGCCCGTAATGTTCGCGTAACGTCAGCATGTCCGCCAGCGCTTGACAGGGATGTTCACGATCGGAGAGCGCATTAATCACCGGTACGGTTGCATAGCGCGCCAGGGTTTCAACTGTTGCATGCCGGAAGACCCGCGCTGCGATGGCCTGCACCCAGCGGCTCAGATTGCGTGCTACATCGGGAACACTCTCACGCCCACCCATATCGATGTCGTTTGCCGATAGATAACTGCCGTGCCCGCCGAGTTGGGTCATACCGGCTTCAAATGCGACACGTGTGCGCAATGAGGGCTTCTCGAACACCAGCGCCAGTGTTTTGCCCTGCAACAGCAACGCTCCGCTGGCGTCACATGCATGCCTGCCGTTCCGCCATTCCGCTTTCAGCGCCTGCGCGCGATCCAGCAGCGCTTCAGCCTCGGTGCGTGTCAGATCGGCAGCCGAAAGAAAGTGCCTGACCATGTCGTTCCTCGTCTATTCTGCATCAAAGACAGCATCAACGCTGACGGCGAAACCTTCCAGCAACGCCGATGTAGCCTGCACGCTGCGCCCAAATGTTCCGTGTTCGATATAGGTATCACCCGACAACCGTAAGACCGTGATGGTCTCATCGAGCGGATTGATGATCCAGTATTCGGGGATGACGCCTTCGGCGTAATCGCTGCGTTTTTCGACCAGATCACGCTCAGGCTTCTCACGACTCACAACTTCCAGCACGAGATCAGCGCCTGTCCAGAACTGTTCCTGACGGCGTGCATCATGTGCCGAACGTACCAGCAGCAGATCAGGTTCACGGTACTTCCCCGGACGAATGCGAAGACGCAATGGCGCTACCAGCACTTTGCCGCCCTGAAGTTCAACAGCAGCAAAGAACAGCCGGTAGAGAAAGAGAAGGATCGATTGATGACGATCGGTCGGCATCGGCAGAACTTCGATATATCCATCGGTGAATTCGATGAGAGCGCTCGCATGACTGCTCAACCACAAATAATCCTCCTCGCGCCATTGCCCCTGGCGCGGTACAGCACTGCATACCAGGGCGTTGAGTTCTTCCTGAGAGGTGGTCATTGTTGAATGGTGTGAAACAAGCATGATCTTGCGCTCTCGAATGTGGATGAATCGCTCCTGTCGATGATGTACGCATTGTACCACAGCACAGGTATTGGGGAAGCGGGAACCGGTCGTACATGAGGGATTTTGCCACATTATCGGGCTATGTGTCCTGATATGGCAAGCAGTACCCGGCAAGTCTTGTGAAAAGCCAGGCGTCGTTTGCATCTCACCAGGAGGTTCACCTTTCGCCGCTCGTTCCCTATCGAATGGCTCCTCTTAATTTCGTGTACCATGACCGTATCATTCACGTGGGGCGTCTGGTCAGGAGTTCTCAGCCCGACTCCTGGCTCGTGGTTCCCTGGTTCCCGGTTCTCAGTTCGCACAAGGAGCAAGGCATGTGGGGCGGTCGCTTCGACGAACGCATTGATGCACGTATGGCGCAGTTCAACAATTCGTTTTCGTTTGATCGGCGTATGTGGCGCGAAGACATTCGTGGCAGCATTGCCTGGGCGCGCCAGCTTGCCCGGGCTGGTATCATCTCGGACGAAGAGCGCGATACGCTGATTGATGGTCTCAATACGGTCTATGCCGAGTTTGCCGACGGGCGGTTCGAGGCGCGTGAAACCGATGAGGACATTCACACCGCGGTCGAACGTCGTCTGGGTGAACTGGTCGGGACGGTTGCCGGGAAACTGCACACCGGTCGTAGTCGCAACGACCAAGTGGCGACCGATGTGCGCCTCTGGACGTCAGGGGCGATCCGGCGCATCGATGCGGGGCTACGTGCTCTGCAAAAAGCGCTGCTGGTGCAAGCCGAAGCCGCTGGCACAGCGCTGATACCGGGATACACCCATTTGCAGCGTGCCCAGCCGGTGCTGCTGGCACACTGGTTGCTGGCGCACTTCTGGCCCCTGCAACGTGATCGCGAGCGTCTGGCGGATTGCGCAAAGCGCACAGCAACGCTTCCACTGGGATCCGGCGCAATTGCCGGAACGCCGCTGATGGTTGATCGCACGGCATTGGCTGTCGAGCTTGGTATGAGCACTCTTTCGCCCAACAGTATCGACGCCGTCAGTGATCGCGATTTCATTGCGGAGTTTCTGTTTTGCGCAGCGTTGATCGGGACGCATCTGAGCCGCCTGGCAGAAGACATGATCATCTACAGTAGCGCCGAGTTTGGTTTTGTGACCCTGGCCGATACGTATAGCACCGGTTCGAGCCTGATGCCGCAGAAGAAAAATCCCGACTCGTTCGAACTGCTGCGCGGCAAGGCGGGTCGGCTGATGGGCAATCTGATTGCGGTGCTGACCGTCCTGAAAGGTCTGCCCTCTGCCTATGACAAAGATCTGCAGGAAGACAAAGAACCGTTATTCGATGCAGCCGATACCCTCGAACTTGCACTTCCGGTTGCGGCAGGTGCAGTGGCAACGGCGCGTTTCCACCCTGAACGCATGCGTGCAGCGCTCGATGACGCCATGCTGGCAACTGATCTTGCCGATTATCTGGTTGCGCGCGGTGTGCCGTTCCGCGAAGCACACCACATTGTCGGCAGGCTGGTGCGTGAAGCAGAACAACGAGGGGTTGCCCTATCGGCGCTGCCGCTCGAGGTCTTTCTTGCAGCGCATCCGGTATGCCAACCCGATATGCTTCAGGTGTTCGACTTCGACCGTTCGGTAGCAATGCGGCGCGTACCAGGTGCAACCGCGCCTGAAGCAGTGCATGAACAGATCGTGCAGGCGCGGCGATGCGTTGAGGAGTGGGGGACGGACGCAGGCGATCAAGCACAACCGTCGTAGACGGCGAACCGGCGTGGAAAGCGCAGACAGGGAGCGGTTCTACCGCTCCTGTGAGACTTCCGCCACTGCCATCTGAGGCGTGTGCACCGGCACCCAGAAGGTGGCGCACGTCCCGCCTCCCGGCGCGCTGTCAATGCTCAACTCGCCTCCCATCAACCGGCAGTAGTGTTGACTGATCACCAACCCCAACCCCACCCCACGCTGCTCGCGCCCGATTTCCTCCTCCGCAATCGCAAACGGCGTGAACAGCGTCGCCATCCGCTCGTGCGCGATCCCCCTGCCCGTATCGCGCACCCAAAACCGCAGACGCTGCCGCGCGCCCTCCAGCGCCTCACACGCCACCCTGATCTCCACCTCTCCATCCGTCGTGAACTTGACCGCATTGCTCATCAGGTTCAGCAACACCTGTCGCACCTTCGCTGCATCGCCCTGCACCATTCCGACTGTCTCCGTCCCCACCAGCGCCAGGCGATTCCGGTTGCGCCGCAGCAACGGTCGCACAACGGCGCTCACATCACGCACCATCTCCGCCACGTCAAACGCCACCTCGTGCAGCTCGGTCCGACCAGACTCGATCTGCGCCATCTCCAGCACATTGTTCGCCAGGTCCAGCAGGCGCCCGGTCGCCACCCGGATCGCCTCTAGGTCGATGCGCGTCTGCGCCAGACTCTGATGCTCGATTCCCGTCTCAAGCAGATGGCAATACCCGGCAATCGCCATCAACGGAGTCCGGATCTCGTGGCTCATATGCGCCAGAAACGCACTCTTGGCGCGATTGCCCGCTTCAGCGGCATCCCGCGCAGCGATCAGTTCCTGCTGCGCCGCCAGCAGGCGCTCGTTGTTGCGTTGCAGTTCTTCCCGAATCCGCCGCTCGGCGCTGATGTCGCGCCAGACGACCAGGCGTCCGTGGTACGCCTGGTGCGCATCGCATATCGGCTGAATGCGCACATCGAACCAGTATCGTTCAGTTCCGATCATCACCTCGATCTCGTCCGCCGCCTCGCGCACCTCGCGGTATCGTTCGAGCACATCGGGCCAGCGCGCCAGCACGTCGCGCGCACGTTTGCCGACAATCTGTGATGGCGACAACCCGATGAGCGTAGCGGCAGCACGGTTGACCTCGACCACCCATCCATGCTCATCAATCGCCATCATCCCATCACGTATACTCTGCAACACCATATCGCGCACGATTGGGCGAATCTCGAACATGCGCAGCCGGAATAGACTCCAGGCGATCATCGCGAGTGACACGGTAAAGGCAAACGGTGTGAGATCGATCTTCCCCAATGGACTGACGCCTGACAGATAGATGACATTACCGATCCAGGGCGCTGCGACCCCCAGGACAAGAGCACCGATCTGGTAATAGAAACGTTGTGGTGTTCTCCAGATCAAGCGGATGATAAAAAACGTTCCGGTAAGCAGGCAGAGGTAGGCGTGTGTGGTGTGGACCCAGAACCAGAAACCATATGTTGCGTCAAAGATGGTCAGAAAGCCATCCCTGCGGAGAATGATCGACTGCCAGAACAATTGGTGGACATCATTTGTGAGGATGATGATCATCGTCAGCGCTGGAACGATGCCCAGAAGCCAGACCCGACGGCGGTCGAGCCAGGGGAACGAGCCGGTATACTCGGCGGCAAACCAGAGCCACGTGATCGGAGCAATGACAATACCGGCATACTCAAGTCTGACCCACCACAAAATCGTCGAGAGTGTCAGACTGCTCAATTCCATTGCATACCCACACGACCAGACTGCCAGACTGAAGCCCATCAGACTCAGCGGCAACGCTCCGGGCATTGATCGACGTTGCCAGGCATAGCCGGCGATGCTCAGCGCCACGATACCGAGCATTAGCAAGAGGAGGGAGGCAACGCTGAAACTCATACGACTCCTTGCGTCGAGAAGGAAGCGAAGACAAATACGTTGTAACGAGAGCGTATGACCATCTCCCGCACAGAGAACCGGTACTCAGGAACGAATCTTCAAATCACTTGAGAGGATTGTACCCTTGACATATTTCCAATCTGTTTCCACAATGATGACAATCGGATCATTACACTGGCGCTTCACGAGCCATTGTTGTTATTACGATGAACACACCGCTGATTGTGATTGTTGGCGCCGCTGATACGGGGCGTGCACCACTGACTGCCGCTCTTCTCCGGTGTATGCTGGTTCAACGCTCTACCGATGCACGCGTTGAGTCGGCGGGGGTGCTAGGGCACGACAACGACCCTGCAAGTCCCGACGTGCTCGCTGTTGCCGATCACCTGTCGCTCGATCTCAGCACCCACCGCGCGCGCACGCTGAGCGCAGACCTGGTCGATACAGCATCGCTGCTGCTGGCAATCGATCGCGGAACCGCGCGGGTTGCGCGTCTACGTTTTCCACAGACGGAAGCACGCATCCATACGCTGGGTGAACTTGCCGGACGCAACCGGGATATTCCCGATCCGTTCAAGATGCAGATCGGTCCCTGGTTGATCTACGCTCAGGAGATCGAGCGTCTGCTCCAGCAGGCGCTTCCGCGTATCCTTGCCTTTCTACCAGAGGTCCCGACTACTCTGCCAGACAGCGAATCTCGGCCTTCGTTGCCGGTTGTGGCAGAAGAACGGCGCGCAGCGGCTGAACGCACTGCCCAACTCCTCGACCTGATGACGCACATGCCGGGTATTGTCGAGTGGAACGCAGCGTGTGAACAGATCGAGACCACGATTGCGCTCGCTCAGACACTCTCAGCTGGGGCATCCGACCTGGTTGCCGCATATGGAGCGCTGTTGCGCGCTGCGCTCACGCTGATGCCGTCTGTGCCCACTACGGCGCATCTGGCTGCGCTGCGCGATGCCATTGCACGGCTCGAACAACCCATCACGTCAGAGGATGTCAGCAATCTATCGGCACGTCTCGGCACGTGGTCGGCGCTGGCGTGATCAACCGATCCTTCACATCTTGTTCGACAATCGTTACTCCTTGCGTTATAATGCAAAGGAGTTCGTGAAACTCTTCCCAGAGATTATCGAGATACTCTTCCCGACGCCTGGGTTGGATATTCTGACCCGACCTGATGCAGCGAGAGCGAGAGTGTCTATGACCGTGCAATTCTGGCTCTTTGGTCGTCACCCGCCATTGTTGCTGCGTCTGGCGGACGCCTGATCCCTTCTTTTCTTGCTCAAACAACCGGGCTTGCGCCCGCAAGATCCAGAATATGCCCTTTATCGTACCAGGTATCAGAATTTGCTGGAAGGACGAGATATGGCAGCAGCATTGACACTGTATCGCACAACGATCGGTAAAAAAGCAGTGATGGCGATCACCGGATTCATCGGTTATGGTTTCGTCATCCTGCACATGATCGGCAATCTCAAGATTTTCGAGGGCGCCGAAGGGTTCAACGAGTATGCTCACTTCCTGCGCACGGTCGGGTATCCGCTGGTGCCGGAACGCGGCTTGCTCTGGATCCTGCGCATCATCCTGCTGGCATCGGTGATTCTGCATGTTGTCGCCGCCATCCAGTTGACACGGCTCGATTGGGCAAGTCGTCCCAGGGGCTACCGCGAAACACGTCGCAAACAGGCATCATTCGCTTCACTGACCCTGCGCTGGGGCGGTTTGGCGATCTTTCTCTTCATTGTGTACCATCTGGCGCACTTCACGTTCGGGTTGGGCATTCCCAACTTCGGCGGGCACGAAACCGCCTACCAGAATGTTGTCGCCGGGTTCTCGAATCCGATCAATGTCGTGATCTATATCGCTGCGGTCGGCGCGCTCGGAATGCACCTATACCACGGCGTCTGGAGCATGTTCCAGACTCTTGGGTTGAATGGGCCGCGCACCGATGGATTCTGGCGCGGACTGGCGACCCTCTCCGGCATTCTGCTGTTTCTCGGTTTTTCGACAGTACCGATCGCAGTTATTACCGGTATCGTGCGCTGACGTGGGAAAGAGGTGCAACGCCTTATGGTTGAAGCACACTAGAAAAGGGAAAGTCCATGACCACCACCGACACCAGACCGACAACGATTCGGCCTGCAACGGAATATCTCGATCCAAAACTCAACTCAAAAGTACCCGAAGGTCCCATTGAGCGCAAATGGGAACGGCATAAATTCGAGATGAAACTCGTCAGCCCGACCAATCGGCGACGTTATACCATCATTGTCGTCGGGTCTGGTCTGGCGGGTGCCTCGGCAGCAGCGACGCTGGCGGAAGCCGGGTACAATGTGAAATGTTACACCTACCATGACAGTCCGCGTCGTGCGCACAGCATTGCTGCCCAAGGCGGTATCAACGCTGCCAAGAACTACCGCAACGATGGCGATAGTGTTTTCCGCCTGTTCTACGATACGGTCAAGGGCGGCGACTTTCGCGCGCGCGAGGCGAATGTCTATCGCCTGGCAGAAGTGAGCATGGCGATCATCGATCAGTGTGTCGCGCAGGGTGTACCGTTCGCCCGCGAGTATTCCGGTTATCTCGATAATCGTTCTTTCGGCGGCGCACAGGTGGCACGCACCTTCTACGCTCGCGGGCAGACGGGTCAGCAACTGCTGCTCGGCGCATATCAGGCGCTCAGTCGCCAGATTGGTTTGGGGCAGATCAAGATGTTCTCGCGCACCGAAATGCTCGACCTAGTGATTGTCGACGGGCGGGCGCGCGGCATTGTGACACGCGATATGGTGACGGGCAAGATCGAGTCGCACGTCGCTGATGCAGTGGTGCTGGCAACCGGTGGATATTCGAACGTCTTTTACCTCTCGACCAACGCCAAAGCGTGCAATGCGACAGCAATCTGGCGCGCTCATCGACGCGGCGCCTTCTTCGGCAATCCCTGCTTCACCCAGATCCATCCGACCTGTATTCCGGTCAGTGGCGATCACCAGAGCAAATTGACCCTCATGTCAGAGTCGCTGCGGAACGACGGGCGGGTGTGGGTGCCGAAGACGCCGGGTGATAAGCGCCCGCCGAGTTCGATCCCCGAAGATGAGCGCGACTATTACCTGGAGCGCAGGTACCCCAGTTATGGCAACCTGGCGCCACGTGATATTGCATCACGCGCGGCGAAGCAGGTCTGCGACGAGGGGCGCGGCGTCGGTCCTGGCGGGCTTGGTGTGTATCTCGACTTCTCCGATGCAATCAAGCGCCTCGGCAGGAAGGTGATCGAGGAACGCTACGGCAACCTGTTCGAAATGTACGAACGGATCACGGGCGAGAACCCGTATGAGACCCCTATGCGCATCTACCCGGCGGTGCACTATACCATGGGTGGGTTGTGGGTCGATTACAACCTGATGAGCACCATTCCTGGTCTGTTCGTCATCGGTGAGGCGAATTTCTCCGACCACGGCGCCAACCGGCTGGGCGCTTCGGCGCTGATGCAGGGGCTGGCAGATGGGTATTTCATTCTACCGTACACGATCGCCGATTACCTGGCTTCTACCAAACTGCCGAAGGTTGACACGACGCACGTCGCTTTCCGTGAAACGGAAGCGGAAGTCACCGACCGCACCAAACGCCTGCTCAACACACAAGGCACACGCACGGTCGATATGTTCCACCGCGAACTTGGCAAGATCATGTGGGACTACTGCGGTATGGCGCGCAACGAGGCGGGACTGAAGCACGCGCTCGAGGTTATTCCAGAACTGCGTGAGCGGTTTTGGCGCGAAGTGAAGGTGCCCGGCGAGGGGAACGACATCAATCAGGAACTGGAAAAAGCCGGGCGCGTGGCTGACTTTATGGAACTTGCCGAACTGATGTGCATCGATGCGCTCCATCGCGATGAGTCGTGCGGTGGTCACTTCCGTGAAGAACATCAGACGGAGGACGGCGAAGCAGAGCGCGACGATGAAAACTTTGCGTATGTGGCAGCCTGGGAGTTCACCGGTCTGGGTACGAAACCGGTGCTGCACAGGGAACCATTGCACTTCGAATACGTCAAGCCAACTGTTCGCAGTTATAAGTAAGCATCTGGCGCGAGCGCGGGGAGTATGTGCCACACTGGAGAAGAAGTGGTGCGCCTCCCTGCGCCGGAACGCCCTGGAGATAGAGAGAATGCTATGAACCTTACACTTCACGTCTGGCGGCAGAAGAACGCCCAATCAGAAGGACGATTCGTGACCTACCAGGCGAAGAATATCATTCCCGACATGTCGTTCCTGGAGATGCTCGATGTGGTGAACCAGGAACTGATTCTGAAGGGTGAGGAGCCAATCGCCTTCGAACACGACTGCCGCGAAGGGATCTGCGGATCGTGCGGCATGGTTATCAACGGCTACCCCCACGGCGGTCATCGGGGAACAACTGCCTGTCAGTTGCATATGCGCCACTTCAAGGACGGCGATGTGATTACGATCGAACCATGGCGGGCGCGCGCCTTTCCGGTGATGAAAGACCTGATTGTGGATCGCTCGGCATTCGACCGTATCATTCAGGCAGGCGGCTTCATTTCTGCAAACACCGGCGTGGCGCAGGATGCGAATACTATTCTGGTGCCCAAGCAGAATGCGGAAGCGGCGATGGATGCAGCCGCGTGTATCGGGTGTGGCGCGTGCGTGGCGGCTTGCCCCAATGCTTCGGCTATGCTTTTCACCGCGGCGAAGATCACTCACCTCGGTCTGCTGCCGCAGGGTCAACCCGAACGCTACACCCGTGTTGTGCGGATGGTCGAGCAGATGGATCGGGAGGGGTTCGGCGGGTGCACCAACATTGGTGAGTGCACCGCTGCCTGCCCAAAGGAAATCCCACTCGATGTCATTGCACGGATGAACCGCGATCTGCTGGCGGCGAAGATCAAAGGGGTGAATTAGCCCTGTCTATCAAAGGGAGAGACACAGTGCAGCGCCTCTCCCTTTTTCCTCTACGATGCCTGCTCCTGATCGGCAGCGTTTTCCATCGAGGATAGTCGAACGCCTGTCTGATGCCTGCGATGCGATTGCAGCGGGACTGGACAGCCTGTCGGACGATGAGCGCCGCCGGAGTGCTGCGCTCACCCTGGCACGGTTGATGTTCCTGTCGTTCTGCCGTGCCTGGAAGTACTGTCGGAATGCTGCACCGCTTCCGTTTGCAGGCGTCGATCCAACCAACACCAATCTGCTCCTCGCACAACTGCCGGGGAGCATCATCGAACTGCACCATCATCCCTGCCCGAACGACGCTGCCCTACACCGGGCAATGATGATCCTCAACGAGTTGCCCTGGCATAACGATGAGGTTTCTGCTGCCATACTCACGCCGGCACTGATCGGGCATGTTTTCGAACGTTATGTCGAGCGTAAGCGGCGTGGCATCTACTACACCGGCGATGATGTCACCACCTACATTGCGACACGCACGATTGTCCCGCGTCTGCTGGAGATGCTCGCGCCGGAAGCAGAACGCATAGTGACCGACCTCATCCGCCGCAACCCGGCGCGTTATCTTCCCGCTGCCCTTCAATACGGCGTCGAACAGCCTCTGCCTCCCGCCGTCTCAGCCGGTCTCACGGATGTTGCCCGACGAACCCTATGGGACATCGCCGCGCCGGACGAATACGCTCTGCCCGGTGAAACCTGGCGCGATGTCATCATCCGGCGTAACTGCCTGAACAAAACCGTGGCTGCACTCCATTTCGGCGTCATCGATCCGCCGCAGATCGTAACCCATAACCTCGACCTGATCCGTCTGATGTGCGATCTGTGCGCTGAATGGGAAGCCTCGCGCCTGGATGAACTCGATACAGCGTTGACGAGTCTGACGGTGCTCGACCCCACCTGCGGTTCAGGAGCGTTTCTCTGTGCAGCGTTCGATCTGCTGGCACAACTGATACGCATCGTTGCCGGGCGTCGCAACGCCGAAAGCGTTCTACCCGTCCCTGTCGGACAGCGGCTACGCGCGATCATCGAACACACCCTGTACGGCGTCGATGTGATGCCAGAAGCGGTGGAAATCTGCCGCATGAGCCTCTGGTTGCGATGTGTAGCGTTTGCCGACGATCCCGATCATCTGCGCGACCTGCGGTTCAACATCCGCACCGGCGACGCGCTGACCGGCACACTTCACCAACCAGATAACGCGACATCTGCGGATGCTTCCTGCCATCAGCAAGCATTGCACTGGAGCACGGTATTTCCAGACGTGCTGAACAGCGGCGGTTTCGATGTGGTCATCGGCAACCCGCCATACGTCGTACGTAGCGGGTTGTCGTCCGATCCGGCGCTGCGCGAGTATCAGACAGCGGCAACCGACAACCTGTATGCGCTGGTGATCGAGCGTGCCCTGCACCTGTTGCGTTCACAAGGGTGGCTCGGCATGATCGTACCGGTCGCCTCGGTTGCAACCGAGAGCATGAAGCCGTTGCAACACCTGTATGCGCCATTGCGTCAATGGCACAGCCACTACGCAGTGCGGCCGGGGAAACTCTTCCCACATGTTGACATGAATCTGACGATTACTATCATCCAGAAGACGCTGGCGCCAGGTGAGCGCTACGTCAGTAGATACCGACGGTTTCGCGCCTGTGAGCGCCCGCATCTATTCGACACCCTTGGGTACACGCCGCTGCCCCTTCTCGAAGAGTTGAATGGCACGCTGCCCAAACTCGGTTCGACATTAGAGATTCGGTTGTTGCAGCGTATGCTGGCGCACGGACGCCGTGTCCGCGACTATGTAACACCTGATGGTGTGACCATCTACTATCACTCTGGCGGTCGTTACTGGCGTAAGGCGCTGCCGGAAAAACTCTCGTCGCACTACAAACCGTTGCCGGTCGAGGCAAGTATTGCACCGATCGTGCTGGCGCTGCTCAACAGCCACCTTTTCTACTGGTACTGGATTGCATTTTCGAACTGTATGGATGTAGTTGCGCGGGATGTCCTGGAGTTTCCGGTGTTTCGGTTGGAGGCAATCGATCCGGCGCCATTTACCAGCCTGGTGGCGCACCTGCTAGCGCTGTACCGCGAGGGGTCCACGACGCGCGCGCGCCGCGGTGCACGCATCCAGACCAGCGAAACAACCATCGATGCGCGGCGCGCGCGCGGGGTCACTGTCGCTATCGATCGCCTGCTGGCGCACCACTATGGCTTCGATGACGAAGAACTCGATTTCGTGCTGAGTTATGATCTGAAGTATCGATTGGGACAGAACGGTCGTCTTACCGCCGATCGTGCATCAGATGACGCAACGCACCGCGTGTATCGACGACACACCGTGCAAGGCGCGCCACCCGTTGCCAGTCGTATGCCGAATGATCCGTCACAATGATAACGCAGTCCGCTCGCTCCAGCGCCTCGTCAAGATCCGGTTCACACCGTAATCGCAGCCCTTCAACCTGCACCTCCGGCACGTGCGGATCGTGGTAGGTCACCAGCGCACCCTTTGCGTGGAGCAGGTGAATGATGTCGAGCGCTGGAGACTCACGCACATCATCAACGTCGCGCTTGTAGGCGACCCCCAGCGTCAGCACCCGACTGCCTTTCACGGCACGACCGGCGTCGTTTAGTGCATCCTGCACTTTTTGCACCCAGTAGCGCGGCATGTCGGTATTGACCTCACTTGCCAGATCGATAAACCGCGCAGTGTAGTTCAGCATTTTCAGTTTCCATGACAGGTAGAGCGGATCGATCGGAATACAATGACCACCCAGTCCCGGTCCTGGCGTAAACTTCATAAACCCGAACGGCTTGGTCGCGGCGGCATCGATCACCTCCCACACATCCAGACCGAGTTTGTGGCACATGAGCAGCACTTCGTTCACCAGACCGATGTTGACGGCGCGGAAGGTGTTTTCGAGCAATTTGACCATCTCCGCCACTTCCGGACTGCTCACCGGCACCACCCGTTCGATCGCCGTTTCGTACAGCACGCGCGCCGTTTCCAGACAGGCAGGCGTCACTCCGCCCATGATCTTCGGCGTATTCCGGGTCGTCCAGTCGGTACGACCCGGATCGACCCGCTCAGGCGAAAATGCCAGAAAATAGTCCTCTCCAACCGTCAGACCGCTGGCTTCGAGGCGTGGCAGGATAACCTCGCGGGTGGTACCCGGGTAGGTGGTGCTTTCCAGAACAATCAATTGACCGGGGCGCAACCGGCGCGCGATCTGATCGGTGACTTCCATGATCGCCGAGATGTCGGGATCGCGTGTTTTGCGCAGTGGTGTTGGCACGCAGATGCTGATCGCATCCAGTTCCGAGAGCACATCGAAGTCAGTTGTGGCATCGAGCAACCCATCGGTACGCAGTTGTGCAATCACATCGGTCGGTACATCGTCGATATAACTGCGTCCGGCGTTGATCGCAGCTACCCGCTCGGCGCTGGCATCGAGACCCGTCACACGCAACCCGGCAGCACCAAACACTGCAGCCAGCGGCAAACCAACGTAGCCGATACCCACGACGCCGACATGCACAGAGCGATCCGCAATGCGCTGCAATAACCGGTCCTTAGATGATGATGCAGTCATGGTTATCTATCCCTGATACCTGGAACGGAACCATTCAACCGTTCGCTTCAGCCCTTCAGACAGCGTGACGCGCGGCGCATAACCGAGAGAATGACCGATCGCCTCGATGCTTGCCAGCGAATGGCGCACATCACCCGCCCGCGGCGGATGATGCTCCGGCGTCAGGCGGCATCCCAGCACATGGTTGATCTGCGCTGCCAGATCGAGCAGCGAGGTGCGTTCGCCGGCGCCGACGTTGAACACCGCCGAACAACCGGCAGGCGCTTCTGCCGCTGCCAGGTTTGCATCGACGACATTCTCGATATAGGTAAAATCACGTGACTGCAATCCATCGCCATAGATGATCGGCGGCAACCCGCGCACCATGCGATCAATGAAACGCGGGATAACGGCAGCATATTCGGAATGCGGATCCTGTCGCGGACCAAAGACGTTGAAGTAGCGCAGCGCAATCGACGGCAGACCATACACGACGCTAAACGCCATACAGTACTGTTCACCCGCCAGTTTCGACACCGCATAGGGGGAAAGCGGTTGTGGCGCCTGCGTTTCAACCTTGGGCAGCGTTGGCATATCCCCGTAGACTGACGATGACGAAGCGAAGACCACCCGCTGCACACCAGCATCGCGCGCTGCCGTCAGTACGTGGAGCGTACCGGTCACATTCACCGCATTGGTCGTCATCGGGTCATCAACCGAGCGTTGCACCGACGCCAGCGCCGCCTGATGAAAGACAACTTCGACTCCGGCAACGGCGCGTCGGACAGCTTCGAAATCGCGCAGGTCGCCTTCGATCTGTTCGATGTCGTTGAGCAGATGTTCGATATTTTCGCGCCGCCCGGTCGAAAAATTATCGAACACGCGCACTCGATCACCACGACGGATCAACGCCTCCACCAGGTGCGACCCAATAAACCCGGCACCACCGGTCACCAGCACATGAGCCATAGGCTATCCTTCACAATCAACATATCAGGGAACGAAACGATACTCCAGGCGCGGCGCTTGGGGTTGCACAACAATGCGCAACCCCAACAGATCGGCAGGTTGCAGGTTGCGTTCCAGATTCGCCTGCAACAGATCGCGCAGCGTATTGAATGCACGGTATCGTACAACCAGCGCATCGCTCAACCCCGCAAGTTCTTTCGCACCCTCAATGGCATCCTCCAGATTACCCAGTTCATCGATCAGACCCAGCGCCTTCGCCTGACGCCCGGTATAGATCCGCCCGTCGGCGAGACGGATCACCTCGGTGCGCTCCATGCCGCGCCCTGCGACGATTACATCGACAAATCCCTGATAGGCTTCATCGATCAGCGCCTTCCAGACCGCCTCTTCCTCAGGTGTTGGCGGACGCAGCGGGGATCCGATATCCTTGAGATCTCCACTTTTGTAGACATATTCGCGCAAGCCCAGTCGCTCGAACGCTTCATCGTAATTCAGCAGCGATACGATGACGCCAAGACTGCCGGTCAGAGTATCAGGATTGGCGTAAATGCGCTCGCCTGCCATCGAAATATAATAGCCGCCGCTGGCAGCGACCGTACCCATCGAAACGACCAGATGCTTACCACTATCGCGCAGTTTCTTGAGTTCGACGTACAACTCGTTACTGGCAACCACGCTGCCGCCAGGACTGTCAACCCGCAGCACGACCGCTTTCACCCGCGAGTCGCTAGCGGCGGTGCGGATCTGCGATAGCAACTGTTCATGGCTTAGACCGGTGCTGAAGAGACTGTCTACATCCGCACCGATAGCTCCACTGACGGTAATCACGACGATTCGATCCGAACCACGACCGGAAATGACTTCTTCCTGCCATTTGCTGCCCGGAACCATTGCAGCCGAGCTTCCGCCGTCGAACGCAAGCAGAAGCGCCATCCCGCCTAGCGGCAAAATGGCGCATGCCAGAATGATACCCAGCACGATTGATACAATAATCACCCACGTCCGATCCTTGCGCGGTTGAACCGGGGCGGGTGGAGGTGTTATCTCGCTCATACGTCTCTCCTCGCAACTCCAGACAGACTCCAGAGCGTCAGCAACAGAGGGTATGATACCACATTGCAGCCGCTAGCGACGGATGAGCGACAGATACACACAATGCACCTGTGCGATGACACGCAGGGTTACCGGCGGCAACGTCGAGGTATTGACCCGCACCTCCCGATCAGTGATCGTCGCCACATCGGCGGCAGTCAGCACGGTGCGCAGTTCGATTGCACTCACGAATGTGGTCGGACGCTCAACACCGTCGATCACAATCTTGCTGCTGGCGTCGAACCCGGCGCTGTAGACGGTCAACACCGTTCCGGCTTCGCCGACACCCGCAAATGGCGGATTGAGGGTGAGTACAAGCACGAGTTCATACGCGCCTGCGTCACACCCGCTTCCCTGCGGTCTGCCGATGCCACGCGGATCGATTGAGGGGCAGGTTGCTACTGCTGCATGGTTGACTGCCGGACTCGATGCGGCAATTGCCATCGTCGGCGCAGGACCGCCGTTATCGGTCAGCGGTCCCAGTTGTGGATCCTGGAAGAGAATGGCAGACGGGGGAGACGTGATCAGGTTATTGATTTCGTTGTTGAAATCAGGCGTCTTTGTGCGCGGGAACTGAATGTTGCCGCCACCGTGGTCAATGGTCGGTTTGTATGGTACCCCTAATACTCGGTGGTCACAGGGTTGGTGTGGGTCGGATCGAGACGGTTGTTGTAGAAGATCGAACCGATCAGTTTCACCGACGCCTGGTTGCCGGCAAAGAGTGCTCCGCCTTGAAAGGTTGCAAAGTTCTTTGCGAACGTGACGTGACTGACGCTTTACTTTAAATTGACGACTCATTCTGATCAATAGTACCAACTACCCGATGTATGCTACGACCAATGGCAGCAGTCTGCGTTGCCGGTGCGCACCCGGTGCCACCAACGGCATACTGCAATAAGGTGTGGTACCATGACAATGTGATACATTCACCAACAACACAGCGCATGCCTCTTAGCCTGATCCTGATCGGGCTTATCGTTACCCTGGCACTGTCATCGTGCGCAGCAGCATCCGCCGACTCTGTCCCTGCGGCGCCGGTCCGCATTCAGGAAGCGTACTTCTACAAGCCGCCACGTGATGGCACAACGGCGCAGGATCTTGCTGCGCGCGCCGATCTCATCATTCTCACCCGTACCGACGAGCCGTTCCGCGATGCCGTGCGCGACGCCGGCTATTCCGGGATGATCTTGCAGTATATGCTTGCCGCCGAGGTCAGCGGCCCCATCGATGCAGTACGCGCCGATGCGCCCTGCAATGCGCAGCACCGCCCCTGGCGCAATCAGGCGGCGTTTCGTGTCGGCGAGTTCTGTGCGTTGATCCACCCACACGACGATTGGTTCCTGCACAATGCCGCGGGGGAACGCCTCTATACGAACTGGCCCGGTCATACCGGCTACTTTTACCAGATGAACCCCGCCAGTCCAGGGTGGCGCGCTTTTCTGATTGCGCGTTTGCGGCAGGCACTCAATGGTGATGCGCAGGAACCGGCGCTGGGGTACGATGGTATCTTCCTGGACAATGTGGCGTTGAGTCTGTGGAAACTGCGGGCACAGGTCAGTAACAGCGACGGCGTGGTGCGCGAGTTCGAGACCGACGACGCCTACCGCGCAGCGTGGATCGGGTTGTTGCGCGACGTGTCGGACGCACTACGTCCGACGTGGCCGGTTTGGGCAAATCTGATCGCCGACTCTTCCCCTAGTCAGGGCTGGAACGACTATCTCACCTACCTGGATGGGGTGATGGTGGAAGCGTTCGCTACCGGGTGGCGGAACAATGTATCGCCGGATCAGTGGGAGCGAGGGTTGACGCAGGCAGAGGAGACGCTACAGCAGGGCAAGGGGTATCTGGCAGTCGTTCAGGCTCGCGATCAGACGCTTCTCCCGTTCACCCTGGCATCCTACCTGTTGATCGCCGACGGTCGTCACGCTTTCTTCCGCTATGCCGAAAGGGGCGATTATGCGATCTATCCGTACTATCCGTTACTCGATCTCGACCTGGGTGAGCCTGAAGGTCCGCGCTACCGGCAAAGCGACGGCGCCTGGCGGCGCGATTTCGCCCGCGGATATGTGGTTGCATCCCCACAGACGAAAACCGCCCGAATCGTTCTCAATGGCGAAACGCTTACAGAATAAACTACACGCTCTCAACGGTTGCTTTCACGCCAAGCGCGGCGAGCATGCTGCTGATTTCATTCAGATAGAGAGCATTCATCACCAGAACGACGTCCGGTTGATAGTCGCGGAGCAGATCCGGTGCAACGATCGGTTGTCCGCTGCCGGCAACGAATTGGCCCTGCTTGCGCGGGTTCACATCGACAACCAGTGCTACTGCCTGAAGATCGCGGAAGATGTTCAAGAACGTGACCCCTTTTGAGCCGGCGCCCCACACCACTGTGCGCACCTTGCGCTGTGTCAGATCGTTCAATCGTAGACGCCATTCGTGAACCTTTGCACGATACCGCTCACCAAACGTCTGCACATCGCGCGCCATCCGCTCGACATCCAGCCAGTCGCGCGCCGATGGCAACACCACCCCCGGCGCCGGTCGTGCCTCGATAGCCAGAAATTGACCACCAAACTCCTCACGCACATCGAGCACGTGAAACCCGGACGTTTCGAACAGATACATCAGCGATGCCGGACTGAAGTACGAGCAGTGCTCATAGATGATGTCCCAGATACCCAGATCGCGTAGCGTCCAGAGCACGTTGGGGACCTCAAAATACACCACCGGGCTGCGATCAGGTCCGATGGCGCAACGAATCTCTGCGAGAAATGCACGTGGATGGTCGATATGCTCAAGAACATGGCGACACACAATCAGGTCTGCCGGTTCATGGGCATATGCCTGGCTGAAAAAATCGACGACGAAGCGTACATTCGGTTCGGCGGCATCACGCTCCGGATTGGGGACATAACTCTTATCGAAACCGATTCCGCGATTGCCACCCGCACGACAGATCTGACGCAGAAAATCGCCTTTGCCACATCCGATCTCAAGAATATCCTTTCCGCGCAGATCATAGCGTTCGATCAAACGTTCCGCCAAATCGGTTGCATACTGCTGAAAACGACCTGAAAAGTGGAGTGAATTTTCGTACTGCTGTGAATAGTCCATGTTGGAGGGATCGAACGCATAGTTGTAGACATGACTGCACAGCGAACAGTATCCCAGCATCAGATCACCACGTGGCGCCTGCAATGCTGCTTCACACGAATCCCACAGCACGTTGCAGTAGATCGGCATCTGCAGCACGTCCATGAACATTGTGAGACTGTGCGATCCACAGATTGGGCACGACTGCGTTTCGTCTGCCGGTCGTTGCCGGAAGGAAGCAGGATCAGGATACATCACTGTTGACCTCGTTGACACGATATGGTGATGAACGATGTATTGTTTCCTCGGCAAGCGCGTTCTGCATCAGTGCCACCAGTCTGCAGGCGTGCTGCGTCGGGTTGAAACGCCAGAGGGCATCCTCGCGCGCCTGCGCAATCAAGTGTTCGACCTTTGGCGCATTCGCCGGATCGAATGCCCAGCGCAACGCTTCGATATAACTGTCGGGCGAACCTTCGACGATCAATCCGTTCTCACCGTGACGAATATAATCACGAACGCCAAAGGCATCGTTGACAATCACCAGTTTTCCGAGCGCCATTGCGTTCAGGTAGGTTTGCTGTCCACTTGCACGCTTCGTCCCCATGAGCAACGGTACAACCACCACGTTCGCACCACGCAGCAATGCCGAAAATACGTCCGACGGCATCTGCCCGGCACGCACATTTGGCGGAAGATTCGGGTATCTGTCGAGTTTGCGCGTTGCGCACACAAACTGATATTCGGGGAGTGTGCGCGCTGCCTCGACCAGCGGTCCGTAATCGCGAAATGAGTTGCCGCCGACAAAGATATACGATCCGCGTTCGACCGGTTTTGCGCGTTCTTCGTCCGTCAACGTATACATGTATGGAACAAAGCAGACTTTGTTCGGCTCGATGCCCCAGATCAGTGGGAAGAGGCGTTGTTCATCGCTCGACAGCAGCGCGTAGCGATTGATTGCGCGATCGGTAAATCGCACGATAATGCGGTCAACAATAGCGCGCCAGCCAGAGTTGGGTTCCCACGCCTCACCGCAAAAAACAATGGCCGGACGCCAGCGACGTGGAAGAAAACTCAACAGGAACACTGCCAGCACTTCCGGTTTGAATCGTCCCCGACCGGTGAACAGCAGCAAACCTTCGTAGCGCATTGCTGCCTGCCAAACTCCCCAAAGCAGAGCAAGTTCACCGCGCAGATTGTAGCCGGTCTCATACTTCCAGGGCGGCAGCGCTATTTTGTTGAACATTGCGGCGAACTCTGGAATACCCATGAGGTAATCCAGCGATGTGCCACATCCGGTGCGTCGCGTGATGCGCGGAAGCACGCGAGACCTCCTCTTCTCTTCTTCGCCTCACATGGCGCTCTAAGTCGAGAGTCGTCACTGACGTAAGCGCCGGACCTGATCATGGTCGCGTGACAAGCGGGAGCCAGACACGCAACCGGGGTTCTCCTGTTCCCGATGTGGCGCTCGGCGTCGGTGTGGCGCTCGGCGTCGGTGTGGCGCTCGGCGTCGG
>DAOUBK010000083.1:0-94694 GCA_034432635.1 Roseiflexus sp.
CAAGCCGCAGTCGCCGGTATTTCATCGATCGGTTCGGCGTCCATCTTGGAACGATGATCTGGTATGTCGGGTGCATCGGGCTGCTTGGCAGGCGCTGGACGCACGTGCACGAGGCGCAGACTGAAATTGCGCTAGAACACGGGCGCTAAGTCATGCGCGCCCATCGCTCTCTCGCGCACATCCGGGCAAGAGAGGGCGCCATCCCCTGGATCGCCCCGCCCTTGACACCCCGTCCGGGCATACTCCCGCAATGGCGTCGCCTGCCGGCTCACGCCGTCCCCGTTGATTGTCGCTGCACTGCTCAATTTGTAACGCCCTGCAATGGCGTCGCCTGCCGGCTCACGCCGTCCTGAATCCTCCAACGTGAAAGCCTGCGACCCCGGCGGGCACGCGGTAGACGTGAAGCGTCGGTAGACCGTGTGCCCTGATGCGATCTTCGCCAGGCGCTGTGCCGCAGTCGTCCTGCTCTGTTCCGGGAGTGCGCTCTGCCGGCAGGAAGCACTGTACTCCCGCCAGGAGCAGACGCCTGCTTGATCGCCCCTTCTCCGTCTCCGCCTGCGCGTGTGGATCGTGAGCGCGCCATGCCGGTCGCGCGTGCAGACCGGGTTCCGATGAGGATCGCAGATCGCACCTGCGCGATTGACAATGCAGGCAAATGAGATATGATATGCTCGAAGTGTATTGCCGTCTGCACACGATCTGCTCAATCGCTTTCACGCTCGTCTGATCCCTTGCGCTGTGCGTTGCCTGGCGCGTCTACGGCGGGCTTTTCCCCTCACGCAGTCCCGGCTCGATGTACCCGATTACGCGCGCTCCTCTTCGGGCAGTTCCGGGAACGACGTCTGCACGTTTGCGATGGGACACCCTGCAACACGCGGGCGCGATACCTGCGCACCGGTCTGTACAAAGGGGGCGAAGCGGTGCGCCAGAACCTGTCAGAACGCTTGCATCCTCATCGATTCGATGTCGTAGAACGCCACCTGTGGCATCGTGTCCGAACGCACAGCCGACAGCTGCCGGTATCAGACTGATTGAGCACAAGGAGTTCACGTATGCGCATTGTTCGTCTTATGTTCGTCGTCTTGTTCGCACTCGCAGGTATCGTTACCGTCGCCACATCGCCGAACGTATCAACAGCCGAAGAAGCAGATCTGCCGGAGCCGATGTCCATCCCGGCAGACGACCTCTCCACCCCCACAACGCCTGAGCCGGAGCCGATGCCGACCGTCCCGCCAGACGACCTCACCGCCTTCCACAACACCGGAGCCTGAGCCGACGTCTACCCCGGCAGATGACCTCGCCGCCTCTACAACGCCTGAGCCGGAACAGTCGCCGGTTGTAAGTGTATCCTTCCAGAGAAGTAAAAGCGATTGTCCCCCTGCTTTCGCTAAGACGGAAGAGGGAAGCGCTACCCTCACGCTCAACCGCCACATCACCTTTGTCGATAAGAGTAATGCCGCTCAATCCCTGTTCGCGTTGAAGATATTCGGGAAGTTCATAGCGAGCCAGTATCTCGCCTTCGGAAGACATTCGAAGGATGCGGGGAGTTGCTGCGGCAATGTCCAGCACCCAGATGGCAGTCGAAGAGACTGCTAAATCGCTTATGCCAACCGCTCTGCTATCGTAACTGATACGTAGAGTCTACAACTGCAGCGGAGCATTGTCTATCCGGGAACAACCCTGAATTGAGGCGAGTCTTTCGCGGCACGCAGCGCGAATGCACCGGTCAGTAGCGCTGCCAGCCCGGTCGTCCATACCGGAAGCGGGAGGAGGAAGAACCGAATTCAGGGTTTAACCCTGAAGACATCCGTTCGTCGCATATGGTACCGTATGAATCGCATATCGGCGGGCGAGGGTTCCCATGAACGTATGGCAGACGTTGCATCGCTTCCTGGCGCAGTGGGAAATCGGGCTGATGTGGCTGCTGCTGTTTCGCTGGGCGGCGCTGGTTCTGGCGCTGGCGCAGAGTTTTCTGATTGAAGCGGAACGTTTGCCGCAGACGATCCCGCACCTGATCCTGATCGCACTCTATACGCTGGGCTGGACGATTCTGGCGCTACGTCCGACGCGGGCAGCGACAACTATCATGCATCGTTGCTGGTTTATCGGTGGCGATACTGTCGCCCTGCTCACGCTCAACCTGGCGACCGGCGGATGGCATAGCCGCTGTATCGCTACACCTTTGCGGCGCTCACGATGCTGCCCTACTACCTCTTTGGACGTCGCGGCTTGTGGGTAAGCCTGGCGCTCCTCGCTGCCTGGCACGGTGGAATCGCCGTGCAACAGCACCTTCCTGCAACGTGATCACTGCGCTGGCGCTCGATGGGATGATGTTCGGCGGGTTGTTGACCATGAGCGCCTACGCCCTGCATCTGGTCGAGGCGCAGCAACGGCTCGCCGTACAGCACGCTGCCGCCGGGGAGCGCCTGCGCATCGCACGCGACCTCCACGATGACGCGGTACAGCAGATGTACAGTATTGTGTTGCTGCTCAAGGGGGTGCTCCGCCACAGTGACAATGAAGAGGGACGCCAGGAGTTACAGCGCGTCTATGCGCACGCGGTTCAGACCTGTGAAGGACTGCGCCGCTACCTGCGCGATCTGCGCGTTCCGCTCGATACGCGCACACTCAGCGAGCGGCTGCGGCAAAGAGCGGACGCCTTCACCCGTCTGACCGGCATCCCGGTCGACCTTGATCTTGACGAGGTGGATCTGCCGGAAGAAACGGGGCTTCAGATGCTGGCGATCACGCGCGAGGCGCTGAGCAATGTGTATCGTCACGCACGAGCGCGGTCAGTTGCACTGCGGCTCAGAGTTGTGGACAAAACGCTCATGCTGGAGATCGCCGATGACAGCGTCGGGTTCGACCCACAGGCAATCACTGCGCTGGAATGCGGGTACAGCTTGCGCGGCATTGCCGAACGGGTGGCCCTGCTCGATGGCGAGAGGAGCATCGTCAGACAACCGGGGTAGGGAACGCGGGTGCAGATACGTCTGCCATTCCACCCGGCGCCGCTGACGGTGGAAGAAAAAGTGGAGGAGGCGTCGGGCGCAGCAGACGCGAAGGGTGGCAGCGGATGGTGCGTATTTTGCTCGTGGACGATCACCTGCTGGTGCGGCGCGGTTTGCGCGCAGAGATCGAAGTGCACGAGGGGATGCAGGTGGTAGCGGAAGCCGGAACGACGGTTGAAGCGCTGGAGCGCCTGGCGCTGTTGAGCGAACGAGAAGCCGCCGTCCTGCGTCTCATGGTGGAAGGCGCGACCAATCGGGAGATCGCTGCCGGGCTGGGGCTAGCAGTCAAGACGGTTGAAACGCACGTGCACAGCATTCTGTGCAAACTGCACCAGCCATCGCGCCGGGCGGTTGTGGCATGGGCGCGGCGACATCGGGTTACGGAATATACTCCGACGCTGCCGCGCTATTGTTTCCTGTGAGTTCAGTTCTGTTCCATCTTTCGCAGGGGCGAACACAACAACAAGAAGCGACTAGAATGATCATTCCAGCCACTTCCCCCCTTTGTCCAACAATGTTATGCCTTCGCAAGCGAGCGCGTCTCGAAGTGAATATACGGCGCAGAGCGGAACGCCGCGTAGGTCATACCGAGAATCATGCCGTAGACCATATTCTGAATGAGGAACGACGGAGCATAGATTTCCAGCAGCAGCGGATTGACAACTGGCAGAACGACGAAGTACGCCATCAGCCAGATCGCCAGCCCGTACACAAATCCAAACACAACCGGTGCCCCGTAGTCGAGCGGCATCTTCCAGATGCGGCAGGAAAGGACCCCGTACAGTACGCCAAACAGCGCCGAAAGCGCCAGATGGATAAGACTGCCGATGATCACTGGAAGAGCAACAAAGCCAGCGCCAGCCGTGGCGCTCAAACCGAGCACGAAGGTTGCGATCAGTTTCGGCGCCTTCCAGAGATCTGCGCCCATGGCAATCGCCAGAATCGCACCTACGACTGCCATTGTTACGCCCCCAACCAAACCGGCGATTGCCCCACCTACTTCGATCTTTGTCAAAAGCGGTGCTGCTGACGCCCGTACAACCTGAGTCGTCGCCGAACGGTCAATCCGCAACTGCGTGCTCATCGTGTTCCTCCTTTACACGCCAGACCAGTATTTTATCTGTGCTGTGAGAGTGGAGAAGTAGTTCGAGATACTGCATAGAATCATATCAGATTGGGCAAAACCTGTGCATGTCCATAAGTCGAGATCACGCCTCACCAATGTACCAGGCTATCCCCGCCGTTCGATGGGTTTGTGGCGTGCTTCACGTGATGATTATCACGAGAACGGTACAGCAGAGGGACGTGAAGCGAATCATCGAAAATTGAGACGCAGACCAGAGAGACCGACCGGCGTATTTCGACAGTGCGCGCCGTGCAGGTGACGACGCCCGACGCGGAAACGCAGATGATTGCGTGCGAGCGTCCTTCAAGCCTGTCCGAATAGCCCATACAGGATCGATCTCAGGTGAAAAAGGCATTGCCTGCGCCTGCCCCGGCAGGCTCTTGGAGAAAGCAGGCGAGAGGCGAGAGATTGCACTGTAACATCTCTGCGGCCAGCCCGCCGTTCTCGAATACCGGCTTGGTGTGACAGGCGCCTCCCATCACCCCGCCAAGAACCTGTTGTGAGCGTTTATTCCTGATGAATGCGGCGTTTGCTGTCACGTTCACGCCGCGACATGCATTCCAGGCACGCGAGCGCCGATGACATCATCATCCATGTCGGCGCTCTTTGATACAGAGAATCTCTGTCAACGATGGGCACCAGGGGAATCGGCAGGACAATCCGCCTCGCTCTTGACCGGCAGAGAGCGTCAGCACGGCTTCCGCACGCCAGAGGATGCGACCCGAGCACTCCTGCATGCTCGATCCTCAGGGTAGGCGACGACACTGTCGTCACCTGCCCTGCCCGGAAGGAAGGATGGTTCAGTCTGGATCCAAAGTAAACAGTCTGGCCCGACAACCCTCACTGCTCACCGGGCCGTCTTTATGGCTCCGTGCTGCCTGCCTCGCGCCAGCGTGATCGCACTGCGCGACGATGAGTGCAGAAATCCATACGCCAGACCGACCGATACACCGTATGTCAGGTTCTGAATCAAGAACGACGGCGCATAGATGTCCAGGATCAACGGGTTGAGGAGCGGGAGCACGATAAAGTACGCGATCAGCCAGATCGCCAGCCCATACACAAACCCGAACACCATCGGAGCGCCATACGCAAGCGGCATCTTCCAGAGGCGAGTCGTCAGGATGCCAAATCCAACTCCAAACAGCACCGAAAGCGTCAGGTGGATCACGCTCCCGATAATCACCGGACCGGCAAGAAAGCCCGGTGTAGCCACAGTATCCGGGCTGACGACGAACGTGGCGATCAATTTTGGCGCCTTCCAGAGATCATCGCCGATCGTAAGCGCAAGGATTGCACCAACGATCGCCATCATCACTCCACCGACCAGCCCGGCGAGTGCACCACTCATTTCGACGCTTGTGCGCTGAGAGTGGGTCGCCTTCGTCTCGATTTCCATCCCGTCCAGGCTGCGTTTCACGTTCATGGGGTACCTCCTTTGGTCGGCGCGTGATCGGCGCGTAGTTCACATATCAGTGCGACAGGTCGGAGGCGGTGCGGAGAGCTATCATTTCAATTATAGAGAATAACAACAAACTATGTCAAGTTTGTTCAAAAATATACAAGCGGAAGTTTCCACAAAAGTGCAACACATGGCGAATGCTGGCAAGATATAATGATGCTGTAACCAGGAGGGATCACGATTGTACTACTATGGGCAGAGAACGTTTCATCGAGCGTCAGAAGCAGGTTCGAGAGGCTGCTGCCCGTCTCACGGAAGCAGCGAATCGACCTGAAACCGATATAGAGGGACTGATTGCAGCACCGAAGGAGGCTGATGTCTGGTTGCGTATGTCGAGGACCACAATCTGACGAGTCAGACGTACAACGAGGCGCTGGCACGCCGTATCTACAACGCATCGTTGGGGAGTATGCAGTCAGATTGAGCGCGATGGTGGGAACCATACAGCGCCTTGTGTGGGAGTCATCCAATAGCAACGGTGATGTTGCGCCACAGTGATCTGATCACCCTGCGCACTATTTTGCGCCGGTATCCAGCCGTCAGGTAGGTGCGCATCTTTGGGTCGCGTGCCACCGGCAACGCACGTTGCGCATCCGATATTGACCGGGCAATTTCTGCGCCGGGCATCAGCGCGACTGAGTGGTGCAGTCTGTATGAAGCGCTCAAGAGCGCGTCGATCATCTATGAACTGGACATCGTGTGGGAAGAAGATGTCATTGATGAGCAATTGCGCGCTGCCATTCAGCGTGACGGTATTGTGATATATCGATTGGACGGGTAGCGCACAGGAAGAGCCGGGTGCAGCGCACGAAATTGTAGCGTTTGACTCTTCAGCAAGCAAAAGAAAGAAGGTGCGTTATGGTTCGCATTATTGATGGTATTCCTGTCTGGGGTGAACACGATGAGGGCACCATCGAGCAGATCAAGCGGTGCGCCAGTGACCGCGAAGCGGTGAAGGCGGCACTGATGGCTGATGGACATCTCGGGTATAGCATGCCGATTGGCGGCGTCATTGCATACCAGGATGCTGTCAGTCCCAGCGGCGTGGGGTACGACATTTCGTGCGGCATCAAAGGTGTGCGCACCAACCTGCGTGCCGACGACATCCGCAAGGATATCAAGCGCATTATGGATCAGGTTGCCCGCGAGGTGGTTTTCGGTCTTGGCGGAACGAGCGGCAAGGCTGCCGATCATCCGCTCTTCGACGATCCGACATGGCGCAATCTACCGCAGGTCGGCAAACTGCGCCAGATGGCGCGTGAGCAACTCGGTACGGTCGGTTCGGGCAACCATTGGGTCGATATTCTTGAGGACGAAGAGAGGTGGGTGTGGGTTGCTGCTCATTTTGGCAGCCGTGGTCTCGGGCACCGCATCGCCAGCGGCTTTCTCAACCTGGCGCACGGGAAACCATTCGACGCGCCCGCGCCGGGTGAGTCGATGCAGCAACCCGCAACGGTCATCTCGCTGCGCAGCGATCTGGGGCAGGCGTACTGGCAGGCAATGACCCTCGCCGGGCGCTATGCCTACGCCGGACGCGATTTCGTGGTGCAGCAGGTGCTCGACATTCTCGGCGCCCAGGCGACAGAAGAGGTGCATAATCACCACAATTACGCATGGAAAGAAAAAGTGAATGGCGAGGAGTTAATCGTTGTACGCAAAGGCGCCACACCTGCCTGGCCCGGTCAGCGCGGGTTCGTCGGCGGCTCGATGGGCGACATCAGCGTGGTCGTCGAGGGGATCGAGAGCGATGAGTCCCGCCTGGCGCTGCACAGCACCATCCACGGCGCAGGGCGCGTGATGAGTCGCATCCAGGCTGCCGGTAAGCGACGCTGGGTCCGGCGCAACGGACGGCGGGTGCAGGAGGTCGTCAAACCGGGGAAAATCACCCGCGAGATGATGCTCGAAGCAGTGCAGCGCGCAGGGGTCGAACTGCGCGGCGGCGGTACCGACGAAAGCCCGCACGTCTATCGACCGCTACGGGAGGTGCTGGCGCACCACGCCAACACCATCAAGATCGTCCATACTCTCAAGCCGATGGGGGTGGCGATGGCGGGTGAAGATGTGTTCGACCCCTACAAGGATTAAGGCGTCTGACGAGCGGTTTGGTGCGCCGCTCGTTAGAATGAAGCCAGCCCTGTCAGGCGCGCCAGGCTGGCTGTGATGAAGGTAACCAGAAATGCCATCCCCAGCGTGATCACCACACTCATCGCTGCCCACTTATACGAACGGGTTTCTTTGTAGATCGTGATGATCGTCGTGCCGCACGGATTGTGAAGCAACGAAAAGAGCATCAGGTTCACCGCCGTCAGCAATGTCCATCCATGCTGTCCTACAAGCAATGCGCGTATCGCTTCGCTACTGCCTGGACCTTCGACCATCGTGCTGGCGCCGGTGTACATCATCATCATGGTCGGCACGACGATTTCGTTGGCGGGAATGGCAATAATGTATGCTAGCAGGATCACGCCGTCGAGACCGAAGATGCGCCCAAAATCGTCGAGCCACCTGGCAATCGCGACTGCTAGGCTGGTGTCGCCGAAAGGAATGTTCGCCAGCAACCAGATGACTGCACCGGCTGGCGCTGCCGTCAGCATTGCGCGCCAGAGCACGAAGATCGTCCGGTCGATCAACGATGTGTACAGAATGCGCAGGACGTTTGGACGGCGATAGGGCGGGAGTTCGAGGGTAAAGGCGGAGGCTTCCCCCTTGAGCACCGTGCGTGATAGCATCCACGACATGAAGAACGTGAACGCCACGCCGATCAATACCACCCCCACCACCGTGCCGGCAGCAATGAATGAGGCAGTTACACCGCCAAAACCGGCTGCCACGAACACAGTCGCTAGCATGATCAGTGTTGGGAAGCGCCCATTGCACGGAACGAAGTTATTCGTCAGAATGGCGATCAACCGCTCACGCGGCGAGTCGATCACCCGTGTCGCCACCACGCCGGCTGCGTTGCACCCGAATCCCATCATCATTGTGAGCGATTGCTTACCGTGGGCGCCCGCTTTCCTGAACAGCCAGTCGAGATTGAACGCCACGCGCGGCAGGTATCCCAGGTCTTCCAGCAGCGTGAACGCCGGAAAAAAGATCGCCATGGGCGGGAACATCACCGATACAACCCATGCCAGACAGAGATAGACGCCATCCCAAATGAAGCCGGTGATCCACCACGGAACCCTCCAGCTGACGAACAGCGCACGTCCCCAATCGCCAAACCCGAACAGAACGGCGGCAAGCATCTCCGAAAGAACATTGGCGCCCGAAACGGTCATCCAGATAACGACGGTCAGCAATAACAGCATGATCAGCAACCCGCTGACCGGCGCAGTCACCAGGCGATCGATGCGCTGATCGAGGTCGTACTTCCGATCGGCAGCAGTTCTGGTGGCGCGATGCGCAATGCGCTCCGCTTCTGCATAGAGCGATTGTACGATCTCGTCGCGGAATCCCGACGGCAGGCTGTTGCGCAGCGCCTCGGCTCTGGCAAGGACATCCTCTGGCGTCGTCATTACTGCCTCCCGACAACCGTCATCGTGCTGCTCAATCGCTCTTCCGGCGCTCGCTGCCGCCTGACAATATCTGCCAGTTCGCCGCTGCGGATCGCCTGTTGCACACGCGCATCACCTTCGAGCAGGCGAATGGCAAGCCAGCGCGCATTTGGAATACCAGGCGCCAGTTGCTCTATCAGCGGTGTCAGTTCCCGGATCGCTCGCTGAAACGCCGGTGTTCCCTCAACCCGACGTGGACTGGTGGCGATGCATCCCTCGATAACATCCGCAACGGTCGAGAGCAGCGTCATAATACCCTCGCCGTTACGGGCGGAGATCGGCACAGCCGGTACACCCAGATCGCGACTGAGTGCTCGCGTATCCACTTCGATCCCCTTCCGGCGCGCCTCGTCCATCAGGTTCACCGCCACGACCGCCTTGTCGGTGATTTCCATCACCTGTAGCACCAGATTCAGATTGCGTTCGAGCGCCGTTGCGTCTGTGACCACAATCGTGCAATCTGGTTGGCCAAACAGCAGAAAGTCACGTGCCACCTCCTCATCCTGCGATGTGGAGAGGAGCGAGTAGGTTCCCGGCAGATCGACCAGTTTGTACCGGACGCCGTTGAATTGATACCCTCCCTCGGCGCGCTTGACGGTCTTGCCGGGCCAGTTGCCGGTATGCTGTTTCAACCCGGTCAGGGCATTGAAGAGCGTGGATTTGCCGGTGTTTGGGTTGCCAGCAAGCGCCACCACCCGGTCGAATGTATCCATCCTGATGCCCATCCGCTCCAGATGCGCATACGCTGGGCAGGTCGCGCATGGATCGGCGGGCGGTGTTCGTGTCGTCATGGAATGTTCACCTCCAGGTTCGTCGTTGATCGATCAATTCGCGCGATGGGGCCTGACCCAGATGCGATTGGCCTGATCCCGTCGGAGCGCGATCAACGTCCCGCGTACCCGATAGGCGCGTGGATCGGCGAATACATTCTGCAACTCAGGAAAGACCACTGCGCCGGGCGTCAACCCCAGGTCGAGCAATCGACGCCGGGTAAACCCTTGCAGTGCGTCATCCAGTGCGACAATCTCAGCCGGTTGTTGCAGGGGCACATCGCTCAGCGGAATTGCGTGGTTGCGGGCTGCTTCATCCTCCGTTAGCGGCGCCAGCGTGACATTCGCGGCAACCGCCGGCGCCAGGCGGTACTCATGCTCACCGTCGCTCAACACCAGGTGCTCCGGCGTCCGTTCCAGCACCCGCACAACCTGTCCCAGACGCAGACCGACCGCCAGAATCTGCGCATATGCAATCGCCGGTTCGTCCTCCAGATGCACAATGCGCCCCGGTGTGTCGAGCGGCCATGCCGTAAGCGGGGTTTCTACAACATCGGGTAACCCTCCCTCACGGTTCGGGATCGGGTCGCCGTGCGGATCGCGCCGGGGGTAGCCCATCGCTGCTTCCAGTTCGTCGAGTTGTGCTGCGGTCAACGTATGTTCGCGTCGCTGCGCCTCATCGTGCACCCGCGCCAGCGGCATACGCGCCTCGTCCGCCAGATAGCGTTCCCAGAGACGATGCGCGCGCACCACGTGCAGCGCCCAGCGCTCACCTTCTGGCATCAGGTGCAGTTCTGCGCCGCGCGTTTCGAGCAAACCCTGCGCTTCCATCTTCTCGATCAGGCGCATACTCCTCGCGCGCGGCAGTGCCAGCGCCCCGCCAAGCGACTCCGGCGTCGCATGACGCCCCTGGCGCTTGCGGTTGAGCAGATGCTTGAGTGCATCCTCGACCAGTTCCCGCTCACGCGTCGCCCGCCAGGCGCGGTAGAGTGCAAGCAGACCGATGTTGGGAAGCGCTATCCATACAATGCAGCACAGGAGGATCAATAATACAACCCATCCATTCATCATGTTCCTCGACTGGTCTAGCATGACACTGCGTCGCTGGCAACGCAGTACATTCGTGAAAAAATGTATGATTTAGGTAATCCTAAAATAAATATACTACTGGCAGAAACTTTTGTCAAGCAATGCGAAGCCAGGACACCTGCGCCGGATAATGCACGTCGTGGTATGATGATAAGCAAAGAAGCGTTGCACTGGTTGAAACACCATGTTCTTCCCTGATTTCGGGTAAGCGGTATACTAAACCCGGCAACGCAGTACCTGTGGATTGCTCCGTGGAGCGACAGATATGACCGACAACCCGGCGCTTACGCGATTGAACCGGATCATCCAGCGCGATTGTATGGAGGAACTTGCCGCACTTGCCGACGAGTCGATCGATCTCACCCTGTTTTCGCCGCCGTATGATGGTATTCGAGACTACAATATGATGGTGTTCGAGACTACGAAAAGAACTGGTCGTTCGACATTATCGAACTTGGCGCCTGCTTGTACCGCGTAACGAAAGACGGCGGCGTGGCTGTGGTCGTAATCGGCAACGGAACCAGGCAGTTCGCCAAATCGCTGACATCGTTCCGTCTGGCAGTCTCCTGGGTTGATGCGATCGGCAGGAAACTCTTTGAGTGCGTGATCTATCAGCGCGATGGCAACCCCGGCGCCTGGTGGAATCAGCGGTTCCGTGTCGATCACGAGTATGTGTTGGTCTTTTTCAAATGAAATGCATGAAATGCAGAGGTGCGGTCTGGCGATACGCAACCAGCAATACAGAGGGTAATCGTCTGAAATTACAACATCCGGCGACTTTTCCCGATAAACTCGCAGAAGACATTATTCTCTGCTTTTCCCAACCGGGGGACATCGTGCTTGATCCAATGTGCGGAAGTGGAACGACATGCGTGATGGCGCGGAACCAGCAGCGCCACTACATCGGAATTGAGATAAGTCCAGAGTACTGCGAGATCGCCAGAAAGCGTCTGGCGATAGAGCTTCAACCTGCTGAGCAACAGGCCTTGTTCTAGTGGCTTTGCCCTTCCCAAGTCATATGATGTCATATCTGCGAGACATAAGCATCGCCAGACATTTGCTCGCCGATCTTCCGACATAGTGGGATGGTAAGCAGAGCATTCTTGAGCTGAAGGAGGCAAACTTTAACTGGCGCCAGATGGAGTGGTAGGGATTTTACTTCGAATACCTGTGTTATCAAAGACTGTCTCGATGTTTTTGCTTTCCCGGAGTTCAATATGGAAGATCGAAAACTGCTTGTTTCGATATGAAGAGGGTCATTAACTGGGATCTAAAAGTGAAAGCGATCAAGTCGGACGATCATAGATCTATACTAAATGATACCTCTGGGATCGATGGAAGTATTCAGAAATATAGATCCCACGGATTAATTATCGCACTTTGTGACGTTGAGTATAATGACGAAAATCGCGGCTTTCAGCGCCGGCATGAGCAACTGAAAGGCGGGAAGTCAAAATATGAAAAAGAAAGAGAACAACGCATAAACGTTTCTCGTTTCAGAAAGTAAAAAAGGTTCTGGTTGACAGGATCGTTTACCCATGACCAACAACGACCTTTCGCGCCGCGTTGCCGCGCTGCGTGAACAGATCCGCTACCATAACTACCGCTACTACGTCCTCGACGAACCGGTCATCAGCGACGCCGAGTACGATGCGTTGATGCGTGAATTGCGCGCGCTCGAAGCGGCGCATCCCGAACTCATCACGCCCGACTCGCCGACGCAGCGCGTTGGCGCTCCGCCGTCTGAGCAGTTTGCCAGGGTGCAGCACGCCGTGCCGATGCTGTCGCTCGCCAATGCGTCCGATGAGGCTGATGTGCGTGCCTGGTACGACCGAGTGCTGCGTCTGCTCGGCAACGACGCGCAGGTTGCATTCGTCATCGAGCCGAAGATCGATGGGCTGGCGGTGACCCTGATTTATCGCGATGGCTTCCTGGTGCGCGGCGCAACCCGTGGCGATGGTGAGACCGGCGAGGATGTGACTGCCAACCTGCGCACTATTCCCAGCATTCCTTTACGTCTGGGTGCATTTGCCGGTAACCTCGAAGAGCAGGCGAATAGCGCACCGGTTCAAACGGTTATTCCGCCGTTGATCGAAGTGCGCGGTGAGGTGTATATGCGCATTGCTGACTTCCTGCGCCTGAATGAACAACTGGCGGCTTCCGGCGAGAAGGTCGCCGCCAATCCACGCAATGCAGCTGCCGGTTCGTTGCGCCAGAAAGACCCGGCGATCACTGCGCGGCGTCCACTGCGCTTCTTTGCCTATGGCATCGGTCAGATCGAGGGGATGCCGTTGCAGACGCAGTGGGAAACGCTCAACTTCCTGCGTGCGCTTGGTTTTCCGGTCAACCGCGATGCGCGCCGTTTCGAGCGTCTCGATGATGCCCTAGCGTACTGCCGTGAGTGGATGACGCGCCGCGATGAACTGGAGTACGAGGTTGACGGCGTGGTGATCAAGATCGACAGTTTCGCGCAACAGGCGCAGCTGGGCGTCGTCGGGCGCGATCCGCGCTGGGCGATTGCGTTCAAGTTCCCGGCGCGCGAAGCAGTCTCACGCCTGATCGATATCGTGGTGAATGTTGGACGCACCGGCGTCATTACCCCCAATGCGGTGATCGAGCCGGTCAACATCGGCGGTGTGACGGTGCGGAATGCGAGTTTGCACAATGCCGATTACATTGCCGGGCGCGACATTCGGATCGGGGATTATGTGATTGTCAAGCGCGCCGGTGATGTGATTCCGTATATCGTTGGACCAATCGTGGCGCGACGTGATGGCAGCGAACGTCAGTGGCAGATGCCGGCGACATGCCCGGCATGCGGTACGCCGCTCGAACGCGCCGAAGGCGAGGTGGCATATCGCTGCCCGAACTTCGGCATCTGCCCGGCGCAGATTACCCGCCGGATCGAACATTTCGTATCGCGCGGCGCGATGGATATTGCAGGCATCGGCGAGAAACAGGTGCAACTCTTCGTCGAACATGGCTGGGTGCAGGACGTGGCCGATCTGTACACGCTGACACCGGAGCATTTCGCAAACGTTGAAGGGTACGGTCCCAAACGAGTCGCCAATCTGCTCAACGCCATCGCCGACTCGAAGAGTCGCCCGCTCCACCGCCTGATTGTCGGGCTTGGTATTCGCTATGTCGGCGAAGTCGTCGCCCAAATCCTCGCCAACCATTTCGGTTCGCTCGATGCGCTGGCAGCTGCTTCTGCCGATGAGATCGATGCACTGGAGGGTATCGGACCGGCTATTGCCGCAAGTGTGGCGACATACTTTGCCCGACCCGAAAGCAAAGCGCTGATCGCAAAGTTGAAGCGGGTTGGTGTGTGTACCGAGGCGCAGGAACTGGCACGTGCGTCACGCGGGAATGCGCTGGCGGGCAAAACGTTCGTGATCACCGGTACGTTGCCGTCGATGTCGCGCGAAGAAGCCAGTGCCCTGATTACTGCCCATGGCGGCAAGGTCAGCAGCAGCGTCTCGAAAAAAACCGATTATCTGGTCGTCGGCGCAGAACCAGGTGGAACAAAGTTCACAAAAGCGCAGGAACTCGGCATTCCGATGATCGACGAAGCCGGACTGCTGGCACTGATCGGTGCAGGCGCAACCGCAGACAACCACGCAATGCCTGCATCGGATGGTCGTGCTGCGACAGCCAGCGTTCCGCCATCAGACGATGTGCCGGGGTCGCCCCGGCAGTTAGGTTTCGATCTTACATAAGTGGAGATGTCAATGGCTGGCCATCTTCCTGATCCAGTTGAGCGGTTGTTCGATCCGCTGTCGTGTGTGATGGTGCCGCTGGTTGACGGACTGGCGCGCCACGCACTGGAGCGCCTGGGCGCTTTCGAGCAGACGCGGCGCATCAACGGGGTTCCGATCCACTACTATCTGATACCCTGCCGTCGGATGGCGCCATTGCCGGTGCTCTTCATTCACGGTATGGGCGATAGCGCCGTCACCTGGAGTCTGGTTGCGCCGCTCGTCGCTCGCCGCCACGATGCATTCCTGATCGATCTGCCTGGCTACGGTCTCTCGGGCCTGCCGCCGGGAAAATCATTCGCCTCGATTGCCGATATGACTGACATCGTTGGTGCATTTGTGCGCGATGTCATCGCCCGACCGGCGCTGCTCGTCGGGAATTCGATGGGCGGGTGGATTGCGGTGCGGGTCGCGGAAACGTACCCCGATATGGTGCGTGGCGTTGTGTTGATGAATGCCGGCGGGGCGCTGCTGAATGGTCATCGTTCGTGGGATCCGTTCATCGAACTGTTGTCGCCAGCCGATGCGCATCAGGCGCGGCAGGTGGCGCGGATGGTCTTCGGCGCCATTCCGCCGCCGGTCAGGGAACTCAGCGCGCGTGGCATGATCAATCTCTTTGCGCGCCAGGTGGTACGCGACTTTATCAGTGCAACTGATGAGCCAGACTTCCTGAAAGCCGACGAACTGCGCCAGATGCCGACGCCAACTGCGTTATTGTGGGGAGAGCGCGATCGCTTCCTGCCGCCTGGTTCCTTCGAGTTCTTCCGCAACCATCTGTCGCAGCCGTATACACGTGTGCTCAAACATTGCGGTCACCTTCCGCAACGCGAACGTCCGCTAGCGACGGCGCGCTTCATCAAGGACTTCGCACAGCGCATCGCTCCCGTTAGCCAGGGAATCGAGCACCGCGAACCGGTAACCCCGAGCGTGATCAGAAATCTGCACAGGTGGAGAGTGCCAGTGCCGCTTTCCCCGTTTCGCGGGAACCGCCTCACCAGGATCGATCTCAAAAGATAACGCTTCTGATGAATAATGGAACAGGAACGTCTGTAATAGCAAATTTGGCGTCATAGACGTCGGGGCACGCTCGCTCATCATCACTCGGACGCCGCACTGCGGTACGCAGGAGCGGGTATGTTCGCGGGAACGTGCGCCTCCGGCTGCCATCCCACGCTGACCAGGCGACTCCTGCCCCCAGCGAGGGCGGGTTCAGGGGTGGACAGAACGTATGAGCCAACGCATCTTTTGCCGAATCAGGACGACCAGGCGCAGGTCTCTGGTCTCCCCTCCTGGGGTATGTAACGTTCGGCCTGCATATCCGACTCCGGATGATGAATAATGGTTTTGACTCCCGGAGATGGCCGGGCAGGACACTCGGACGCAGCCAGAGCCGCTGCCAGTCCGACCGTGCCCAAGTTGACGCCGAGCCGCGCGCATCCCCGCCCATATAGGCTACTCGTCGCCCGCTCGGTGGGCGGCGGCAACTCCGCGAGCACACGCGTCCGGTCCGGCGTGCTCTCCAACTGCGCGGCCTCATCCCCCCGTCGCCCACAGCTGCGCACCCAGAGGGTCGCCACGGCCATCACCAACCAGTGGCGCGCCACCCGTTCAGGGAGCTCGCGGCGGCTCTGCTGCCCCTACCACCCCATACTGTTCAAGGCGCGAAATCCAAGCTCAATCCACCTGCGCAAGCCGTACCTGCTATGCTCGACGGTCTCCGGGGGCAGAGGCGTCAGCAAGACCCAGCGGTCTTTATGCCCCTGCTCCTCCACGACGATGAGGGTCGCCTCTTGGCGGGCATCCGCGCCACCGCTTGCCGCCCGGCCTACCCAGGGACCCGCCTTCGGGACCAGCATCGCCGGGGGCACCCTGCGCTTCCAGATGGCAGGCCGCACCTGACGGTCCGCGGCAATGCGACCCAGGGGGCCAGCCAGCGTTGCTGAAGGTGGTGCCACCGCGTGGGGCTCCACAAGCCTCGGTCTACGCGCACCAGGGTGCGCCAATCGCTCGGGATCGCAGGATGGAGGTGGGCGATCAAGGCCAGGATGGGCGGCATCCAGGCTCCTGCCTCCTGGGCTGGCACGATGAACCAGGCCACCGGAATGGCACATCCACGGTAGTGGACCCCAACCCCCAGCGCCACGCCCCATCTCCGGATGGGAGACGGCCGCGTTCGCCAGCGGCACGGTCGTTGCCCTCCCACCCGCTGATGACCCAGCGCAGCAGGAGCGGGAAACAGCCCGTGACCTCCACCTGGCTGTGGCCGGGCCTTGTCACGGCCATCCTTTACCGACTGACGCAAGCGCTGTCGCGCCGTCGAGCGGCTCATCAGCCCCTCCAATGCGGGGATGACGGCAGAGCAGCAGGCACTCTTCGCCCGCAGCGTGCCGTAACCCCCAGCGCCAGGCCGAGCCCATGAGCAGGCCGCACACCCGGCAACCGCTGGGTGAGCTGGTGCGCGAGTTGATCCAATTCACGTGGGAAGCGCATCTCACCGCCATGGCTGACAGGTGGATAACCCGATCATGCCATTGAGATGCGCTTTTCGCCAATCCTATCCTGTCGCTACATACCCCTGTAAGCTCTGGTCTCCCCTCTCCCGCGTCGCGGGAGAGGGGCCGGGGGTGAGGGCCTCCAGGGCATCTCCGGTCCCTATCTCCTGCACACGCTCGCATGTTCGGTCCGCCCTTAAACGAGGGTGGGCTGGGGTGGGGGCACTCTCACCCGCAGTGGGGGCGGGTTCTGGGGTGGGGGCCTCCCGCATGGCGACGATCCGCCAGCGGCGCGCCGGTGGGACGCCTGGCAGCACGCATCATGCGGATGACCCCTGAACGATGCCCATCTTTGAGTAAGAGGGGATATTACTGAATGACACGCGCCTCGTGAGTACAGGCGCCCCACCCGCATACATACGTCCACAATGCGCACAAACCCGATGTTCGACTGCTCCGCAGACGTTCGGTTCCCGGTTCTCAGTTCTCGGTTCGCAGTTCTCGATCCTCTGCCAGTTTCTGCTCGATCTGATCGAGGCGTGTTCGCACCTCGCGTCGCCACGCCAGGTCATCGATTTCCTGGGAGCGAACACGGTAGAGCACCTCCTCGATAAGCCGCCGCGTCCCGCCGATCCGGTCTGCCAGCAGTCCAATCAGGAAAATGATGAAGCCAAGAATGAGCGCCGTGCTGCCAACCGCCAGCGATTGGGCATTATCCTGCGGAAAGTTGTTGACCAGTTGACGCATCACATAGACATACAGCGCGCGCCCTAAAAAAATGATGCCCGCAATCAGGAAGGGAAGCGCGATGTACGTAAATGTTTTGAGTGGCTCGTATGCCGTATAGGTGCGTACAATCGTCGAAGCCTGGCGTTTGATGAAGTTCCAGTTGCCGGTGTGCAGCCGCGACGCGCGATGCACCGGATTGGTTGCAATCGGCACCGTCTGGATTGTCAGACGACGCTTGCCTGCCTGGATCAGGTTCTCCACTGTGTACGAAAAATCACTGGTCACGAATGTACGCAGTGCCGCTTCGCGTGACAGGGCGCGGAATCCGCTGACAGTATCGGGAACATTGGTGCCGGATGCCCAGCGTACCACGCCGCTCCCGATGACCTGAAGAGTCTTCTTCAGCGGCGAAAAGTGTGCATTGTTCTCGATCTGACGATCCCCGATCACCATGTCCGCCTGACCAGCCAGAATCGGGGCAATCAGACGTGGGATCTCGTACCCCGGATACTGATTGTCGCCATCGGTGTTGACAATAATATCGGCGCCAAGCCGCAGCGCCGTATCGATGCCGGTCTGATAGGCAGTCGCCAGCCCTTTACGGCTGGTATGGCGCACCACGTGGTCAGCGCCGTGCGCTAGGGCGACAGCGATGGTATCATCGGTGCAACCATCGTCGATGATCAACACCTCGACACTATCGACACCGGGAATATCGCGCGGAATATCGGTGAGAACGCGCGCGATCGACTCGGCTTCGTTGAGCACCGGGATCTGGACAACCAGTTTCATTTGTGTTACGAATATGTCATTTTGCTGTACAGCGCGATTCTAGCCGAGTATGCCATAATTGTAAAGTGCAGCCGGGTGATTGCAGAATGATGCTGGAGTATTAATGGATCGTCAGACCCTGGAGTGTAATGAGACGCGCCGGTTGATCGATCAGGGTGTCTCTCCCGGTTCGACGCGACCCGAACGTCGCTCGCTCGGGTTTCACCTGGCGCGCTGCGCGGCGTGCCGCGCATATCACGTGCAAAAGAACGACACATTGCTCGCCGCACTGCTGGAAATGCCATGTCGCTCCACGCCGCTGCCATTGGCAGACCGCCGACGATCACCGCATCCGATCCGCCTGATCCGCACAATCAGCCTGACTCTGACGGGCATTGCCACGGTACTGGGCCTGATCTTCGCATGTCGCATGGTGGTGGCATTTGCTGCCATCGCCGGTCATGTGGATGCGATGACCGGCAACGCCGGGCAGACCCTTGCGGGATCGTCGACGGGAGTCCCGCCGACCGAACTGGCGACGCTCATTCCGCCGACCCTGCCTCCCCCCGCCTGGGTTTCTGTAGATACTCCGACCATCGCCGCTCCGCCGGCAACTATGACAGTTGCACCGGCTACTGCGTCGATAAGGCCGACTGCCACGCCGGTCGAGGCGCCATCTGCATCGGTTACTCCAGAGGAACCAGCGCCAACCCTCGTTGTAGGAGCGCCGGTTCTGCCGACGATTACACCCATTCCGCTGCGCCCTGACTATCGACCGAGCGCGCCGACGCCAGCACTTGCCCCGCTTCCCACCCTGCCAGCCGGGTATCAACGCGCTCCGCCGACCGGTCAGGCGATCACCGTCCTTCTGCTGGGAATCGACCGGCGACCAGGTGAGGCATTCGCGTCGCGCGCTGATGCGATTATCATTGCACGCATCGAACCGGAGCGTCGGCGCGTTGCCCTCCTCTCACTGCCGCGCGACCTGGTCGTGCCGGTTCCCGGATGGGGATGGTCACGGATCAACGCAGCAATGGTCTACGGTGAGATGAATGCTCCGCTCGGAGGAGGGATCGCGCTCACCCGGCGCACCGTTAGTGAGTTGCTCTCTATCCCCATCGATTACACGGTCATTGTCGATTTTACCGGCTTTATCGGTGCCATCGACGCGATTGGCGGCGTCACCATCGATGTGCTGGTCGAACTCTACGATCCGCTCTACCCAACCATGGATTACGGGTATACCGTCGCGCATTTTCTTCCCGGGGTTCAGCACATGGATGGCGCGCGCGCCCTGATGTACGCGCGCATCCGGCATATGGACAGCGACTGGGAACGGATGAAACGCCAGCAGACGGTGATTATCGCTGCGCTCAACCAAGTGCGTGAACGCAACGCTCTTGGACGGATCGAGAGTATCGCCGCGCTCACCGGTGCACTGCGTGGTTTTGTCACTACCGATATTCCCGAGACGCAACTCCTCGGTCTGGCATGGGCGTTCCGCGACTTCGCTCCGGATCAGGTTGAGCGTCATACTCTCGATGCCAGTTCTGTCAGCATTGGCGCACCAGGCGATCCGTATGCGCAGTACGCTCTGCCAGGCGCTATCGAGCGCCTGCGTGCCAAACTGCTGGGACTGTAGGTTTCGTTCCGCTCTTCTGTTTTCGAGGAGATCATCATGGAGTACCGTAGGTTAGGTCGTTCAGGTCTCAAGGTCGCTGCCATCTGTCTGGGCACGATGCAGTTCGGTTGGACGGCAGACGAAGAGCAGTCGTTTCGTATTCTCGATGCCTATGCAGACGCCGGCGGCAATTTTATCGATACGGCGGATGTCTACTCGAGTTGGGTTCCTGGTAACCCTGGCGGCGTCAGCGAAGAAATCATCGGACGCTGGCTGAAGCGTCGCGGTGACCGTCACCTCTTCGTCATCGCCACCAAAGGGAATGGTCGGATGTGGCCCGGTCCGAACGGCGACGGATTATCGCGGGTTCATCTGATGAAAGCGATTGACGATAGCCTGCGCCGGTTACAGACCGACTATGTTGATTTGTACCAGACCCACTAGCCCCACTATGACACGCCGCAGGAAGACACCCTGCGCGCACTGGATGATATGGTACGTGCAGGGAAGGTGCGCTACATTGGGTGCTCAAACGAACCAGCGTGGCGGCTGTGCAAGGCGCTGTGGATCAGCGAGCGTGAGCATCTGCACCGCTTTATCAGCATCCAGCCGCCGTACAGCCTGGTGCGTCGCGCCGACTTCGAACGCGAACTCGAAGCGTTGTGTCTGGATCAGGGGATCGGTGTCATTCCCTACAGTCCGCTCCAGGGAGGTTTTCTGACGGGAAAGTATCGTCGCGACACAACACCTGCAAGTGTACGTGCTGAAGGATTGAAACGCTACATGACTGAGCGTAACTTCGCGCTGATCGATCTGCTGGAAGAGCGCGGCAAAGCCTACAATGCCACAGTAACCCAACTGGCGCTTGCCTGGATGCTGCACCGCAATTCCATTACGTCACCGATCATTGGCGCGAATAGCGTCGAACAACTGAGCGACATCCTCGGCACACTCAATGTCAAACTCACTGCGGAAGATATTGCCGCCATCGATGCTGCGAGCGACTGGCGCAACCGCGAAAGCTGATCTGTACTTCTTTTACTGCCCCCGGAACCCCTGCAGGAACTTCTGCTTCTTGCAGGGGTATCTGCGTACAGCCTGGGATGAAGGGCGTCCTGCACGAAATTACTGCTCGATCCGGTGCACGTCGTCGAGAACGAAAGCAATCGTTGTCCGTATCTCGCACTGCTATGATACAAAGCAGAGTCCGGCACGAACCTCTGCTTACACCTGATCGCATATGTCAACATCGGGGATCTGCACGCCAGAGCACGGATAAAGAACAAGACCCTACCTATCGAGAGGTTACAGGCTATGGACGAAGACTACAGCTACCTTCGCCTCGAAATGACGGTTCTGATGACGCCGGATATGGCGAATTTCGCCGGACGGGTGCACGGTGGCTCGATCTTGAAACTACTCGACCAGGTGGCATACGCCTGTGCTGCGCGCTACTCGGGTTCATATGTGGTTACAGTTTCGGTTGACCAGGTGGTCTTTCACGAGCCGCTCTATGTTGGCGAGCTGGTGACATTTCTGGCGTCGATCAATTACACCGGCACCAGTTCCATGGAAGTTGGTATTCGGGTCATGGCAGAAAACATCCAGGCGCGCAGTGAGCGTCACGTGATGACCTGCTACTTCACCATGGTAGCGGTCGACGAACATGGCAGACCGCACCGTGTTCCCAAATTCACACCCACGACGCCGGTCGAGCAACGGCGCTGGAAAGCAGCGCAACTGCGACGCGAGTTACGTCGTGAGATCGAGCGGCGCAGCCTCGATATTCGTCTGCATCCCGACGAACTGGCATCAGAATCGCACAGCCAGGAGGCGCACCAGTAGATCGCACCAAAAATCGTCCCTCGATCACTCGACGCCCTTCCGCTTGACAACGTATGGTATGCTGGCATGCGAGCAAGACGGAAGGGGGATTTCCAACGATGCGACGCTATGGCGCTCAGAGCATGATCGCACCACTCCGCCGTGTATTGGTGAGGCGGCCAGATGAGTCATACGGCGAAGCGGATCCACAACGCTGGCATTATTCGGCGCGCCCCGATCTGAAGCGCGCCCAGGAAGAGCACGATGCGCTGGTCGCCATCCTGCGCGGCGCCGGCGTCGAGGTGCTGTACCACGACATTCCACAGTCCGGGCGCGCAGACTCCATCTTTGTGTTCGATCCGGCAATTGTCACCAACGCCGGTGCGATCATTCTGCGCATGGGGAAAGACCTGCGGCGCGGCGAAGAGGAGGCGATGGCGCAGCGCTTCGCCCGACTCGATATTCCGATCCTGGCAACGCTCGACGGCGCGGCGCTTGCCGAGGGTGGCGATTTGCTCTGGCTCGATCAAGAAACCCTTGCCGCCGGGATAGGCTTCCGCACCAACACCGAGGGATTGCGTCAGTTGACCGCTCTCCTGGCGCCGCATGGCATTCGCACGTTGCCGGTGGAACTCCCATACTACCAGGGACCGGAGGCCTGCCTGCATCTCCTCTCGCTCATCAGCATCGTCGATGAACGTCTGGCGGTCGTCTATCCGCCGCTGCTCCCCGTGCCGTTCTACCAGGAATTGCAGCGCCGCGGGTTTCGCCTCATCGAAGTTCCCGACTCTGAGTTCCCAACAATGGGACCGAATGTGCTGGCACTGGCGCCGGGTCAGTGTCTGATGCTCGAAAACAACCCTCTGACAAAGCGACGCCTGGAAGCGGCAGGGTGTGAGGTGTTGACCTACTGCGGCAACGAAATCTCACTCAAGGCGGAAGGGGGCGCAACCTGTCTGACCCGTCCGATTTTGCGCGAGTAACGATATGATCGGCATACATCCACTCGAACGCACCGTTATCGACGCCATCGATATCGATGGCTTACTGACTTTTCTCGGCGACCTGGTCGCTTTCCCAAGTCTCGATGGGTCACCCGATGAACAGGCGGCGCAGGAGTATGTTGCGGCATTCATGGAACGCCAGGGGTTTGAGATGGATGTCTGGGAGATCGACTTCGACCTGGTGCGCCGTCATCCATCATTTTCGGCAGAGGTGGAGCGTCAGCGCGGGTCCGGCGTCGTTGGAATGCTGGGCATGGGTGCAGGACCGACGTTAATCTTCAACGGACACGTCGATGTTGTACCGGCTGGCGATCGGGCGCTGTGGCGCTTTCCACCCTGGCAGGCGACAATCGATGACGGCTTTGTGTACGGGCGGGGCGCACTCGATATGAAGGGAGGTCTGGCGTGCGCGGTGTTTGCCGCCAAAGCCATTCGTGATGCCGGTGTTCGCCTGAAGGGGTGTCTGCTGATCCAGAGCGTCATTGGCGAGGAGGATGGCGGGTGCGGTACGCTTGCCACGGTACTGCGCGGTCACACCGGCGATGGCGCGATTGTCGTCGAACCAACCGGACTGTGCATTGCGCCGGCGCAGGCGGGTGCGCTCAACTTTCGCCTGACCGTACCCGGCGCTGCGGCACATGGCTGTGTGCGTGAAGAAGGGGTCAGCGCGATTGAAAAGTTTCTCCCTCTCTACCAGGCATTGATTGACCTCGAGACCAGGCGTAACGCCGCAGCGCGGCGCAACGACGACGCTGTCAGCCGCCTCTATGCCCGCTACACCACACCCTACCCGCTGAGCATCGGCGTGGTACGCGCTGGCGAATGGGCATCGACCGTCGCCGAAACGCTGGTTGCTGAAGGACGGTATGGTGTTGCAGTTGGTGAAAATCTGGCAGAGGCACGGCGGATGCTGGAGAAGACTGTTGCATGCGCCGCGCAGGCAGACCCCTGGCTCCGTGAGCATCCGCCGCATCTGGAGTGGTGGGGAGGTCAGTTCGCCCCAGCAGACACGCCGCTCGACCATCCGCTGGTCGAAACGACCGCTGCAGCGTTCGCAGCAATTACCGGCGTACCGGCAACCCTGGAAGGCATGACCTACGGCGCCGACATGCGGTTGTTGGTTCACGAAGGGCACATCCCGACCATTCTGTTCGGACCGGGGGATGTGCGCAATGCGCATCGCCCCAATGAGCGTGTCGCAATCGCCGACCTGGAGACTGCGACGCGCACACTGGCGCTGACGGCATTACGCTTCTGCGGGGTTGGCTAGCAGCACAGTTTGCCTCTCACCGTCGTTGTGGCGGCGGAGGCGTTCTTCCCAGGTCGACATCCCTCTCGACGTCCGACAGACTGCCGCTCTGCGGTGGACCAGAGGAAGCCTGCGCAATGGCAGTGCACTGCTGCAGAATGGTTTCAGTCTCATCGCTGATCGTTCGAACTGTCTGGAGTTCGGTCGCGCTCAATTCCCGCTCAACTCTGCGCACAGCAGCACCCCACTCATCGAACGAAGAACGTAACTCCCTGACAAGACGTGGTGTATTACGCACAATAGACACGATGTTGTAGAGGTAAGCGCACTTTGCAGCATCTCGACGTGACGCAGAAATCTCTGCCCAAAAGCGCCAAAACGGTGGATAATCCATCCGCGATGTTCAGCAATGGCGGTATTGCTTTCAGTCCTGGTGAGAGATGTCGATCAGTATCGCCTTCATCGTAAAGACGCATCTGATCGAAACGATGTCCCGGGCGTGGCAGGGAGTCGTTCGGATCTTTCAGTTCAAACCATTGATCCTCATCTGCGAGACTCGAAACTCGATCATCGTTGACTCCATCAACGCGCTGTGCTGAAACGTCAATCCTGTTAACGGATATAGCGGCGCGAAGCACCGCGAAACGTCTGATGGGAGGAAAATAATGTCTGGCAGCCGTCCGACAGAACTGGCTGACATGAACAGGCAACAGGGAAGAGGCTCAGCCTCTCCCCTGCTTGCCGGATAAACCTGCCCTTCAACAACCTCATTTTACGCAATGAGTGAGGCGCAATGCGGCGTTGTAGCGCACACCCCGCCTTTTTGGAGATATTATTCCTGACTCCCCTTCTCACGACTGTCGGCGCGTCCCACAATCTGCCACGCCCCCGGCAGGAGCAGCGCCGCGATCGCCATCTTCACCAGATCGCCGGGGATGAACGGGAATGCACCTTTTGCGAGCGCATCTGCCATACTCGTCTGGAGGGCAATTGCCAGCCACGTCGAACCCAACCCCAGGATGAGGATCGAGCAGAGCACCATTGAACCGGCCATCCGCAGCGGATGACGATCAACGCCAAAACGCTGCACCAGCCAGCCGATCAGTGCTGCAGCCAGTGGAAATGCCACCAGATACCCGCCTGTCGGACCAAACAGGCGGGCCAGACCCGCAGCGCCGCCTGCAAACACTGGCAGCCCTGCAACACCCGATACCACATACGTTGCCAGGGTTAGAAAACCCAGTCGCCAGCCATATGTCGCTCCGATCAGGATAACCCCCAGTGTCTGACCAGTGATCGGCACCGGCGTAAACGGCAGCACGATGCGCACCTGCGCCAGCAGCGCAACAAACACAACTCCCCCGACAACCAGCAACAGATCGCGCAACCAGGAAGCGCGTGGGAAGATCACCTGCGCGAGTGATGGATGGCGAATGGATGACGTGACCATGCAGTTCTCCTTTCTAACAATCGCTTGGCTTAGAACAGACTGAGACTACATCTTGACTTCCAACAAATCGTGGTAAGGTTTATAGTATCATATACGAGTTACAATCCTTACTTTCACAAGCGATGACGTAGCCTCCAGCCCGACACCCCTGCATGCAAGGTGATCCGATGGCGCAAATTCTCCTGATCTTCATCACAGCGCTGGTATTTTCCGCCCTGGCAACGCCTGTTGCGCGGCGGGTGGCGCTCCGCACCGGTGTGGTCGACGCACCTGCTGCGCGGAAACTGCAACTCGTGCCGGTGCCATTGCTCGGTGGTGTGGCGATCTATAGCGCATTCGTGATTGCGCTCATCCTGTTCGGCGACCGGGCGTATGTGCGTGAACTGATCGGTATTCTGCTTGGCGCAACACTGGTATCACTCTTTGGGCTGGCGGACGACCGCTGGGGACTGAACGCCTACGTGAAACTGGGTGCTCAGGCGCTGGCAGGCGTCATTCTGATCCTTGGCGGCATCCAGGTGCGCCTCTTTCCGCAAGAGTGGATGAACTGGGCAATTACCCTTGTCTGGGTAGTTGGTATTACAAATGCGCTCAATCTCCTCGACAATATGGATGGTCTCTCGGCTGGGGTGACGACCGTTGCAGCAGCATATTTTCTGCTCCTGGCTGCTATGAGCGGGCAGTACCTGGTGGGTGCGATGGCTGCCGCGCTGATCGGTGCGTGCGTTGGTTTCCTGCGCTACAATCTCAATCCGGCCACCATTTTCATGGGCGATACAGGATCGCTCTTTCTCGGTTTTCTGCTGGCTGCGCTGGCGATCAAACTGCGTTTCCCATCGAATGTTCCGTGGATCACCTGGCTGGTGCCGGTCTGCGTGCTGGCAGTGCCGATTTTTGACACGTCGCTCGTCTTTGTCTCCCGCTTGCGGCGTGGCAAGAACCCGTTGACCACTCCTGGCAAAGATCACGTCTCGCACCGTCTGACCGCGCTTGGTCTGACGCAGCGCGAAGTAGTGTTGATCTGCTATCTGCTGGGATGCGCTGCAGGTATGGTAGCAGTCTATATCTCACAGGCGCACGTGCTGGATGCATATGTCGCTGCCGCAATGCTCGGCATGGTAACGGTCGCCGGCATCATCTGGTTTGAACAACGCACAGAATGGCGTGATCCTCGCTAGAGGCTGTGGTGGACATTGGAGCTCGACCGAAGCATTCTACCGGGCAGGGAAGGCGAGGGGCGGGGTAGGCGACGGCAGTGTCGTCGCCTACCCCTGGGGATCGCGCACGCCGGAAGGCACGGGTCGCATCCGCTTCGGAGTAGTGTGGCCGCCTGGAGAACCGGTGTGCCCCGGAAGCATGATGCTGATTTCTTCCGTACATGAGGATACAGAGATATGCAGTACCATCAGCCAGCGTTCGCCCCTGCGACGACTGACAGACCGACGACTCTGCCCGCAATTGCATCCGCGACGTTAACGATCTACCAGTTCTTCGACATTGGCGATGCCATCGATCTGGATCACGCGCAGCGTTGCCTGAGCAATCCCTCGGAGCGGCGCGTCCGATTACGCGCGCGTCAATCGGAGAGCATCCGCATTGCTCAACCACCTTTGCGGATCGAACTCGGTTCACTGACGGTTTCGCTGGCTGATACCATCTTTGAGGGTGTGCTGCGCGCTGTCGTCTACGACCTGGGAGCGGTCGAAATGGCGATTGAGGTGCGTCCTGCCGTACCACTCTCGTGGGAAGATGCCGCCACGCTGTTTGCAGCGGTGCAGGACTTGCCGCCAGCGCTCAGTGGACGCATTGCAACCGCGCTCAACGATCTGGAGATGCTCATTCGCCCGGCAATTTCCCATCCGCAACGTTCACCGGTGGTCGAAGACTACTGTGTACTCGTTGTTGATCGACTCGACCCGCCATGCACCGTTGCCGACCTGGCGGATCATCCGTTGGTGCGCGCCACACTGCTCGGCGAGCGACGTCCACTCAGCGCCGATGCGTCGCGTCTGGTGACAGCGCTCAGTTACTATCCCGACGATCTGGCGCTCCTGAGCTGGAATGGTGCGCTGTTGATTGAACCTGATGCCGCCTCGGCTGCGACTGCGGCAGACATTATCGCTTTTGCGAATGTTGAACTGTTACTGATCCGCGCCTATGATGCAGCGCTCGACGCGCGCCTGCCGGAAGTTTACCGCCGAATCGCACAGGCGCAACGTTGTTTCACACTGCCGCTCGTGCGGCGTTACAGCCAGTTGCTCAACAATGTGCAGCGTCTGGTCGCCGAGGTCACCGAAGTCACCGAACAGATCGATAACGCACTCAAAGTCACCGATGATGTCTATTGGAACCGTCTCTACAGCTCAGCGCTCAGCGTGCTGCGGGTGCGCGTCTGGCGCGAAGGGGTCGATCACAAACTGGCGCTCCTGCGTGAAACGTATGCCATGCTCCATGCCGACGCCGACTCGGAGCGCGCAGCGGCACTGGAATGGGCCATCGTGCTGCTGATCGTCTTCGAGATCGTGATGGCGCTGCTGGGGCGGTAGCGACGTGACAGAGTGCCTGGAGACGTATGCCTGTGTGGACGACAATACACCCGATGCCCGGACGGTGGACGAAAGCAGCGTTCCTGCCCATCCCCGCCGCTACGGCGACACTTCATCCGTCCGCGGTGTTGATTTGTAAAAGGTATTATCGAGGAACAGAGAGCAGGATAAAACTATGAATCTTACCGGTTTGCACCACGTAACTGCCGTAACCGGCAACGCCTCCCTGAATCTGCACTTCTACATGCAGACTCTGGGGCTGCGTCTGGTCAAGAAGACGGTTAACCAGGATGATGTATCGGCATATCATCTCTTCTACGGCGACGAGATCGGCAATCCGGGAACGGAAGTCACTTTCTTCGACTGGCCCCACGCCGGTCCGAACGTCCCTGGCATCGGCAGCCTGACCGACATTGCACTGCGGGTGCCGGGGCGCGCGGCGCTGGAGTGGTGGGTGGAGCGCTTCAATGACCTGAACATGCACCACAGCGGGATATTCGAGCGTAACGGACGTGCAGCGATTGTGTTCACCGATCCCGAAGGTCAGCGGTTGCTTCTGGTGGACGACGACGGCGTGCCGGGCGGCATGCCATGGCGTGATAGTCCTGTACCGCCAGAGCATGCGATCCGTGGTCTTTTCTCGATCACGATCATTGCACGTCAACCTGAGTCGCTGGCAGACATCCTCACTCAGGCGCTCGGCATGCAGATGACAGGCGAGTACGTCTATACCGATTGCCACGAACGACGTGTCCTGGTTTTCGCAATCGGGGAAGGGCGTCCTGGTGCAGAAGTGCATATCGCACTCCACCCTGATCTGCCGCCAGCACGGGTGGGGATTGGCGGTATTCACCATGTCGCCTTTCGCGTCCCTGATGATGAGACACATCTGCACTGGCAGCAGCGCCTGACAGCGCTCGGGCTGCGTCCGACGCCGGTGATCGATCGCTACTACTTCCGTTCGCTGTATGTCCGCGTGTCACCCGGCGTGCTGTTCGAGATCGCAACCGACGGTCCCGGTTTTGCCACCGATGAAGACCCGGCTCACCTCGGCGAACGCCTGGCGTTGCCGCCGTTCCTGGAGCCGCACCGCGCCCGGATCGAGGCGGGGTTGAAGCCGTTGTGAGCAATTCGCACCCAGGGTCGTTTACTCCCGTTGAGCGGTGTGTCGCTCAGCACGCATCGATCTCCACCGATGGGCGTGCGCCCATCGGTTGCGGTGCACCGGCTGCGGCATCGTTCGATGGCACGCAGAGCGCATGCACCGCCCGCCGCTGTTCGAGCGTTCCCCACACAGCCAGCCGGTCGCCGGCACGCAGAAGCGTTTCGGAGCCGGGATTGGCAATCACCGAAGAATCGCGCTCAATAGCGACAATCGTGGCACCGGTGCGCCAGCGGATGTGGTTCTCACCTATCGTCTTTCCGTCGAGCAGTGATCCAGATTCGACCGTCATCCAGGCAAGGCTGGTCGCCGATGCAGACTGACGCAACACTCGCAGCAACACCTCTTCCTGTCCCGGCAAACGGAGCGGGCGATACCCCTGGATGCGCACGGCATCGCTCAACGTGTCAATCACCTCCGGCGCTACATCGCAGCGCAACAGCGCCTGACGCACCATCTCGATGCCAGCCTCGAACTCCGGTTGCACGATTTCATCGACCCCCAGCGGTTGCAATTCTTCGATCTGCGCCATATTCGCCGCCCGTGCAACCAGCGGCACGGTTGCGTTCAACCGGCGTATCTGACGCACTACCTGCTCAACATCGACCCCGCTGGCAACGACAACCAGCACCAGACGCGCGTGCGCCAATCCGGCGGCTTCCAGCACCACCGGACTGGCGCCATTGCCGTAGATCACCGGCAGGCCGGCCTTCTTCGCGCGCTCGACTGCATTATAGTCCTGGTCGATCACCACGCACGGCAGGCGGAGTTGTTGCAGGATTTCGGCAGCATACCGCCCGACACGCCCGTAGCCGATAATGATAATGTGGTCACGCAGTGTCTGTTCCGCAGCCAGGTGCGCCCCGATCGAGGCGCGCGTGCGGCGCAGACGTGCTGCCAGCGTATCGGCGCCACGCATCGCGAATGGCGTCAGCACCATCGTCACAACCGCCGTTGCCAGAACAAGGGTGAACGTTTCCTGCCGAATAGCACTGACATTCAGACCAACTTCCGCCAGCACGAAGGCAAACTCACCGATCTGAAACATGCCCAGCCCAACCAGAATCGGAATACCATCGGTATATCCGAAAGCGCGCGAGATCACGCCAAGGATGACCATTTTGCCAAACGCAACCAGCGCAACCACCAGCAACACAATTCCCAGATGGTCGATCAGGAATGCCGGATCGATCAGCATACCAATCGAGACGAAGAACAACAAGCCAAACAGATCACGGAGCGGACCGATGTCACTGAGCGCCTGATGACTGTGTTCCGACTCGCTCAGCACCATGCCAGCCACAAATGCGCCAAATGCAAACGATAGTCCTGCCAGATAGGTCGCGTACCCAACGCCAAGACCGATCGCAACGACTGCGATCAAATAGAGTTCGCGTGAATTCCAGGCAGCGATACGTCGCAGAACCACCGGGATTAGGCGCGTACCGCCATAGATCATCAGGGCGAGGAAGAGCGCCGCACGCACAACCGCCCACGCGAGTGTCGTCAGTCCCGAGATAGGGTTTTGCAGGGTTGGCAGAATAATGAGCATCGGAACAACCGCCAAGTCCTGGACGATCAGCATGCTCATCATAATGCGTCCTGGCAGCGAACCGAGCCGTCCCTGCTCCAGCAGCGTTTTGAGAATGACCATGGTACTCGAGAGCGCCACAATAGCGCCAAACCAGAGCGATTCATACGTGGGCCAGCCAAGCAGACGCCCGACACCAAACCCGAATGCCATTGTCACCAGGATCTGGATTGTCGTACCGGCGAGCGCAATAGCGCGTACCTTTCCGAGACGGTTCAGATTGAATTCGAGTCCTAATGCAAACAGGAGTAATGCCACGCCAATTTCCGCCAGCAACTCGATGTCATGGATGTTGCTGACGCTAATCCCGCCAGTATGGGGACCCACAACCACACCGGCGAGAATGTATCCCAAAATGAGCGGCTGACCAAAGCGCTGCGCCACAAACCCGCCGATCAGCGCGGCAACGATGATGATAGCAATATCGGCTGCAATTCCCATATGCGCCTCCTTGCGCGGGGTTCCTCCTGGTACAATAGATGCGGTTACCCGCATCGGTGGGATATACGGCGCAAACTGTTCCAGAGGAAAAACCGTTCACTGCCCCGATCGGAGCAGGAGAGCAGGCATATCACCCGCTCTGAACACAGTGTACGGCTTCGTCGTGAATAACGGACATGTGCGTCTGCCTGCATCATTATACATCGTTCAGATGGATAGCGCCTCTGGTAGGAAGAATGTCTATGCGGCGTCGGTGGCGCACACGCAGCGCAACCGTGAAAACGATGCCTGCTTTCTGCACCTTCTCGCACAAGGCGGGTTTTTCCAGGCGCGTTCCTGAGGTTTGATTGAACCGGATGATCGGGGATGCTTGACAACAGTTTTCTTCTGCACCTATACTGGTGCAAAGTGCGCGTTCATCGCCATTCGACGAGAAATGCCCCTGATCTGGCACATTGGTGATGCTGACGATCGTTTTCTAAAGGTGTGAATGTTCGACAATACAACCGGCGACATCTTTTTAGAACCGCGAATCGCTTTGGGAGACGAAAATGAGGCGAAGAAGCGCTACAAACACTGGCTGGAGCGATATCTCATGACAACTTTGCTCGAAAAGGCGCGCGATTTGCTGGCTTCCCACGATGCTATTCTCTTGGCCATTCTCTTTGGCTCTATGACAACGGGTCACGCTCAGCCGTGGAGTGATGTAGATATTGGCGTATATGTTACAACCCCGTTATCGCTACTGGAGACGGGAAAGCTTACGGCAGATCTGGAGCGTCTTATCGAACAGGATGTAGACTTTCTTGTTTTGAACGACGCACTGGAACACAATCCAGCCCTGGCGTACAGGGTGATTGCCGAGGGCAAACTACTTTTCTGCAAAGATGATAGTGCTTTCGTATCGTTCAAGACCAGTGTTATCCTGAGGTATCTGGACACAGCCTTTCTCCGGGAGATGGTCACACGGGCATTTTACGAACGTCTGGAAACCGGTCGGTTTGGAAAGGAGACGTGGCGCGATGCAGTCCCGGTTGCAGCGACTCAAAGCGAATGTGCGCGAGCTTCAGCGCTTCCGACAGACATATTCGTTGGAGAACATCAACCATGCCCCGCATCTGGAATGGGCTTTGCGGTATGGTCTTCTCCAGGCTATTCAGATCGTCATCGGTATCAGTTGTCATGTCGTCAGTCGGAAAAATCTGGGAGCGCCCGCTACATACACCGAATGTATTGAGTTGCTCCATCGCGCTGGATATCTCGATGACGATCTTTCCAGGGTTCGCGCTGGCATGTGATTGGGCTGCGGAACATTTTGGTGCACGAATATGCATTTGTCAGATTGAACAATTGTGCTGATTGCTGGATCGATTGGATGACCTCCGGAATTTTGCCGTGGAGATCGGGCAACATCTTCGGTGAGGCATTGCGCTCAGGCTGTCTGTGCGGAACATCAGGCGCCGTTGAGTCGGCACGATGTTCAACCCGCAGCGTTCAAACCATCACCATCCGCCCCATCCACCCCCCTGACCGATTGCAACCTTTTCATCGCTGCACTCGTCATGTACTACTGAGTGAATTGTATGCGCCGGTTTGCCAGGTGTCATATCGGCGCTACAGGGAGTAGAACGGTGGCTGAGCCATCTGCTGAACTCATCCGGCGCGCACAGGCTGGTGATCCAGAAGCGTTGACGCACCTCGTTCTCAGTCAGCAGCAGTATATCTATAGCATTGCGATGAGCGTGTTGAAGAATCCCGACGATGCTGCCGACCTGACGCAGGAAGCGTTCATCCGCCTCTTTCGTGCGCTGCCACAGTATAATGGCGAGAGTCGCTTTACGACATGGCTGTATCGCCTGGTAGTAAACCTGGGGCGTGACGAGTTGCGTCGTCGCGGGCGGCAGGCGCCGCTGGTATCCGTGCCGGAAAGCGATGAGGATTTCGATGCGATCGACACGATTGCCGACGATGATCGCTGGTCGGACCCGGAGGTGGCGCTTGACTCGCAGGAGTTGCGCAAGGAAGTCCGGCATGCACTGGAGCAACTCGAGGAGCACTATCGCCTGGTGTTGACGCTGTACTATTTTGAGGATATAAAGTATACCGATATTGCCGAAATCCTCGATCTGCCGCTCAACACGGTCAAAAGTCACATTCGGCGTGGGAAGGAGCGATTGGCTGCCATCCTTCAGGAGCGCGAGCAACCACCCGCAGCGCGTGCGGTGCCTGCGCCGAAACAACCGGAGACTGGCAGTAACCTCTTCAGTCCATTTATGCGGTTGCCCGCGTCGGTCGGAGGGAGGTAGGCGCTATGTTGAATTGCGATGAAGCCCGCGCATTGCTGGCGATCCATTCCGAGGAAGAAATCAATGACACAGCGCTCCACCGGCATCTCGCCGAATGCCCGGCGTGCGCTGCATACCATCGGCGCAATCGCGTGATCGACAGAACGCTGCGCGAAGAACTTCGCTGGAAGGTGCCACCAGTGCTGACGGCGCAGTTGATGGCGATTGCATTGCAGTCTGCCGCCTTCACCACCGCGCTACGTCCACGTCGCTGGTATGTCGTGACCGTCTATACGCTGACCGCACTGGTTATGGCGGTGTCACTGGCGATTGCCTGGACGTTTGGTGAGAGTCTGGTGATGCAGATCGGGGTGGGCGATGCGCTGGCGTGGGTGTTCGACATACCGGCTCGGTGGCTGGCGCAGGTGATGCCGATACAACCCGGATCACAGTGGGTTATTAAATTTGCATCGCGGGTACGCGATCAACTCCTCTGGTTGCTCCTGGCGGCGATCCTGTGGGCGATCCTCGATCGTTCGCCGCGTTCTGCGCTTCCCCAAACAGAGTAGGGGCGCTGCGGCGCTGCATCTCCTACCCCATGCCCTCCTTCAGGGACGGACAGAACATCCGAGCGTGTGTGGGAGATAGGGTTTGAGGATGCGCTGAACGCCCTCACCTTCGTCCCCTCTCCTGCGCGCGCGGGAGAGGGGACGGAGGTGAGGGCATCTTGATGCGGTAGAAATTGCGTTAGCTCATATTTTCTGTCTGCCCCTGAATGCACGCGGGAGAGGGGAGACAGAGACCTGCGCCGGGGCGTCCCGATGCGGCAGAAGTTGCATTGACCCATATGTTCTTTTCATCCCTGGACATGCCCCCTATGTCACCGGCAGCTTACCGCCCGATGCGGAACGCTCCCATACCGGCGTAGTGCGCCGCGCCTCCCAGTTCTTCTTCGATGCGCAGCAACTGGTTATACTTTGCCACGCGGTCGGTACGCGCCGGCGCACCGGTCTTGATCTGTCCGGCGTTCGTCGCCACCACCAGGTCGGCAATCGTGACATCCTCACTCTCGCCTGAGCGATGCGAAACGACTGCCGTCCAACCGGCGCGATTCGCCATACTGATCGCATCCAGCGTCTCGGTCAATGTGCCGATCTGGTTCAGTTTGATCAGGATCGAGTTTGCCGCCTGTTCGGAAATGGCGCGTGCGAGACGCTTCACATTGGTGACCAGAAAATCATCACCCACCAGTTGAATTCGATCGCCGAGACGGGCGCGCAGCAGTTTCCATCCCTCCCAGTCTTCCTCCGCCAATCCGTCTTCGAGAGAAATCAACGGATAACGCGCCGCAATGTCTGCCCAGTACTCGACCATCTCGGCGCTGGTGAGGGATCGCCCCTCGCGCTCCAGGTGATACCTGCCATCCCTGTAGAGTTCGGTGCACGCCGGATCCATCGCCAGCATCACTTGTTCGCCCGGTTTGTACCCGGCGCGTTCGATGGCTTCCATAATGATCTGAAGAGCTGCCTCGTTGGTTGGCAGGCTTGGTGCAAAACCGCCCTCGTCACCCACGTTGGTGCTGCCGCCGCGGTCGTGGATCACCTTCTTGAGACTCTGGTAGATTTCGCTGCCCCAGCGCAACGCTTCGCGGAACGATGGCGCACCAACCGGCATGATCATGAACTCCTGAAAGTCGGTGCTGTTCTGCGCGTGTTTGCCGCCGTTGAGAATGTTCATCATGGGAACAGGGAGCACGTGGGCATGGACGCCACCCAGATAGCGGTAGAGTGACAGATCGTGCGCTGCTGCCGCTGCTTTTGCGCACGCCAGCGAAACCCCCAGAATAGCGTTTGCACCCAGGCGTCCCTTGTTCTCGGTATCGTCGAGTTCGATCAATTTACGGTCGATACTCACCTGATCGGCAGCATCTTCCCCTTCGAGCGCTTCGGCAATGGTGGTATTTACGTGCTCAACGGCTTTCAGCACCCCTTTGCCACCGTAGCGGCTCTTGTCACCATCGCGCAGTTCCAGCGCCTCGAACGCACCGGTCGATGCGCCCGAAGGTACGATGGCGCGACCCATATCGCCGCTCTCCACATACACATCTACCTCGATTGTCGGATTTCCACGCGAGTCGAGCACTTCGCGCGCAGTGATCGCTTCGATAATCGTGTCAGCCATACCTTCTCCTGTTCCTTTCAAGCTCTGCGTTTCTTGACAGGTTCGGCGTTCGACATCCAGGTTCAACGTCCAACGTCCAAACGTCCAGTGTTCAGCGTCCAGGTTCAACGTCCAACGTCCAAACGTCCAGTGTTCAACGTCCGGGTTCAACGTTCAACGTTCAACGTCCAAACGTCCAGATTCTAACGTTCAATGTCCAACGTCCAACGTTCAACGCCCCTACAGTCATACCCGTACCAAACCTAACTGATCATACAGGCGGTCGAAGTCGAACGATTCGTCGAGCATCTGGGTAAAGCGCGCGATCTTGGCTGCCTGTTTGAAGCGAATGTGCCCAAAGACGCGCTCACTGCGCTCGACGGTTGTCAGTGTGTCGTCGGCGACGATAATGACCGGCACCTTCTGCTCTTCCGCCTTGTCCAGCACAGTCGCAGGCGGACGGATATTGCCCGTCAGCACCAGTACCGAGGTGGAGGTCTCCAGCGCCGCAAGTTGCAGGTCGGCGCGGTCGCCGCCGGTAATGACGGCTTTGTTGGCGCGACGCCGGAAGTGCGAGAGAGCTGCGGCGCTGCCCATTGCGCCGATCACCAGGTGTTCCACCTGTCGCTCGCACCACTCCGGTCGCCCGATCATCTGACCACCCAGGAACTCGAACAGGTCGGCAACAGTCACGCTGGCGAGTTGCGGATCGTGTTGCAGAACGGCAAAGACCGGTACGCCGCGCTGCTCGAGAAACGGCGCCACTCGATTCTTCACGAAGTCGATCTTCGGCGCTTCGACTTCGTTGATCAACACACCCAGCAACTGGTCGCCCAGGTAACGTTGCACTGCCAGAATAGCGTCGAGTGAGAGCAATGAACGGTAGAGCGTCACGAGCAGAACCGGCGCCTCCAGCATGTCGGAGACTTGATCGGCGGAGAGATCGACGACCGATCCTTCTGCCCAGGTATTGGCGCCCTCCACCACCACCAGGTCGCGATTGCGCGAGATAGCCAGGTATGCCTCGCGTAACCGCCGCACAAAGTCGGTGGTTGTCTGCCCACGCATAATCTGTTCGACCACCCCCTGCGTTACAAGCACCGGTGCTACCCGTTCCAGCGGATCGGGCAATGCGAAGTGATCGCGAATGAACGCTGCATCATCATCGTGCACCCCGGTTTCGGTGCGGATCACCGAGACGCTGACCGGTTTCATGTAGCCGATCCTGAACCCATCGCGCTGTGCGCGCGTGAGCAACCCCACGCACGTGGCGCTCTTGCCGACGAACGTTTCTGTCGATGCAACGTAGAGGGTAGCCATCGCCTGTCTCCTTGCCGAACGAGCGCGCGTGCCTTCTCAGCCGCGCAGAATGATCCGTGCGTCGAGCACGATCGCACCTTCACCCTGGTTGTACACCACCAGCGGATTGATATCCATCTCGACGATCTCAGGAAAATCGGTCACCAGTTGCGCGACGCGCAGGATGATCTCCTCCGCGGCAGCGATATCGGCGGGCGGTTCACCGCGAACACCGCGCAGGATCGGAAAAGCGCGAATGGAACGCACCTGCTCTGCCGCTTCCTGACGCGAAACAGGTGCAAGCCGGAAGGCAACGTCTCCGAGCGCTTCGACATAGATGCCGCCCAACCCAAAGGCGATCAATGGACCGAACTGCGGATCGCGACTGACGCCGACCAGCACTTCTCGTCCCTTGCGCACCTGTTCCTGCACCAGCACTCCCCAGATACGCGCTTCACGACTGTACTTGCGGGCGCGATATTCGATCAGTTCAAAGGCATCCCGCGCTTCGGCAGGATCCCTGATACCGAGTTTCACGCCGCCGATGTCACTCTTGTGCAGAATATCGGGCGATGAAATCTTCATGACAACCGGGAAGCCGAGGTGCGCAGCAATCTCTGCTGCTTCCTCCGGCGACTGCGCCAGCAATGATCGGGGTAGCCGCATCCCGTAGGCTTCGATCACCTCGCGTGCTTCGAGTTCGCCGAGTTCGACTCGCCCTTCACTGCGCACTCGCGCGAAAAGCGCCTGCACCCGCTCCCTATCGACATCGAAGTGCACATACTCATCTGGCGAACGCTCGACCCAGCGCCGCTGCGCCGCCATTGCACCCGGTGCAGCGATGGCGCGTTCGGGAAAGGGGTAATTCGGTATCCGATGATCATTCAGTATGCGCAGCGCTTCACCGATGCTTGCCGCGCCCATGAAACCTGTCACGACCGGTTTGGCACTTCCGGCAGACAGTTCCACAATCACACGCGCGGTTTCTTCCGGCTCGCTGCCAGCCTGTGGCGTAAACAGGACGAGGACGCCATCAACGTTTGGATCATCGAGTGCTGCGCCTAGCGCAATGCGGTACCGGTCGGCGCGTGCATCACCGATAATATCGATCGGGTTGTAGACGCTGGCAGCCGATGGCAGTGCTGCCCGCAACGCCGCAATGGTGGCGGGGGCAAGTTCTGCCAGCCGCAACCCGCTGCGGACGGCAGCGTCGGTGGCGATGATCCCCGGTCCGCCGGCATTGGTAACGATCGCCAGACGATCACCGGGAATAAGCGGTTGATACGCAAACGCCAGCGCGAAATCGAACAGTTCCTGCATCGAGTGCGCACGCAGCACGCCGCACTGATCGAAAGCGGCTTCATAGGCATGCTCAGCACCTGCCAGCGCGCCGGTGTGCGACGAAGCAGCGCGTGCGCCGGCCTGCGTTGCACCACTCTTGATTGCAATCACCGGAATATGCTTCGTGACCTGACGCGCAACAGCAACAAACTCGTCACCATTACCGATACCTTCGAGATATGCCAGAATGACCCGATTGTGCTCCTTGTCGCATCCCCACGCCTGAAGTAGGGTAACTTCGTCCACATCCGCCTTGTTGCCCAGGCTGACGAAGCGTGAGAAGCCGATTCCCTGTACCCTGCTCCAGTCGAGGATCGCCGTGCAGAGCGCCCCTGACTGCGACATGAACGCGATCTGACCGGCATGCGGGTAGAGCGCTGCAAACGAGGCATTGAGGCGCGTGGTGGTATCGATGACTCCCAGGCAGTTGGGACCAATCATGCGCATGCCGTACCGGTGCGTGATCTCCAGCAGACGTTCCTCCAGGACACGCCCCTGCGGTCCGATCTCTTTGAAACCGGCGCTGATCACGACCAGTCCGCGAACACCATGCCTGCCGCATGCTTCTGCCACCTCCAGCGTCACAGCGGCCGGCACGACAATCACAGCCAGGTCGACCGGTTCTGGAATCTGTTCGACCGATGGGTAGGCTGGGAGGTTCAGAATCTGCGCTGCCCGCGGATGGACGGGGAAGACACGACCGGAATACCCTGCATCGAGGATATTCTTGAGGATGCGATATCCCAGTTTCACCGGGTTGGGTGATGCACCGACAACAGCAACAGACCGCGGTGCGAAGATCGCCTCCAGCATAGGCAGCCTTCCTGCTCAGCGACGCCACCGGCGACGCTAGGTTCAGAAGCGGAGCGGGCGTTGCAGGTGGTGCATCTTCGTCTCACTGCCCACACCACTGTGCGTCAACTCACCCGCTACCTGCGCCCCTATGTCAGAAACACGCTGTTCCCGACGTATGCCTGCGGGTGATCACCTTCGGAAGCGAAAGCCGCTGAAGCGTTCACGGCTTTCGCCTGCCAGCGATGGCAATGTGCATGCTACACTGCCGATAGCGAATGGCGCATGCGCACGTAAACGTTCAGCCGGATTGCAGTACGTAATGTCATCACCGGTCTCGTGAACAGTGCTCAAGGACGGCATAGCATCGGTTACGCGACCAGAGAGGTCGGGGTGATGGCGCATATGGGCGTTGTCACACCACGACATTCACCAGTTTCCCGGGCACAACAACGACCTTGCGCACTGTTTTATCGCCGACGAAACTGAGCACGCGCGGGTTCGTCAACGCCCATTCGCGCAACTGTTCCTCATCGGCGCTGGCAGGCGCCATAATCTTGCCGCGCAGTTTTCCGTTGACCTGGAGCACTATTTCGACTTCGTCGAGCACGAGTGCAGATTCGTCCCATTCGGGCCATCCGGCATCGTACACGCTGCCGGTTCCGCCACACCAGGCATGCAACTCTTCGGCGAGGTGCGGTGCAAATGGCGACAGCAGGCGTGCAAAGGTTGCCGCAGTCTGCGCAAACACTGGCGTCACCCGACCGACCTCGGAGCGGTAGCGGCTCGCTTCGTTCAGCAGTTCCATCAGCGCTGCAAGTGCCGTATTGAAGCGAAACTGCTCGGTATCCAGCGTCACCTTCCGGATCGTCTCGTGTAGTTTACGGTAGAGCGCGCGGTCATCACCTTCGGGTGCAGCACCGTTGCCGGATCGCACCATTGCGGCAATCTCGTCACGGTCGGGACCGAACAGCGCCACAATTCGGTTCAGGAAGCGTTGGGCGCCGGCAACGCCTTCATCAGTCCATTCCATGCTGTTTTCCGGCGGAGCGGCGAACAGGACGACGATGCGCGCCACATCGGAGCCGTACTGTCGCACAAACGGACCGACGGGAATGCCGTTGCCAGCGCTCTTCGACATCGTGACCGGACCAGAGACAGCGGTCAGGCTGCCGTCGCTCTCTTCTTCGAGCGTATAGCCGCGTTCCTTCAACAGGACGCGCGCCTGATCGACGGTTTGCGCCCCGGCAGGCAACTCCAGTTTGCGCCGCAACTCCTCTGGGAAGCGCACCGTGCCGGGTGCAACGATTTCAAGCGGCGTGCGAACGCGGCGCTGCACCATTCCCTGCGTGAAGAGCGCCCTGAACGGCTCATCTTCGGGCACCAATCCTTCATCGTACAGCACCTTGGTGATGAACCGGGCATAGAGCAGGTGCAGGATCGCGTGTTCAACGCCGCCGATATACTGATCGACCGGCATCCACTGGCGCGCCGCTTCGCGCGAAAAGATCTCACCATGATTCTGCGCATCGCAGAAGCGCAGGAAATACCATGACGAGTCGACGAAGGTATCCATTGTATCGGTATCGCGCCGCGCCGGTTGACCGGTTTCCGGATCGATGGTGTTGACCCAGTGTTCGGCGGCGGCCAGCGGGCTTTTCCCTTTGGGCAGATAATCCTGCACTTCGGGCAGTACGACTGGCAACTGATCCTCCGGCACCGGCTTGATCGTTCCGTCCGGCAGATGCAGCATTGGAATAGGGGTGCCCCAGTAGCGCTGGCGGCTGATCAACCAGTCACGTAGGCGATAGGTGACGGTTCCCTTGCCCTTGCCCTGCGCCTCCAGCCAGGCAATCGCCGCTTTGACGCTCTGTCCCTCGCCCTTGCCGACCGGGATGCCGTTGATGGGACCGGAATTGACCATGACACCATCACCGGGCCAGGCTTCGGTCATGGTATCGCCGTCTAGCATTTCGCCCGGCGGTTGCACCACGACGCGCACCGGCAAACCAAACTGACGGGCAAACTCGAAGTCGCGCTGATCGTGCGCCGGAACCGCCATGATGGCGCCGGTGCCGTACCCCATCAGCACATAGTCGGCGATCCAGATCGGGATCCGCTCGTCGTTGACCGGGTTGATGGCATACGAACCCAGGAAGACGCCACTCTTTTCACGGGTGGCGCTGGTACGTTCGATTTCGCTCTCCATGCGCGCTCTGGCAATGTATGCCTCGACCTCTGCACGGCGTTCGGGCGCTGTTAGCCTCGGTACCAGCGGATGCTCCGGCGCCAGTACCATGAACGTCGCCCCCCAGAGGGTATCGGGGCGCGTGGTAAAGACGACCAGCGGCTCGGCATCGGGTGGGGGCAGGGCTTGCAGGTCGGCGCCAGGAGGCAACGCCAAGAAGGTCACCTCGGCGCCTTCACTCCTGCCGATCCAGTTGCGCTGCATCGTCTTCACATTTTCGGGCCAGTGCTCCAGTTTATCCAGGTCGTTCAACAGGCGCTCGGCATACGCCGTAATGCGGAAGAACCACTGCTCCAGTTCGCGCTTCTCGACTTTCGCACCACTCCGCCAGCTGCGTCCCTCGGCATCGACCTGCTCATTCGCCAGCACCGTCTGATCTACCGGATCCCAGTTGACGGTCGCCTTCGCGCGGTATGCCAGCCCTTTGCGGTAGAGCAACAGGAACAACCACTGGTTCCAGCGGTAATAGTCGGGATTACAGGTCGTTACCTCGCGCGACCAGTCGTACATGATGCCGGCGATTTCGAGCGATTTCTTCGACTCGGCGATATTGCTGTAGGTCCATTCGCGCGGGTGGCGGCCATACTTGATCGCCGCATTTTCCGCCGGCAACCCGAAGGCATCCCACCCGAAGGGATGCAGCACATCGTAGCCGCGAATGACATAGTAGCGGGTCAGCACGTCGCCGATCACATAGTTTTTCAGGTGGCCGATGTGCAGATCACCACTCGGATAGGGGAACATTTCCAGAATGTAGCGGCGTGGCGCCCCTGCGCGTCGCCCGGCTTTGAAAATGCCTTCGCGCGCCCAGAACTCACGCCACTTTGGTTCAATCGACGGATCGAAACGATCCACTCGCCGCTTCGCGCCTGTTTCGCTCACGTGTCCCTCCGCTAAATGATGTGCACGGTTGTGAGAATTCTACTTTTCTCCGCTGAGCCGGGCAACCGTGATCACCCGTTCCGGCAGGTCGTCGTCTGCGAGGATGCGCCCGTTCACGGCGAGGCGCGCAACAAGTTCGAGACCAGCAGCAGCGAGCGCCTGGCGGATCTCAACGTCGCTCCAGGCGCGTTCGACGTGCGTTTCCTCGCCACGCTGCCAGAGTGCATTGTCGCCGCGTACGAACCAGACAATTCTGCCGACGCCGAGGCGTTTTGCCGGATAGTATGCCAGTCGATTGTATACCAGGCAGTCGTCATCATCGAAGACAACCAGGTCGCATTCGTTCCAGCGGGCGAACGCCGCCCCAGTGTTCATATCGAATACCGCATATCCGCCTGGCGATAGTGCGCGTCGTATGCCGCCAAACACCCGGTGCAGATCGTCATCGTCCGTCAGGTAATTGATCGCGTCGCCAAAGCACGTCACCAGTTCAAAGCACCCGACGCACACCGGTTCCACGTTCTCCAGATGGCGCATATCTGCAGCGACAAACGTCACCGCAAGACCGGCGTCCTGTGCCCGACGGCACGCGATCCGCAGCATTGCCGGTGATCGATCAACGCCTGTCACGCTGATCCCTGCCGCCGCGAATACCAGGGTTGCGCCACCTGTCCCACACGCCAGGTCAAGCGCACGTTGCGGTGTAACTCCGCGTGCATGCAACCAGGTCAACGTCAACTGCGCCAGATATGCGCCGAAGCGGTCCTGTCCGGTTCGTTCATAGATCGGTGCGTATGCGTCGTAGGTCGGGTCTGCATCCATCACTCAACAGAACGTTCCAGTCTGCGCACCGCTAGTATCCTCTCGGCTGCGTCCAGGGACAGATCGACAGATGTACTGTCCACTACCATATCTGGCAGAACAGGTACGACGCACTTCTGCTACCGGTGCAGGTTGGTACGTTGGTGAGAATGTGGCGCCTGCCGGTTTTTTACCTTCGCTACGTGATAAAGTATACCACACTGTGATTATTGCTCGCAGTCGAATGTGGCAACAGACCGTGGTACGGAACCGGTCGGGCGTGGCTGCGCCAGGCTCTGCCCGCGTGCAGCAGCATGGATGGTGCAGATCAACGAGCCTGATATGCGAAGATGTAAAGCAGCAAGGAACGGCGTACCAGACTTTCCGGAGACAAAAGTTCAGCTTCTACGATAATCCGTTGAATGTTCGACTCGTTCAATCTGGTACCAGACACCATTCAAAAATTCTACTCTTCTCGATGTTCGCACCGTACTGGAAGTAAACGGTCTATCATTCCAGATGTAAGCAATATTTTGAGTCAAGGCAAACTGAAAAATTGTCTCCCGATTATACCCGTGATTGAGATAATATTCAACTGCCGCGTTATTCATAACACCATCAAGATTGACCATGGTGCATCTGCAAAAGAAACCGACAATCCCGCTGTCTGTCGCTCCTAAACGCTCCTCACGGAGATGAGTGTTTGCTATATGAGTTCCATTCTCATAAGCAAACCTCTGACCGGGATACAATCCTCTCTGCCAGTTAATTGTAACAAACATAAACATTATGATTGCTGAAAATGTCAATAGTAGCCCTAGGTATTTAATTATCCCTGATCTGCTCGTTATGTCTGATAATCTGTTAGATACTACGACAGCACTCGCAAGAGTGATGATCAGGGTAAGAGCATTGAAATACCAGTGTTGTTGATGAAGTAGTATCATGTTATAGTAGAAAGAGATGACGGTAAATGGTACGATCAGGAAAGCAATTCGTTTTACAGAGAATAGATACAGTGCCGGACGAGTGCGGGAAGCGTAACAAACCACCAGCGCTGCTATCGCCGTGAAGTTGAAAAGTATCAATTTGTACAGGTATCTCGGAATAAACCAGGATAAGCGAGACAAATACCATTTTACCGCTTCCAGGAAATCTTTCGGCATACTGCTATAGTTATGCAACATTATTGCATTTGAGCTGATCTGGAGGAGTGTTCCAAATTGTGAAACGCTCCAGAATATCCAGGGGAGACATACTGAAAGAGAAAGTCCTCCAATTGATGCCGTAAGCATGAGCATGCGACCTGGCACCTGCCGATGCTCGACCAGAATATCGAGAATTATTCCCGCTAGTAGCATGATACCCTCTGATCGAGCCATGATTGTTAATCCTGCCAGCAAACCAACCGGAACGATGCCAGGCAATGATTGTGAAGATGATCTCCATCTCACATATGCCATTACTGTCCAGGAAAAGCAAAAGACATAGACTGCCGACTCGACCCCTGTCATTGTCAGAATAATCACCCAGGGATTGAGTAAATGAATCATCGCTCCGATAGTACCGGCGAGTGAAGAATGAACACTCTTGCCAATAATATAGATGGGCCATGCAGTGACAACACTCACCAGAGCGATGAGCGTGAGTGCCAGATGAACACCGAGGAAAATATCGTCACCCACATACCAGAAGATGGGCACAAGAAGCAGCGCATACAATGGATGAAATCCGTTTGTCTGGTTGATTCCATCGAACGTTGCACCTGAACCGACGCTGATATGCTGCGCCAGTTTGAAGTAGTAGTAGGCATCATCCGCAGTTGCCCGCCAGGATAGAACATCCACCGGTTGCCAGGCAACCCACAGACGTACTGCCAGCCCTGCAAGCAGGCTGACGGGTAGGAGCCATATATCAGAGGGAAGCCGTTGAGTCATACTCCGGTGTTAGCGTGCCAGCGAGCGCGGCGGAAAGATCGTATGCACCGAGACGCCGCTGTGAATGCGCTGAATTACCTCTGCCAGCAGTGGCGCAACTGTCAAAATGCGCAAGCCGGGCCACGACTTCTCTGCCGGCACCGGCAGCGTGTCGGTCGTCACCAGTTCACGGATGGGGCTGTTGCGCAACCGTTCTGCGCCATCACTACCCAACACTGGGTGCACAACAGCCGCGTACACCTCGCGTGCGCCACAGCGCTCCAGCAGTTCGGCTGCGTTGATCAGCGACCTGCCGGTGTTCACTTCGTCATCTACCAGAATGCAGCGCCTCCCTGCCACGTCGCCGATCAGTGATACCGCATCGCCGCTCTCCTCACCATCCATGTCGGCGCGTGCGGTATGACGCTTCTCGACGATTGCCAGCGGCGCGCCGAGTTGTTCGGCGAAGTTGCGCGCCCGTTTGGCAAATCCGATGTCTGACGAAACCACCACCACATCGTCCCACCCGCGATCGCGAAAATAGCGCACCAGCAATCCCATGCTACTCAATTCATCCACGGGAATGCTGAAGAAGCCCTGGATCTGACCGGCGTGCAGATCGATGGTGACCAGTTGTTGCGCTCCGGCGACCTGGATCATATCCGCCAGCAGGCGCGCCGTGATTGGCACGCGCGGCTGGTCGCGCTTGTCGGTTCGCCCATAGGCGTAGAACGGCACCACCGCCGTCACCCGTCCAGCAGAGGCGCGCCGGCAGGCGTCGAGCATAATCAGCAGTTCGAGAATGCGGTCGCTCAGCGGCGACGCCAGCGACTGGATGACGAAGACATCTTTCTCGCGCACACTTTCGTTCAGGCGCACGAAAATGTTTTCGTTGGCAAAACGGGTAATTGTCACGTCGCCCAGGCGCACCCCCAGACGATTGCAAATTGCCTGTGCCAGCGCTGGATTGCCATTTCCCGATAGAATGCGAAGTTCATCGAAGCGGCTGCTCATGTCTCCTCCTGACGCCCTGCCTGACCATGGTTCGGTGTCGCGATTTAGATCGACGTTCGACAGGTCGGTGATGTCTGCCCGACCCCAGGGTCGCATGCTGGCTGTGTGTCTCGCCGGAGTTCCGGAGATAAGCAGCCGAACATCGGGTGCTTTTCGCGGATATCCGTACGAGTAACAGGCGAAACAGTGCACTGCAGCGACAACCTGGCGCGTATTGTAGTCCAACCATCGGTCGAGAGCAAAGTGGTACAATGGCAGTGTTTCAGGTCATATTGCGACACAGCGCAGTTGCTGCGTCGCAGGGGAGGACACAATGCAGTACGCACGACTTGGACGCACTGGCTTGCGCGTAAGCCGGCTCTGCCTCGGCACGATGAACTTTGGTCCCCACACGAGAGAAGCCGAGAGTTTCGCCATCATGGATCGGGCGCTGGAGTTGGGGATCAATTTCTTCGACACTGCGAACGTCTATGGCTGGAAGATGGGCGAAGGGATTACCGAACAGATCATCGGTCGCTGGTTTGCCCAGGGCGACGGGCGACGCGAGAAGGTCGTGCTCGCCACAAAAGTCTATGGCAAAATGGGCGACTGGCCCAACGAGTCTCGCCTCTCGGCGCTGCACATCAGGCGCGCCTGTGAAGCAAGCCTACGGCGGTTGCAGACCGACTACATCGATCTGTATCAGATGCACCATATCGACCGGGATACGCCGTGGGAGGAGATCTGGCAGGCGATGGAGCAACTGGTGCGTGAGGGGAAGGTGCTGTACATCGGCAGCAGCAACTTTGCCGGATGGCATATCGCGCAGGCGAACGAAGCGGCGCGACGCCGTAACTTCATGGGGCTGGTATCGGAGCAGAGTCTGTACAATCTATCGGCGCGCATGATTGAACTCGAGGTCATTCCGGCGTGCCAGAGTTACGGGGTTGGCATCATTCCCTGGAGTCCGCTCGGCGGCGGCTTGCTCGGCGGGGTATTGCAGAAGGTTGCTGAGGGACGGCGCGCCGATGCGCGGATGCAGGAGCGTATCGAAAAGCATCGTGCCCAGCTGGAAGCATACGAAGGGTTCTGCCGCGAAATCGGCGAGCGACCGGCGGATGTGGCGCTGGCATGGTTGCTCCGGCAGCCCGCCGTGACTGCACCGATCATCGGTCCGCGTACGCTCGACCAGTTGAACGGTAGTCTGCGTGCCCTGGAGATGACATTGAACGACGAGGTGCTGGCGCGACTCGACGCGATCTGGCCCGGTCCAGGCGGTCCGGCGCCGGAGGCGTATGCCTGGTAGTGTCAGCGGAGCGCAGAAGACAGTCAGGAGCATCGTATGGGCGCACGCTTCTCACGTCCTCGCCTGATCGATGAGCACGATCCACGGTACCGCGCGCACGTCGAGCAGATGAAACTGCTGCGGATCAATCAGCGCGCCATCCGTCCACCGCGTGCGCGCAACCTGTTCGGCAGCGAGGCGGAAGCGGCGCTCCGCAACTGGCTGGCGCAGCAGGTTCCTCTTTCGGAACGTCGGATCGTGGAATACCTGGAACATCGCGGGCGACAGGCGATCACCAAGTATCGTGAACTCGACGCCGTATGGCTGCCGGAACCGAAAACCATTCACGTCTTCGAGATCAAAGCCAGCATGAAGGCGATCAGCCTGCGCCGCGCGATCCGTCAGTTGCGCGATACGCAGACTATTCTACGCATGCTGTTTCCCCGCGTGCACACAACGATCCTGCTGGTCGATACCGGCATCCCGCAGACGCCGGAGGAGGCAGCGGCGCAACTCGCCGAGTGGATTGCGAAGCACCCGGATCGCCAGCCGCCAACCGACCCGCCACCTACGCTCGCCGATGTGCTGGCAACCCTGTCGCAGGTGCGTCTGGTCGGTACGCTCGCTGAACTGTCGGATCATCCCGATCTCGTTGGGTTGATCCGCTTTTCGGTCGACGACATCATCGCACTGGCAGGCGCGGAGAACCTGCATCTCGACTGGGACGAGGAAGAAGACGAAGAAGAAGACGCCGACGCAGAGCCCGGAGCAACCGGTCAGTATCTCTATTCGTCGGAAGCCGAAACGGACGAAGAGGAAAATCCAATTGCGGCGGCACTGCGGAAGGCGCTGGAAGGACGGAATACGTAGCGGCGTTGTACTGCAACGTCGCTACGTTGCTACTGTATCAATGCCCGGAGTTGTGTTCCTTCTTCCGCGCTTCGATCAACGCCTGCATCAGATGTGGCGGCACATCCTCGTAATGGTCGAACGTCATCGAAAAACGTCCGCGCCCCTGCGTCAATGAACGCAGGTCGGTTGCGTAGCGGAGCACCTCCACGAGCGGCGCCTGCGCCGTGATCGTCGTGCGCCCGCCCTCCGCCGGCATCATGCCCATCACACGCCCACGCCGGGTGTTCATATCGCTGATGACGTCGCCAGCATACTGTTCCGGAACCGTAATCTCCAGCTGGTAGATCGGCTCCATAATCGTTGGATTTGCCTTCTGTGCTGCAATCTTGAACGCTTCGTGCCCGGCGATCTGGAAAGCGATATCTTTGCTGTCCACCGGGTGCATCTTGCCATCGAACAGTTCGACACGCACATCGACCATCGGGTTACCGGAGATAACCCCCTCTGCCATCGCAGCGCGTACCCCTTTTTCGACCGAGGGAATGAACGCCTTGTCGATGACGCCGCCGACAATCGAGTTGACGAACTCTAGCGGATCGGTGCGGTTGGGGTCGTGCGAAAGCGGTTCGATGCGAATGCTCACATCGGCGAACTGACCGGCGCCGCCCGTCTGCTTCTTGTGGCGATACTGCGCTTCGGCTTTGCTGCGGATCGTTTCACGGTACGGCACGCGCGGCAGGTCGAGTTCGACTTCTACGCCAAACTTGCGCTTCATGCGCTCGGCGATGATCTGAAGGTGCGACTCCCCCAGACCGGAAAGCAGACTCTCACCAGTGTCGGGGTCACGCGAGACGCGCACACTGGGATCTTCTTCGACAACGTTGTGCAGCGCATTGCCCAGTTTGTCGAGATCGGCGCGCGTCTTCGGCTTGACCGTCGCTGTGAATGCCGGCGCCGGAAAGTTGATCGGCGCGAGTTGCAGCGGTCGATCACGCGAGCAGAGGGTATCATTGGTGCTCACATCGCCAAGCTTGGCGGCAACGCCGATATCACCGGGACCAATCGAAGCGACAGGGGTCTGCTCTCTGCCACGCACCGTATAGAGTTGCCCGATCCGCTCGTCCTTGCCCGTTCGCGGGTTGAAGACCGTCGAGTTGGCGCTGAGTGCGCCACTAAACACACGGATGTACGACATTTTGCCATACGGATCGACAATCGTCTTGAACACCAGTGCGCTGAGCGGCTCGGTAGCGGCGGCTTTCAGCGTGACATCCCTGCCATTGATCAGGTCGCGCGCCGGCACCGGCTTGCGCGCCGCCGCAGGGATACTATCGAGGATGCCGTTGAGCAACTGCGCCATCCCGGCGACCTGCAACGCCGATCCACAAAAGACTGGAACAATCGAGCCGTTGGCGATGCCAGCGCGCAGACCACGGTTCAGTTCCTCCTGGGTCAGAGCATCCGCACCGCCATCGAGATACTTCTCGATCAGATCATCGTTGGTTGCGGCGATCCGGTCGATCAGTTTTTCACGCCATTCCTGTTCCAGGTCGACCAGTTCGGGCGGAATGGCAGCTTCGACGAAGCCGCCATCGTGCTTTTCGGAGATCAGCCATGCGCGTTGACGACGCAGCGAGATGATGCCGGCAAACTCGCGCTGTTCGCCGATTGGCAACTGCATCGGCACAACCGCCTCGTCGAGAATCTGGCGCGCCTGCTCGATGCACCGAAAAAAATTTGCATTCTCGCGATCGAGTTTGTTGATGAACAGCAACGTCGGTACACCCGCCTTGCGCGCCATTTCCCATACCAGTTCGGTGCCGACCTCAACCCCGCCTGCGGCGTCGAGGACGATGATCGCCCCGTCCACTACACGCATCGCGGCAGCCATTTCGCCGACCAGGTCGGCGTAACCGGGGACGTCGATCAGGTTGATCTTGTTGTCGTGCCATTCAACCGGTGCGATTGCCAGATTGATCGACATGCGGCGCCGCTGCTCTTCAGGGTCGTAGTCGGAAACAGTATTGCCGTCTTCGACGCGCCCTGCGCGGGAAATCGCCCTGGCGGTGAGCAGCAACGCCTCGGTCAGCGTCGTTTTCCCGCAGCCGCCATGGCCGAAGAGACCGACGGTGTGAATGTGTTCCGGACCGTATGCTCGCATAATGTCCTCCTTGACGATGGTTGGAGCGGAAGAGCGCCTGCATGCCCGCAGTACGCATTAGATGTGATGGGGTGGAAGCCTTGCACGACGCGGACGCAGTGTAACCCGCCTTTCCAGTGGAATAGTAGAAGGTTAAGCGGCAATTATACGCATTTTCACAGGCAGGTCAACCCTGCTCAGTCGCAATCCTGCGCCAGACCCAGCGCCTCACGCGCTGCAGCGACGACAAACAACGAACCGGTGACACAGATCAGGTCGCCATCAGTAGCAAATGTGCGGGCATACGCCAGCGCCTTTGCCGGGTCCAGAATGATGTCGATGGGCACATCCCTGCGTACCAGTGGAATAAACCGCTGCCGCAACTCATCGAGCGCCACCAGCGCGCGCGGATGGCGCGACGCGGTCAGCACCAGCGCATCAACCACCGGCGCCAGTTCGGGAAGGATGCGCTCCAGGTCTTTATCCCGCGATGCGCCAAACACGAACACGTAGCGTTTGTTCGGGAAGAGATGGCGCAGCGATTGCACCAGTTGACGCATCGACTCGCCGTTGTGTGCGCCGTCGAGCACAATCGGCGGCGCGCTGCCGACAATCTCCATCCGTCCGGGCCATTGTGCGTCGATCAGTCCACGGGCAATCGCATCGTCGGATATTGGCAGACCTGTATCGCGGAGGAGCAGTGCTGCGCTGGTCGCCAGGCGCGCGTTTACCTTCTGAAACACGCCGGGAAGCGACGGCGCGATGTCGAAAGGGAAACGCTGCTGCGGTTCGATCTCCAGATACTGCCCGGCAGGTATGGGCCAGGCACCGGCAGGATGATCGTCCTGTATTGCGGCAGGCGCCTGCACGTCGCGCACAATGTAGAGTGGCGCGCCGATCTCTGCAGCGCAACGGATGAGTGTTTCGCGCGCTTCCGGATGTTGCAGTGCGCTGATCACAGGAACGCCCGGCTTCACGATGCCCGTCTTCTCCCAGGCGATCTGCGACAACGTATCTCCCAGCAGGTCCATATGGTCGTAACTGATCGGCGTTATCACGCTGAGAATCGGCGTGACCACTGCTGCACTGTCGAAACGCCCACCCACTCCAACTTCGAGGATCGCCAGATCGACGGCATGCCTGGCGAAATGGCGCAGCGCCAGAGCAAATCCAATCGCAAATGTCACCGGCGCACCGACAGGTCTGCTCGCCATCGATTCGATCACGGGCTGGATCGACTCGACCGCGTGTACTAGTTCGTCACGGGTCATCGGTGTACGGTTGACCTGAATCCGCTCACGATAGGTATGCAGGTGCGGTGATGTCCACAGACCGGTGCGTAGCCCGGCTGCACGCACAATTGCTTCCAGCAGTGCCGCCGTCGACCCCTTGCCTTTGGTACCGGCGATGATCACAGAAGGCATGGCGTGGTGTGGATTGCCGAGCGCTGCCAGGAGCGCGCGTGTACGCACCAGATTCATCATTGGCGACGGGCGCGATGCGCCCTGTTGCCCGGCAATAAAGGAGTAGAGATAATCGAGCGCTTGCTGGTAGTCCATGCAACCGTTGCTCAGACTATACCCAAACAGGACAAGACTGATTCCTGCTTCAACGCGGTCTTGTATGTTCGTCCTTGTTGTTTGGCCCACACGCTGAGCTTCATAGATAATTATAGCACGTTAAGGTATATAAAACCTAGCAGTTGCCAACCCTCTATGCAAATGGTACAGGGTGTGAGGATAGCGCAGCGCGCGTTGTGCGTCAAGCCGCATGAACTCTTGCCCTGGATGACCTTTCGGGTTAGAATGCAGCCACAGATTGGTTTCGCAACGAAACGGCATACGCATGAACACGTCCATTCCGTCCCATCACGAAAGCATCCGCCTGGTGCGTGGCGCCTGCCCGCACGATTGCCCCGATACCTGTGCGACGCTCGCTGAAGTGCGGGGTGATCGTGTGGTGCGCTTCTACGCCGATCCGACGCATCCGTTTACCAATGGCTGGCTATGCGCCAAAGTGCGTCCATATCTCGAACGGGTCTACGCCCCCGACCGGCTCCTCTACCCGCTGCGGCGCGTTGGTCCCAAGGGCGGCGACCGGTGGGAGCGTGTATCGTGGGAAGCGGCAATCGACGAGATTGCGACGCGCTGGAAGGAGATTATCGTCCACTACGGCGCGGCTGCCATTCTCCCCTACTCCTACAGTGGCACGCTTGGTCTGTTGCAACTCGTGATCTGCAATGCCCGCCTGTGGAACCGGATGGGAGCGAGCGGGTTGCAACGCAGCATTTGTGGCGCCGCAGCCGAAGCGGCCGTCGAAGCGACGCTTGGCGCGCGCTGGGCGCCCGATCCGGCGGATGTGCTTCACAGCAATCTGGTGCTGATCTGGGGGCACAACCCTGCCAGCACCGGTCCCCACTTCATGCCGTTGCTGCGGCAGGCACAGAAACGCGGCGCATCCGTCATCGTGATCGATCCACGTCGCACCCTGACGGCACGCAGCGCCAGTGAACATATTCGCCCGCGCCCAGCAACCGATGGCGCGCTGGCACTCGGCATGATGCACGTGATCTTCAGCGAAGGACTGCACGATGAAGCCTGGCTCGAACGCCATACCGTTGGATGGCGCGATCTGCGCGATCGCGTTGCTGCATATCCCCCCGATCGGGTGGCAGCCATCACCGGCGTTCCGCAGGAGACGATCATTGCGCTCGCGCGTCGTTATGCCACAACCCGACCCGCCCTGCTGAAAACCGCCGATGGTGTGCAGCGCCACGGGAATGGCGGGCAGACGTTTCGTGCCCTTTGCTGCCTGCCGGCGGTCGTCGGGCAGTACGGCGTGCGCGGCGGAGGGCTGGCATACAGTACGAGCGGCTACGTCCGCTGGGACGCCGAAGCGGTCGGACATGCCTCAGAGTGCCCGCCGACGCCGCGCGTGGTGAATATGAATCGCCTGGGGGCTGCGCTGACCGGCGAAGTGACCGATCCGCCGATCATGTCGCTGTTTGTCTTCTGCGCCAACCCGGTGACATCCTCGCCGAATGCAGGGCGGATCATCGAGGGGTTGCTGCGCGACGATCTGTTCACCGTCGTTCATGAGCAGTTTATGACCGACACTGCGCGGTATGCTGACATCGTGCTACCAGCAACCACCCAGCTGGAGCATATCGATCTGCACAAAGCGTATGGGCATCGCTACCTCCAGTACAACCACGCGGCAGTGCCGCCGCCCGGCGAATGCAAGAGCAACTGGGATGTGATGCGATTGCTGGCGCGCGCCATGGGGTACACCGAACCCTGGCTGCACAAGGATGCCGAAGAGGCGATCCGCGGCGTCCTCGATGCGACGCGCGCCCGTAACCCATTCCTGGAGGGCATTACGCTGGAGCGCCTCCAGGCGGAAGGAACAGTACCGCTGCATTTTCCTCCTGGACGCGAGGTTCCCTTCGCCGACGGATACTTCCCAACCCCATCGGGAAAAGTGGAGTTGCGCTGTGAAGCGATGCGCGCCCACGGTCTCGACCCGCTGCCGGAGTACGTCTCACCCGCTGAGTTCCAGGCAGTGCCTGGAGGGCATGCCGCCGACGGACATTCGTCGTTTCTTGTGCTCATCTCCGGCGCTTCCCATCACTACGTCTCGTCGAGTTTTGCCAATCAGCCGGGACTGCGTGCGAAAGAGGGTCCGCCGTTCATTGAAATCAACCCGGAAGATGCCGCGACGCGCGGCATTCGCCACGGCGATGATGTTCACGTCGAAAATGCACGCGGATGGTGTCGGCTGCGCGCTGTCGTTACCGACGACGTGCCGCCTGGCGTGGTCGTGGCACCCAAGGGTCCGTGGGCAAGTCTCTCACCCGACGGTCGCAACATCAACTGGGTGACCCCCGATGCACTGGCGGATCTCGCCGGGCAAAGTACGTTCCATAGCAATCTGGTGCAGGTACGGCGGGCATCATGACTGGCATTCCAGAACGGATTGCGCTGGTCGGACTCAGCGGTAGTGGAAAATCGACCGTGGCGCGGTTACTGGCGGGGCGCCTCGGATGGCATCTGTGCGATACCGACGCAATGGTGGAGCAGATGACGGGGCAGTCGATTCCTGCCCTGTTTGCGGAGGAAGGGGAAGCTGCCTTCCGCGAATTTGAGACGGCTGCGCTCACAACTGCGCTCGCCAAAACGCCGGCCGTTCTGGCAACCGGCGGAGGCATCGTGGTACGCGCTTCCAACCGCGCGCTACTGAAGGAGCGGGCGCTGGTCGTGTGGCTCGATGCGCCGACCGCTGTGTTGATCGCGCGCCTGCGCACCCACGATGAGGAACGCCCGTTGCTGGCGGGAGATGAGCTGGTGGCGCGCCTGGAAGCGTTGCGCGCTGCGCGTTTGCCACTCTATCTCGAGGTGGCGCATCTTATCCTCGACACATCGCACATGCCCCCGGAGCATGTGGCAGAACGCATCATCGCAAAGGTGATGCTGGCTGAGATCTGAAGCATCAAGGAGCCGCGACGATGAATGTGAAACATCTCCTGGCACTGATGATGCTGATGCTGACCCTGGTCGGCTGTGGCGGCATCGGCGCTGTACCGACTCCCGTTCCACCCACCAATACCCCGACTCCACTGCCGACGCCCACGCCTCGTCCAACTGCAACGCCTCGACCCACACCTACGCCTACGCCCGTTCCGCCAACTCAGCCGCCTGCATCAGCATCGACCGATGTTATTCAGAGCGGGTTGATTGCCGCGACCGCCGCCGATACCTACCGTATCGAGTTTTCCGTCAAAGCGAAAGGGGAGATGGGTGCGGAAGCGCCGGTAGCATCGGCGGATGGCATGGTTGAAGTCATCAATGTAAAAGGCGAAGTTGCAGGCGACAACTCGCGCATGGAAGTGAGCGGCTTCTTCGCTGCTCTGCTGTCCGGCGATCCGGGGAAAGGCACAGAATTTCTGACCGTCGATGGTAAATCCTACATTCGTGGACCGGCGCTGCTGTTAGGCGCACCCGATGATGCTTGGTACGAACTTCCACCCAATCAGGAATCGCCTGCAGGAACGGTGGATCCCGATCAAATTACCGGCTCGCTGCGCAGCAGCAATGTCGATCGCTCCCGTTTTACTCCCGGCGGCTTTGAAACGCTCGATGGTCAGCGCTGCGCTGTCTTCGTCGGCGATAAGGAGACGACCATCAATCTGCTCAACGGCGTCAATCAGCAGGGAACCCTGCCGTTTGCGCTGCAAGATATCGACCAGGCGGAAACGCGCCTGTCGATCTGTGAAGATGGGCGCCTGCACAAGATGACCATCGATGTAACCGGTACAGCAGAGGCAGCAGAGGGTGCGACTGTATCGACATCGATCAGTATGCTGCTCCGGTTGTTCGACTTCAACAGTGACATCCGGATCGTGGCGCCGACCGATGCTAGACCGTTGTCGCCGCCGTCGTTTACGATTCCAACACCCGTACCTTAGGAGAACGGATGTACAACACTCCACCCCATGTCACTACTCCCGGAGGCGCATACGAGGTTATCATTGCACACGGGGCGCTGAATTGTCTGCCGGATCATCTGGCGCGCATCGGTCTACGCGGCGCGCTGTGGATTATCAGCGACGACCAGGTCTTCCCGCAGTATGCGCCTGCGCTGATCGAACGGTTGCATGCCGCCGGGTACGCTGTCCAGGGGTACGCCATACCCGCCGGCGAGACGAGCAAAGACCTGGCGATGGTTGCACGCCTCTACGACTGGCTGATCGGCAGAGGGGTCGAACGGCGCGATGCAGTGCTGGCGCTGGGTGGCGGTGTCGTCGGCGACCTGGCGGGGTTCGTTGCGGCGACGGTCCTGCGTGGCATTGCGCTTGTCCACCTGCCAACTACCTTGCTAGCGATGGTCGATTCGGCGATCGGCGGCAAAACCGGGGTGAACCATCCACTGGGCAAGAACCTGATCGGTGCGTTTCATCAACCGCGCCTGACGCTTGCCGATACTGCAACGCTACGCACGCTGCCGCCACGTGAACTGCGCGCCGGTTGGGCAGAGGTCATCAAACACGCCGTCATCCGCGACGCCGATCTGTTCGTGCGCCTGGAAACGATCGCAGGTGCCGGACTGGACATGCTTCAGGGTGAGGCGCTGGCAGCGATTATCCACCAGGCTGCCAGGGTCAAGATCGACATTGTGAATGCCGATGAGCGCGAAACCGGCGAGCGTATGCTGCTCAACTACGGGCATACGTTGGGGCATGCCATCGAAGCGGCGAGCGGCTACGGCGACCTGCTCCATGGTGAGGCGGTTGCCATCGGGATGCACCTGGAAGCGCAGATCGCCCACCGTCTGGGGATGGTCGAACCGGATTGCGTGGAACGTCAGGAGCGCCTGTTGCATGCCTGGGGTTTGCCCACCGCACTGCCGCCAGCGCTGGATATCGATGACCTGATCGAACGTACCCTGCGCGACAAGAAGGTGCGGGCAGGAAGGGTGCGCTGGGCGTTGCCGCTGGGGATTGGGGCGGCAACCGTGCGCGATGACGTACCCGCAACACTGGTGCGCGCCGCGCTGGAAGAGGCGCACACGCGATCAATAGTTCACGGAGGGGGAACGTCATAACAGCCTGTGACGTTCATTCCAGTATTGCTCGGAGACCCTGCCGGTGTCTGCCGTATCGCATGAGGCGCCCGCTTCCGGCAGCATGGAGACCAAAATTCATTTTCTGCACACGGCGCCTGCTCATTGGCAACAGGCTCTCTTTTCCGCCACAGGTTGTAGCCGATCTGCGGGCATGGTATACTTGCGCGTCAATAATAGATGCCTCCTGCCGGAGGAGCCTATGAAACTGCGCCATAGCGCTCGCACTGATGTCGGTAGAACGCGCGATCACAACGAAGATGATTTTGGCGTTGGCGAAGGCGCAGGGGTCGATCAGTACGGCGAATTGCTGATCGTCTGCGATGGCATGGGCGGGCACGCCGCCGGTGAAGTTGCCAGCCGGCTCGGTGTCGAGACGATCCTCAGCACTTACTACAGCGATGCTTCCCCTGATCGAGTCGAGGTTCTGCGCCGCGCATTCGAGCGCGCCAACGCGCGTATTCATGCCGAAGGGCGTGGTGCAATGGGTACCACCGGCGTTGCAGCCCTGTTTTACCGGGGAATACTGCACGTCGCCAATGTTGGCGACAGTCGCGCGTATCTGATCCGCAACGATGAGATCTGCCAGGTCTCGCGTGACCATTCGCTAGTCGGCGAGCAGGTGGCAGCCGGGGTGATCACCGCCGACCAGGCGCGGTCGAGTTACTATCGCAATGTGATTACCCGCGCTCTGGGGTATCAGTCCGAGGTGCAGGTTGATCTGTTCCATTTGCCGCTTCAGGCGGGTGATACGGTCGTCCTCTGCTCCGACGGGTTGCACGGTCTGGTCGGTGATGAAGAGATCAGCGAGATTGTGCGTTCGATGCCCCTTGCCGATGCGGTCGATCGGTTGATCGATCTGGCAAACGAGCGTGGCGGAACGGATAATATCACTGCAATTGTTGCACACGTCGATGAACTTGACGCGCTCCCGGCGACAACCGACTATGCGGGACCCGAACGCGCAACTGCCGAATTGCCAGTAACGGTAACAGGCGCAACGACTGAGTTCCCTGCAACAGCCCGGTTTCTGGCGGAACCAGCCACTGAACGCACCTTGCCGCAACCTGCTGCCCCCGTGACCGCCGCTCCTCCATCTGCACCTCCACCACGGCGTGAGTCTGTGCCACGGCGGATGAACCGGTTGGGGGCAACGCTAGCGACGGCGCTCTTTGCCGGGCTTGTGGCAGTGACCCTCTTTGTGGTGTATCCGTCGGTGCTGGCGCCGGGTCCGGCAAATCTTGCACCCGCCGAACCGACGCTCACCGTCGCAGTAACCCAGGCGCCGCCGCCGATTGTTCCGCCAACGGATGTTCCGACCCTCCAACCGTCAACCCCGAACCCTGCCGTTGTTCCGGCAACACCATCGCCATCTGTAACACAACCGGTTACGGTGACGCCATCACCCGGCGTGACCGACACAGTTGCACCGACGATTGCACTAGCAGCCACCGCAACGCCGGGATCTTCACCGGTAGCGCCGATTGCCACGCCGACACGCACTCCAATCCCGCTGACGCCGCTGACGCGCACTTCGACACCATAGAGCGCCAGAGTATGGTACAATACTCGCATACGTGTTCGTATGCAGGGTAGGGGCGCTATGCCAATACGGGTGCTCGACGCAACAGTAGCCGCACAGATCGCCGCTGGCGAAGTGATCGAACGCCCCGCTTCGGTGGTGCGTGAACTGGTCGAAAATGCGCTCGACGCCGGCGCGCGCCGCATTGTGGTCGAAGCGCGCGGCGGCGGGTTGCGTGAAATCCGGGTGCAGGACGATGGATGCGGCATTCCCGCCGATGAGGTCGAACTGGCGTTTGCACGTCACGCTACCTCGAAACTGACCACCGCTGACGATCTGTGGGCAATTTCGACTCTGGGCTTCCGGGGCGAGGCGCTTCCATCGATTGCTGCGGTAGCGCAGGTGATCTGCATCACCCGCGCAGCCGGGGCGGACGTTGGTGTCGAACTGCGGATTGCAGGCGGCGAGGTGCAGGCGATGATGCCACGCGGATGTTCGCCGGGGACGACGATCAGCGTGCGCAACCTGTTCTACAATACCCCCGTGCGGCGTGAGTTCCTCCGCTCCGATGCCACCGAGTCGGCTGCAATTACGGCGGTTGTCACCCAGTACGCACTTGCCTACCCCGAAGTGCGCTTCAGTCTGACGATCGACGGACGTGCGACGCTGCATACTAGTGGCAATGGCGATCTGCGCGCTGCCGCTATCGAGGTGTACGGTCTCGATGTCGCACGGCAACTGCTGCCGGTCGACGCTTCGACCGGTGAAGGCGTGGAATATGTGCAGGTTAGCGGGTTGGTTTCGCCGCCCGGGTTGACCCGCAGTTCACGTGCGGCGATCCATCTGTTCGTCAATCGCCGTGCCATCCAGCCGCGCGGGCAGATCGCCATCGTGCTCGAAGAAGCGTACCATACGCTCCTGATGAAGGGTCGTCACCCGGTGGCAATCCTGAATATCGCTGTGCATCCGGCTGCTGTGGATGTGAATGTGCATCCAACCAAGAGCGAGGTCAAGTTCCGCGATACGATGCGGGTGATGAATACCCTGGGGCGTGCGGTGCGCAGCGCGCTCCTGGAGAGCGGTGTGCGCCCCTGGGATGATCCTGGCGTACCGGCGCCACTCGAAACCGCACAGCGTCGGTTTGAACTGCGTCGTCTGGGAACATCCCACGAGAGCGGGTGGGAAACGTTTCCCCGCATGTCCGTCGACGACTCACCCGCGATGCCAGCACAGGGAAGCGCCTGGAGTGACGATGGTCACAGTGCGTGGCAACGTGAGCCGGTGACGTCGCCTGACCCGGCGCCGCCCCCCCGCGCTTCCAGGCTTCCGCCGCTGCGCATTATCGGGCAGATTGCACAATCCTACATCGTCGCCGAGTCAGCCGATGGCATGTATCTGATCGATCAGCATGCCGCCCACGAACGCATCACCTATGAACGCCTGATGGCGCAGCGCGGCACCGGCGCTATCGAAAGCCAGGAACTGCTCATGCCGCAGGTGCTCGATCTGCCGCCGACTGCGCATGATCTGCTTCTCGCTGCTGCCGACCGGCTGGCAGAATGGGGATTTGTCGTGGAACCGTTTGGGCGGAGCCTGCGCGTGCGCGCCATTCCGGCAGTGCTCTATCCGGGCGATCTGACGACCGCGTTGCTTGAAATCGCCGACCATCTGAGCGGTCGAGGCGGCGCAACACCCCACGACTGGCGTGAAGCGATGCTGATCACGCTCTCGTGCCACACCTCGGTACGCGCCGGGCAGACCCTCTCGTTCGACGAAATGCGCGGGCTAGTGATGCAACTGGAGCGCTGCGAGTCGCCGCGCACGTGTCCTCATGGTCGCCCGACAATGATTCTGCTGACGACGACCCAGATCGAGCGTCAGTTCGGGCGGATCAAGTAGCAGTCACATCTCCCCACAGGTACGCGGCAATCTGCGGCGACAGCGTGATCTGTCGATCATCGCGCTGAAGGGTGACGCCATAGACTGGCGAGCAATCGATAATGGCGAAACGCTCACCCGGCACCAGGTGGCTGTTCTGCAGGTAGCGGATCAGGACAGTATCTTCTTCTGCTTCCTCAGAGATGCGCCGCAGCGTGAAAATTCCCCTGGATGCGGCCTGATCGAGGCGCACTGAACCCGGATACGAGGTGCAACGCCCTGGAATGGGATTACCGTGGGGGCAGGTGGCAGCGTCGCCGACGAGTTCCTCGATGCGCTCTTCCAAACGCGGCGAAAGAGCGTGCTCTAGGCGCACCGCCTCCTCGTGAATTTCGTGCCACTGCAACCCCATCACATCCACCAGGAAACGCTCCAGGATGCGATGCCGCCGTACCATCGCCTCCGCCAGACGAAACCCTTCATCGGTCAGCGAGATCTCACCGCGCCCATCGCGCATAATGTAGCCGCGATCCTCCATCCGGCTCACCATATCGGCGACCGTCGGCGGGGTGACATGCATCCATTCTGCCAGACGCGCGCTGATAACCGGCTCGCCGCGCGCCGCCAGATAGTAGATGACCTCCAGATACTCACGCATCTTTTCGGTCGGTCCAGCATCGCCCGGTTTACGTCGCGCTCTGACATGTCGCGTTGTGTCAGCCATACGTTTGTCCTTGCCTGTTCATGCTTTGATTATAGCAGAAACGCGCCATCAGCGGCGCGCTGGATGCGCCGAACCGCGATAATCGCTTCCCGGTTGATCGGTCCATAGATGTGGGGGAAATGAGGCGCCTCCCAGCGCACAGGTGCTGTGAGCGCATCCACGTCGATCACCAGCAGCACGAAATCTCCGCCAGTGTCGCGATACAGCGTATTGGCGACGCGCGCCATCAACTCTTCGCCTGCTGTGCAATGGACAAACCCATCGACGGCAAATTCAGCCGGAACGTAGGGTTCATGGTCGGGCCAGGTTGTCCAGCGTTCAGCCGGCGCCATGTGGAAGATGATCGTGCTGCTCATAGCGTTTCTGACTCCAACCCATCGAGTGCAGTATGCACCGGCGCCAGCGCCGGCGCAAGGCGTAGAAACGCTCTACGGTAGATGCGTTCATACTGCGTGTGTGCCACATCATTGGGTACCACAGTGCGCTCGCGTATCTGCAATGCACCAACCGCCTCGTCCTCGTCACGATAGACGCCCGCAGCGATCCCGCCGAGCAGCGCAGCGCCCAGCGCAACGCTTTCGTCCATATCCAGCACCTGTAGAGGACGCCCAAGCACATCCGCCTTAATGCCGAGCCAGACTGGCAGGCGCGTCCCGCCGCCGATCACCCGGATCGTTGCAGCGTGTATCCCAAGCATACCCTCGATGTGCTCCAGCATATGACGCCATTCGAATGCCAGACCTTCATAGACCGCTCGCGCCAGTGCCGCTCGCCCGCTACCGGTAGTCAAGCCCGCAAAAGCGCCACGTTCACCGGCGCTCAGATGGGGCAGAAAGAGCACGCCCATACTGCCAGGCGGCGTCGCAGTTGCCAGAGTTTCCACCTCGGCAGACGCCTCAAGCAGTGGCGCTCCCGGCGCAATCAACCCACGCAGCCAATCGACCGCTGCGCCGCTGCTAAACAATCCATCCATCGCATAGTACCGGTCACGCGCCGCATGCATCCCAAAGGTCACGTGCGTCCAGGAAGCGGTATTGGCGACAAACAGGCGCTCATCGAGCGGGATGTCGTCGAGTGGCAGAAACGTTGCTTCCGCCGTTCCCATTGAGTCGAGGCAATCACCCTGGCGACGCACATTGGCTGCCAGTGCGCCACATACATGGTCGTGCCCACCGGCGCCGACGATCGTTCCCCGTGATAGACCGGTGACCGCTGCTGCCGAGGGGGTGACCTCACCAATGCGCGTGCCGCTTGCAACTAGTTCAGGCAGCAGATCACCCCGCACCCCAGCGCTATCGACCAGCGCACTCGACCAGCGGCGTGCGCGCAGATCGAATAGCATACTGCGCGACGCGAGTGAATAATCGGTTGCACGCGCGCCACACAGGCGAAAAGCGATATAATCGGCAATATGCAGCCACGTCGTCGCCGCAGCATATCCTTCAGCCGCATGGTCACGTAACCACTGCAATTTGAACACGCCGTAAATTGGCACCGGCAGCATACCGGTCAGGCGAAACGTTTCGAGCGGATCACCCTGCACATTCCAGCGCTGTACATAAGGTGCGGTGCGACGGTCGTACCAGGCAATCACTGGTGCAACCGGTGCACCGTGCGCGTCAATCAGCACCCCCGCCTCGCCCACGCTTGCCACTGCCAGACCGCGCACTCGTTGCGGATTGTCGAGCGGCGCCAGGGCACGGCGGATGACATCGACCACCGCCTGCCAGAGTATGTGGGGATCGTGGTCTGCCCACCCCGGATGCGGTCGTTCGACCGGCGTGGCAGTGCTGGCGGCGGAAACGCAGACACCGCGGAGGTCGAACACCAGCGCTTTGATGTTGGTCGTGCCAACATCGATCCCGAGCAAAAGATCGTCAGTCATATGGTTCAATCATACGGAGCAGTGAATAAATCATAACACAACCATGCTATGACGAAAATAGCAATGCCGGATGACATCATCCGGCATTGCTCACAGAAAGGGGCTGGAAACCGTGCAAGGGCGGCAATCTACCAGAGCAAGCCGCCGTCCACCTGAATAACCGAACCGGTCATAAAGCTCGATTCATCCGACGCGAGGAAGACATACACGGCGGCGACCTCTTCCGGTTTACCGAGGCGGCGCAGTGGCGTGCGTTCACAGACCGTCTGGATCACCTTCTCCGGGATGGTCGTAATCATCTCGGTAGCGATGAATCCCGGCGTCACCGCATTGACGCGCACACCCGATGGACCGAGTTCCCGTGCCCAGGTTTTGGTCATGGCAATGACGCCGCCCTTGGTTGCGGCATAGTTCGACTGACCAAAGTTGCCGTACAGCCCGACGATGGAACTGACATTGATGATCGAGCCGCTTCCCTGGGCGCTCATGTGCGGCGCAACGGCGCGTGCACACAACCAGACGCCTTTGAGATTGACGTCGATCACGGCATCCCACTGCTGCTCGGTCATTTTGACCAGGCGAGCGTCGCGCGTAATACCGGCATTGTTGAGCAGCACATCGATCCGACCACCCCACGCCAGCACCGTCTCGACCATCGACTCCACCGACGCTGCCTGAGAGACATCGGCCTGGACGGCAATTGCCCTGCCGTCCAGCCTGGTAATCTCAGCCGCTGTCGCTTCCGCACCGGCCATATTGATGTCAACAACGGCGACGTGCGCCCCTTCGCGAGCGAAGGCAATCGCGGTCGCTTTACCGATGCCGTGACCTGCGCCGGTCACAATTGCAACCTTATCCTTCAGGCGCATCGTCTTCATCTCCTCGTTGATGATAACCGTGCTTAGATCGAGCGATCGGCAAGCCAGGTGTCAATCTGCGGCCACAAGCCGCGTCGCGCTCCGCTGCCAGCCATAATACCGATATGACCGCCTGGCATAATGATCTGGTGCTTGTCGGTGCTGCCGACACGATCCAGGATCGTGTCCGACTGGCACGGTGGTACGATATGATCCTGCCGTGCAATAATGTTGAGCAGCGATGCTTTGATGTCCCCCAGGTTGACCGGACGACCGCGCATGATCCAGGTGCCGTTCATCAGGCGGTTCTCGCGGTAGAGATCGACGACCAGTTGCCGATACGCTGCGCCAGCAAACGGGACGCCATCACTCACCCAGGTGTTCATCGCCTGCCACGACTCGACAATCTTGGGATCGTCGAGGTTATCGAGCAGCCGCAGATAATTGCCGACCAGATTTTCGACCGGTTTGAGCAGTTTGCTCCCCACATCGATCATTTCGCCAGGGTAGTTGCCGGTCTGTTCAAGAATTGCATCCAGGTTGAAGTACTCTTCCTTCAGCCACTTGGGGAAGGGACCTATTGCCCCCTTGTTGGAGAAGTCGATCGGTGCAGTCAGGAGGATCAGGTTGCGCAGGCCATCGTCAGGGCGCATTGCGGCATAGATTGCCGCCAGAGTTGCGCCAATGCACCAGCCAAGCATGCTGAAGTCGCGCTGCCCGCTGTGCATTTGCATGCGTCGCACGGCGCGCGGCAGGTATTCGAGCGCGTAATCGTCGAAGGTCAGGTGGGTGTCTTCTGGGCCAGGCGCGCCCCAATCGACCAGGTACACGCTGTACCCCTGCTGCACCATGTACTCGACAAAACTGTTACCTGGACGCAGGTCGAAGATGTATGGCTTGTTGATCAGAGCAAACACCAGTAGCAGCGGCACACGCTTCCGCTTTTCGGCTGGCGCCTGGGGATAGTAGTGGTAGAGGGTCGTCTTGTTCAGCGTCCAGATCGCTTCTTTCGGCGTCTGCGCTACTTTTGCCTTTTGCTTGCCCGTAGCGATCCTAACCCCCATCTCATACACTTTCGCAAGACGTTCAACCTCGGTGTACAGATTTTTTGCCACTGTTGCCGGATCTACGGGAAAGAGCGTCGTCTCTGGCGACATCGTCATCGACATACTCCTTATTGCTCAAACGCGGCACATGCCGCGGGCTTAGAATCCCTCGATAGCACGATCTTCTTTGACCTCTTCAGGCGTTGGTGTTGCGGGCTCCGGCGGCTGAAGCGGCCGGGGCGCTTTCCGGCGCTTTTGCGCAGCCTCCGCCTGCTCCAGCGCTGCCTGCTGCAACCGTTCGATCAACTGGAGCATCTGATCCGCCTTGTGGTCGAGCGCCACCAGACGCTGCTCCATGCCGTTGAGTCCCACTTCTTCATGCCGGTTCTGTTCGAGTTGCTCGGTAAGCATCTCGACGATCACCGGCGTCTGGGTACGCAACGCATGCGTCAACTGGTCGATCTTGATTTCGATATCGTCCAGACGCATTTCGATATTCGTTACCCGGCGCGCCAGCGTGGTGAGTTCGTCGCGTGACGGCAGGTTTAGGCGCGCCAGCGACGTCTTCATCGACGTGTTGATTAGGTTCTGGAGCGGCGCCGACGCGATCAGGTACGAATCGAGCGTCGCGCCGATCCAGCGTGCAAACGTCTCGGTATTGACCAGGTCGATCATTGCCTTGGCCCACGCGTCGAGCGTTGCATCGCGGGCCTTGCGCAGATTGCCAATCGGATCGTTCGGATCAAAGCCGTTCTTCTGGCCCATTCGCGTCTCCTTCGACAGGTGCGCCCGACAAGGGCGGGTTGTATTCTGGGGGGGTTGCAGCTCGAGCGCAGGTTCTCAGAGGGGAAAAAAAGACGCGCTCTACGCAACCACTACTGTCATGAGGGTAGCCGGAACAGTTACAGGTTGGATACAGCATGGCGCGTTTGCCTGGAGAGGAATCTCTGGTATAATGGCGATGGCGCGCCCCCGTCGTCTAGAGGCCAAGGACGCCACCCTTTCAAGGTGGAGATCACGGGTTCGAATCCCGTCGGGGGCGCCATAGTTCGGTCTTGCTGCTGCCGAAAATACCTGCCTTCTCGCTGCATGTTTCTCCAGCACACAGGCAATCATTGTCTTCTATGCATACGCCTCAGTATCCGACTCTGTCCGTCAATTGTGCCGGGAAAGCGTCTCAATCGGCAGTCTCGCTCGATGCTTCCTCGTGACGCTCGATGATCCGCTCGATAGGAACACTGACCGTCATGCGCCGTGCGCGGCTGGCGCTTGCGCGCTCGACAACCGCTGCGACGACGATGCTGATGTCGTCCGCTGGTTCATTCCGATCAAGTTCCAGCGCGCGGCTGAGAAGCGCTTCCGCCAGTGCTATAGCCGGTTGATCTGTGTGTGTGCGCCATCCGGCAAGATAGTTGCCGAGTTCCATATCCACGCCGTAGCGCTCGCCAACCTTCAGCAACCCGTCGGTGAACATAATGATCTGCACTCCGCAGCGCAGCGGTATTTCACTGATCACCGGCTTCGTCAGCGGATGCAACCCTATCGGGGTCGATGGCTCATTGTGCATCTGTACCTCACCTGCAACATCGAGGACAAAGAAGGGCGCTGGGTTGTTGCGTGAGACGCGCAGACTGCCGCTGGCAAAGTCGATTGAGAGGATATTGAGCGTTGCAGACGCCTGACCCATGCGGTAGGTGTATAGATAGTCGTGGACGGCGCGCGCCACGACCCCATCGCGCGCCCCGTCTTTGAGCTGCGTGATGGCGCGGGTGGCGATCAGGTTGCTCAACGTCTTGGCGCCGCGTCCGCTTCCCTGCCCGTCTACAAGCACGACTGACAAACCGCCTCCAGGTCGTTCGATAATTTCGAGGGTGTCACCGCTCTCGGAGGTGCCATGACGCGGCACCTTGGCAACGGCAATGTCGATATGGATCATAGTTGCACTCAAATGTGTATGATGACGAGTCGAAATAGTCTTCCCTCTATTGTAGAACGCCGGCTATGTCGCCGCAAGTCAGAGCGTGGTACATAATTGTACAAGGCAAAAGTAGAGAGCCGTTGCATTGCAACGGCTCCACAATACGCGAAGGATGGCAGGTCACTGGTGATGGATAGGAACGTCCCGGCAATCGCCTGACCCTCTACCCCTCAACCGTCTTCAACAGTTCGACGGTTGGGGCGGCAGCCTCTTCGAGTTCCTTCCTGACATCCATCCAGACTTTCGCCGGATCTTCACCCGCAATCGTAATGCGCTCCAACCCCTTGCCGATGATCTGATCACCGCCGCGCACATAGACACGCGCCGAGTCCTGTGGCCGGGTTTTCGGCAACTGCTCCACTGCCGTGCGGAAGTTGGGGCGCTCGGCAAGATACGTCTGCATGCGCTCCGATTCGACTGCCGCCTTGCGCACCGGCATATACCCGGTGCGCTGCGACCAATCAACCGCCCATTCATTACCGGTGGCGAAGGCGATCCACTTCATTGCCGCCTGCTGCCTCTCGGCGGGCAAGCCGGCCAGCACTGCCATACCAGCGCCGCCGGTGCAGCACCCGAAACCAGTGGGACCTTCCGGTAGGAAGCCAGTGCCGACCGGGAACTGCGCATTCTTCTCAACGCCCGCCAGTGCACCGGTGCTCAGCATCGCACTGGCTGACAGTCCAGTCACGAAGTCCTGGGTCACGTCCTTCGGCGTGGTTGCCCATTTGTAGGTCTGGGTCGTGTCACGGTAGAAGTTGCCGGCTGCGATACCACCCTCTTCGTGGATGCGGATGGTGAAATCAGGGTCGCTGTAGCGCCCGCCATACTGCCAGATCACCCCCTGAAAGAGCCAGGCGATGTAACTAGCAGCGCCGGGATGAGCGAATGCAGAGCGGCCATCCTTGTTGAGTTTCGGCGCCCACTCCATGAACTCGTCCCAGGTCTTCGGGGCGCGATCCTCAAGCCCTGCCTCTGCCCAGGCATCCTTGTTGTAGTAGAACAGTGGCGTCGAGCGTGCGAACGGGATCCAGTAGACGGTATTCTTGCGGATGCCTTCGTTAAGCAGCACATCGACGTAGTCCTCGCGCCTGGCGCCCTCAGCTGCCATCAGATCGTCGAGTGGCTGCAACTGACCGTTGATGTAGAACGAGAACCACCAGACATCCGAGAGCAGACTGACGTCGGGGGTCTGGCGCGCCTGAACTGCTGCGGTCAGCTTTTGCGCCGTCTCTTCGTAATTGCCCTGGAACTGATAGTTGACTTTGACATCCTGCTGACTGCTGTTGAAGGCGTCGACGGTCGCCTGCTCCGCCTCGCCGAGCACGCCGCTGAATGATCCCCAGTAGGTGATTTCGACCGTTGACCCCATTGCTCCCTGGGGCATAGCGGTGGGTGGCGCGGCTGTGGGTTGCGCCGGCGCGGCTGTGGGTTCAGTCGTCGTGGCTGCGACACCACACGCCGCCAGCGTCAGCGCACCGGCGCTGGCCGCCACGCCGCGCAGGAACTGTCGTCGGGTTATCTTTGCCATAGATCCTTCTCTCCTCTCTTCAGCATCTGTGTTTGGATTGACGCCTGATACGACCGGTGCAATTCGGTGTACGGCTACACCGGTCATCTCAACCCTCAACCCTTCCACCCGCAATGCGCAATCGCCTGCGGGAGAGGTTGCCGTGCAACAGAGCGGCTGTTCTCACGCGCAAAGCGCAACGTGCAACCTCGATCGCTGCTACCCCTTCACCGCTCCGGCTGCAATACCTTCGACAATGTAGCGCTGCGCCCAGACAAACAGCAGTACAACCGGCAGGACAACGAACATCGTCCCTGCCATTACCACACCCCAGCGCGCCAGGCCCTCCTGATCGAGCAGACGCGCCACACCGATCGGCAGGGTGCGCATGTCTTCGGTGCTGGTAATGATCAGGGGCCAGAGAAATTCGTTCCACTCATTGACAACGGCGAACAGACCGGTTGTGACCAGCGCCGGCATTGCCAGCGGTATCGCAATCGTCCACAATCGCAGCATATGCCCCGCACCATCGATCTCGGCGGCTTCGAACACCTCGCGCGGCAATGTCATAAAATACTGACGCATGAGAAAGGTGCCGAACGCCGTCGCTGCGCCGGGCAGGATCAACCCCCAGTATGTATTGACCAGCCCAAGATCGCCCATTGTCAAAAAGTTGGGCACAATCGTGATCTGTGCGGGAACCATCAATGCCGCAAGCACAATCAGGAAGACGATATTCTTGCCAGGAAAGCGCAGAAACACCAGAGCATACGCCGTCAGCACCGCCAGGGTCATCTTCGAGACGGTTGTTGCCAGGGTTACGATAATGCTGTTGATGTAGTAACGTGCAAACGGTGCGGCTCGCCAGGCAGCCGGGTAGTTGTCCAGCGTAGGGTTGATCGGGATCCAGGTTGGCGGGACGGTGTAGATCTCGCGACTGGTCTTGAAGGAGGCGATCAGCATCCAGTAAACCGGCAAACCAATCACGATCACCGACAGCATGATCGCAGCGTATCCCAGGAGGCGCCAGAGCCGATCGTACCGGAGCATATGGGTGTGCCGACTCAACCGCTTCTTCGTGGCAACGTCGTGCTGTAACTCCACGCTTCGATCCATATCCACACCAGTTATCCTATCTATCCTAATCTTCAACTGTAATGCACCCGCCGCTCGATGAACCGCAGTTGCAAAATGGTTAGGATCAGCATCAGCACGAACATCACCATCGCCACAACACCTGCCGGACCGGCCTGCGACTGGATAAAGCCACGTTCGTAGAGGTGATACACCAGCATATTGGTGGCATTCACCGGTCCACCATCGGTCATAACTCTGATAATGTCGAATGCCTGGAAGCACGCCAGAACACTGGTAACTAGCAGAAAGAACATGATCGGTGAGAGACCGGGGAGGGTCACATACCAAAACTGCGCCCACGCTCCAGCGCCATCGATGCGGGCGGCTTCGTACAGGGTGCGATCAATCGTTTGCAGACCGGCAAGACAGATCACAACGGCATACCCCAGGTTTTTCCAAACATAGACGATAATAAGCGCACTCATCGCCCAGCTGGGATCGGAGAGCCACTGCGGCGATCTGATGCTGGCAAGCCATTCTGCCAGTCCGGTCTCGGAAAAGCGCGCCGGCAGCACCTGTGCCAGTGAACCAAACCAGTTGATGATCTGCGCCAGCGGTCCGAACCGGGGATCGAACATGTAGATCCAGATGATCGCAATCGCTGCACCCGATAGCACCGTCGGCGTGAAGAGCACTGCACGCGCGCCGTTGCGCCAGCGCAATGGCTGGTTCAGCAGCAATGCCAGTCCCAGACCCAGCATCATCGTGACTGCGACCGATACGATAGTAAAGACCGCTGTGTTGATCAGAACGATCAGAAAAATATCGCTCGTCAGGACGGTCTCGTAATTGCGCAGACCGACGAAGCGCCGGACTGGGCTAAGAAAGTTCCAACTGATCACACTCAGATAGGCATTGTAGATCATGGGCCAGAAGGTAAATGCCGCCAGGAGTAGCATGTTTGGAGTGATCAGCAGGAGGAACAGTAACCTTTCGCGCCATTCGCGCATGCCAGTGCGCCGACGCGAGAGCAGCAGCGTTGTTTTCATGAATGGCTCAGATAATCACGATGACAGTGCAGCCAGCATCCATGTCTCGTCTACTAGGAGGATGCACAGATACGCCATCATGCGCGGATTGGTTCGTGTCAATACAGCATTTCTAATGGTACCGTATCTGTATTAACCCGCTGCGATTGAGGTATTAAGTTTGACTTAATATCCCATTAAGAAAGGTGTGTAATCAACAACAGGTCCACACATGGAAGAGGGGGAGCAATCGTATGATTCGCTGGAAGGCTGACGATGAACTCAACGTTCTGCTGCAACGGTACTATCGCGGCGAAGGAGAATTATGGACTCGCATCCGTGAGCAGGTCACCGACGAGTTGCGGCAGCGTGGCATCGAAGGCGCACGACACATCCGATTTCGTTGCCATGACGATGGTTACGAAGTCATCATCGAAGACGCAAGCGGGTACGAAGTCGAGTAACCCTTGCTGATGCCTGAAACCTGTGCTATAGTCAGAACTATCTCCGCAGCGTCAGTGATTGGGGCAGGGCAATCGCCGACTGCTACGTGCTGCTTTTCCCGCCGCCATAGGAAGGAGACACGATGACGATCGCGCCACTGCGCAGCATTCATCTCCGCACGAACATTCCGGGTCCGCGCTCGCGCGAACTGCTAGCGCGACGCGAAGCGGCTGTGCCAAATGGTCTCTACAAAGCGCATCAGATCGCTATCGAAAGCGCCTCTGGCGCGCTGGTGACCGATGTTGACGGCAATACATTCATCGATTTCGTCGGCGGTATCGGGGTGCTGAATGCGGGACACTGCCCATCGTCCGTGGTGGCTGCTATTCAGAATCAGGCAGCCAAACTGCTCCATTTCTCGGCGCTCGTTGGGACGTATGAGCCGTATGTTGCGCTGTGTGAGCATCTCAATACGGTGGTGCCGATCAGTGGTCCCTGCAAAACCATTCTGTCCAACAGCGGCGCAGAAGGAGTCGAAAATGCAATCAAAATCGCCCGCGCTGCAACCGAGCGCCAGGCGATCATTGCATTCGAGGGTGCGTACCATGGGCGCACGTTGCTGACGCTCACGCTCACCAGCAAGTATTCGTTCAAAAAGACGTTTGGACCGTTTGCGCCCGAAGTGTATCGCGCCCCCTTCCCTGCCGCCTATCGAATGGGGCTGAGCGAAGAAGAGGCGGTCGCGCGCTGCTGGGACGCCTTTGAGCGTATGCTGGTGGCGCATGTCGGTCCGGAAGCGATTGCTGCCATTATCATCGAACCGGTTCAGGGCGAGGGAGGGTTTATCCCGACACCGCGCGTATTCATGCGGCGCCTGCGCGACTTCTGCGACCGCAATGGCAGCGTACTGATCGCCGATGAGGTGCAGTGTGGCTTTGGACGCACCGGCACACTGTTTGCGATGGAGCAGATGGGAGTCGAGCCGGACATCCTGGTCAGCGCCAAGTCGATTGCCGCCGGTATGCCGCTGGCAGCCACAACCGGGCGTGCGGTGGTGATGGATAAGGCGCATATTGGCGGTATTGGCGGCACCTATGGCGGCAACCCGCTGGCGTGCGTTGCGGCGCTCGAAGTGCTGAAGATGTTCGACGATGGTGAGCTGCTGCGTCAGGCGCAGCGGATTGGTGCGATTGTGCGTGAACGCGGGACGATCTGGCAGCGCGAGATACCGCTGGTCGGTGATGTGCGTGGCATAGGGGCGATGATGGCGATTGAACTGGTGAAAGACCGCACAACACGCGAACCGGCTGCCGACGAGGTGCTGGAGGTGGTGCAGTACTGCGCCGAACACGGCGTGCTCACCATGCGCGCTGGTCTGTACGCCAATTGCATTCGCCTGCTAATGCCCCTGGTCATTACCGACGAGCAATTGCGTGAAGGGCTAGATGTGCTCGACGAGGCACTGCGTTGTGTGGCACTGCGCTGAGGCGTGGCGGAAGGAGGAACAGTGTGACAGATGTGGTGATTGCATCCGCAATGATTGAGTACCCAGAAAGCGACGGCAAACCTGTGGGTGAGACTGATGTCCATCGCCGTGAAATCCTGCACACTTATCGAGACGCCCGAGCGCCATTTTCGTGACGTGCCGGATATCTATGTGAGCGGCAATCTGATGTTCTACTACGAGGAAGGCAACCCCGCGGCTGTTGTCTCACCGGACGTATTTGTAGTCAAGGGGTGCGCAAAGGGCTGCGGTGCACCTACAAACTGTGGGAAGAAGGCGTCGCTCCCTGCGTTGTGATCGAGGTGATGTCGCGCTCAACTTGCCTGGAGGACAGGGGGAACAAACGCGCGCTGTATGCGATGCTCAGCGTGCGGGAGTATTTTCTGTTCGACCCACTGGGGGAATACCTGAAGCCGCCCTTACAGGGGTTTACGCTGGTCGATGGCGAGTATGTGGCGTTGCCCTTCGAGAGCGATGGCGGCGTTATCAGCCGCGAGCTGGGGCTGAAACTGTATCGGGATGAGACCGTGCTGCGCCTGATCGACCTGGCAAGCGGGAAAGAAGTCGTGCGCACCGAGGACCTGAGCGATGTGTTGCAGCAGACGCTCGCCAGAGCGCAGCAGGCGGAAGAACAGGCACGCTGCGCCGAAGAACAGGCGCAGCGTGAGGCTGAAGCACGACGCCGCGCCGAAGCAGAGATCGAACGGCTGTGCACCGAACTGCAACGGCTACGGGGTGATGTATGAGTGAGATTGTGATTGTCAACACGCGCCCGGAGTATATCGATCAACTGGTGCAACATCAGCGCATCTGCTTCCCGACGCTCGCCGATCACGAACTTATGCAGCGCGAGCACTTCGAGTCGCAGTTGCGCATCTTTCCCGAAGGGCAGCACGTCGCGCTGGACGGAGAACGGGTCGTTGGACAGAGCAGTACATTCCGCATCAGCGGCGCTGTGGCATTCGCACCTCACACCTACCACTGGATCGTTGCCGGCAATTTCTTCACCAACCATGATCCACAGGGCGAATGGCTCTATGGCGCAGATATGAGCGTGCATCCCGACTACCGGGGACGCGGCATTTCCCGTATGCTCTACAATGCCCGCAAAGAACTGGTGCGTCGTCTGGGGTTGCGCGGCATGGTCGGTGGTGGAATGATACCCGGCTACGTGCGTTACCGTGACCGGATGAGTCCAATGGAGTATGCACAGGCGGTCGCTGCTGGCGTCCTGACCGATCCCACCCTGACGCCACAACTGCGTGCAGGTTTTGAGTTGCGAGGGATTCTGCCCAACTACATCGAAGCGGGTGAACTTGGCAACGACTCAACGTTGATTGTGTGGGAATGTCGGGAGTAAACGAAGGAATTCTTCCCTGGCGCTTTTCTTCCCGATACAGTACATTCATTATGCAGTTAACAATAGAAACGACACGCCGGGGTTGAATAATGAAAAAGGTATGGTTCCTGCTCGCCAGACCACTGACCACTGCCCGCAGAATTACGGGCGTTCTTTTGCTGATCGTCGGCATTCTTGGTTTACTGTTGCCGGTGCTGCCGGGATGGTCGCTCATCATCCCTGCTGTAGCGCTACTTGGTCGGCGTGATCGCCTGGTGCGCCTAAGTCATCTCGCCATACGCTATACGCTGCGCTGGATGCGCCGCAGCCGACAGCCGCAGCTGCGGTCGCTTGGATGGCGCCTGACGGTGGAATATGGACGCACCCGCCGGATCGTGTTGCCCGCCATCGTCGCAACCGAACGCGCTGTTGCACGGGCGCTGGCGGGGTGATCATAGGAACCGAGAACCAGGAACTGAGGACTGAGAATCGAGATCTGAAAACCGAGAACGAGAGAGGAACCCTTCACGTTCTGTTTGCCACGCCTGACCTTGTGCATTCCCACTGTCCTCTGTGAAATACGGGGTCTGATGCTTTTCTACCTGTACTATCAAATCTGGTGGAATAGACGTCATGGCGTGCGATTGCATCATCGCCCTGGCGCCGCACCTGAGCGACGCATCGCTGTGCGCAGGAGTGGGTATGCCCCTGGAATCGCGCGCCCTCCCGCCCTCCGCCTCTCAGGTGTAGGGTTTTGAGGTTGTGAGCGCCCAGGTTGAGTTGGGGCATCTTGATGCGCTAGAAATTGCGTTAGCTCATATTTTCTGTTCGCCCCTTCAGGAGTGGGCTGGGGTGGGGACCTCCCGCACTGCGACGACCCGCCGGCGGCGCGCCAGTGGGTCGCCTGGTCGCACGCAGCACGCGGATGCCACCTGAACGATGCCCATCTTTGAGCAAGAGGTGATATAACTTTTCCCGCTTCCCGCCTCATCTTCACATTTGATAGTACATCTGGATAGAACCGTATGTGCAGTCACCGCTTCGGGTACGCCGGGGGCGCGCGCTCCCCAGTGTGTTGTTCCTGATCTGCGCGATTGCTGCGCCAGGTATGCCGCCTGGTACGCCTGTCGTTCCGTCACGCCAGGCGCGCATCGTGGAACGAACACAGGTTGATCCGGCAGGAATGCTTCCTGATGATCAAGATCCTGGTGTGACTGTATCCGGTTGTGGTATCATGATCAGGTAGACAGCGGCAAAGTGGCGTTTTCGTGTTTCTTGCACCGCACAACCGTAACCACCACCACCACGACACTACACAACAACGAGGTTCCATGTCCAACCGGGTTCAGAACATTCGAGGCATGCGTGATCATCTGCCGGCGGCGATGATCCTGCGGCAGTATATCATCGATACGCTGACGTCGGTCTTTGAGCGGTATGGCTTCGAGCCATTGCAGACGCCTGTTGTCGAATATGCCGAAACGCTCGATGGCAAAATCGGCGACGACGAGAAATTGATCTATCGCTTCGAAGACCATGGCGGGCGCAAGGTAGCATTGCGCTACGATCAGACAGTGCCGCTGGCGCGGGTCGTGGCGCAGTATCAGGGTCAACTGCTCTTCCCTTGGCGACGCTACGCGATCGGGCAGAGTTACCGCGGCGAACGCCCCGGTCGTGGTCGTTATCGCGAGTTGTGGCAGGCGGATATCGATATTGTCGGTTCAGCATCGCCGGTAGCCGATGCCGAAATCCTTGCTGTACTAACCGATGCGCTCACGGCGCTCGGTTTCACCGGTTTCACAACATTGATCAGTCATCGGCAGATCCTCGGCGGCATTGCGCGCGTTTCCGGTCTCGACGATGCGGCGGCTGGTGATGTCTATCGCGCCATCGATAAACTCGATAAGATCGGTATCGATGGAGTGCGCAATGAGTTGCTCCAGAGCGGCGTAAGCGCCAACGCAGCCGAACGGATTCTGGCGTTGATCGACCTGCAAGGCGATGCCGATGAGGTGCTGAATGCTCTGGCGCGGCAATTGCAGGGTGATGAACGGGCGCTCCGAGCAATCGACAATGTGCGGGCGATTATCGGTTATGCGCGCGCGATGGGAGTTCCTGAAGAACGGATCATCATTGCGCCGCGCCTGGCGCGTGGGCTATCGTACTACACCGGCGCCGTCTTTGAGTCGATCGTTCAAAACCCACCGATGGGGTCGCTGCTTGGCGGTGGGCGCTACGATGAGTTGATCGGCATGTTCGCCGGGCGTTCGATACCGACAGTCGGGCTGGCGTTTGGCATCGAACGGTTGCACGATGTGATGGAGGAGTTAGGCATGGGACCGGCATCGCGCACGATCGCAGTGGCGCTCGTGACGCTCTTCAACCCCGCTATGGCGACAGAGAGTCTGCGCCTGGCACAGGAGTTGCGTCGGGCGGGTCTGTTGATCGAGACGGCGCTGGATCCTTCCGAGAAACTGGGCAGGCAACTTCAGTACGCTGATCGACGCGGCATCCCATATGCGCTGGTGCTCGGTCCTGACGAACTGGCGCGTGGGGAGGTCGTCGTGAAAGATTTGCGCAGCGGCGAACAGCAGAGCATTGCGCGCAGCGCCGTCGTCGACCGGTTGCGATCAGCAGCCGATGCCCGGCGCACTCCGCGAACAGCGCATGACCAGGGAGGAACGCATGAGCGACAAACTTCTTGATACTACTGTCGGTCAGTTTCTTGATCGTCTTGCCAGCAGCGCGCCAACACCGGGTGGCGGTAGTGTCGCAGCGCTGACTGGTGCGATGGCAGCAGGGTTGATCACGATGGTGTGCGACCTGACGATCGGAAAGAAGCAGTACGCTGATTTCGAGGCGGAAGCCAAAACCATCCGCGAGCGCGCAGAGGCGTACCGCGCTGAACTGCAACAACTGGCTCAGGCTGATATTGATGTGTTCAATCAACTCTCGGCAGTCTACAAACTTCCACGCACCACCGAAGCAGACGCAGCAAGCCGCCGGGCTGCGATCCAGAGGGTGATGCGCCAGGCGACCGAAATTCCGCTGCGTACCGCGCGCGCCGCATCTGCACTGCTGCCGCTATGTGCTCCCCTCGCCCGCTACGGTAACCGCACGGCAGTGACGGATGTCGCAGCGGCTGCACTTCTGATCCGCGCAGCGGTTCCGGCTGCGTTGATCAATGTCGAAAGCAACCTGACGGTGATCGAAGACCAGATCTTTGCGCGAGAAGCGCACGCTCAGGCGGAAGATCTGCTGATTGGCCTCGATGAAGAGGTAGAGGGGGTGTTGACGCTGACGCGAACTCGTCTCAAAGGATAGGCACGGTATCTGTCGGTCGTTCCCGGCTTCGATGCCGGTTTGCAGCAGTTGGACAAAACCAAGGAGGGGGAGCATGCACGACCTAATTATCGTCGGCGGTGGCGCCGCCGGCCTAGCGGCAGCAGCCTACGCCCTCGACAAACAACTCGACGTCATGGTCATTTACGAGAATCTGGGCGGGAAGATCAATCAGAAGTTTACCATCCACGCCGACACCGATTTTCTGGTGGGGCATATTCTTGTGCATCTCGATACACCCGAAACAATATCGGAAGAGATCACCCGTCTGGGCGCGGAGACGGTGGAAGCATTCGAGCGTCAGATAACGACGCAACGTGGGCGCGCTCTGTTCGACCGCGTGCGTCAGGTGGCGAAGGAAGGCGATATTTTCAAGGTCGAGACGCAACGCTCTGGAACGCTGCACGCAGCGTCAGTGATTATCGCATCTGGCGCCGTACCGAAGCAGATCGAAGCGCCAGGACGCGAATTCATCAACCATGGCATCGGATATACGCCGGTAACGTTCGCCCGTGCGCTCGTCGGAAAGACGGCGGTCGTCATCGGATGCACCCAGCGCGCGCTACGCGGCGCTGCTGAACTTGCCCGGACGGTAGCCCAGTTGTACCTGGTGGCGCCGGCATTCCCCGCCAATGACCCGATTGTTGCTGTCCTACGGAAGCGCCCGAATGTCGAGATTCTCGAAGGGTTCATGGTCAGAGAAGTGACCGGCAATTCGTCGGTTGATACGGTGGTGGTCGAGCACGAAGGGAAGACACGTCGGCTGCCGGTCGATGCCGCCTTCGCCGATGTCGGATTGACGCCGAATTCGGCGATGGTGAAGAACCTGGTCGAAACTGATGCAGATGGTTTTATCATCGTAGACAAACGGAACGCCACGTCGCTGCCGGGTTTGTTTGCTGCCGGCGATGTGACCACGGTGTACGGCGAACATACCCTGATTGCGATCGGCGAAGGGGCGCGCGCGGCGCTGGCGGCGCACGACTACTTGCTGGCGCGCGGGTAGCGCTGCCGGGATGCTTTTTCCTGGCAGGAATCGGATCGTGCGCCTGCCTGCGCCGGCAGATGTGTCTCTCACAAAGAACCAGGGACGCAGCACGCGCTGCGTCCCTGATCGACTCTTCTGACGCTTTCACGCCGAAGGCGGAACATCTACCTCGCATACGCCAGCCATACATGCCAGTTCCTGCGCGGCAGTTGTCAGGTCTTCTTCCTCATAACGCCAGATCTTACTGAAATCGATCTCCGGGAACTCCGCTGCCAGCCGTTCGTACTCTTCCTTCGTAATCTCCACGTAAGGCATCTGCGCATATTGCGCATCGAACGATGGCAGGAAGGTCAGCCCACCGATCACATCGCGATGCTCCCATACCCACTTCATGAGGTCGATCACCTCGTCTGGCTTGTAGGTGACGGTGCAGGAAGGGTTATGCTCCGTCCAGTACAGTTTGTTCTGCAACCAGTATTCGCACTGCTCGATGGCTGAACGCTGGTTGCGCGTAATTGCACCTTCAGGCGACTTAACCGGGAAGTGGATGACCCAGGTCGTGGCATTTTCGCGCGTCTGACCGTTCTCCGGATCCATTGGCACGCCGGCGTCGCGCAACACCTTGAACAGCGGCGAGTGTGCCGAGATGCGCACATTGCGGATGTAGTACGGCGCCCAGCGGGCATGCAACCCGGAAGAGCAGTCAAGCAGTTGCGACGAGTTGCCACTTGGCTTCACACACGTAATTGCTGCTGACGGATTAATGCCGAGGCTGAGCGCGGTCTGCCGGTTGACCTCGATGGCAATCTCCTTCAGGCGCCGCTTGACCTGCGCATCCTGGGCAACGGGACTATCCATCTGCCCGGTAATATCGACGCCGAGCAGGCGTTCCTCTTCGCAATTCTGCTTCCACATTGGGCGCAAGCCGGGGAAGTGGGTTGCCAGCGACTGGATCGTTCCGATGATCGTTGCCACCTCGACCTTGTCGCGGAGCGTCTCGAAGGTGTCATCAACGCGGGCGACGGCGGCGCTCAGGTTGCAGAACTGCCACGGGCGCAACACAATTTCACCGCACGGGTTGGTTCCGAATTCCGCTTCCTTGCGACGCGCCGGTTTCATCAGGTTGGCGGCTTCACGGTTGAAAATACCCGGTTCGCCGCGTTGCGATTCGATCATGTCCATAAAATGGCGAATGAATTCGCGCTGCGTCAATCCGCCACGGGGCCAGACCGCCGAATTGTTGGCATTCCAGCGCTGGCTGTTCTCGCGCTCGAAATCACCCGCCTTCGCCAGGCACATCTCATCGTCATCGTAGTCGAAAAGAGAGATCATCGCCGTGCGCCGCACACCGCCGCTTACTGCGGCATTGCCGACCGCGCACATAATGTCGTGGGCGTCGATCGGGCGCAGGAAACTCCCCTGCCGGGCAAAAATGCGGTTGCGCACGAAATCGAGCATGGCGCGGAACGGTTCGGGACCGGAAGCGCGCCCGCCTTTGGTGCGCAACGGTGCACCTGCCGGTCGCAGGTGCGACAGATCGAAATACACATCACCGCCCTCGAACCATGTCTCCAACCCGTAGCGCAGTGCATCGGCCCATCCTTCCGCCGAATCTTCAACGACAAAGGTGACCGGCGGCTTGCCTGTCTGACGTTTGATGCGCGGGAAATTCTCGACATACCGGCTCTCGACCGAAAAGCCAACACCGCATCCCGCCATCGAAATGATCAACGCTTCGACAAACGAGTCGATGCTCTCGACGGGTTGATAACTACAGTTGTAGATCGCCACTGCATTGCGCCGCGCGGCAGGACCGGCCATTGCCAGCAGGCGCATCGACGGCATCGAGCGCATTTCGAGGATGTTGCGCCGGATACGTTCGTATGTCTCGCGTGAGAGACGGTCACCCGCGAGTTCGTAGAGATAATCGACCGCCCTATCGACCGTTTCAATCCAGGTCTCGCGCCGTCCTAACTCGTAGTTGAAGCGCGAGTACTTGTCGAAGAATTGAAACTGCTGCAATGCGGTTGGGAAATAGACCCGCGCCTCATCGAACGCACGCCGCACATGGTCGGGGATAGGGCGACGCTCACGCTCCCTGGCGCGCTCAGCGCGGTACAGAATGTAGCGCTTGGCAGCCTCGAACTCACCAGCCGCCTGCAAGACCATCTCGACGATGTCCTGCACGCCCTCGACCGTCGGCGGTCTGCCCTGCGACTTGGCGGCAACGATATTGACCACACGCTGCGCCAGTTCGCGGATGGGTGTGTCGGGTATCCGCCCAAAACTGGCAAAGCAGCGCGCCATCGCATTCTCGATCCGCGTGACATCGAATGGAACGATACGCCCATCCCGCTTGATGATTGTCGTCGGAACGATAACGTCCGGGTGAAGAGCGTCGGTCGAGCCGTTGCAGTGGATTCCGTTCAATTCCGTGTTCGACTGTGTCATCTTGCCTGACCTCCTGAGACAGATCACACTCAATCAGCGCACCCGCTGCGTGCGCCAATACTGTGCACCGTTCATCACTATGTAAAGCGATTCAGTTATTGTAAAGCCGGGTGAAACGGTCTCTCGTTCCTAACGGGGAGCAAGAGGCAATGGTTTCACAGAAGTTATCCACATATTGTATTGTCTTGTCGAAAATACTTCCTAAATATGGCGCGGCAAGAATAGCACAGACAGGCGTGCATGTCAAGGTGCAAGGTAAGTGAAAGAAAATCTTTACACCGTATAGTAGATACGGCGTGCGACGAAAACTTACGATGTACTGTAGAAAAAGCGGTATAATATCCCGAACCTGTGCGCATCTGTCCCAGGCGGCGCCAGGGGGCGGTATGTCCGGTTTGCCCGTATCATAGCACTGCGTTGAAGTACCATCGAGCCATTGCGGGCCAGTTGCTTCGTTCGGCCCCGATTGCCGGTCTCGCAGCATTTGGCATTGGTCATCTTCCGCTGACGGAAATCTATGTCGAGCGGGGGCTTGTTCCTGCGCGCGATAGTGCGAGTTCTCCCCAGACGCTCGCCGATCTTGCGCGCGCGCCACGCGCACGCCTGGCGCTCGAAGGGGGCGCCGGCTCCGGGAAGAGCACGGCGGTGCGTCGCCTGGCGCTGGCTTGCGCGGCGGCAGTCACGGGAGAGCCGGAGGGCGCCGCAGCTCCGCTTGTCGACTGGTCGCTGCCGATTCCGCTGCCCGTCGTGATTGAGATGCCGCCACAGATCGATCCGGCTACCGATCCCCGGTCGCTGGTCGAAGCGCAGTTGATCGCAAACGATCTTGCAGCGCACACAGGAATGGTGCTTCAGGCGCTCCACGCCGGCGAGGCGCTGGTGGTTATCGATGGTGTGACACCTCACAACACGCCGGTCGTCACGCAGATCGTCGCCGCATTTCCTGCCAACCGCTATGTGTGCGCCTGTCGCCCGTATGCGGCTGCGGCGCCACCGCCGGGGCGCGTCCTGCAAGCCCATGGGTTCCAGCGGGTGCATTTCGCGCCCCTCGAACGCGCCCGCATTGATGATATGGCTGCCCGTCTGCTCACTGCCCTCAACCGACGACGAGTCGTGCGCGATCAGGCGTCGCCGATCGGATCGCCAACGGCATCGCAACAGGGCGGGTCGATTGCCGAACAGATCGCCGATCTTCAGGGGCGACTGCTGATCGATGACGGGTTGCGCGCACTGACCTTCGAGCCGCTCGCACTGGCAATTGCCGTTGTCGCCGATGCGGACGGATATACACTCCCGGCTGCGCGCGCCGTGGTCTATCGGCGGGTGATCGCCACACTATGGGGCGAAGCAGCGCTGCCCGTTACCGTGCTCGCTCCTCTGGCGCTGGCACTGCAACGCGCTACCGACGATCATGCGCACCCGGCAACGCTGACCCGCCCGGTGGTCGAGCAACTGGTACGTGCTGGCGCGCCGGATGCCGATGATACCCAGGTGGCGGCGATCATCGAGCGCGCGCTCGATGTCGGGTTGCTCGCTGCTTCCGAAAGTGAGGCACCTTCACAGACATACCAGATGCCGCAGCACGCGCTGCGCATGTTTCTGGCGGCGCATGCCCTGGCGCGCGCCGATGACTTCGAGGCAATGATCGCGCCGTATGTCGATGACCCGACGTGGCACGAAACTCTGACACTCGCACTGTGGCTGCGCACCGGCGATCCTTCGCTGCGGTCCCACCGCCACACTGAGCAGGAGGACGATGCTGGCGCTGCGACGCTATGGCATCTGATCGGACGACCGGATCGCAGTCGAGCCGCAGGAGATGCGGGCGCTACGAAGCAGAAATCATCCCGACAATCGGCAAAATCCGCACGCCCCGCTCGCCAGCTCAGCACCGGCGCTTCAACCGCGCATCCTGAACAGGCGACGCTTCTAGTGGCGTCGTGCCTGGAAACCATCGACCCGCAGCGTTACCCGGACGTGTTGCAGGAAACTCAGCAGCGCCTGCTCACGATGATCGCAAATCCGACCGTTGCGGTTGAGGATCGGGTGCGTGCTGGCTTGATGCTCGGTCGCCTGGGGGACCCGCGATTTGCCGATCTGCTGCCGCCGCTGGCGCAGATCGACGCCGGCGTTTTCGTGTTTGGCGCAAATGATGCGCCCTACGACGAAGAACGACCGGCGCAGCGGATCGATCTGCCGTCGTATCAGATCGGCGTCTACCCGGTTATCAACGCGGAGTACGCCCGTTTCTTGGCGGCGCGTCCTGGACATCCCAAACCACACTACTGGTACGATCCGCGCTTCAACAATCCCGCTCAACCGGTGGTTGGGGTGACATGGCATGACGCTATGGCATATGCGGCATGGCTGACCCGCGCCCTGGCAGGGCGTCTCCCGGCGGGTATGGTCGTTCGCCTGCCGCTCGAAACCGAATGGGAAAAGGCGGCAACCTGGGGACCGCGCGCGCGTGTGAAACGTCGCTTTCCCTGGGGCGACCACTGGGTCGCCGGGATTGCGAATATCGCCGAGACCCGTGTCGGACCAGACGGACGATCGCGCTGGGTGACGACGCCGGTGGGATGCTTCCCCAGTAGCGTCAGCCTCTATGGTGTTCACGATCTGATCGGAAACGTCTGGGAATGGACGGCAAGCAGCATCGACGCTCCGCCACGGCGAAGTGACGGGGCAGGCGGAACGCGCACCACGCTCGCGGAACGACTCCATGGCGACCCATCCGGTGCAACGGGATCGGAAAAGCGACGACACTACATTCTGCGCGGATCATCGTTCAACTCCACTACTGCCCATGCGCGAGCCACGTATCGCGGCAGCCATCTTCCACCGGACTACTGGCGCTACAACATCGGCTTCCGCATCGTCATCGCCAGACCGGTCTCCGATTAGCGCCACCGATGTCCCGCCTCCGCGCGGACATCCACCCGCTTCCGCTAACACGTACAACCGTGCGGCGGACGCTTTGTGGAACGCTGCAACGCTCCGTCCATCGGCCAGAGATCATACCGGAGGAAGAGACATCGTGAACATCGCTTTCATCGATTCGTGGGTTCAATCAAGTGCAGAAGGAAGCGGCACCGCTGTCGCGATCGGCGGACTGCAACGCACCCTCCAGCAACGCGGCATTCAGGTCACGCGCCTGACGCCCATTCAGCCCTGGCCCCGCAACCTGACAGTGCGCCGACTGCTGTTCAACCTGCACGTGCCGGCGCTCCTCAGCCGCCTGCGCTACGATCTTGTGGTTGGCTTCGACATCGATGGTTTTCTCTGGTCGAGGCGCGCACGACGTACACCGTATCTGGTGAGCATCAAGGGTGTGCTCGCGGAGGAGTTGCGCCAGGAACAGGGCTTCGTGCGGCATGTGCTCTGGTCACTGTCGCAACTCGAACGGATCAACGCGCGCAGTGCCGATGGCGTCATCACGACCTCGGCATACTGCCGGGAAGCGATTCGACGACACTATGGCATAGCAGATCGACGTATGCGGTTGGTTCCCGAAGGGGTCGATCTGGCGCGCTGGCAACGCATTGCGCGTGCAACGCCCCGTCGCAGTGATGGTGCGACGATCCTTTGTGTGGCGCGCCAGTACCCACGCAAGCATGTTGCGGATCTGCTGCGCGCGATGCCTCTGGTCCGTGCGGCTGTTCCCGGAGCACGCGCAGTGATTGTCGGCGACGGACCGGAACATGCCCGTCTGCGCGCGCTTGCCGCTGAACTGTGTCTCGGCGCAGCAGTACACCTGGTTGGCGCCATCCTGGATGATGACGTGGTTGCGCAGATGTACTTCCAGGCTGACGTGTTCTGTCTGCCAAGCGTGCAGGAAGGGTTCGGCATCGTCTTTCTCGAAGCCATGGCCAGCGGTTTGCCGATCGTTGCCACCACTGCCACAGCAGTACCCGAAGTCGTACCGCATCGCCGCGCCGGATTGCTCGTGCCGCCGGGTGATGTCGGCGCACTGGCGGAAGCGCTGATCGAACTGCTGCGCAACCCCGACCAGCGCGCAGCGTATGGCGCTTTCGGTCGGATGCGGGTCGAGGAGTATGACTGGAACGTGGTTGCCGACCGGTTCATCGAGCAGGTCGAACCGTTCGTTTGTAGAACTGTATCACATGCAGCCAGTCAGGGCGCCTCGAGAGAACTTGACAAAGTAGATAAATTTGCCTATGATTATGTTGAAAAATCTGTCAATGTTACTCAAGGAACACAGGTATGTCCGTAGACCAGTCTCATGCGAGCGTACCTGGATTCGACCGCACTGCGCTGCGGGTGAACCAGGCAGCGATGATCGTCCTCTTACTCGTGGCATTCGTCGCCGATCTGCCATGGCTGGCAGCAGCAACAGCAATCATCGTGGCGCTTGGTGCGATATCACCCTCACTGGCGCTGTTCCAGCGTCTCTATCGGGATGTGCTGCGCCCTGCCGGGTTGTTGCGCCCCGACGTTCATCAGGAAGACGCGGCGCCGCACCGTTTTGCACAGGGAATGGGAGCAACCGTGCTCATTCTGGCAAGCCTTGCGCTCTTTCTTGGCGCGCCGACGGTTGGATGGGCGTTGATGCTGCTGGTCGTTGCACTGGCGGCAATCAACCTGGTGTTCGGTTTTTGCGTCGGATGCTTCATTTTCTTCCAGATTCAACGTCTGGCGCACAGCCGGTAGCCGGTCTGTTTCGGAAAGATGATCGAACGATTGCTGATCATTGCCGTTATTGCTGTCGTCATCGCGCTAGCGTGGATGGCGCTCCGCGCATGGCGTATCCAGCGTCTGCGTTCCCTTGCTCGTAGAACGCCGTTCGCCGGGATTATTCCGCCAGGCAAACCTGCCGTGGTCGGCTTTTCAAGCCCTGGATGCATCGAGTGTCGCACCCGTCAGGCGCCGGCGCTGGCGCGACTGAGCGCCAGTCTGGGCAATCAGGTGACGATACGCACTCTGCCGGTAGCAGAACATCCGCAGCTTGTCGATCATCTCGGCATCCTGACTGCTCCCGCAACCGTGATTATCGACGCAACGGGCGTGGTACGCTTCGTGAATCTGGGATTTGCCGATGCGGAGAAACTGGCGACCCAGGTGAACAGCATCGCTCATACGGTTCACAGCCGCCCCGATCCTCAGACGGCTGCCTGGCAGGGATAGCGTCCAGTCACAGGCGACGCATCGCAGCAACGTTATCTCTCGCGTGCACTTATTGATCTGGCGTGACTCCCAGACGGCGCAACCAGCGCTGCGAATACCCGAAGACCCGTACCCCGAATGCGCCACCCGCGACGACCAGGTTCATACGCCTGAGCGCCAGGACATCTACCTGGCGTCGTAATGTCATGCGTGTCTGAGCATCCTTTGCCTGGATCAGCGTCACTGCCTGCTTCCAGACATCGTGACGCCAGTTGCGGATCAGGCGGGCAGTGCACCACTCATCGAGCCGACCAAACGCGACGTCCACGACACCCATCGCCGGGGAGTAGCGTTTCAGCACATGATCCTGTACACTATCGATAGTCTCTCCAATGATCGTGTTCACCAGCAGATAATCGTCGAGCCTGGGTTGGCTCATCTGGAGCGTCAGATCATCCCACTCATCACGCAGCATGTCATCGAGGACCAGAACCAGATCGCAGTTGATGTGCGCGTTGACGCCGAGCAAAAGGTGCACCAGTGGCGGCATCTCCGGCGCACGGGTCAGATCGTGCGCCTGTCGCCAGACGTCGGGCAGCCATCCGGTGTTGCGCTCATACGCTTCCAGCGCGATGAAGTAGTATTCGGCGAAATTATGCACCAGCCGGTACACCCAGTCATTGTCATCGAACCGACCTGCGTTGATACCGTCGAGCATGTTGTGTGTCATCAGGGCGTAGCACGCCAGAAAGATTGCTCTTCGATCACCGTTCGTCTCCCACGTATCGACACTGGTCTTCATACGACCAAGCAGCGCGTGATGCGTCATGCCACCCACCTTTTCGGGCGATCAGCGTCGGTTTGCCGGCAGCGGATCGCACAGCAACATACCGGATTATCGTGGAAGGGATCTCTCGATGGATGCCAGTGCAGAATTGCGAACCCAACTGACCCGTATGCTAACCGAACGCCAGGCACATATGATCTTCGAGGATGCTGTTGCCGGTTTTCCCGAAACGCACATCAACACCCGACTGCCGAACTGCCCATACACCTTCTGGCACCTGCTCGAACATCTGCGCATCTGTCAGCGTGATATTCTGGAGTACATCCAATCTGATCATTACACCTGGCCCACCTTTCCCGATGATCTCTGGCCCGACCAATCGGCGACGACCGATCTCGCCGGATGGAACCGCACGATTGAGCAGTTTCTCGCCGACCAGGAGCAACTGGTGGCCATCATCAACGATCCCGATGTTGATCTCTTTGCGCCATTGCCGAACAGCGGCGAATACCGTCACACCATCCTGCGCGAGATCAACATTATTGCGATCCACAATTCGTACCACATTGGCGAACTGGCGATCATGCGCAGCGTGATGAACCTCTGGCCGCAGGAGTAGTTCAGTACGTTCCCAGCAGACGCATTGGCGCACTCACTGTCAGTGTAGCCAGGGTAACGACCTCGGCAATCTCGCACAGCGCGCCATAGGTGTCGCCGGTCAACCCGCCCAGATCGCGCGTCCACCAGCGCCCCAGCAGGTGCGTGATCATCCAGACCAGCGTCAGCGCGATCAGTCCATCGACGCCGCCCATAACCAGCGCCAGCGCCAGCGTTGCGACACTGGCGCCGGCAAAATCACCAGGACGCAGATACGACTGAAAGGTGCGTCCCAGTCCCCCTTCGCGCGCTGGTGGAAAGCGCACAATGCCGTACACATCCGCCCAGCGCCCGATCACCGGCGCCAGCATAACAGCCATGAGCCAGGTGTCCCCGGCGCCCGCCAGAAACGCCACTTTCAACCCCAACACGGCTGCCAGCGCCAGCGCCCCCATCGCGCCTATCCGACTGTCGCGCATGATCTCCAGTTTACGTTCACGCGAACGCCAGCTCATCACTCCATCGAAGGTGTCGCTCAGTCCGTCGAGGTGGATGCCCGCCGTCACCATACCCCAGGCGACCACTAGAACCACCGCTCGCACGGTTTCGTTCCACAGCCCGCCTGCGATCCACCCAACCGCAGCAAGCATGCCACCGATCACCAGACCGGCAATTGGAAAATACCGGATTGATCGTGGAATAGCTTCCTCCGTCATCGGTGGCAAACCGGGAACAGGAAGAATGGTCAGAAAACGCAGCGCCTCGCCGATGGGAGCGAGCGGTCCCCACCAGTTGCGTGGCACACGCGGTGATGTGGTATCCTCGGATGACACGCTGTGTACTCTCGTCTCAATAAGGGGATGATTATGGATCCACGCGGGCTGGCGCTCCTCTTTGGCGCCATCGTATGCGAACTCATCGGAACGAATGCCCTCAAAGCAGCCGACGGCTTCACACGCCTGCTACCCACGCTCCTGGTCATTGCCGGGTACGGTGCATCATTTTACCTCATGTCGCTCAGTCTGCGCACTATTCCGCTCGGCATTGCCTATGCCATCTGGTCGGGTCTGGGCATGGCGGCAATTGCGGTCATCGGGGTGATTGTGTGGCGCGAGCGGTTGAATACGGCAGGAGTCAGCGGTATTGTGCTGATCATTGTCGGTGTCGTGCTACTAAACCTGTTCGGCGGCGAACAGTGAGCCGCACGGGGAAGTTGCTCTCAGGCGTGTTCCTCACTGCTTCCATGCTGCGCCGGGCGTGGTGTTGCATTGACCATGCGCACAATGATCGCTTCGCTGCTGTAGACATCGAGTGCCGTCAGACTGCCCACATCAACACGCCAGCGCCAGTGATCGGTCGGTGATAGACCGGTGATGTGGCACAGGATGAGCTGGATAGGGGTTGCGTGGGTTACCACAAGGATGCGACCGCCGTGATGATCGTGCAGCAGAGTATGCCACGCCTCCAGGACGCGGTCATTGACCGCGGCGAGGCTTTCACCTCCCTGCGCCCGTCCATGTAACGGGTCAGCAAAGCGCGCGACCGACTCGTCGGGAAACTGTGTACGCACCTCGGCGTAGGTCAACCCTTCCCAGCGACCGTGGTTCGTTTCGTGCCAGCGCGCATCTTCGATGACCGGCGTCGTCCGCTCCCGCAGCACCACCGTTGCCGTGGCGCGTGTGCGCCCGGTTGGGCTGACGACTGCGACACTGAAAGGGATGCGCCGGAGACGGTGCGCCAGCGCCTCTGCCTGTTGCATGCCAAACGGCGTGAGCGGGCTATCGGTTAGCCCCTGGTAGCGACGTTGTTTGTTGAGCGTGGTCTGCCCATGGCGAATGAGCCAGATGCTGGTGCGCATGTTCTGGATACCCCGAACAGTCAGGTCGTCTCCGCTGGCGACAAGCAATGCGATTGTACCACAGGCATCCCGTTCGTTGGGATGTATTCAACCACGGATGGGCGCGGATGGGGAGCTATCCCTTGTGTCTCCGCTGGCGACATGCGGCGCGATTGCGTCACGGGCGTCCTGTTTGCCGTGTCGAGCCTGCACCGGCGAGCTGCACATCGTAGAGTGGCAGGCTTATGAGTTTCAAGAATGACAGCATTTCTCAGAGCGGATCGTGCGTTGCGACGCCAGCAAACGCATGGTTACCCAAACGTTCTGTCCGTCCTCAAAGATTATGCGGGGGAAGGATCATTCCAGAAACTTCAGTGACGCTGGCCTTCGTTGGCAGGGAGCTTTCGCACCGGGGTGTCTGGAATGCTATAATACGACACGTGCAAACAGTCACAAAGCCGACAACGACCGGTTCCAGTACCGGCGCCATATCTGTGCTTCCGCCGCTGCCGCCCGATCTTCGCCCTTTTCCTGTGCCCAGGCGTCGGCGGTTTCTTCGTGTGTCCTGGTTCTTTTTCCGTGTTATCGTCCACGTCTTCATTTTCGACATTCTGTTCAACCGCTACCGGCTGACACGCTGGTATGCGCAGCGCACCGGCATCAGGCGCTACCAGCGTATCGCACGCAATTTCCGCCGTCTGGCTGTGCGCATGGGGGGGGTGCTGATCAAACTCGGTCAGTTCCTCAGCGCCCGCGCTGATGTCCTCCCGGCGGTCATCACCGATGAACTGGCCGGTCTCCAGGATGAAGTGCCGCCGGCGCCGCTTCCGTATGTGCTGCAAACCCTCATAACCGAACTGAACCGACCACTGACAGAAATCTTTGCCCGTTTCGATCCAACTCCTGTAGCGGCAGCGTCACTCGGTCAGGTCTACTATGGCGAACTCCTCGATGGACGAGCGGTGGCTGTCAAGATTCAGCGCCCACGCATCGATGAGATCGTCGAGATCGACCTGAGTGCTGTGCTGTGGGCGGTGCGCATCGTTAAAAACTACCCGTTGATCCGGCGACGGGCAGACCTGGAACTGTTATTCGAGGAGTTTGCGCGTGTGCTGCGTGAGGAACTCGACTATGAGCGCGAGGCACAGCACGCGCTACGGTTTCGGATCAATTTTGCCGATACGCCGGGTGTCTACTTCCCCAAACCATACCCTGAACTCTCGACGCAGCGCGTGCTGATCATGGAACGAGTCGATGGCATCAAGATCACTGATTATGCCGCGCTCCAGCGCGCTGGCGTAGATCGCACCGAAGTTGCAACCCGGCTCAATCGCGCCTATCTGAAACAATTCTTCCTCGATGGCTTCTTTCATGCCGATCCCCATCCCGGTAATATCTTCGTGCGCGTCGAGGGTCCGCCGCCGCCCCGAACCAACGGCGTCAAACCCGGCGCACCTTTCACCCTTATTCTACTCGACTGCGGCATGGTCGGTTATCTGCCGCCGCCGACGATGGAAATCATGCGGAATGGCGTGATCGGGCTGGCGACCAACGATCCAGAACGGATCGTCGATGCTCTTGACCGTCTGGGTATGATTCTGCCAGGCGCCGACCGACGCCCGATCGTACAGGCGTTACAGATTGTACTGCGGCATACCTATGCGCGCACGCAGCGAGAACTGACAAACATCGACGTCGAAAAATTGTTTGATGAAACGGAGCATCTTGTGCGTGACCTGCCGTTTCAGATTCCACAAGACCTGATCTACCTGGGACGGGCGATCAGCCTGGTGAGTGGAATCGTGACCGGGTTGCACCCCGACATTAATCTGTTCGAGGAGACACAACCATTCGCACAGGCCATGCTGGACCGTGAACGAAAAAATGGCGACTGGCTGGAGGAAATCCGGCGCGAAGTGACAGCGCTCAGCCAGGTTGCAGCGACACTGCCGCGTCAGATGGATGCGTACTACAAGGCTGCCAACCGTGGGGAATTGCAAATGCGTGTCGATCTGTCGCGTCTCGAACGCGGCATGAAGCGTGTCGAGCGGGCGACAAACCGACTCTCCGGTGGCATCATTGCGGCGGCGCTGTTCATTGGCGGCGTTTTGCTGCGGATCAACGGCTTTGCCGACGAGGCGTTCTGGTCGTGGGTTGCGGCTGCCGGCGCAACGTTGTGGACGATCTGGCCCCGCAGCGATCGGTGAGCGCCCTGGTCGATCCGCCTGCCTCTTCGCATTTTGACGGCAGCGCACAACCGGCATCAGTGTCTCACAAGGCTCGTGCATGGCTGCGGAAAGCACACAATCGCGCTTGGCATCGTACTCCGCTGCGCTCGTCGAACGCCTGGACTGGCTTCGCGCACTCCCCGATGGCGTTATCTATGATCGCCAGTTGCCACAGATTCGCCTGTGGATCATCAAAGAAGGGACGTGCATCAGTCTCTTCTTTCTGAATCCGGCGAATGGCTTGCTCGACGGACCAATGTCGCGGATCGATATTGCTCGTCCGCTCCACCTCCTTGCGCCGTACAATCGTGCGTTTCTGCTCGCGCTCCTCTGGTGTCCATCACCGCGCCGGGTCTGCATGCTGGGTTTCGGCGGAGGACGCATCGCGCTGGTGCTCCACGCGCATCTCCCCGACGTGATAATCGATAATGTCGATATCGATCCAGAGTTTGAGACGGTTGCCGCCACGTACTTCGGGGTGACCTTCGATGAGCGACAGCGTCTCCACATTGCCGATGCACGGGAATACCTCCAGCAATCGCTGCACCGCTACGACATCATCTTCATGGATGCATTCAGCGATGCGCGTGATAATCTGGATCACCTGGCGACGGCTGAGTTCTATGCGGTCTGTCAGAAGCGTCTCCTACCCGGCGGTGTTATCGGCATCAACCTGCTCCGCAGCGACCCGTGCTTTACCGCGAAAGCGCATATTTTCCGCACGTCATTCCGCACGACGCTGGCGGCGCCGTTGCGCCATTCGCTGGTACTGTTCGGCGCCGGTCGCATGCCTGCTCCGGCAACGACTCTCAGGGAGCAGGCGCACAAACTGGTGCTACGGTATGGATTCGACGCTGATCTGATGGACATTGCGGCGACCCTGCGACCCCTGCGCGATCTCTGGTAACATCAGCACGCTATACTACGCACAGTTGGGCGGGCTGGCACTGCCTTCGGGTGCGTTTCTAGAAAAGTCGGGGCGCCATGGAAAACACGCGCTACTATCTTGGTTTCAACTATGTAAACGGCATCGGTCCGGTACGACTGGATCGCCTGATCGAACAGTATGGCTCGGTCGCAGCAGCCTGGCATGCCTCCACTGCTGAACTGATGGCGATTGGATTGGAACCCAAACTGATCGAGGCGCTGATCGAGACCCGGCGCACCCTCGACCTCGACCGGGAAATGGAACGGCTCCAGCGCATCGGAGTAGCCCTCATCGATCGTGAGAATCCCGCGTACCCTGTGGCGCTATGCCACATCCCGTCACCGCCGCCATTGCTCTACGTGCGCGGCGCTCTCTCCGATGTCGATTCCTGGAGCGTTGCGGTGGTGGGTACCCGCCAGCCGACGCCATATGGACGTGAGGCAACCCGCCGCCTGACGACTGGACTGGTTGATGCGGGTGTGACGATCATAAGCGGTCTGGCACTGGGCATCGACAGCATTGCCCACACGACGGCACTCGACGCTGGTGGACGGACGCTGGCGGTGTTGCCATGCGGCGTCGATCTGGTCTACCCTGAACGGCACAATGCTCTGGCACGCCGTATTGCCGACCACGGCGCACTGATCTCAGAGTTCCCGCCTGGTATGCGGCCCACCCCGCAACTCTTCCCGGTGCGCAACCGCCTGATCAGCGGACTGGCGCGCGGCGTGCTGGTGGTGGAAGCCGGCGTCAAAAGCGGCGCACTGATCACCGTCGATTATGCGCTCGAACAGGGACGCGACGTCTTCGCCGTCCCTGGACCAATCTTCAGTCCGCGATCGGAAGGAACCAATCATCTCATCCGTAACGGCGCAGGGTTGGTAACATGCGCCGGAGATATCCTCGAAGCGCTCGACATGAGCGCGGCGGCAAGCCAGCAAGAGGTGCGCGCTGCGCTGCCCGATGATCCTGTTGAGGCAGCGGTGCTGGCGCTGGTCGGGTATGAGCCGCTCCACATCGATGATCTGCAACGGCGCACGTCCATGCCGGTTCACGAAGTGTCCGCAACGCTGGCAGTGCTCGAACTCAAGGGCTTCGTGCGTCAATGTGCGCCAATGTGTTACATTCTGGTGCATTGACCGGCAGACCTATATAACCGGCGTACCAGGAGCTATGGGCAGCGGGGACTATCGGGCTATTTGCAGGCAGAGCAGCATCCCTTAAAATTTGGGTAAAGACATACAGCGCGTGCTTTGTACCAATCGTCGCAGGGAGCGCTTCCATGCATTTTTCTTTACCATACGCTCTTCGTATCGCCCTTTTGATGTTGACCACCGCCCTGGTGTTAACGACGCCGGCGCTCTTTGCCCAGACAACGACCGATCTTCCTACCGACATTGGTGAGCCAGCCGGCGATGCACTGATCCATCCCCGCAGAGATGAGCAGCGCTTCCATAGCGAGCCATACAGAGTATATCTACCGTTTGTGGTCACACCCGGACTGACGGGTGGCAGCAACACAAGCGCTCTGTCGCCGCTGGCGCAGCAGGTGGTCGATCTTACCAATGAATATCGTGTAGCAGCGGGATGCGCCCTGCTCACGGTGTCGCCGCAACTCGCTGCTGCAGCGGCAGCGCACAGCCAGGATATGGCACAGAACAATTTCGCCAGCCATATCGGCTCAGACGGTTCCACACCCTGGGATCGGATCAGGCGAACCGGGTATTCCTACGGGAGTGCGGCTGAGAATATCGCCGCCGGTTACCTCACTGCCAGAGATGTGGTGCAGGGGTGGTACAACAGCCCTGGACATCGCCAGAATATGCTGAACTGTGACTTGCGCGAAATCGGGGTTGCTTATGCTGATGGCGGATCGTATGGGAGATACTGGACGCTGGTATTTGCAACGCCGCGCTAATGCGTCCATGGTGGTGCAGCTGAGACTGCGGTTCGACTGACGATCGCATTGAGAAGGCGAGGGTAAAGGGTCGCTTTTGCCTGCCTGTTTAAGGAAGAGCTCGTTCACATCGGCGAACGTTTTCAGGCGGAGCGCAGCATAAACAAACCGGGTGCGGCATGCCGCACCCGGTTTTATTCAGATGGCGACGCTATTTCAGCACGATGCGTCTCACACCTACTCCTCTTCTTCCTCGAACGGGCGCGGCGCAGAACGATCACTGCCTGAAAATCCCCGTAAGCCGCGATCATTGCGTCGTTCCCCGCGGTACCCGCTGCGCTCATCGCGGCGGAAGTTGCGTGGTCTGCCGGTTGCGCGATCGTCGCGGCGCTCGCGGTAGCCGGTGCTGCGCTCGTCACGGCGGAAGTCGCGCGGTCCGTTCGCCCGCCCCTCATCGCGGCGCT
>DAOUBK010000084.1:0-11114 GCA_034432635.1 Roseiflexus sp.
GAAAATTCCATCGGCTCACCTGTGATACAACGCGTCTTATGAGAGTATACTCCAGTGCACCGAGTTTGAACATGAATCGTAAAACTCTTAACTTAACTTCTTACACTATTGTATCAAGCCAGCCCGTCTGTTACATTACCGCACGATGCATTCGAACACTCCTGCGTGTACTTTGCACAACCACGCGCTCGGACAAGCATTGACAACAGTGCGCTCCATTCGTACCATGCGACTACACATTGAATCGCTCAGAATTATCTCAGACGCCGTCGCCGATTGGAAACACTCGATGAATGACCCGATCATACTCTACAATGGACCCGTCTACACCCTCAATCCGGCGCAACCGCGCGCACAGGCGGTTGCAGTGCACAATGGACGGATTGTTGCAGTCGGCAGTGAAGGCAAAGTACGCGCTGCCATCACTGGGCGCGCCGAGGGAGTCAACCTCAATGGTCGTGCGCTGATCCCGGCGCTGACCGATGCCCACGTTCACCTGGTTGCCCATGCCCTGGCGCGTCGTAACATCACACTCGACGACGCAGCGACGCTCGACGAGGCGCTGCGTCGGATCGGCGCTGCGGCGCAGCACCTCCCTGAAGGTGCCTGGGTGCGCGGACGCGGGTGGGACCATTCGCGCTGGGGGCGCTGGCCCACTGCGGCGCACCTCGATGCAGTCATCGGCGAGCGACCGGCGTATTTCCCACGGAAGGACGGACATTCCGCTTGGGTCAGCAGTGCAGCGCTTCGTCTGGCGGGCATCACCGGCGATACGCCCGATCCGCCCGGCGGCGCTATTCAGCGCGAGCACGGCGAACCAACCGGCATTCTGCTGGAAACTGCAATGGACCTGGTGCGTCGTCACATTCCTGAACCAGGACAGGACGAGCGCCTGGCGGCAGTCCGTGAAGCCATCGCCGAAGCGCATTCCTACGGCATGGTTGGCATGCACCTGCCTGCCAGCATGACCCCTGGCGATAGCACCCAGACCCTCAGCGACGTGCAGACCCTGCGCGAACGTGGTCACCTGAATCTGCGCTGCCTGGTGTATATTGGACTCGATGGGCTCGATGCGGCCCTGGCGCTCGGCCTGCGCAGTGGATTGGGAGATCGCTGGATCCGGATTGGTGGCATCAAGATGTTCGCCGATGGTTCGCTTGGATCGCAGACGGCAGAGATGCTTGCACCGTATGAAGGGAGTAGCAACCGCGGCATCGCGGTGTTGCCGTTCGAGGAACTGCGCGACGCTGTTCGCCGCTCGATCCACGGCGGTCTGGCGGTGATGGTTCATGCCATCGGCGATGCCGCCAACCGCAAGGTACTCGATGCTATCGAAGCGGCGCTGCCCGGCGATCCGGCGCTTCGCATTCCCAATCGCATCGAGCATTGCCAGGCAGTACATCCCAACGATCTGCCGCGTTTCGCCCGTCTGGGTATTGTCGCTTCCATGCAGCCGATCCATTGCACTGCTGACATGACAATGGCAGAGCGGCTCTGGGGAAAACGTTGTACATATGCGTATGCCTGGCGTTCGCTGCTCGATACCGGTGCAACACTCGCATTTGGCTCCGACGCACCGGTCGAATCGCTCAATCCCTGGCTCAGTATCCACGCTGCCGTCACTCGGCAGCGAGTGGACGGTGAACCCGCCGGTGGATGGTATCCAGAGCAGCGATTGACCATCGAGGAGGCATTACGCGGCTTTTGTGCAGGCAGCGCGACCGCAGCCGGATCGGCCCACGAGCAGGGTATGATTGCACCGGGCATGCTTGCCGATCTCGCCGTCCTGTCCGCTGATCCGTTCAAGATCGATCCATCGGCGTTGCATACCGTGCACGCCGATATGACCTTGCTCGAAGGTCGTATCGTCTGGGAACGATAACGTCTGGTTGCGGCAGCATCGAAGGACATGTGTATGAATGCCGATACCTTGCACCAGGCAATTGCAGCCGCGCGTGATGGGCGCCGCGACGATGCTCGTGCGCTGCTCCTGCATCTACTGGAGGCCGATCCGCGTAACGAACGCGCCTGGCTCTGGCTATCGGGGGTTGTCGATGATCCGGGGGATGTGAAGATCTGCCTCGAAAATGTGCTGGCGCTGAATCCATCCAATCCGCGCGCGCGCCAGGGTCTGGAATGGCTGCACGCACGCATGGGACTGCCATTGCCGCCGCCACACCCACCGGGTCAAACCGGCAGCCGCCTGGAACGCGAGATCGATACGTGCGCCCTGTCGGTGGCACGCCTGCGCGCATATCGCACAGCACTGGCGGTTGCCGAACCGGTTGCACTGCCGGCATCCACACCCAACCCAATATCAGCGCCTGTATCGTCCGCACCGCAGAACATGCCGGCTGCAACACAAACCAGTTCCGCATCGGCGTCGCCAAAACCGGCTGTAGCGACCACCCAAACAACGGTTGCAGCGCCATCAACTGCTGCTGCGCGTCGTCCGACATTGGTTGCACCCGTCGATGATACGACTATCCCCTGCCCCTACTGTGGCGCACCAACGGTCGAAACGCAACGTCGCTGCACTCAGTGCGGCGGAAATCTGTTGGTACGGGTTGCACCAGCGGATGAACGGTCGCTGATGGTGTGGGCGCTGGTCTGGATATGGCGCGGCGGCGTCAGCGCCGTGCTCCTGATTGCACTCGTCTTTCCAGTTCTCGGCGTCTTTCTCTACCAGGAAACGCCGGCGAATGGCTTCCCGATCGGCATCCTGATACCGGCGGCGATCCTCGCGTTGGTTGCGCTTATCGGTTTTTGGATCGCACAGCAACTGGTGCAACGCTCTGCCTGGGCGCTCTATCTGGCTGCAGGCTTGACGACTGCCGGACTGATCGGTGCACTGGCGCTCGCTCTGCGCCCCGACGCGATCATAGTGATACTGGACCGCTTGACCGGCGCAACATCGATCCCATCAACCTGGTTTTTACCGCTGATGACCGGCGCCAGATCGATCGCGCTCGGTGCAGGTGTGGTGCACATCGCTGCAATTGCGCTCACTATCGTCGGGTACGACGCGATGGTCGGTAGACTCGAGCGTTTTCGCCATATCCTGAAACCGTCCGACCATCTGACACACTACAACAACGGCGTCGCGCTGAAGAATCGTGGTATGTGGTATGTCGCAACCCTCGAATGGGAATGGGCGGTCAAAAAAGCGCCATATGATGTAACGTATTTGCGCGCACTGGGGCTAGCATATGCGCGTCTGAAACAGTTCGATAAGGCGCGATCCATGCTTGACCGCGCGTTGCAGGCAGCGCCCGACAACGCCAGCTTACGTGAAGATCGGGCATTGATCGAGCGTCTGGCGTCGCAGGAGCAACGTTGAACAGGAAACAGGAGCAATGCCAGGAAATACGTTTGGACAGGTTTTTCGACTGACAACCTGGGGCGAATCGCACGGACCTGCAGTCGGGTGCGTGGTCGATGGGTGTCCCGCAGGTATCGAGATTACGGAAGCGTTTATCCAGCGCGAACTGGATCGCCGCCGGGTCGGGCAGAGTCGGGTGACATCGGCGCGCCAGGAACCTGATCAGGTGCAGATCCTGTCGGGGGTGTTCGAGGGGCGTTCGACCGGCACACCCATCAGCATGCTGGTCTTCAATACCGATGCAAAGCCGGGGCACTACGACAATATCAAGCACCTCTACCGTCCAGGTCACGCCGATTATACGTGGGACGCAAAGTATGGCTTTCGCGACTGGCGCGGCGGCGGACGGAGCAGCGCACGCGAGACGATCGGGCGTGTCGCTGGCGGCGCGATTGCAAAACTGCTCCTCGCGTGCTACGGCATATCAGTCATTGCGTGGACAGCGCAGCTTGGTGATCTGAAAGCTGAGGTTATCGATGAGAGCGAAATCGAGCGCAATATTATGCGCTGCCCGGATGCGCGCGTTGCTGCTCTGATGGTCGAGCGCGTCGAACAGGCGCGGCGCAGTCTCGACTCGCTCGGTGGCGTGGTCGAAGTGCGCGCCCGCGGAGTCCCTCCTGGTCTCGGCGAACCGGTCTTCGACAAATTGCAGGCAGATATTGGCAAGGCAATGTTCAGCATCCCGGCAATCAAAGGGGTTGAGTTCGGCGAAGGCTTTGGTGTCGCATATATGACCGGTTCGACACACAATGATCCGTTTGTGCGCCGTGCTGACGGCACAATTGGAACCGCGTCCAACCATCACGGCGGTATCCTCGGCGGCATCAGCACCGGCGAGGAGATCGTGGTGCGTATCGCCGCCAAACCACCAGCGTCAATCGCCCGTCCACAACATACCGTTGATCGCGCCGGAAATCCTGCCGAGATCGAAATTCATGGTCGCCATGACCCGACCGTGCTCCCACGGCTGGTTCCAATCGCTGAGGCGATGCTGGCGCTGGTGCTTGCCGATCATCTGCTGCGGCAGCGCCTGGCGCGCGTGGACTTTTGACGAAAACAACAGCGATAGACTGGGGTTGTGTATGGTTGAGCCGACTGTTCACGAAGGCGACCTACTCTGGTCGCCATCCCCCGACATGATGCGCGCCAGTGTCATGCAGCGGTATATCGACTGGCTGGCGCAGACCCGCGGTTTGACCTTTGCCGATTACCACGCACTCTGGCGCTGGTCGGTCACCGAACCGTCCGATTTCTGGCAGTCGATCTGGGATTTTTTCGATATCCAGTCGACAACGCAACCAAACGCCATTCTTGCCGACGCCCGCATGCCCGGCGCAGTCTGGTTTCCCGGCGCAATGCTCAACTATGCAGCGCACGCCTTTCGTCATGCGAGCGTTGACCGACCTGCAATCCTGTTCCAGTCCGAGGGTGGAACGCTTCAGACGCTGACGTGGGCTGAGTTGCAACGTCAGGTTGCCTCGGTCGCCGCTCACCTGGAGATGCTTGGTGTGCGGCGGGGCGACCGCGTGGCAGCCATGCTGCCAAATGCGCCGCACGCTGTCGTTGCATTTCTTGCCTGCGCCTCCCTCGGTGCGATCTGGTCGAGTTGCTCGCCCGAAATGGGAGTTGCCAGCGTTGCCGACCGCTTCCGGCAGATCGAACCACGGGTGCTGATCGCCGTCGATGGGTACCGCTACAGCGGTCGAGCGTTTGACCGCCGTACTGCGCTTGCAGAACTGCGCGCGACGCTCACGAGTGTCGAACATGTCGTGCTTGTGCCATACCTCGACCCGGACGCACAGATAGCCGATACTATTCCCTGGCACGAGTGCATTCGCCACGACGCACCGCTCCGGTTTGAACCCGTTCCGTTCGATCATCCACTCTGGATCCTCTACTCATCGGGAACGACCGGTCTGCCCAAACCGATCGTCCAGGGACATGGCGGCATTCTGCTCGAACATCTGAAATCGCTGGCGCTGCACCTTGACCTGGGTCTGCACGACCGTTTCTTCTGGTTCACCACCACCGGGTGGATGATGTGGAACTTTCTGATCAGCGGATTGCTGGTGGGAAGCACGCTCCTCCTCTACGACGGCAACCCTGGCTGGCCCGATATGCACGCCCTCTGGCAATTCGCCGCCGACACTCGCATGACCCTGTTCGGCACAAGTGCCGCCTACCTCACTGCCTGTCGTAAAGCCAACATTGCACCGGGAACAACGTTCGACCTGTCAAGTCTACGGGCAATTGGATCGACCGGCTCACCCTTACCGGTCGAAGGGTTCCGCTGGGTCTACGAGCGTGTCAAACGCGACCTCTGGCTGGTGTCACTCAGCGGCGGCACCGACGTCTGCACCGCCTTCGTTGGCGGGTGTCCACTGCTGCCGGTGACCGCCGGCGAAATCCAGTGCCGCTGCCTGGGGGCGCGTGTCGATGTCTTCGACGAACATGGAAACCCACTGGTCGGTGATGTTGGCGAACTGGTCATCACTGCGCCGCTCCCCTCCATGCCACTCTTCTTCTGGGGCGACGCCGACGGTTCGCGCTATCGTAACAGTTACTTCGACACGTATCCCGGCGTCTGGCGTCATGGCGATTGGGTCAAACTGACTGAACGCGGAACGCTGGTCATCTACGGTCGTTCCGATTCGACCATCAACCGCCACGGTGTGCGGATGGGCACCAGCGAAATGTACCGCGCTGTCGAAGGGATTGCCGAAGTCCGCGACAGTCTGGTGATCGATCTGGAAAGCCCCGACGGGTCTGCTACCATGTACCTGTTCGTCGTGCTCGAAGCCGGCGTGACCCTTGACGACGCCTTGAAGGAACGGATACGAGCAACGATCCGTGCGGCGCTGTCACCGCGCCACATTCCCGATGCCATCATTGCCATTCCCGACGTGCCGCGCACGCTGAACGGTAAAAAACTGGAAGTGCCGATCAAAAAAATCCTGCGCGGCATTCCTCTAGAAAAAGCTGCCAACCGCGATGCCATGGCCAATCCGGAGACACTCGACGTATTTGTAGCACTCGCAGCCCAGCTTCAGAGGTAAGGCGTGGTTATCGGCTTGATCGGCATGGCCGGCATCGGCAAGTCGCGCTGGGCGACACGACTCGCCGATGCCGGACTCACCGCTCTGCACTGCGACGACCTGATTGCAGAACGTCTCCGAACTGAACACCATGCCAACCCAGTCACGGTCTATGACATCGGGCGCTGGATGGGATTTCCATACGAAGCGCACTACGCCGCCCGTGAACGCACCTATCTTGCCTATGAACAGGAAGTGATGACCGGGATCGCAGAGCGGATCACCGAAGAGGACAATATCGTCATCGACATGACCGGCAGCGTCGTCTATCTCGACGCAGCATTGATCCAGCGCATCAGGCGACGCGCAACGATGGTGTATCTGGCGGATGATCTGAATCTGCGGAAGCAGTTGCTGGAGGAGTACCTTGCGCGTCCACGCCCGATCGTCTGGAACGGCATGTACCAGCCCCAACCTGACGAAGCACCCAAGGCGACACTGGCGCGCTGTTACCCGCATCTGGTGCACGATCGCGCTGCACGCTACCGGCAGATCAGCGACATCACCCTCGAACCGGCGCATCACCGCAACCCGGCGTTCACCGTCACCGATTTCCTGGCAGCGATCAAAGCGAAGCGATGAATGGTGTACATAATCGGAGCGTATGCGTACCCAAATCACATCATCTGGGAGCGCGCGCCTCCGGCGCGCCCACACCACGGAACCGCACGCCCTGATGCCACCCGACCGATGCCCATCTTTGAGCAAGAGTCGATATAACACACAGCCCAGGTGACGAACAAACACCGGTATACCGCGTGTGGGGCCTCAACCAGAGTTGATAGGGACCGCAGGCGCGCGACTTCGAATATCTGCGATGCACAACGTCGCAGCACACTCAATGCACAACCGATGACACCTGGGCGTTATTGAGGGATGCCAGCACACCAGTGACCGTATTCTTCAGTTCCGCCAGTTCCACCGGCTTTGCCAGATAGTGACGGACACCCAGCCGCTTCATCTGCGTGCGAAGACGCGGCGTATCATATGCGGTCAGCACCACGACCGGAATATGGGGGCGTTCGTCGTGGAGTGCTTTGATCAACGCGGCAGCAGCGCGACCGGGTGGGCTTGGATCGACGATCAACAGATCGACCGATTCGCGCATACAGCGTAACCAGGCCGCTCCCGGTGATGGCGCCAGTGAGACCTCAACTTCCTTACCGAGGAGAAGTTGCAGCCCTTGCTGGGTCACCATCGCGGCAACCGGATCGTTGTCGACAACCAGAATGTGCTGCAAGTTCGACACGATACCTTTCCAGACGCATGTTGACTACTATCATGAAGGGAACATCCCTGGCGCTTCAATCTGCGCTGTGGTCGGCAACTCTGCCATCACTATAACAAAAACGACGTTTTCTCAGGAAAGTGAGGCAACAACTCCGCGTTGCAATCAGACAACATCGAAGTAGTACGATACCAGAGGTATCCTGAGGCAAAGGTTACAGGGTTGCAACTGAAAGTGAAGAGTTCACAACAAAGTAATGCTGGAATGGGAGCAACAGCACAAGGGCCGGTATGTGAAGTGGCGACCGAAAGTGAAAGGCTTACAACAAAGTATTCAGTCTGCACTGGACTTCCCCAGATCTGCCAATGAAGGGCTAGACAGGTTACCCGCAACAGGCCAGGTCACGCAACGGCGACCGGTATCTCTTGCTAGCAGCATCCGGGCATTTCTGATTGCAGCGGTGCACAGCCCGGCTCAGGTCTCCTCAACTCTACGATCAACAGGGAGCGAAACGGTAAACGTACTCCCAACGCCTAGCGTGCTTTCGACCTGAATATGCCCGCCATGCTGAGTCACAATATGGGCGCTGATAGCCAGACCAAGCCCAGTACCCTGGGGTTTCGTCGTGTAGAACGGCTCGAAGAGATGCGGCATATGTTCCGGATTGATACCGACGCCGGTATCGCGCACGGCGATGACGATCCACTGTTGTCCGTCGTGTTCGTTACGGCACGAGAGTTCGGTTGAGATATGCAACTGACCGCCATTGGGCATGGCATCACACGCATTGAGCATCAAATTGAGGAACACCTGACGTAACTGATCGGGATGGGCGACCAGAAGCGGAAGGTTCGGACAGAAACTGGCAGTAACCGTCACATAGCCGTGACGCAGATGGGTCTGCACCAGTTCGATGGTTTCCGCCAGCAGATCGTTAACTTCGGTCAACTCCAGTTCATCACGCGCCGGGCGATAGAAATCGCGCATGCGGGTAATGATGCGGGCAATACGGCCGAGTTCATTCTGGGCGATCGTGAGAAAATGGCGTTGCGGCGCATCGGGCGGCATATCCTGTTCGACGAGATAGAGACTGTTCCGCGCCGCATAGAGCGGATTATTGATTTCGTGCGCCACCGATGCTGCCAGTTCGCCGACAGCGGCAAGTTTTGCACTTTGCAACAACTGCGCCTGCGCCGCATTGAGGCGCGCCTGCGCCTCAGCGTGGAGCGACTGCGTCTGATCGAGGTCGCGCTGCAGAGCGGCTGCTCGCGCTCGCTGCCGATATTCCGCAATCGCTACCGCCGTCAGGTCTGCCAGCGCCTGCGCGAAGGGAATATCACGTGGATGGATCAGGTGCGGATTCTGGTTGCCATACACCACCAGCGCGCCAAGTCGGGTGTCTTCGATCCGCAAAGGCGCCAGTAGCGCACTGCTTGGAGGCCAGCATGTTAGAGCGCTTTGTTCCTGGGCAATCTGCATCTCGCTCAGCTCACTCAACGCTTCCTCGAGCACCGGACCGGCGATCAGCATGGCGCGGGGCGAAAGAAACGCGCGCCCTGCCGGACCCTGACCCGGTCGCAGCACAGGCACGCCTGTCTGCCCGCTGCTACTCGCAGCGAGACGCAACCGCATCCCCGCCTGATCGACCAGAAACAGCAAGGCACCGCTGGTATCGGGAAACAGATGAACTGCTTCGCGCACCACCACCTGCATCACGGTCTCTATCTCGTGAGTGATAAGCAACGCGGCGCTCACCGTGAGAATCGTGTTCAGACGCTCATTGATCAGGCGCGTCTGGCGCACAGACGCAGCCAGTTGAGCATCGAGCTCTGCAATACGCGCATATGCCGCAACCAGTTCAGCCCTCAAATGAGCAACATCATCCTGCTGCCCATTCCAAGGCTGGGTTTGCTGCCGTCGTGAAGAGACAGATCGTTGTTTCATCGTCCTGATATGTGCAACTCTCTACTGAATATCATCGTATCACACCTTTGCCTCTGTCGCAAATGGAATGTTGCGAGACAGCAACAGGCAGTCAAGAAGATTTCTCGTGTAGTGCGGTACAAAAAAGTACACTATCCCTACCCTGTGTACTGGTTGATTGATCTGTGAGAGCACAACTATGCCGCGAAGAAAACGTCAACATCCGCTGATCAAGGTTGCCCGCGCTTATTTGAGCGAGCATCAACCGGCGCTGAAAGAGGCTCCGCTGCGGATCCATCTGCTCGACGGACCGCCCGGATCGCCGCGATATGCAGTCTCAATCGAGCAGTGCCGTGCGAACGGGTGTCCATACGAAGTTCCCCCGGAGGATGCCGCCAATGGGCGTTGCCCGATCATTGACTGCCCCGTCCGGCATTCGATCCGCCTGCTCTTTGATCGCAACGGAACGCTGGTCAACGCCTCCGAAAGTGGCATTCACTGGGGCTAAGGCCGTTAGTCCGGCAATCGCTCATAACGTGGCATTCACTGGGGCCAAAGCAACCAGTCAGCAATTGCACATACGCGGAAAGAGTATGGATAAAGTACGTGACTGGATGAGCCAGCCGCCGATCTGTGCTCCCGAAACGATGACCCTGCCTGAAGCGCGACGGTTAATGCACAAATCACGTATCCGTCGCCTGCCGGTTCTGGACAGCGCCGGTCGCCTGACCGGCATCGTTACCGAAGGTGATATCAATCGCATCTCTGCATCCCGCGCCCACGATGTGCGGGAATACAACCTATACTACCGCGCGGCAGATCTCCCCTTGCGCAATTTCATGACCCGTCCTGTGATCACCGTCGGACCCGATGAGCCGATCATTGCGGTTGCACAACTCTTGCTGCACCATCGTATCGGCGGCGTCCCGGTGGTTGAAGGGGATCGCGTGGTTGGGGTTATTACCGAGAGCAGTCTATTCCGCAGAATGGTCGAACGTGAAACTGCCGCAGAATGAAAGATGCAGGGCGGAATAACCGGCTCTCCTGCCGGGTGCAGTACCCCCGCGCCTGAATCGGAACAGCCGAAAAAAGTCAAGCACATCTATATGGATATGCAACACCCCACCCCTGGACGGGCACAGCGTCCCTGCGTCCCCGCGCCGCCCCGTCGCTTGGATGGGCGCAACGATACCCACCCCTGCCAGCCTCTCAGGTGTAGGGTTTTGGGGTTGTGAGCCCCCAGGTGGAAAGGCGTATTGACGGCGCGGCATCCGTCTGGTCCGATGCGGGTTACTACGACCAGAGCCGTACCAGGAGCACTGCATGCCTCGCCTCCCCGGATTATCGCCAGGGCAGCAGACCGTTCAACCCACCTGCCACAGCTGAGCAGACCCCAGGTCGGCAGGCTCAGCCGGTGGCGTCGCGGCATCCTGCTGGTCCAGCGCGGTGGTCTGACGCAGGTCACGGTGTTCCTTACGACGGGTAG
>DAOUBK010000085.1:0-29715 GCA_034432635.1 Roseiflexus sp.
TTCCATCGGCTCACCTGTGATACAACGCGTCTTATGAGAGTATACTCCAGTGCACCGAGTTTGAACATGAGCCAAAGCAGGTTTTTCCACAACCCCTGCGCCCCTCCTGCGATTGCGGTCATCGGGGCATCCACGCTCCCCCTGCTTCCTCTCGTGAGGACAGGGGACGTTTTCGGCGTCAGCGATGTTTGCGCTCCTGCCCCGTTACCTCTTCAAGGGCGGACAGAACACATGAGCGTCAAGGAGCTTTACGGCATTGGGATGCGCTGGTTGGCTCTCACCCCCAGCCCCTTTCCCGCGTGCGAGAGAGGAGAGACCAGAACCACGCGCCAGGGCGTTCCAATGCGGCAGAAGTTGTGTTAGCTCATATATACAGACCGGGACACCATGTCACACGTCGCGTATTCCTGATTTCGAGTGCAGTGAAAGGTCTATGAGCGATCCATTCCAGTTCCCCGACATTACCGACCGTCTCGATATCCATCCAAGTGCGTACATCTCGCCGTATGCGTATGTGCATGGAACAGTCAGCATCGGCGCCGACTCATCGGTGTGGCCGATGGTCGTTATTCGCGGCGATAACGGCGCTATTCGTATTGGGGCGCGATGTAACATCCAGGATGGCAGTGTGTTGCATGCTGACCCCGATGCCTGGCTGACCATTGGTGATGGCGTGAGCATCGGGCATGCGGCGGTGGTGCATGGATGTACAGTTGAAGATGATGTACTGATTGGCATCGGTGCTGTCGTGCTGAACCGTGCACATATTGGCGCCGGCAGCTTGATCGCGGCACGCGCACTGGTGACCGAGGGCATAGTCGTACCGCCGGGATCGCTGGTAATCGGCGTCCCCGGAGTGGTTCGACCGCTCGGCGAGGGACGGCTCGAACGAATTCGCCGCACGGCTCAGCGCTATGTGGCGCTGAAAGAGCGTTATCGCTCATCGGGCGGGTGATCCGCACGCTCTTCCGCTGCAATCTCATCGGGTTGCGGGGTGACGACCAGATGAGCGCCCTGGTCGAGTGCGTCCTGGAGCGGCATAGCTGGAGTATCGTCAATGGACGAAGGGGTGGTTGCGACGTTCTCCTGGGAAGCGCTCCCTGGCGTGGTGAGCGTCGCTGATCGGTCGGAAGGCGATAGAGCAGGCGAAGGGGATGCTGTCACGCCGCTCGACCCTGCTGCTGGATCGGACGAAGTTGCCGTCGTCTTTTCCCTGTCCGATCTCGATTGTGGTTCTGCTATGACGGGATGCTGCCCGGCGGGCGCTGGCTTTGCCTGGTCCACCTGAACGGACGGTTGAACCTGTGTCGAGACTGGACGTTCAGGGAAAGGGAGCGGTTGTCCAGCGGTTGTCAGGGACGATGCTGAGGCAGGTGATGGCGACTGCGGCTCCTGCAGATCGCGCTGCACCAGTCGTCCGGCAAGCGGGTAGGCGAAGCGTTTACCGCGATACACCTGAGACGCACCGTAGATGGCGTACAGCGTGGCGGCGAACCCGTACCCGATTGGCAAGATCAACCCGAACAACGCCACCCAGAATGTGTCCGGCAGGGTACCGTCGCGGTAGAGATCTGGTCGCAACGCAGCGGGCAGCAGTGATAGCAACAAACATCCCGACCACAACAGCATCAGCGTGATAACGCCCAGAAGCGTGCCAATCTGATAGACGAGCGCCTGCACGATATGCGCTCGCACGAAGCGCGACCGCCTGCGTTGCGTCGCCCAGAGCAGAACTGCCAGGATCAGACCTGTCAAGCCCGCAACATTGGCAACGATGCTGGCGTGCGCCATTGCCGCAGTCAATCGCTCATCTTCATCGGGTAGGGCCATCGGTCGAAACACCCATCGTTCATTTATGCGTTGTACTGGCGATTATAGCACACGCTGCCTGTGCTACAATAATTCTATACACCATCCCGACAGGATCAATACCTATGCAATTTGCAACCATCGACGAGTTACAGCAGGCGCTTGCTGCGCACGACTACATTGCCGACCGACCGCTGGCAACCGCAATCTTTCTGGCGCTCAAGTTGCAGAAACCATTACTGCTCGAAGGCGAGGCAGGGGTCGGAAAGACCGAAATTGCAAAAACACTGGCGCGCATGCAGGATCGTCACCTGATCCGCCTGCAATGCTACGAAGGTCTCGACGTCAACACCACCATCTACGAATGGAACTACACCCGGCAGATGTTGCAGATCCGCCTGATCGAGGCGCTCGGCGGCAGTGACGCGCACGCGGCGCTCAATGAAATTTTCAGCCCGGAGTTTCTGATCAAGCGTCCACTGTTGCAGGCCATCGAGGAGAGCTGGGAACGTCCGCCGGTGCTGCTGATCGACGAGATCGACCGCGCCGATGAGGAGTTTGAAGCCTTCCTGCTCGAACTTCTTTCCGACTGGCAGATCAGCATTCCTGAAATCGGAACCATCCGCGCCAGCCAGCCGCCGACGGTTATTATCACCAGCAACCGCACGCGCGAAATCCACGACGCGCTGAAGCGGCGTTGCCTGTTTTACTGGATCGATTACCCGTCGCTCGATAAAGAACTGCGAATCGTGAACGCCAAAGTTCCTGGCGCGTCTGATCGCCTGTCGCGTCAGGTGGTGGCATTCGTCCACAAGTTGCGCAAACTCGATCTCTTCAAGCTCCCCGGCATTGCAGAGACCCTCGACTGGACAACGGCGCTCACGGCGCTCGATGCACGTGAACTCACCGCTGAAATGGTGGAGGATACGCTGGGTGCTATCCTGAAGTATCAGGACGATATTGCACAGGTACGTGGGCAGGGAGTGCGTTCGTTGCTGGAACAGGCAGGCGTGTAAGCGCCAGAAATTCGCGTTACTGCTATGGACGATCCGAAACCTCTCATTCCCCACGGGAATCTGATGACGCACGTGGTTGCGTTCGTTCACCTGCTGCGCAGCACCGGCATCAAAGTCAGCAGCGAACAGACAATCGATCTGGTGCGGGCGCTGGAGCACGTGCCGATTGTAGCGCGCGGGGATTTTCGCGCAGCCGCGCGCTGTACACTGGTCTGCCGCCGCGAAGACCTGCCGGTATTCGATGCTGCGTTCGATTTCTACTGGCGCACGCAGTCGGGGTTTGATCCGTTGATGCTGGCGATCCCGGTGGTCAAGATACCTCCAAAACCATTGCGTCTGCCGCGCCGACCGCTTAGCCAGAGCGATGGACACAATGAGCCGGATCGTCATGAAGAACATCAGGAAGAGAAAGTCGGCTTTACGCTCACCTTTACGGCTGCCGAGACATTGCGTACCAAAGATTTCGGCAATTTCACTTACGAAGAGGTACAGGCGTGCAAAGAGTTGCTGCGCACGCTCGACTGGCGCATCGAGCCGCGGCGTACCCGTCGTCGTCGTCCGGCAGTGCGCGCCGGTGAGATCGATATGCGCCGTATCTTGCGCCGCAACCTGCGACACGGCGGCGATCCGATTGAACTGACCTTCCGCGAACCGCGCTACCGGCAACGTCCACTCGTTGTGCTGTGCGATATCAGCGGTTCGATGGATCGCTACAGTCGTATCCTGCTCCAGTTCGTGCATACGATCTCGAACGGCTTGCGTGACGTTGAAGCGTTTGTCTTCGGCACGCGCCTGACGCGCATTACCCGTCTGCTGCGTGAACGCGACATTGATGAAGCGATTGCAGCCGTCAGCAAACACGTGGTGGACTGGTCGGGCGGGACGCGCATCGGCGAAGCGGTCAGGCACTTCAACTACTACTGGTCGCGCCGGGTGCTGGGGCGCGGTCCGGTGGTGTTGCTTATCAGCGATGGATGGGACCGTGGCGATCCACAGTTGTTGGGGTGTGAGATGGCGCGGTTACAACGCTCCTGCCACCGTCTGATCTGGTTGAACCCGTTGCTGGGGAACCCCCGCTATCAACCGCTCACGCAAGGGATGCAGGCGGCGCTGCCGTTCGTCGATGACTTTCTGCCGGTGCACAATCTGGTAAGCCTGGAGCAACTCGGCGCAAAACTGGCACTGCTTGGCGCACGCCGCCCTGAGCGACGCCAGCGGATTGGAATCTAGCGATTCGATTGATTGAGCAATTGCTCGAGGCGGGCGAGCGTCTGGCGTAGTTCACGCGGACCGGGATGTGGCGCATTCGCACGGTGTGCGACGGCTGTCAGGCGTCTGGCAGCCCGTTGCGGCTGAAGCGTAATGCCGTGACGCGCGAAGATGCTGAGGTAACTCTCGTACCGTTCGCTCAGGAAGCGCGCCACCGTCTCGAAACCATGCCGTGCGACTTCGGTGCGACTGGAGTAGCGCATCGGCATTTCGGAGAACATGCGAACATCATCGCGCGCCGGTTCGATCAGAATAATATCGACATCGGGATGCCGGCGGTGGATCTGCTTCAGGTGGTAATGCAGCGCAGAGTGGAAGAGGGTGCGGAAAACCTGGTTGGCAATACCGGGCGCTCCCATATCGCGAATGTGCATTTTTTGATCATCTGCTTCATCTAAATCGTAGGGTACGAGCGGGTTGACACAGACAATCAGGCGCGCCCCACGTTCGATCGCCAGATCGAGGCTAGCGTTGCCGCGCACTCCGCCATCGATATAATCGCGTCCATCGATCCGCACCGGTCGGTACACCAGCGGCATTGCCGAAGACGCAGCCACAGCGCGCGAAATCGGCACAGTATCATACGGTGGCGCACCGAACACCACGCGCGCACCGGTATCGAGATCGGTGGCAATGATCACTAGTTCGCGCCTCAGGGCACGGAAATCGTTGGTCAGACCAGGGCGGGAGAGCACGGTGCTGAGGTAGCGGTCGAGCGAACTGATGTCGTACAGTCCACCGGGGAGCGCCAGCGCAAATGCTTCGATCAGATCGAGCAGCGAGAGATGTTTCCTTGAAAAGATAAGCGCCCGCACTGCGCGCAGCATAACCTGCGGCAGGTGCATCCCCTGCGCCAAAATGTCGCGCCCGTTGAGGGTGAACAGGTCGCCGGTATCGAGCGGTGCAATACCATCAAGCGGCACTTCGAGGTGCCGCATCAGTTCGTGGGGGGTCAGTCCATTCACCAGACAGGCGGCAACCAGTGCGCCGGCACTGGTGCCGATAAACACATCGAAGTCGTTGACGCTGAAGTGATGGAGAAGATCATCGAGCGCGCGCAGTGCGCCGATTTCGTATGCCGCGCCTGTTACTCCACCGCCCGCCAGTACCAACGCCGTTTTGCTCCGCTGCGCTTTGACACCTCTGTCACTCATATGTGCTCCTCTACATGCGGCGGCAACGAGCGCGTGGTAGTTACAAGGATCAGTCCTGATAACCGGCGTCTATCCGCAAATCACCCATCTGCCCTGTTGGTTGCAGAGCCTGTGGCAAGCGAATGTCGGATCGAATGCCTACTGCTTACGTTGTGCCAGGAGTTGCTCAACGAGACGGGTCAGTTCATCGACCTGTTCGTGAAGCCGGTCGATGTCGCTCTTGCTGGGGAGGTCGGGCGCCGTTGACGAGTGGTATTCGTCCACCAGCAGCGTGCGTAATCGCTGAACCTCTTGTTCGTTGAGTTTGCCCGTGTCGCGAAGATACGCCAGACGACGTTCGATTTCAGCATTGACGAATCCGGCGCCTCCAAATACCCCCAGGAGCGAGCGTTGCAGCCCGCTCAACGTTCCTTCGCCAGCACGGATCAGGCTGGTCAGCAACGATGTCGGTAATCGCCCCTGATCGCCGCGTGTCTGGAGTGCAACCTGCGCCAGGATCTGCGCAGTAATATCTTCACCGCTTTCATTGTCCACCACTCGCACCTGCTCACCCGCCTGAACTAGTGCGGCAATCCCTTCGAGGGTGATGTACTGTTTGCGGTCGATGTGGTACAGTTTTCGATTGGCGTACTTCTTAATGGTCTGCATGCATGCTCTCCAGATCACACATTACTATTATAACACATCGCGTCAGGGCGACGTGTAATCGCTCGATGACGCCACTACACGTTTGATAATGACCAGGGTGACGTCGTCATAGAGCGCACCCTCGGCATGACGACCGAGAGCGTCGTTAATGGCGTCAAGAATAGCAGCAGCGCTGCCAGCACGCCTGCTAGCAACCGTCTCGATCAGTCGCTCGACGCCGAACGGCTCTTCGGCAGCATTGATCGCCTCAGTCACGCCATCGGTATAACACACCAGCACATCGCCATCGTTGATTACCACGTCATCTTCGGTCAATGCAACTTCTTCGAGCACGCCAAGTGCAATCCCCGGCGTCTGCAAAGGGATAACGTCACCATTGGCGCGGAACAGCAGTGGTGGGTTATGCCCGGCGCAACAGTAGCGCAGGCGTCCGGTGTGCGGTTCGAGCACACCGTAGAAAACCGTCACAAACATACCGGCTTCGGAGTCGCGCGTGATCCAGCGATTGGCGCGGGTAAGCGCTGCGGCAGGCGGCGATCCGTCGAGTGCTGCGGCGCGCACCAGGCTGCGCGCCAGAGCCATGAACAATGCCGCCGGCACGCCTTTATCACTGACATCGGCAATCACGAAGCCGAGCGGTTGACAGACGGCGCCGTTATGGTCCAGCGTGGTGCGGATACTGAATCGACGACTGTCATCATATGCTTCCTGTGGTGGCGGAAGGTACCAGTAATCGAAGAAATCACCTCCGACGATCCGTGCCGAGCGCCAGTCGGCAGCCGTTTCCCAGCCGGGCAGGTTGGGCGCACGCGATGGCAGCAGGGTGCGCTGAATATCGCGGGCAACGCGCAGTTCTTCTTCCAGACGCGCCGCCTGTGCCGCCTCCTGCGCCAGCAGTGCGCTCTCGAGCGCCCCGGCGATCTGTGAGGCAAACCCGTTCGCCAGGACCAGATCGCGCGCAGTGAAACGGTGTTCTGCCGGTCCATAGTCGATCACCAGCACCCCCAGAGCAGCGCCGCGTGTCCAGAGCGGCGTCGCCAGCAGCGATGCACTGCCGAAACGTTCGATAATCGGCGCGCAGAGATGCCCATGCCCCCTGGCAGAGTCGAGCGCCAGCGGTGCAACTGTGCGCACCACCTCCGCCAGCAGCGGCGCATCACGTTCGGCAATCGGGCATCCAACGAACGTTACACGATCGGCAGGACTCAAGCCATACGCGGCGAGTGGCGTAAACGAAGCAGTCTGTCGGTCCCAGATCAGGCAGGCGCAGCGATCGCATCCGAGGAGCAGCGGCGGCAGGCGCACTACTGCCGGTAGCAGCACATCGAGCGATGTGGCACGCGACAGGTTTTCGGCAACCTGCAACAGCGCATTCAGCGTCCAGGCTTCTTCGCGCTGCGCCTGGAATGCACGCGCGCGTTCCACCGCAACCGCAACCTGATCCGCCAGCGTTCGAGTGACAAACAGGTCGCTGCGCTGGAAACGCCCCACCTCGGCGCTTTGAATATCGAGCACGCCGATGACCTTTTCGGCATAGCGCAACGGCACCGCAAGTTCAGCGCGGGTGCTTGAGTCGTCGCTGATATAGCGCGGATCGGTGCGCACATCATTCACCAGAGCCGGTTGACCGGTTAACGCCACACTGCCAACGATGCCCTCGCCTGGTTGCAGCACCATCCGGCGCAGGCGTTCGAGCGCCTGTCCCTCGACGGTGCTGGCGCCGAAGTGCAACCGTCCATCTTCGCCAAGCAGGAAAATATGAACCGTATGATACCCGAAACGCTCACGGATCAGACGAACGACTGAGGAGAGGAGCTGGTCCAGGTCGAGAATCGCGGTGATGCGCTCACTGACGTCCTGGATCGCCTGGAGTTGTACCGCGCGTTCGTTGGCGGCGGCGAAGGCGCGCGCCTTTGAAATGGCGACTGCCGCCTGATCCGCCAGCAACGACAGCATGCGCAGATCATCGGCATCGAAAGCGTATGGCTGGTAACTCTGGATCGAGATCGTCCCGATCACCTTGCCGCCATCGAGCAACGGCACATAGATGCCGGATCGCGGCGGTCGCTCACTCTGATAACGTGGACGCGCCGGCAACCGATCCATCTCGGTGGCGAAATCTTCCACCAGTAGCGATCGTCCGGTCTGGCGCATCCAGCCGACCAGTCCATCACCGCTTGGCAGATCGACCGTGAGTGGCGGCAGACGCACCCGATCCTGAACGCGCACAACCAGCGTATACCGGTCGCTCTCCGGGTCGAACAGCCCCAGGTGGAACGACGAGGTATCCACAACTTTGCTGGCAGCGCGGTAGATCAATTCGCTCAGCGCATCGACATCGAGTTCAGCGCGGATGATCTCGCGACTGGCTTCGTTCAGCAACCCCAACTCGCGGATGGAAGCGCCCTGGTTGCGCAGGTTCATCGCCGCCTGACGCACGGCAAGACTGGCAGCAAACAATCCGGCGGCTGCAAACACGAAGTAGCCGATACCCAGGCGGGTGTAAATAGCGGCAAAGAGCGCCGCCAGCGGCAATGGCGCAATTTCCGCCGTCAGAACCGGCATCCAGGACGACTGCCACCACGTCAGGACGCCGGTCGAATCGCCTTGAATGTACTCGCGGACGGCGCGATTCAGTTGAATGAGCGTTGGGTAGCAAAGGATCAGCGCCATGAGCGTAAGCGCATCACCGGGTGTATCATTGGCAAGGAGCCGTGCCAGCGCTCCGCCTGCCAGCACTGCACCGGCGCGCACGCCGCTGCGTAGGAGTGGACGAGCCGCCAACAGGTAGAAGGTGCGTGGGCGGCGATAGATCAACGGCAGCAACACTCCGAAGATCAAACCTGCCACTGCAGCGACCAGCGCCCCGTCAGCAGGACCAAGCGCCAGCGCCGCAGCCAGAATGACGATGCCGGTCAGACTGTGTGGATCGGCAGGCGGAACCCGAAACGCTGCCGCTTCGATCAGCAATGCCAGAACGATGAACAGCGCAAGTACACCCCAGGGTGCAACACCTGGGTTGCTGAGGATGAGCGCAGTCCAGCCAGCTACGCCCACGACCAGACAGTACAGAATGAGCTGCCGCTCACGACTCACATGTGTTCCTGACCGAAAGCCGCCAACGCTTCGGCGCGCGAGGAATGAATGGCAAACACCCGGGTAAAACCGGTCAACTCGAACACTTCGCGCACCTGTGGGCGTAGATTGCAGAGACGCAGTTCACCCCGACGCTCCAGCAGGTCTTTTCGTGCCAACAGGAGCGAGCGCAGCGCCGTGCTGCTGAGGAATGTGACGTTGCTAAAATCGAGCAAGACATACATTGCGCCATCGGCAATCGCCTGATGAACCGGCGCAAGCGCCGACGCTGCCCCAACCGCGTCGAGTCGGCCACTCAGACGAAATTCACACACCTCCACACTGACACGCGGTTGAATGTACTTCACCATCGTCAGCAGGTTGCCGCTGGTATCATCAAAATCGAATTGCACCTGATCCATCAAGCGATTCATCAGGTACAGCCCCAGACCTCCTGGCTGACGTTCTTCCAGCGGCGATGACACGTCGGGCGGTGGAACATCATCCGGGTTGAAACGTCGTCCGTAATCGCGTAGTGTAATCACCAGGCGATCCGTTTCGATCCGCCAGGTCAGTTCGATGATTCCTGGATGAGCAGGGTCATACCCATGCTGAATGATATTCGTCGCTGCCTCATCCACTGCCAGTTCGACCTGCCAGGCCGCATGATCGTCGAGACCGGCGAGCCGAGACGCCTCGTTGACAAAAGCGCTGATCCGCGCTAGGGATTCGAGGGTAGCTGGGACTGTCAGAGATTCCATTGGCATCGCCGGTCATCAGGCGTTACGCGCAATCGACGCGCGTCAAACGGGCGTCACAGCCGGGTCGGGCACATGAGCAGCGCTGCACTGCTGCTCATGTCTGGCAGGTACTCAGAAGGAGCCGACGGCTTCGACAGTGTCGGGATAGATCTCGAACAGCGAGGTAAAGCCGGTCAGATCGAAGACCTCCTTGATCCGCGGTGGCAGGTTGGCAATGCGCACATCGCCCCCTTCCAGATCGGTCAGTTTCCAGTCGCGCGCTCGCTTGCGCGCCTCGATCAGAACGCGCAGTCCGGGGCTGGCCACATATTCGAGCCCTGCCAGGTCGAGCACGATGCGATAGCGATTCTGGTCGAACAGTTCATCGAACTTCTGCTTGAGTTGCGGTGCGTTCATCGCATCGAGTCGCCCCTTGATCGTCAGCAGATCGACACGGTTGAGCCGTTTGTGCGTGATCTCCATGACTCGCCCTCCTTCGCGCGCTTGCACTATTGAACACGATGTACCACTGACGGATAAGCCTGATTATAGCACAGGACTGGAAAACGACTGCGCTCACGTCCCCTGGTTTTGCAGGACGGGAAGTCAAACGACGCTTAGCGCCGTCACACAACAGTTCGAGCGTGCATGGGACGTTTCTTCCCGATGGTGAGATTGCCGATCACGATCACGCCGCACTGTGCGTTCCAGGCGCGCCACAGCATCCACCACAGCGCGCTGTGCAGCAGAGAATCGCAGCGCCACCAGACGCCAGGGCACGGGCAGGGCGACGCGCACCGGGGCGATCCAATGCACTCGTGAACGGCAGCGCGCAGACGCATAGCGTCCGCGCGCCGGAGGATGCGCCCCCATGCATGCCGGCACGCGCGATCCCCAGGTGCAGGCGACGGCAGTGTCGTCGCCTCCCCCGCCCGGTAGAATGGTTCGGTCAGGCGCCAGCGTCCATAACCGCCCTTCGCGTCTTTGCAGGGCGGTAAAGATATCGAAAGACAAGTTTTTCCGAATCTGGCAGACACATGCACGGTATGCCGGTTGGCCATTCCTCATCCTCGCTGTACGCCACGGAGCGCAGGCGTCCGGCTTACGTGGGATGGACCGTGGGCACAATGTCCGCGTTCCTGTGCAGGACCACGTTGCTCCATGCCGGCGCAGCATCCACACACCCGGGCTGCGCAGAGACACGCACCGTTTCGGTGCACCGGGAACATCCTGGAATAACTGGATACCCCAGCGCAGAGCGCTGCTCCCCTCTCCCGCACACGCGGGTTCAGGGGCGGACAGAATATGTGAGCTAGCACCACTTCTATCTCATTGGAACGCCCTGGCGCGTGGTTCTGGTCTCCCCCCTCCCGCGTGCGGGAGAGGGGCCGGGGTGAGGTCCAAACAGCGCATCCCAATGACGTAAAGCCCCTTGACACTCATGTGTTCTGTCCGCCCTTGAACACACGCGGGACAGAGGCCGGGGGTGAGGGCTGGCGAGGCGGCGGGTTCAAACCCTGTCTCACGCTGTGGAAGCCCCTGCAGGGCTGGTCTGGCGGCGGGTAGCGGCGCCGGGCATGCTGCTGGATAGCCCCAGCGGGGCTTGCACGCGGTCAGGCAGGGCTTTAGCCCGCATGACCCGGCGAGGGAGCACAGATCGGCGGGGTGTGCGGGGCAGCGGGGGACGGCGTGCCAGCCTGTGGGTCAGGTGTCCCGCCAGCGCACCATCCGCCACAGCCAGCACCTGACGGCAGCGGCGGGGATGGCTGCACGCGGGCTGACAGTCCGCGCCACGGGCGTCCCGCACCCCAGGAACGGTATCAATATCGTGCCGATAACGCAGCAGGACGCGACCGTCGGTATCGGCGCAGGGGGCTTTGTATTGCACGAGTATCAATGTCGTGCCGATAACGCAGCAGGACGCGACGGAGCGCATGACCGCCTGGTGTGCGTGACGAACGATGCGCCGTGTCCATCACGCTGTGCGATGAGGCATCATACCGGCTGCGGTGTGACATACGGGTCATGCATAGCACACGGGAGCATGGCCGGGGGTGAGGGCACTCCCGCCTGCAGCGGAGGCGGGCGGGGGTGAGGGCCTCCAGAGCCTCCCCAGGCTCTATCTCCCGCACACGCTCGCATGCTCTGTCCATCCCTGAACCCCCGTAGGGACGCACAGCCGTGCGCCCTGCTCGTGCCACGCCTCGACTCCAGTACGGCACGCCGGCGCCGGCAGCGCCCCCTGATCCCGCCGGTCGTCACATCAGGCTGGCGCAGTATGTGAGCGTCCACGGACGCATCAGTAAGGGCGAACAGACGTGTGCTTCTCTGATTGCAATGCCATGCGCCGCATCCGTGCGTGCTCACCGGCGCCGCACCACGAGATTAGGGGCGAGGGCTCAACCCGCCCAACATTGCGTTCTGATGCATCCTGAGATATATACGCACATGTTTTCTGTCAGCCCCTCAACGCACGTTGGAGAGGAAGCAGGGGGAAAGCAAGACATCGGCATGCGGCACATCCCCCTCACCCCAGGAAAAACTCTCCACCTGCGATCAGAGAGGATGAGGGATCACGTGTGTCTCTCGATGCGAAACCCGGGTTCTGCAAACGATGCCTCTGTGCGCCGCATGCAGGACAGGCGCCGCCAGGTTGCGCCCTGCCCGGCACTCAACCCTCTCCCCGGATCGTTGCGCCGAGATCGTGTTCCAGACCACGCACGATTTTCTGCCGGATCCGCGCTACCTCAGCATCATTCAGGGTGCGGTCGGGAGCGCGGAACATCAGGCGATAGGCAAGACTGCGCCTGCCTGATCCTACCTGCTCCCCTGTATACACATCGAAGATCGTGAGCGACTCAAGCAGTGCACCAGCATATTTGCGAATGGCGCGGGTAACTTGTTCCGCCGGCACATCGACCGGTGTTACCAGCGCAAGATCGTTGGTTATCGCAGGATAGCGTGAGATCGTGCGGTAACGCACCGGTTCGACCAGTTCGCCGATCAGTTCCAGATCGAGTTCAGCAGCCACCGCGCGCGGCATGACGATCTCCAGGCGCTCACAAACATCGGGATGCACTTCGCCGATGACGCCGAGTACACGCCCATCCCGTTCGAGCCGCGCCGCGCGCCCCGGATGAAACCGCGGATCGTCGGTTATTGCCACAAAATGGACATCGGCAATGTTCAGGCGCGCCAGGAGCATCTCAACAATCCCCTTCAGATCGAAGAAGTCCATGACCGTATCATCGGGTGTATGCCACGAACGCTCGTAGCGCCTTCCCGCCAGCGCCAGCGCCAGACGACGCGGCTCTTCCGGACGCACTTCGCCGCCTCCGGGCGCACGCTTCAGATACACGCGCCCGATCTCGAACAGCAACGTTCGCTCGCGTTCCCGCAGATTCTGCGCCAGCGCCTCCAGGAGCGTTGGCAACAGCGACCGGCGTAGATATTCGCGCTCTGGCGTCAACGGGTTCGCCAGGCGCAGATAGAGCGACGCATCGGCATCGGCTGGATTGATCTTTGCGACTGCCGCTATACTGGTCAGCGAATAGGTTATTGCTTCGTCCAATCCCGCACCCACCAGCAGATCGCGTACGCGCAGTTCCAGTTCGAGCGACGGGTTGTTGCGCTGTTCAGGCAGCACATCCGCCATCAGGGTAAGCGGAATGCGGTCGTACCCGTACATGCGCGCCACCTCCTCGCAGAGGTCGGCGAGCATCGTGACATCGCGCCGCGAAGCCGGCACAGTCACCCGCACCACTGTGCCATCGTCGATCAGATCACAGGTGAACCCCAGCGGTCGTAGCAGGTCGGCGATCGCGGCGGCGCTGAGTGAAACGCCAACAATGCGGCGCACCTCGGGCGGCGTCAGATCGAGAACCACCGGTTTCCACGGACGCGGGTAGTTGTCCACCATGCCGCGCGCCACCCTGCCACCGGCAATACGTTGCAGCAACGAGAGTGCACGACGCTGCACCAGCGGCGGTAATTCATAATCCACACCGCGCTCGAACCGTTTCGACGCCTCCGAACGCGCTCGTAGCGCCGTCCCCATCCGCCGGATGATTGTCGGGTCCCACACCGCGACTTCCAGCAATACGCGGGTCGTGGTCGAACTGACCTCGCTCGACGCACCACCCATCACACCCGCCAGACTCAGAGGTCCCTGCGGATCGCACACCAGCAACGGCAGCCTTCCGCCGCCAACCGACGCATCCAGGTTATGCTCTCTGCCGTCGAGCGTGACCAGACGCTCACCGGGGCGCGCCAGTCGAATGATCAGGTGCTGTTCCACCACGCGATCCGCATCGAACATGTGGTTGGGTCCGCCGAGTTCGAGCATCACGTAGTTGCTGATGTCCACAATGTTATTGATCGGGCGCATGCCAGCCATCGTCAGGCGAAGCTGCATCCAGAGCGGCGATGGTCCAACGGAAACCCCCTCGATCAGGGTCGCCGTAAAACGCGGGCAGAGGTCAGGTTCTTCAATCGTCACCCGAACACGCCCCTCGACCGGTGGTCCATCCTCGACGACATGCATCTCCGGCATCCGCAAAGGCGCGCCGGTCAGTGCAGCCACCTCGCGCGCTACGCCGATAATCGACAGACAACGCGCCATGTTCGGTAATACATCGAACTTCAGTACCACATCGCCGAGATAATCACGCAACGGCATACCGACCGGCGCATCGTCTGGCAGAATCAGGATGCCTTCGTGATCTTCGGAAAGTCCCAACTCTTTCTCCGAACAGAGCATGGCGTTGGACATAATGCCACGCACCGGGCGCCCCTTCAGATGCGTTTTCACCCACCCCTCGGCATGACCGTCGTACAGTTCGGCGCCTTCACGCGCGAATACCCCTTTCAGCGGCTGCGACAATCGCCCTCTGTCTTTGTACGGGAACAAATTGGGCGCTCCGGTGACCACCGTGTGCGGGGCATCGGCGCCATAATCGACATCCGCCAGCACGAGCCGATCCGCATTCGGATGCTGCCGGACTTCGAGAATCCTGCCGATGACGATTTTCTCCGGGTCCCACGGCAGATCGGCGCCCTCGACACCGATCCGTTCGATCCCTTCACACTCCAACCCTGCGCGGGTCAGGCGTTCGGCGAGTTCTTCTACCGGCAGGGTAATATCGACGAATTCCTTCAGCCATGACAATGGAACGCGCATATGAACTCCTTATTGTCCGGTGATGACCAGCGTGGTGAGCACGACATGATCACTATCAGGGTCGTAGACATTATCATCATCGAAGAATGCGGCGCGTCGTCCGGTCGCCGGGTCCCACAGCCCAACCCACAGCGCATACGATCCGGGTGGCAGATCGGCAGGAATGGCGAGTGTGTAGCGCGCCTCCACCCAATCGCCGGCAACCCATTGCGACATCGGGTACGCACCGTCACGCGGTTCACGGTTATCCTCGGCGACAATCCGTCGGCTGGCATCAACCAGGTGAACGAATGTCCACCAGTCGCGATCCTGGCGTGAACGCGCATGCCACAGCAGTGCTACCTCAATGGTTGCGTCGGGGCGCAGTGTTCCATCGATCCGCCAGCGGCGGATCACGGCGCCAGGTTCGGTCGAACGGGCAAACCGCGCATAAGTGTCGATTCCTTCCCAGTTGCGTGCCGCTTCCAGCGCAAGAGTCTGCCATGGATACGCCGGTTGAATGACGCCAATCGGCAACCAGGCGGCAAGTCCCGCCATTCCGATGATAATCGTGAGCATCAGCACACGGCTGCGGATCCACACACCCAGACCACACGCAAGCAGGATTGCAATCGCCGCCAGCGCAGGAAAGAGCATCCGCCCCTGCCAGGCAACCAGCCCGGCAGTCAGAGCGAAACTCACCACCCACACAAATACCAGCAGCGGCAACGTCACAAGCTGCCAGTTCCACAGACACGTCGCCTGAGGTGGACGGATCGAACGTCGTATCCACCCGGCAACTGCTGCTGCGATCATCAGCGTATAGACCAGCATTGTCCATGCGGGCGCTGGCAGGTTCATCCACCCGAAGCGCGCCCAGAATGACTCATATAGGGTCGTCAGCGCTCCCCTCCAGGCTGCCGGGCTGGTCACCTGGAACGCCTGCGTTGTAAACTCTGCCCGAAATGCCCGTAAACCGAGCGGATCACCATACAGCACCCAGTTGCGCCCATACCACCAGCCGCTGATCAGCACAACAACACTGCTCACTACCAGCAGCGCAGCAGGAACCGGGAGCGTGGCTGCGCAGCGTTGCTGCGTGCTACCGGTCGCGCACCATGCAAGCGCAAGTGGGACAAAGAGCAGCGCACTCTGTTTAGTCATCAGCGCCATTCCCAGGATCGCTCCAATCAGCGCCGCACGCGGCAGCGACCGCGGACTGCTCACACTCAGCCAGAGGAACACCGCGCCGAGCGCTGCCAGCAGCGCATCGTTGGTCACCAGCGACGAGGTGAAGATGAACTGCGGGTTGAAGGCTACCACTGCAGCTGCCAGCAGCGCAGTCTGGTTGCTGTTCACACTCGCCGACCCGGTGTTCAGGCGACGGTGCAGCGCCTCTGCCGCCAGATACGTAAAGATAATCGTCGCCGCACCGGCCAGACTCGACGCCAGGCGCGCCAATCGCCAGGACCACACCTGCGCATCCCAGGGCCACTGTTCGCGGCTCCCGTGCGCCGCCGCGTTCACCTGATCGCCGCCTGCCCAGGTAAAGCGTGGATTACCAGGCAGATCGAAGGTTCGCAGCGGTGGCGGCAACCAGAGCACCGCAGGCGTCGCCAGCAGATACGCCAGCGGCGGATGATGACCCGATCCGGGCACATCACTGACGCAGGGCGGCGCGCATTGCACCGGCAGGCGTCCCTCGCGCGCCAGAAAGAATACATACGCTGCATGCCCCGGCTCGTCTGGTCCTTCACCGAGCGGCGTCATGGTGTTGTACAGCACACACAGCGCCAGAAACAACCCTACCAGTGCAATGAGCGGCGATGAGACATTCATTTAGAATTGCTGCAAGAACCGTTCATCACCGCTGAAAAACCAGCGAATATCATCGATGCCGTAGCGTAGCATGGCTATCCGCTCTGGTCCCATGCCAAACGCAAAGCCACTGACCGCATCGGGGTCATACCCGCCGTTGCGCAGCACAGTTGGATGGACCATCCCTGCCCCCAGGATTTCGAGCCAGCCCGAATGCTTGCACACGCGACATCCTGCCCCGCCGCAGAGGAAACATTCGATGTCGAACTCGACGCTCGGCTCGGTAAACGGGAAGTAACTGGGACGGAAGCGCGTTTTCACTCCCTTGCCGTACAGCCGTTCAGCAAACGCCACCAGCGTACCCTTCAAGTCCGAAAATGAAATCTGATCCCCGATTGCAATCCCTTCAACCTGATAAAACTGCATCTCGTGGCGTGCAGTCACCTGCTCGTAGCGGTAACACTTGCCGGGTAGAATAGCGCGCACCGGATTGGGTGCATTGGCGCGCATCGCGTAGATCTGCCCCGGCGATGTGTGAGTACGGAGGAGCAATGTCGGCTCGCCGGGCGCCGTCTCGACATAGAACGTATCCCACATATCGCGCGCCGGATGGTCGGGCGGCATGTTGAGCAACTGAAAGTTGAACTCATCGGTCTCGACTTCCGGGCTTTCCCAGACCTGGAAGCCCATCTCTCCCAAGATGCTGTAGATTGTGCGGAGCATCTGAGTGGTCGGATGCAGCCGACCAACGGCAGGCACACGACCTGGAAGCGTGACATCGACCTGGTCGGCTTCGAAGGCATGCTGACGAGCGCTGCGCTTCAACTGCGCTTCGGCGCGCTCGAGCGCCTGTTCGAGCGTCGCACGCGCCGCATTGAAGCGTGCGCCGGCAACCGGACGTTCTTCCGCCGGAAGCGCACCGAGTCCGCGGCTCAGGCGCGAGAGCGCGCCCTGTTTGCCAAGATATGCACTTTTCCACTCCGCAAGCGCGGTCAGATCGGCGATCCGGTCCAGCGCTACGAGGGCTTCCTGTTCGAGCTGGTTCAACTGATCGATCAGTGACATTCCCGTATTCCTCCGCGTTCAACAAAAAGCCACGCACTCGCCAGGGACGAGGCGTGGCCCGTGGTACCACCCTGCTTCGGCAGAATCGCATGGCGCGACCCCACCCTCACAGCCCTGCTAACGGCGGGCGACCGGCGATGACTACTCGGCGCCTGTGGAGACTGCACAGTCTCCACTTCCTTTCCCCGTCGCGGCTCAGAAGGGAACTTCAGCGGGGAGTCGCGGCAACGGCTCACACCCTGCAGCCCTTGCTCTCTGGACGCTATCGCCCGCCTACTCGCTTCCTCACAGCCCTGTTACTGTCTGGCAGATTGTAATGGGCGCTGCTGCTAGTCCAGACACCCTGCCCACGTCCATCAAAAAATTGCTAACTACGTCCCAGAGTACGCTGTCGCAGCGCCTCGAAGAGTATCACGCTCGCCGCGACTGCAACATTGAGCGATTCGGTTCTGCCATGCATTGGAATTGTAATCTGCTTTGTTGCGAGGCGACGCGCCGCGTCGCTCAACCCGTGCGCTTCATTCCCGACCAGCAGCGCCGACGGTTGACGCCAGTCGGCGGCATAGTACGGCATACGTGCTTCTGGATCGGCGGCATACACATGATCGACCGGCGCCAGACGCTCACCGATTGCGTCCCAGGATAGATCCTGTTCCATCGCCAGGCGGAAGTGCGCCCCCATCGCGCTGCGCACCACTTTCGGCGCATAGAGATCGACCGTCCCGCTACTGCAAAGCACCTGTGCCACACCGACCGCTTCGGCGCTGCGCAGCAACGTACCCAGATTGCCCGGATCCTGCACAGCGTCGATCACCAGAAGCAATCCAGGCTTGCCGGGCGTAACGCGGGGCCACGATGCCAGTGCCACAACACCCTGCGGATGCACGGTATCGGACGCAACCGCGACCACCTGCGGCGTCGCCTCATAACTGGCGGGCAGGTGGCGCAACCGGTGTAGCAGCGCCGCGCCTGCCGGCGTAAGTTGCAACTGATCCGGCGCATAGAGCGTCAGGGTCAGCGTAGCGCCACTTTCGAGCGCATCGGCGACCAGGCGCACCCCTTCAAGCACAAGCATCCGCTCGCGGCGGCGTTCGTGACGATCGGAAGCCAGCGAGCGGATTCGTTTGACGTGCTGATTCGCTGGACTGGTAATCACACCGCCTGTCGCGCCTGTTCGACGACGCGGCTAAACGCCGCCGGGTCGCGCACAGCCATATCGGCAAGAATCTTGCGATCAAGATCGATGCCGGCGCGCTTGAGGGCATTCATAAAGCGGCTGTACGACATGCCGTGCATCCGGGCGGCAGCATTGATACGCACAATCCAGAGGCGCCGGAAATCACGTTTGCGGTTACGCCGGTCGCGATAGGCGTACCAGAGCGCCTTCATGACCGTCTCACGCGCCACCTTGACACGGCGACTGCGACTGCCGCGATATCCTTTTGCCTGTTCGAGCAACTTTTTGTGGCGCTTACGCACTATGACGCCACGCTTAACGCGAGCCATACACCCTGATCCTTTGTACTATACAGGCGCACCCTTTACCGGCTATGCTTCGCAATGTACGGCAACGCACGGCGCAGGCGGCGCTGAACACTCTTATGCACTTCGAACGTCCGATCGAGATGTTGCAAAAGGCGCAACGACATACGGCGACGGAAGTGGCCGCGACGACCGGCGGTGCGTACCATCTTGCCCGAGCCGGTCAACCGGAACCGCTTCGCCGCTCCTTTATGGGTTTTCATTTTGGGCATGCGTTCAATCCTCTTCGTCAGCCTGATTGTCGGGCGCTGCATCAGATGCAGGCGCGCTGACCTTTGCCGCTGATGACGCTGTACTGCGAGATGTTTGTTGCTGCCGTTCGCGCTGCGCCTGCGCTTTGGCTTTCTGATTTGGCGCAAGTAATAATGTCAATACGCGCCCTTCCATCATTGGCCGCTGCTCGACGACCGAGATGTCGCGCAATTCCTCGGCCATACGTTCCAGCATTTCCTGCCCGATCTCTTGATGAAAGATCTCACGACCGCGGAACCGCAGATTGAACTTGACTTTGTCGCCTTCCAAGAGAAACCGCCGCGCCTGTTTGGCTTTGACTTCAAGATCATGCTCATCGGTCTTCGGTTCCAGTCGGATCTGCTTGACTTCCACCTGCTTCTGGTTCTTGCGCGCCTCGCGCTCTTTCTTCGATTGCTCGTAGCGAAACTTGCCGTAATCCAGAATGCGACAGACGGGCGGGACGGCGTTTGGCGCAACTTCGACCAGATCAAGCCCGCGCTCTTCCGCCATGGATAGCGCATCGCGGATCGGCACGATGCCGACCTGCACGCCATTTTCATCAATCAAGCGCACTTCGCGGGCGCGAATGCGATTGTTGATACGAAGCCGGTCTCTAATTGCAGCGCTCCTTTCAAAATCACGACAGCAACAGAAAACAAACCGCGCCAGGATGACGCGATGTAGTGGTAAGTATAGCATCCCGACGCGATTTCGTCAATTGATATGCGGCATCCCCTGTGATGCTCCATTATGCTATCATGGAAACAGTAACACGCAGGAGGCGCGTATGGAACCGCCATTTCCGGGGATGGATCCGTATCTGGAGCGTTCGAGCCTGTGGCCCGATGTCCACCATCGGATCATCAGCGCCATCTGTGACTATCTTCAGGCACGGATTGCACCAGGGTACATCGCGCAGATTGCGCCCTACGTCGCGCTCGAGCAGATCGAGATCGCCGCGCCGCGCCGCGCCCTCGTCCCCGATGTCGGCGTCTATGAACGTGAACCCGCCGCCGTCGCCGTCCTGCCCGCCGCCGTTGACGCCCCCTCGCTCACCGGCGCAGCGCTCCTCGACGTCCCCACCCGCTATGCCCGCGTCGAAATCCGCGCCGTCGCTGACGAGACCCTCGTCACCGCCATCGAACTCCTCTCCCCGGCGAACAAGCGCCCCTCTCCCGACGGCGCCGACGCCTACGAACAAAAGCGGCAAGACTTGTTTCGCAGCGGCGTCCACCTGCTCGAAATCGACCTGCTGCGTGGCGGCAGGCGTCCGCGCCTGGCGCGCCCCGACCCGCTCCCCCCGGCGCCCTACGTCGTTTTCCTCAGTCGCGCCGAACGCTGGCCCGCCGTTGATATTTGGGTCTGCCCGCTCGACCGACCGCTGCCCACCGTTCCGGTGCCGCTGCGCCGCCCTGACCCCGATACACCCCTGCCGCTCACCCAACTGCTGCACCAGGTGTATCGCAATGCGCGCTACGATTTGCGGATCGACTACCGTCAACCGCCGCCGCCCCCCGACCTCACGCCGGACGAGGCAGCCTGGCTCGATGCCCATCTGCACGCCTGCGGGTTGCGTCCGTAGGTTCGTTTTTGGCTTCCGGGGATGTACTCTGTTCTATGAGGATGAAGACCGCCGAACTCATCGTTCTCACACAGCAATAAGGAGATATGCATGCGTTTGCTCCAATATATCGCGCTCTGTGCAGTCATCGGCGGCATGGCTCTCATCGCGCCGACAATCGCGCAGGCTGACTCTCGCACGAACGAGACGCCGGTCTCGCTCACTGGTACGGTGAGCGAGTTTAAGGTTACACGCTGGAATGAGATAGATGGATTTTTTCTCAATGATGGCAGCGAGGTGCGTTTTCCAAAGCATCTTGGGTCCAGCGTCAGCCGCGCGATCGCCATCGGCGCGCAGGTGCGCGTCGATGGCGTGCAGAAGACCGGACGGCGGGGCGTTGTCCATGTCAAAGCGCACACCATCACCAATCTGATGACCGGCGCGACTGTGGTGATCGAGGCGCGTGAGACGATAGAGGGCGCTATCTCCGACTTTACCCGCAGTCGCAGCGGTCGAGTCGATGGGATCGTCATCGACAGTGACGTTGTGCGCATCCCGCGCCACCTGACAGATACCTTCACGGCAAACTTCAAACCGGGTGACCCGGTGCGCGTGGAAGGGATTCGTCACACCGATCCGAAGGGCGCCAGCCGTTTCAAAGCAGCAAGGATCACCAATCTCACCACCGGCACAGTCATTGTGTTCCCCTAGATCGCCCGGCGCCCGATAGCATTGTCGATAGCGCACTGCGTCTTGACAATTGCCATGGTCATGCGTATACTCCGTATTGTTCCGTAGGGGTGCTTCGCTGACAGAGCGAGGCTGAGAAGTTACCCTTCGCACCTGATCCGGGTAATGCCGGCGTAGGAAATCGGAACCGGTTACCGGCTTCGTCCGCTGGTCGCCGTTCTCACTTCTTCCACGGTGCGCAACCTCGCTATCGCCACGTTTGCGTTCCCCGACGGAAAGATGGCTCGAACTTACCGCAGAAGAGGAGGGAACGCGATGCGCTTCACCGAAACGCTCTGGTTGTCGATCACCGACATCTATCAGGCGATCATCCGACACCCGTTCAATGAGGAACTGGCTCAGGGCACACTTCCGCGCGAAAAGTTTGCATTCTACATGCAGCAGGACGCGCTCTACCTGGCCGATTTTGCGCGCGCGCTGGCGACGATGGCTGGACGCGCTCCCGATGAAGAGGCATTGCTCCAGTTTGTGCGTTTCGCCGAGGGCGTGGCAGTGGTCGAACGTGCGCTGCATACGTCATACTTCCACGAGTTTGGGATCGAGACGCCAACTCGTCGGCAGTCGCCCTCGTGTTTTGCCTATACTAACTTCCTGCTGGCAACAACCGCCTGTCGCAGTTACCAGGAGGGAATGGCTGCGCTCCTCCCGTGTTTCTGGATCTACCGTGAAGTGGGACACGATATCTACAGGCGTGCTGCGCCGCATAACCCATATCAGAAGTGGATCGACACGTATGCCGGTCAGGAGTTTAGCGAATGGGTCGATCGCGCGATTGCGCTGACCGACCGGATTGCCGACCACGCCTCAGAGACGCAGAAAGAGCGAATGCGCGACGCTTTCGTGTATTCCTCGCGGCTAGAGTGGATGTTCTGGGATAGTGCATACCGGCTCGAAACCTGGTTGCCGCTATGACACAACCTATGCTGCTGGTTCTGGACTTTTCAGGTGTGCTGAGCGTGGAGGCGGTCTGCTTTGGGATGCCGGATCGCCTGGAGCAGGTGCTGCGGCATTCCGGGCTGTGGGCATTGGGTGTGGATATTGCACGCTACTGGAACGATGTCGTGAAACCAACATGGGACGTCGGAAGCACCACCCGCATCCCATATGCGCACCTGTTGGCGCAGCGGGTGCACACCCCGCATGTGGCGTTCGATGACGTGCTCCGCTGCGCCGAACAGTTCGTTCAGGCGTATGTGCAGGCTTCTGTCATCGACCCGGTATGGCGCACGTTGTTCGATGCGTTGCAATCGGCGAACAGCGTCGTGCCACTGGTCGCCACCGACCACTACGCTGAAGCGACGGCGCATATTGCGCAGCAGATCGCGGCGATGGGAGGGCGCGCGGCGGTATTGCAGGCGGATGCAGCAGGGCAGGTTTCAATCGACGGAGGCGCGTCAGCCCCCCTGCCGCCCCTTACTGTCGCGCTCGCCAACTCTTCCGACCTCGGCGCGCACAAAGAACGTGTGCTGTTCTGGAGTCGTGTGCGTGCCGGTCTCGCTATCGAACCGGAGCAGATCCTTGTGATCGATGATTTCGGTGCGAATGAACATCTGCTTGACTTCTACGCTGATCCGGCAAAGGTCACCCGCCGGCAGGCACAAACGCTTACCGCGATCAGCAGCGCCTTTGGCGCACCAACTCACACCCTCCCTTTTATCATCGAACGCCCTGCCACCGATCTGGAGGCGCTGCGTGTCGCGTATCGCACCCAGGCGGAACACACGATCCGGCGCGTGATTGAGGCGATCCGGGCATAGGTATTCTGCATCCACCCTCCTGTCGCCGGTCGAGAAAACGTATTTGCGTCACACTCCTGGCGTATACTGATCGAAAACAGACCACTTGATGGACGCAAGGAGTCGTGTGATGTCAAACCCATTACCCGCAGATGCCGCCACACTTCGTTTGCTCGAATGCTGGATACCGCTGGCGCAGGAGTTGAACCAGACCGAACTGTGAGGCGACGACAGCGCAACCCTCGAACGTCTGAACCTTCTGGCGGCGCCTGTTCTCACCGCTGTTGATCACGTTCAGACCGCTCATACTATACTCATGGTCTATCACGCCATCGCACGAAAGGAATCGTTATCGACGCCCCGCGCGAGCATCGTGTTGCACCGTATGGTATCTTCTTCCGCCCCAAAGGGCATACCTATCTCGACGCAACCCTGCTGGAGGTGAAACCGGCTGGCGGTGAGACGATCCACGCAGCAATCGACTACCGCCTCGATCGGATCGTACCCGGTTCGGTGAAAGTACTGCCGACGATGCTGCCGCCGGAGCGGGTTGTGCCGCGCTTCTACCCGTTGCGCTACCACCTGCTCCCGGTTGTTGCCCGCCGCCGTGATGTTGCTGCGTATTTCCCGAATACGCAGATTGAGTATCACGACGATGGTAGCGCAACCGTGACCGCGACAGTAACCAACCTCTAGCAAGTGCGTCAGGTGCTGCTGCACTATGACGACGCATGCACAGTTCTGTCGCCGCCGGAACTGATCGAGATGTTCCGCCGTACAGCGCAGGGGTTGTGGGAAAAGTACGGGTCAGGAACTGAAAGGTAAAGGTTCGCTCCGATATCTTCAATCTTCGATCCACCACGCGAGCAACAGCACATTGAGCGTCCCGATGCACAGTCGCCCAGCGCTGCATACGCTGCGCAGAATATCGCGAAAGCACTCGCGCGGAATCGGGGTGGTGTGCGCCGCCTGGCTGCGCGCCCGGCTCAGGTGTTCGATCTCTTCAAGAAACTGATCGACCGTGACAACAACGGTTGGATCGGCGGTATCTACGGTACCATTCCAGACACGCTGGATGTGTGCAGCGATCATCTGCCAGGTAAATAGAACACTTTTTTCTATTATACTTCTCGCGCCGGGAGTCCCATGTTTCTATGAATTGAACAAAAGACGTCGATTATAAACCGTCTCTTTTGTATTCCACGACACTCGTGCGCAGCCGGTACGTTCACCGGGACAGGTAATCCGCGTGGTACAGATACGGAAACACCCGCGTCTGGTTCTTAATACGAAGGCGAACTTCATTCTCATTCAGGGGTCAAGTGGCATGTGCAGTCGGGCTGGCTACAGAGCAGGTTATATCAAATCCTGTTCATAAGTGGCAACCGCCTGCCGCTGGAGCAGGCGCGACAGCCGCAGCACAAAGCCCAATGTATGCAGGGGTCGCATCGTTTGACGTGCGGAAGCGATGCTTCCGCGTGCTGCCGGTCAAGAGCGAAGGGGGTTGCCCTGGCGCACATGGGCAGGGGCGACGCATGCGTCGCCCCTGCCCATTTCCCTAACGTTCATTGGTGACAGAGATTCTCTACGGCACAGCGCGCCACGGTAGATGATGGAAAGCGGCGATCGCGTGCCTGGAATGCATACTGTAACTTGAACGTGATCGGCAGATGCCGCATCCATCAGGAAGAAACGTTCATAATGCACTCCAGAAATCGCTGGCGGGCGCAGGACTCGTACATGCCTGGTCTGCTGGTGAGCAGGCGTCAGCGCGGGGCAACGGACATCCGGCTTACCGTATGACGGTCGATCACGACTGCGGAACTTTCGACATTTTGGCGCTCGATGACCGTCGGAGTCCAGTTGCGGCGTTGCCATCCAGGTTGGCTACCCGACCGATACACCTGACTGTGCTGAACAGCCGCAGGACATACCATCAACTAAACTTCCGGTGATGCGCATACGCGCTGTTTTGGTGCATCTGGTTCAGCCATGGTTCGAGCACGATTTCTGGATAACGCGCCGCATGTACCACCGTACCAGACGTGATGGAAACCGGTTGGGGAATTACCTGCATAGTGGCTGTCGCCCTTGTCCGCCCGCAAGAATATCCTGCGCGCTTCGCCTTCCTGTTCAGCGGCAAACCAGAAGCCGGCGTCATCGCCACGCAATCGCCTCACCTGCTTCCTAGCAGTGGCGCAGGAAGATGACGCCCTGTTCTGCGGTATCGCAACACCATCATGGTCAGAGGCATCGGTTACGTCTGGCGACCTGACACTGATGATCGCGTCAGGTGGGGTCGCGGAACCGTGCGGTTGTCACGCCTGCCTGCTGCGGCGCATGCAACACCCCTCAACGGTCAATCTCCTCCCGCCAGGGGATAGCGCCCGGTCCGACCCCTTCAACGCTCCGCGCCGCAATACACGCGGCGAAATGCGCTGCTTCGAGGGGATCGCCGGTTTCATCGAGACGCACCAGCAGCGCAGCAGCGAACACATCGCCGGCGCCGGTTGGGTCGCGCTCAACCGCCGGACACGCTTCGATGTGGTGCGGCTGCCCATCGAGGAACAGCGTCGCCCCTGCCGCGCCGCGGGTCAGCGCCACCAGGCGGCAGTGGCGTGCGTAGGATCGCGCGCGTTCCTCGTCGAACTGAAGATCTTCGATGCTCATGATCAGCGCATCGATCCGCTCGAGCAGGCGCGGCAACGGTGCCCAGGGTCGGTAGATGATACGCGCAGGAAGCGGCGTACTCCAGGCGCGCATCATGCCCTGCGGCGTCATGCCGAGGAGCGCGTCGGGGAACGAGTCCACCAGTTGTTCGGACGTCTCCGCCAGAATCGGCGCCAGATGCACAATACGCGCCTCGCGCCAGGCAGGCGGCACATGATCGAGCGTCAGGACGCCGGATTCGGCATGCAGAGTCTGCACCCGCCCCTGCGGGGTGTAGCGGTTCTCGAATACCGGCGTTTCCATCGTCGGAACGAACGCCACCACGATACCGGCATCCCAGTCGAGAGGGATCGTCGCCTGCGCCGAAACGACACCCACCCGCCGCCCCAACCGACGCGCTGTGAGAGCGGCATAGAGCGCGGTGCCACCCGGCGCAAACGCGCCATCAGGCAGGCGGTCGCGGGTCATATGCCCGATCAGGAGATAGTCTGGCGTCTGCATAGAAAAAAAGAAGAGCGGGAATGCACAACCGGCGTTACGACCGGAATCTGCTCCCGCTCCTCGCTACCGTGTCATCAGTGTCACGACCGTTTTGCCGGATAGATCACAACCTTGCGATTTTCCCCCTCGCCGCTGCTCTCGGTGTACACCGTCGGATCGGAACGCAGCGCAAGATGAACAATCCGTCGTTCATAGGCGCCCATCGGCTCGAGCATCAACGGGCGCCCGCTCTGGCGCACCCGTTCCGCCATCCGCCGCGCCAGCCCTTCGAGCGCCTCCTGGCGACGCTGACGATAATTCCCGACATCGACGACAATCTGCGGCCATTTTTGAACCCGCCGACTAACCAGGAGATTGACCATGAATTGCAGCGACCGCAGCGTCTCGCCGCGCCGCCCGATGAGCAGACTCATCGCCTCCTCATCGGCGCCCTCGATGTGGAGCGTCACCGTTTCTTCCGGTTCACCGTGCTGATCGGGAACGGTGCTGACAACCGCCGTGACGTAGGCATGGATATCCATGCGTTCAAGAATATCTTCCAGAATCTGGCGGGCGATCTGATCAACCGAACCGGTTGATGCTCCGCACGGCGCTGCCGGCGCTTCATCGGCTTCGTCCTCAACAACCGTCACGCGCACGAGCGCCTCATCACCATTGCCGCCCGGTTCGAGCACTTCGATTGCCACTTCATCGCGATCCCTGCCAAGTTGCGCGAGGGCAAGCCGGATTGCTTCCGCTACTGTGCGTGCGCTGATTTCGATATGTTTCATGGAACCCTCGGGTTGGAGTATGGCATCCACGCGCCGGTGTACTCCGGCGGATTGCATATCACCTGCGCACCCTCCGGCGTCGCGGCGCCGCCTGTTGCACCTCCGATGGTGCGACGCTTTCGGTCGCCTGCGACGGAGACTCAACCGTCCCGCTGCGCGCTTCAGTCAGTGGACGGAGAATGTCCCAGAAATCGACTTTCTGCGCCGGCTCGTCGGTTGCAGATGCGCTGCCACTGCCGGTTGAGGGTGCTGCCGCCTGCACCGACGGCGGCGGCACCGGCGGAAAGAGACCGCCATCGGTCGGCAGGAACTTGAGATAATTCGCAAGCGACCCCCAACCAGAAATAACGTACTGCTGAATGATCGACAGAATGCTGCCGACCACCCAGTAGAGCACCGCCCCACTCGGGAAGATGAACCCAATATATCCGAACACAATCGGCAGGATCAGCATCGACTGCATCATCGCCTTCTGCTGGGGATCCTGCACCCGCGGCGTTGCCATCAACTGCACAATGAGTTGGAAAATGACCGACAGGATCGGCAGAATGTAGTACGGGTCGGTCTTCCCCAGGTCGGGCAACCAGAGAAAACTGCCCGCCAGTTGTGGTTGACCGAGGGTTGCACTGGCGGCGCCTACAGCAATACCCTGCTCGTTGAGCACCCGCAGCATCGCGCTGCCGGCGTGCTCGGCAGGCGAGACGCGCGTCAGGTTGATGACTGCCTGGTACACACCCAGGAAGATAGGCAACTGGAGGAGCATCGGCAAACATCCACCGACCGGGTTGACCTTATACTCGCGGTAGAGACGCATCGTCTCTTCCTGGAGTTTCTGGGGATCTTTGCCATACTTGCGCTGCAGCTCCTTCATGTGCGGCTGCAGTTCCTGCATTTTGCGCGACGACTGGAGCGATTTGATCGTCAGCGGCAGAATGACGAGGCGCGCAACAATGGTGAACAGAATAATGGCAAACCCGGCGCTGCCCGTCCATTGATAGAAGGTCAACAGCACCTGCTGCAGAAATTCGACGAATGCGAGCCAGATCGGCATAGCGATGTATCCTTACCACACACGACTGCACGTAACGTGTGTATTCTAGCGCATTTTTGAACATCTGTCAGTACCAGGCGCGCCCCTTATCCCCCGTCGGACTGACCGCCATCCGACATCTGCAACACGCCAGCGCGCTGAAGCGCCTGCTGCACCAGCGCCTGGAGTTGCGGAAAGGCTACCTCTGCAAGCGCGGGTGAGCGTGCAACGAAGACGATATCCCAACCCGGAACAATCTGCGGATACAGGAGACGCACTGCCTCACGCACACGGCGACGGATGCGGTTGCGTGTCACTGCGCCCCCCAGTCGTTTGGGTGTTACGAAACCGCAGCGTGACAGACGGCGCCGGTTTGGAGCGGCATTGAGCATCAGCATCCCCGCGTCCCAGGTGCGACCATCGCGGCGTACCCGCTGATACTGTTCCGGCGTGCGAAGGCGATAGGCGCGTTTCATCGCAGGCTGTGGGCACGTAATTCGAAGAGACGCGGGCATACCCGCCGCCCACAGATCGACGGAATCACCGATGCCCGCGACGGATCTGACGACGCTCATCGCTCACGGTCAGGCGGTAGCGCCCCTGCAATCGGCGGCGGCGGAGCACTGCACGACCATCTTTGGTTGCCATACGCGCCAGAAAGCCATGCTTTCGGCGACGCGGAATGCGTTTGGGCTGCCATGTTCGCTTGGGCATCGGTATCAACCTCACACAAATACATCAACGGTATGCGCTCGATCGGGCATACCACGATTTTCTGTCATACACTACTGCTGCGCGGCATGTAACGCAACACTTGACCGGCGCGGCAATGCCGCGCCGGTTTTCGCAATTATACTCGCTCTGGAAACCGGATGTCAAGAATCTCAATCATCATCGAGTTGCTGCAACGTGCGCCGGATAGCGTCACGCTGACGGCGAAGATGGCGATCCTCCATGTCGTCGTCATCCTCCTGGCGACGGCGGCGCTCGTTGCGCCGCGATCCGCCGAACTTCGACATCAAATCCTCGATGGTCGCATTCCGGCTGAAATCGTCTTCACTATCGGCTGAGCGGTACGTTTCGGTCAGACGTTCACTCGTTCGCCGCGACTGGCGTTCCTCGCGGGGCGGGCGCCCTTCCCCCCGCGGACGCTCCCCCCGCGGACGCTC
>DAOUBK010000086.1:0-6402 GCA_034432635.1 Roseiflexus sp.
ACCCCCACGGCGCGCGTCCGCCAACCGACCAAGCGCATCAGAAAGCGGCCTAGCAAAAACCCTCCACCTGAGAGGAGGGGGCAGGGGGTGAGGGCATTCAGGTCGTCCCCAAGCCCTATTCCTGCACATGCTTGCAGGTTCTGTCCATCCCTGAACCTGAGAGAGCAGGGCGATGAGCGCCAGCCCACGGCGCATACGTATTACTCCGGTGCATGCGTTGCAAGAAAATCACGAACCACTGTCAGGTAACGGTCGAACTGATCGCGTCGAATGCTGTGCCCGGCATCGAGGATGTGCACAACCTGGAGATGCGGAATGAACTGCCGCAATGTCTGGACGTTTTCCGGCGTCACCAGAGCGCCGAGCGCCGAATCGGCGGTGATCAGCAGCGTTGGGCAGGTGACACGGCGCAGGATTGTCCCCCACTCAACATCGGTCGGTGCGCTGCGATTGATAACGTTGATACTCAGACGATGCTTGGCGTCCGCCCATGGTCCGAGTTCATCGTCCGACCATGCCGGCATTGCGGCGCGTTGAGCTGCGATCAACTCGTCGCGGGTCTGACGTTTCAGTCCGGACACCCAGGCGCGCATTCCCTCCCAGCGATCGTTGTCCGCTGCGGCAGCGCTCAGGTTTCCAGCTTCCCACCAGGGGGGCGGATCTTCCAGCAGAATGCCATCCACCAGATCAGGACGGATTCCCGCCAGCGTCAGCGCCGTCATCGCTCCCATCGAATGCCCCAAAATAAAGGGGCGATGAAGCCCAAGCGCAGTGATGACTCCTGCCAGATCACCGGCATGGTCGAGCGGACCATAACCGCTGTCCGGAGCATCGGAGCGACCATGCCCACGCGCATCGACCATGACAACGTCGAACATCGCCTCCAGCGCACGGGTAACCGGCGTCCAGCATAGCCCGTCATCGGAAAAACCGTGCGCCAGTACGAGCGGATATCCCGCGCCGCCGGTGCGTGTGTAGTGGATCCGCAGACCCTGAACACGAACATCGCCTGTCTGCCATGAAGTCATATCCGGTCTCCTCCGTTGCAAACATTCCGACGCGGTCGGTCTGAAGAGGAAAGCAATCATACCATACCTGCGCATAGAAAATACACGAACAAATATGCTAAAAATGATTGTCACTACTGTGACGAAACGATTGACAAACGGCAGAACACATGATCTGGAGTCTGGCGCGCCGGCATGGGAAAAGTCTGTGGGATAATGTGGGATAATGTGGGATATGTTTGGGATAATGTGTGTAAGATGCGTATGAGGCGAGGGATGACCCGACGGATCCGTGTTGCTCATCTTTACCCCGACCATATGAACATCTATGGCGACCGCGGCAATATCGTTGTGCTGCGGCAACGGTGCCTCTGGCGCGGCATCGACTGTGACGTGCTGCCGGTCGGTCTCGGCACAACCGTCGATTGGTCTGCCATGGACATTGCTTTCTTCGGCGGCGGGCAGGACAGCGGTCAGGCGCTGATCGCGGAAGATTTCCTGACGCATCAGGGACCGGCGCTACGCGCTGCGATTGACGACGGGTTGGTGATGCTAGCAATCTGCGGCGGGTATCAGTTACTGGGGCATTACTTCCTGACGCATACCGGGCAGCGATTACCTGGCATCGGCGCGCTCGACGTGTATACCGTCGGCGGAAGAGAGCGTCTGATCGGCAATGTTGTCATCGAGACCGAACCCGCGCTGTGTGGTGCGGCGCTGCGACTCGTCGGGTTCGAGAACCACTCCGGGCGCACCTATCTGGGTGCGGGGGTTCGTCCACTGGGGCGGGTGCTTGTCGGGCATGGCAACAATGGCGAAGACCGCACCGAGGGAGCGGTGTATCGCAACACGATTGGATGCTATCTGCACGGCTCACTGCTGCCAAAGAACCCGCAGCTTGCCGATCACCTGATTGCTGCAGCGTTGCAACGGCGATACGGTGATACCTCTGATCTCGTTCCCCTCGACGACGCGCTGGAACTGGCGGCGCAGCAGGTCATGGCGGATCGGACGCTGCATCTGGCGCGGTGATGCAGAGACAGATCTTGTTCTGCAAGAAGTGCTATGAGATTGCTGCAGGTGGTCGGGTCGAGCAGGCTGATAAAGATTGAACATTGCAGTCCGGTACGCCAGCGGCTTCTACCACGTTGGAACGCCCCGGCGCGTGGCTCTGGTCTCCCCTCTCCCGCGTGCGTTCAGGGGCGGACAAAACATCCGAGCCAGCACGGCTTCTGCCACATTGGAACGCCCCAGCGCTCAGATCTGAACTCCCCTTCCCCGCGCGTTGGAGAGAGGCCGGGGGTGAGGGTCAACTAGGGTATCCCCAAGCCCTGACTCCCGCACACACCCGGCCTGTTCTGTCTGCCCCTGAAAGGGAAACGGGCAACGCATGCGTCACCCCTGCCGATGTGCGCCATGGTGCTTCCACACGCTCGTGACCGGCAGCATGCGGAAGCATGACTTTCGCGCGTCAGCTGATGCGACCCGCTCATTCCAGCGTGTGCGAACTCCAGGGGTAGGCGCTGGCGTTGCGGGTAGGCGAAGGCATATGGGTAGGCGAAGGTATTGCCTTCACCTACCCACGTGCATATCAGCCCTCAGCGCAGAGTAACTGTTCAACCCCCATAAGCCCGCAACCCTCTGATGCGACGTCCACCTTCGCGGACTCTACTTGATGTACAGCCTGCCGGAAGCGAGCGCCGCGTGCGACTATGTGCGATCAGTTGCTATGCCAGGCGCCATTCCCGTCCGGCGGCTCTGGCGCACGGGGATGCGATGTTGACTCCCCCATGTCACTGTGACCGGCGAGCAAGCTGATTGCACTCTCGAGACTGGCAGACGTGCGAAATGCGCGTAGATCGACTCCAAGACTCACAATCGTCTGCGCCACTTCAGTGCGCAACCCAACTAGCCACGGTTGGGCACCGAGCAGGCGCACTGCCGCAGCCGTCTGGAGTAGTGCCTGGGCGGTGTGGGTATCCATAGCAGGAATGCCTGTAACATCGAAAATAACCGACCTGGCGCGACGCTGTTCAACGGCGTGCAGAGTGGTATGGTTCAGTTCATCAATCCGGCGGCTATCGAAGGAGCCGATCAGCGGCAACACCAGCACACCGGGCAACACCGGCAGGGCTGGCACACTCAGCATACGCACCGTATCGTGTACTAAGAGCAGTTCGTCAACTTTCTGCTGAAGAACGACGGTGCGTTCTTCCACAGTGCGCTCCAGTGACGCGCGCAACGTTTCAAGTTCCGCTTCGCGCGCCTGCGCTTGTTCGAGCGACTGACGCAGCAGACCTCCGAAACGGTCGATGACCAGGCTTATGATGACGATGACAAGAGCAAAGCCAGCAATGGACACGAGTGGATGAGATTCAGGTGAGTACACGGTACCAAACCACTGCGGAGCATAGACTATGCCAAGCCAGGTAACGGCGACAATTGCAATAGCCAGCGCGCTGGTAAGCCACAACTTTTGCCTTCCCAGGATCATCCCTGACAGTATGATTGGAACTATCAGACCGGGCAGGGTGTACTCAACACGGCTCTTCCCATAGAGTGCCATGACAACGCCGAGCACCATCAGAATAACCAGCACAAGGGTCATGACTGCCGGGCGCAGGTGTCCCCGACGCAAGAGCCAGATCGAACCTAGCACGCCGATCAGCACAACTGCGTAGTTCGCAAGCGCAATGATCAGGCTCTCCGGCGTTTGGTTGGCAAAGGGAGCAAGCAGAGCACCAGCAACAGTACCGCCAACCAAAAGCAACGCCAGGTACTGCAAGACGAACGCCTGCCGGTATGCAAGCAACGTATCATACGGCAGACGCTCCAGCCAGCGCACACGTTGTGCATTCATCGCTCCCTCCTGCTTCTTCGGGTGTTTTCACGTTACAGCCGGTATCCTGATGTATACTAACCCTGGCAGAGTATCGTATTCGTATACAGCGCATAAATGAACGCGGATTCGTTTCGCAGCCAATATGCGCGCTGCCTGTATGATTGGGAAGCAATCCTATCACTTGCGCCCGCCGTACATGCGGCAGATATTGCAATCAAGTATAGAAAAATTCACTCCGGCAAGCAAGGGGCAATTGCCCATATTCTGGAGTGATGTGAACACCACGTATTGTGGCTATGTATCGATATCATGTTGTTCTTCAGCGGAGAGTGTCATGCCTCAGAAATACGACTATGACGCAATTGTGGTTGGTGGTGGGCATAACGGGCTAACGTGCGCCGGGTATCTCCAGCGCGCCGGGCTACGCACCCTAGTGATCGAGCGTCGTCCGATCATCGGCGGCGCAGTCTGTACCGAAGAAGTGATCCCCGGCTACAAAATCGATGTCGGATCGTCGGCACACATCATGATCCATCTGACTCCGGTCATCCGCGATCTGGAACTTGAACGCTACGGGCTTGAATACTGCGATATGGACCCGTTTGCGTTCTACCCGCTCCCCGACGGCTCTGGTGCAATTGCGCTCTATCGTGATGTGGATAAGACCTGCGAATCGATCGCCAGCGTATCGCCGCGTGATGCTGAAGCGTACCGGCGTTTCCTCGCCTTCTGGCGCCCGATCAACGAAGCGGTTTTCGAAACCTTTCTTAATCCTCCGACGATCACCGGGTTGTTCGGCAGCATGATCAAGGCGCAATTGAGAACCGGTAGGTGGAATGGCACGCTTGAAACGGTGCGGCGTCTGTTCACGTCCTACGGCCAACTGATTGTCGAACAGTTCGAGAGCGAGCCAATGCGCGCGTTTATGGCATGGCTCGGCGCGCAGTCCGGTCCGCCGCCGGATGAGATCGGTTCGGGCGACCATTTTGGCTGGTATGCCATGATGCATCTGAGCGGCGCAAAGCACCCAAAGGGCGGAAGTGGCATGCTGACGCAGGCGATGGCGCGTTCGCTGATAGCAGCCGGTGGTGAGGTGCGACTCGATGCACCAGTGAAACGGATCCTCGTGCAGAACAAACGTGTGCAGGGGGTCGAATTACAGAGTGGGGAACGCATCAGTGCCCCGCTAGTGGTATCGAATGCACATGTCATCACCACCATGCTCGACCTGGTCGGCGCCGAACATCTGCCGACAGGTCTGGCGGAACGTGTGCGCACCATTCGCATCGGCAACGGGTTTGGTATGACTGTACGTTGCGCTGCGGAAGAATTGCCCGACTACCCCGGCGCACCTTCAGGCGGCAAGCCGCACTGGAGCCATCACGGTCTACAGATGTTGTGCCCTTCGCTCCAGTATCTGCGCAATGCCTTCGCCGACTACCAGCGCGGTCTGCCATCCCGTGAGCCGGCAGTCATCAGTATGACCTTCTCCGCGATTGACCCGACGGTTGCGCCAGAGGGGAAGCACACTGTGTTTCTCTGGTCGCAGTACTTCCCCTATGAACTTGCCGACGGGCGCCACTGGGACGACATTCGCGAAGAAGTGGCGGACAGTATTCTCGAGGTGCTCTACCGTCACGCGCCAAACATGCGCGGCAAGATCATCGACCGGTTCATCCAGTCACCGCTCGACCTAGAACGACGCCTGGGCCTGTTGCGCGGCAATGTGATGCATGTTGAGATGTCGTTCGATCAAATGTTCTTCTTTCGTCCGTTGCCGGAACTGGCGAAGTACCGCACGCCGATCCGTGGGTTGTACCTCACCGGCGCCAGCATGCATCCGGGGGGAGGGGTCTTCGCTGCGAGCGGCTATAACACCGCGCGCGTCGTGTTGGGGGATATGCGCTGTCAACGCATGGTGTGGGCTGGCGCGGCACTGGCAGCTGGCAGTGTCGGGTGGCTGGCAGCGCGTCGGTGCTCGTCTGCTGAGCGGCGCCCGATCTCCGGGCATTGAGGCAGGGTGTGTAACAGCACTCAAATCATGTAGACACAGGATGGTCTCTTCCACGAGGAGGAAGGGATTCGGAGGAGATCACGCTCCGGACGTGCGGGCGTCGCCGTATGCAGATACCTCCTATGTACCATATCACATCTAATGGCATAGACGTCAGGGCACGCTATCGCGTCATCACCCTGGCGCCACGCCTGAGCGACGCACCGCTGCGTACAAGAGCTGGTATGCCTCATGGGAGCGCGCCTCCGGCTCGCCCATATCACGGAACTGCATGCCCTGCTGCCACAAGCTGCCCAGGGGACTCCCGCCCCATTCAGGGCGGACAGAATATATGAGCTAACACAACTTCTGCCGCATTGGAACGCCCTGGCGCGTGGTTCTGGTCGCTCCTCTCCCGCGCGCGGGAGAGGGGCAGCTCTCAGGTGTAGGGTTTTGGGATTGTGAGCGCCTAGGTGGAAAGGCGTATTGAAGGCGCGGCGTCCGTCTGGTCCGATGCGGGTTACTACGACCAGAGCCATACCAGGAGCACCGCATGCCTC